>DATJWB010000074.1:0-38946 GCA_035501495.1 Bryobacteraceae bacterium | reverse complement strand
CGACATACGAGCCGAGGACGGAACCGCCAACAACAAGCACCCACCGGCACTCGTTATTTGTAGTGGGGATGTCGTGCCGTTGAGCAATCGTCGCGGCCGCTTACGCGAGCGGAACCACGGCGGAAGAGATCGCGCATGCCGAATGCTCGATGCGCTTTAGCGGTGTCGGCTGGTGGACTCCGGGCCGACTCGGGCTGGTCGGCAGCGTCCCTACGTGTCCTTTCAGGAAGTGGTGAGGTTTTCGAATCCTATTCCGCTTCAGCGCGTCCGTTCTGCCTAATCCGAAACTCAAACGCCCTGGCGAACAGATCGCCGCTATTACCGTTCCGAGCTCCGAATGCCGCGAACGACTCCTGGAAAGCGAGCCGGCGGACAGGATTGGCTGCCTACGCAACCTGTGCAGGCCCCGGCAGAATCGGAAGAAGGGGTGGCATGTCGCAAAGAGAGCATCCGCCACATCGGGGAGACGGGCGCCTGCGGCATGACTACAATCAAGTAGACGAGCAGGCACATGTTTACGATGCAACCGATCGGGTTTGTGAGAAGCGCCTACAAGGATACGAAAGAAATTCCGAAGGGTTTGGGCGCCAGGCATGACGCCGAAGGGACACTGGAGATCAAGCCGGAATTTGAGGCAGGTCTGCTGGACGTCGAGGGCTTCTCTCACCTGTATGTCATCTGGGCATTCGATCGCTCCGAGGGATTCAGCCTGGTCGGAACCCCACCCGCGGACAATCGGCCGCACGGCGTGTTCGCCACCCGCTCACCGCGGCGTCCGAACCCTGTCGGTCTGACCGTGGTCGAGCTGCTGCGGCGCGACGGGGCGGTCCTCCATGTGCGGGGTGTTGATATGCTGGACGGGACGCCGATCCTCGATATCAAACCCTATCTGTCGAATGTTCCGGCGGAGCAACTGCGGCGCGGGTGGCTCGCGGAGGCGGAAGAACGAGCGTCGAAAAGCTGAGTCCTATTTCTTCTTCCGACGCTTGCCCTTGGGCGCCTCTTCAAAAATCGAGAACTGCAGTTTTCGCTGGCTGTCGTCCACGCGTTCGAGGATTACCCGAACACTGTCGCCGATCGAGAACTCGCGGCGGGTCCGCTTACCCACCACCTTGCGTACGGTTTCCTGGTACGCGTACTCGTCGCCGGGCAGCGAGTCGATGGGAACCAGGCCCTCGATGAAAAGCTCCGACAACTCCACGAAGAGTCCGTACTTGGACGTGCTGATGACGAGGGCCTCGAAATCCTGGCCGACGCGCTCAGCCATGAATTTCACCTTCTTCCATTCCACCAGTTCGCGCTCGGCGTCCGCCGCCCGGCGTTCGGACTGCGAGCATTCGTCAGCGATGCGGGGCAAGTCAGGAATGGGCGGTTGCGGGACTGCGCCTGGGGAAAGCAGGGTGCGTAACAGGCGGTGCACAATCAGGTCCGGGTAGCGGCGGATGGGAGACGTAAAATGCGTGTAGGTATCCGCGGCCAGGGCGAAGTGCCCGGCGTTTTCAGTGCTGTAGCGTGCCTGCTTGAGAGAGCGAAGCATCAGGTAGCTGAGGATGCGCTCTTCGGGCTTGCCTTCGATCTTGGCGACCAGCTTCTGATAGTGGCGGGAGGAGATGCGCACCTCCGACTCGGGCACCTCGATTTCGCGGCGCCGCTTCGTGCCGTCGCGGTGTTTGTCGGTGTAGCCGAACCGCTTCACACGAAGGGCGCCCACCCCGAGCGAATAGCCGAAGTGCGAAGCCACTTCTTCGAATTCCATCACGCGTTTTGGGTCGGGCTTTTCGTGGATGCGGTAGATGGAGGTTTCGAGGGAATGCTCCAGGTGCGCGGCGACGGCCTCGTTGGCCGCCAGCATGAACTCCTCGATGATGCGGTGGGCGATGTTGCGGGGAGCGCGGGTCACGCCGGTCATGGCGCCCCATTCGTCGAATTCGATCAACGGTTCCGGCAGGTCGAAGTCGATCGATCCCCGCTTGACGCGCTTGCGGTTGAGAATCAGCGCCAGTTCCCGCATCAGCTCGAAGCGCGGCACCAGGGAGGCATAGCGCTCGCGCTGCGCCCGGTCGCCCTCGAGCAGCAGATGGACGTTCGTATAGGTCATCCGCTCCGTGCTGCGGATGACGGCGGCCGTAAACTCCTGCGCCACGGCTTCGCCCTGGTGATCGAGTTCCAGCAACGCGGAAAGCACCAGCCGGTCGGCATGCGGAACCAGCGAGCAGATGTTCGTGGAGAGTTCATAGGGAAGCATGGGCACGGCGCGGTCGGGAAAATAGACGCTGGTGCCGCGCAGGCGCGCTTCGGCGTCGATGGGGGAGCCGGAGCGGACATAGTGGCTGACGTCGGCGATGTGGACGTGGAGCGCGTAGTTTCCGTTGGGGAGCTTGTCTACCCAGACGGCGTCGTCGAAATCGCGGGCGGTTTCACCGTCGATGGTGACGATGTCCATCGCGCGGAAGTCGCGGCGGTCTTCCAGGTCGCTCGCGGAGATCGCGGATGGAATCGCTTGCGCCTGTCCGGCGACCTCGGGTGGAAACTGGTGGGGCAGGTGATGCTTGCGGATCACGATCTCGACATCGACCCCGAAATCGTCGGGGTGCCCCAGGATTTCGATCACGCGGCCCACCGGCTTCGAACCCTTCTCCGGGTACTCCAGCAACTCGACGTTGACTACCATCCCGTCCAATTCGGCGACGGACGAGACTTTGGGCGCGACCACGCCGATCCGGTCGATGGAAGGGCCGGCCGGCGGGAATTCGAGGCCCTCCGGGATTTCGATCCACTGCTGAACCCGCTCATCGTGGGGCGTCACGTACAGCCCGCGGCGCCCGATGTGGAACTCGCCGACCACGGTCGGATGCGCGCGCTTGAGAACTTTGACGATTTCGCCGTCGGAACGGCCGCCAGGCTCGATGCGCGCGATGCGCACCACCACGCGGTCGCCGTGCATGGCCTTTTCGGCGGACTCGGGCGGAATGAAGATGTCGCCAACGACCCCTTCAATGGGGTAATCCGAGATCAGGAAGCCGTAGCCGTCGCGGTGCATGTTGAGGCGTCCGACCACGAATTCGCGGCTGCGGGCGGTGACCGCGTACTGGCCGGAGCGCGTCTCGATCAGGTCGCCGCGGGCAGTCAGGCGGGCCAGGGTGGTTTCCAGTTCAGTACGCTGCTCGCCTTTGGCGCCGAGTTCCCGAACGAGCTGTTTGAAATTGGCCCGGGCGTGCGGCAGGCGCGCGATGTGGTCGAGCAGGGCCGTGTCCGTCATGCCTCATTTTAATGGGGGCGGGGGGCGGGGAGGCGCGGCGGCCGGCATTTCGCGATACCCTCAACTCAGTTCCACGTCTGTCCTGACGGGAGCGTCAACTCTATTCCGGAGGTCTCGAATGAAGCGCCTGACGCTGTTGCTGCTGCCGGCCGCGCTCTTCGCGGCGCAGGCCCGATATGCCCGGCTGGGCGAGTTCGAGGGTAAGGTGGAAGTGCAGCTTCACGCCGCCGATCCCTGGAGCCCGGCGGAGCGCAATCTTCCGTTGCCCGAATCCTCCTGGCTTCGGACGGGCGATCAGTCGCGCCTCGAAATCGAGCTGGACGAAGGCGGAGTGTGCCGCCTCGGGCCGAATTCCCAGCTCGAAATCTCGGACTATTCCCGCCTCTCGACGGGGCAGCGGGTCACCCTGCTGTCGCTGGATCACGGAATCGCGTGGTTCACGGGACAGGCCGAGGGCAGAGATGCGCTGACGCTGGTGGTGCCCGGCGCGCAGGTGACGCTGGAGCGCGGCGCCCGCATCCGCCTGGATGCGGAGGACACCTCGAGCCAGATCTCGGTGTTTCAAGGCTCGGTGCGTTTTTCCTCTCCCGCCGCTGAGTTGGAGCTGCGGGAGGGGCAGACCGCCCGCGTGGAGCCGGCGAATCCGTCGCGCTTCTTTCTGGACCGGGAGGTGTCTGCCGAGGAACTGGACGTGTGGAGTGTGGAGCGGGATAAGGCGTTGGCCTCGGCTACGTCCGGGGCACACGTTAGCCAGCGGTATGGAGTCCAGGATCTGGATGGCGCCGGGGCATGGATTCAGACTGCTGATCTCGGGGCCGTCTGGAAGCCCAAAGCGCAGGACGACTGGAAGCCATTTCAGAACGGCAGATGGCGGTGGTACGGCACACTGGGCTATACGTGGGTGAGTGACGACCCGTGGGGATGGCTGCCTTACCACTACGGGCGTTGGGTGCACCGCGAAAATCTGGGATGGGTGTGGGCGCCGGCCAACAGCGCCATCTTCAAGCCGGGCGAGGTCTTCTGGATGCGCGGCAACCGGCAAGCACCAGATCTGGTGGCATGGGGTCCACTGGCGCCGGGCGAAGTCTGGGATCCGGCCGACCCCAAGCTGGGCAACCCCTGGCAATTTCTGAGTGCGTGGCTGACTTATGCCGACTTTCCGCCGGACGCGCTGGTCATTGATCCGGAGGACTTTGGGGAGCCGCCCAAGGAACCCCTCGAGGCCGCTGCCTTTGTGCCGGGATTGCCGTCGCCGGTGTTCCTGACTGCGCGGCTGGAAGCCATCCGCCCGGAACTGCGGGCCGGAAGCACACGCGTCACGCCTTATTTGGATGGAGTCACGTACCAGAAGACGAGCACGCGGCCGGTGATCGTGATCAATCCGGCTCCGCCGCCGCCCGTTGTGGTGATGGAGACGCCGGCTCCTCCGCCGGAGGAGGTCGAAGTTCCGTATCCGGTGCCGGTGTACACGGGCATCGTGACGGTGAATCCGCCGAGTCAGCCGCAGCGCTCCACCAGCAGGCCGGCATCGACGGCCGATAGACCGGCCGCTCCCCGATCGCCGGCCACAGCCTCTTCGGCAAGTCCGGGGTCGCCGGCGAGCGGCCCCGGTGGACGGCGGCCCAATCCGCACCCGCCGCGCGAGAAGCAGTTCAAGAAGCCGGGCGAATATGAGGTGGCCAGCGCGGCCATTCAGGATGTGGAAGGCCGCCGATTCGCGAAGGCTCTGGGGGAACTGGATGCCTGGACGCAGAAGTTTGCGGAATCCGACTACAAGGCCGACCGGTTGTATTACTACGTGCTGGCGTACAACGGAGTCCAACAGCCGGCCAAGGTATTGGACACTGCCACGCAACTCCTCGCCAACGGCGTGGAGAACACGCTCGACGATCCTCGCCAGGTGATCCTGGCACTTTACCTGACGTCGCTGAACATTCAGAAGCTGCCGTACCCTTCGCACGAGCAGTTCACTACCGGGCAACTGGCGGCTCGCAATCTGCTGGAGTTTGTGGCGACCTATTTTACGGATGCCAATCGGCCGTCGGGCACCAGCCAGGCCGATTGGAGCAAGGCGCAGGGCGATCTGGAAGCAACTGCCAGAACGACGCTGGCCTCTTTGACGAAGCGCCAGGCTCGGCGGCAGTAATCAGCGATCTCAGGCGGCCCGACATGCGTCCCCATGAGCCGGGACGCGGCAGGCAAGAGCCCCCATGAGTGTCCGCGCCACCTCGCCGGACGGCATGGCGCGGCGCCTGCCATTTCTGCTACGTTTAGACCCGGGTGGGCATGGAGCGAGACCGGGAGTTGGCAGAGTTGCAACGGAGGTGGTCGCCGCCGGCGGAGCTGACGGGTCCAGTGCCGCGCGAGGTGCGCTTGTCCGGGCGAGGTATCGGCTTGGCCGTGATGGCGGGGGTGATGATTCTGGCCGGGATCGCCACGTCGATTTATCTGCAGCGCATCAGTCTGCGGGAGTCCGCGGAACAGAAGTTGCTGGAGGACCAGGGGCAGAACGCCGACGGTAGAGTGGTCCGGCTTTGGCAGACCGGCGGCAAGAACAATCGGGACATGGTCACTTACCAGTTCGAGGCGGAGGGGCGAACGTACCGGAAAAGCACGAGCGCACCGCCCCGCATCTGGAATCGGCTGTCGGAAGGCATGCCACTGGCGATCCGCTACCTTCCGCTCAGCCCCACCCGCAATCATCCGCAAGATTGGGTGGATACGCCCACGCCTCTCTGGTTATCGCTGCTGTTCGGGGCGCTTCTGGCGGGGGCCGCGGTCATCCTGGTGTTCTCGATACGGAGACAGATGGGGCTGCTGCGGGAAGGCCGCCCCGCGCCCGGCGTCGTGACGCGACACTCCTACGCCGGAAAGGGCCAGAGGGCCTTCCACTACGACTTTGCGCCGTTAGGAGGCTCCGTGACGTCGGGAAAGAGTCCGCCCACGCGCCGCCTGGCGCCCGTCGGCGCGACCGTGTGTGTGATTTACGATCCCGAGAATCCTCGCCGCAACGCGCCATACCCCATGGAGATGGTGAAAGTGGTGAACTTCGCCGGCGGGCGACAATAGTTCCGGGACCACTCACTCGAGGGGCTCCAACAACACGATACTGGTCTCAACCTCCGGACAAATCTGGCGCAAGCCATGCACCAACGCCTCGCCTGCGTGCCGCAACTCATCCAGGGGCATCGGGGACAATCTGTCGATGACAAACCAGAGATTCCGGCTCGCTGGCGACAAAGCCGTTCGCCGGCATTGCCGCCAATTCCACCTTCGGCAGGTGACGCCATGGTCGTCGCACCAGACGATTTCCCCTTTCTCCGGATTCTCTACCACCGGTGCTCCATGGCGTGCGGTATCGAAACTCTCGGAACCGGCTGCACATCCGAGACGGGGGAAACCTGCGTAACGATCGGCATCTTCTCCGCCGAAGGGCGCCCCAAATCGGACGCTCAGCGCATTGTACAGATCGACGACCGGGTCAATCCGCGGTAAGGTGCCATCCTTTTGCATGCGTTTCCAGAGCGAGTCGACGGAAGGCGGGGTCTTCCTCGGATTCGCGCCAAACCCGCGAAATGCGGTACGCCAGGCTTCAAGGTGAGCATCCATCCAACTCGGCGGCGCGAGACTGTCCAGTCCGAAGTGCGCGTCGGTCTGAACCGAAAATCCTCGTGCCGTGACGCTGAGCGCGCGGTAGTCCGGGTGCCGCCGCCAGATCTCGTCCGCGATGCGGGCCTCAAATGCAGCAGTCATCATGTGATAGCATAGCATAATGAACGCCACGGTCAATAAAATGAACGAAACGGACTCGCGCCGGACGATTGCCGGCATCGCACGGCGCGTGGCGTCGTTCAGAAAGCGTCAGGGGCTTTCTCTGGATCAGCTTGCCGCTCGCGCGGGTGTGAGCAAGGGCAGTCTGGCTGGGCTGGAAAAAGCGTCAGGCAACCCCAGCATCAGCTTGCTGTGCCAGACGGCGGCGGCTCTTGGCGTATCAGTCTCCGACCTGCTTGCGTCATCGACTCCGAAAAAGGCCGAGGTCTTTGAACTCGGCGGAGGGAAAACGCTGTGGCGCGGACAGGCGGGCGGGACGGCGCGCTTACTGTTCGGGACAAGAGGACCTCTTAT
This sequence comes from Bryobacteraceae bacterium, assembly GCA_035501495.1. GTDB lineage: Bacteria > Acidobacteriota > Terriglobia > Bryobacterales > Bryobacteraceae > JAIQFL01. The sequence continues at coordinate 31,562 of DATJWB010000074.1, read as the reverse complement.
GTTCGAAATGTGGGAATGGGTGATCCATCCAACAGAACGATATGAAGCCAGGGCCCATTCTCCCGGAACCAAGGAGATCCTCTATGCGATGAAGGGGCGCCTTGGGGCGGTGGTCGAAGGCGAGGTTTTCGAAATCGCGCCGGGGCAAGGGGTGTTCCTGGAAACCGACGTTCCACACGCCTACTATTGCGCCGGTAAGCAGGCGGTTCGCTTCCGCATGATCGTTGTGGAGATGCCGGCGAACAGCGGCTTGCGCAAGGACGACCTTGACGGGGAAAAGAACCGGAATCGAAGATGAAGCGGTGTTGGCGCGCGTGGGCCCACCGGAGGACGCTTTATGTATCAGCCACAAGCATTTCGGGAAGAGCGCATAGAGACCCTGCATTCGTTCATCCGCGCTCATCCTCTTGCTACTCTCATCACAGCCGGGGCCGGCGGTCTTCTGGCGAATCTCGTACCGTTCACGCTCGTAGAGGGCGGCCCAAAGGGAACGCTTCGCGCCCATGTGGCCCGCGCAAACGATCAGGTGGATGCCCTGCGTTCAGGATCCGGGACTCTGGTTGTTTTTCAAGGGGCGGATGCGTACATCACGCCATCCTGGTACATCTCGAAGCGCGAACACGGACGCGTGGTTCCCACATGGAACTATGTGGTCGTGCAGGCGCGCGGGACACCGCGGGTGATTGACGATCCGGACTGGCTACGGGCGCAGATTCGGAATCTGACGGCGGCGCAAGAACAGAAGCGGCCCACACCGTGGAACGTGAACGATGCGCCCGAGCCATTCATCTCCGGACAGATCCAGGCGATCATTGGCGTCGAGATCCCCATCTCGACAATCGAGGGCAAATGGAAAGTCAGCCAGAACCGATCCGCTGCCGATCGTCAAGGCGTGGAAGAAGGTCTTCGCCAGGAAGGCATCAGTGAAGAAATGGCCAGGCTCGTGGCGCAAGGTGGTGCTCTTCTAAAGCCGGACGAGTGACCGCCGCCGGCAACTTGCCGGAGCGTGGAATTGCGTTTACGGGGTGTATCCTTGTATTTTCGATCACCAAATCGCCAAGGAGCCGAACCATGGAAACGCAAAGCTACGACAATCACCGCCAGGTTGTCCCCCTGTTCCACCGCGTGCTGCTGCCCGTCCTGCTGCTGACGTTAATTGGGTCGTTCGTGAACCTTTACCTGTCTTGGGGCGACCACGAGCGGCTTTACAGCGCGGCGCTGATTACGGTGCTGACCGTGGCCCTGGTAATGACGGCACTGTTCGCGCGGATTTTTGCGCTGAAGGCGCAGGACCGTGCGATTCGCGTGGAGGAGAGCCTCCGTCACTTCGTCCTGACCGGAAAGCCGCCCGACGCCCGGCTGACGATCCACCAGTTCACCGCGCTCCGCTTCGCATCTGACTCCGAATTCGTGGCTCTGGCCAAGAGAGCCGCGGATGAGGGAATGAAGCCGGATGACATCAAGCGCGCCATCAAACAGTGGCGCGCCGATACGTACCGCGTGTGAGGCCTACTTCATCATGGTTCGCAGGAAGTCGATCAGCGCGGTGCGCTCATCGGCATCCAGTTTGCCGTCGCCGTTCTTGTCGAACATCTTCATCATCTGCTGGGCGCGGTCGCCATTCAGACCGGGAATGCGGCCCCGCAATTGGCTGAGATTTCCCGATTCCAGAATGTCGGCGAGGACGGAGAGGCGCATCTCCTTCTGGAACGAGCCGACATCCGCGGGGGAGGGCAGGAGCACCGTGAGGAACGCCACCGCCATCTCGTCGGTAGTCTGCTCTCCGAAAGTCACGCGCTGCGGCGGGCTCGACGGATTGCGCGGATTCTTCTCGGAGTTGTCGAACGTATAGGCCAGTTCCACGCGAGTGCCCTTGGGAAGGTGCAAGGGAGACTGATAGCGATATCCGCCTTGCCAGTTGAAGTCCCAATCCTTGATCCAGACCATGTGGGTGACGTCGCCGTTGGGAAGAAACGCGTCGATCTTCATGTCCCTGCAGAGCCAATGGGCGTGCGGGAAGACTCCGCTCACCTCGACATCCTGGGGCAACGTAATCTTGGATTTCACGAGGTAGCTCGAGTCCCCGGGTGGAATATCGATGTTGGTGTTGACCATCAGCACCGAAGTCCTGCCCTTGGTCGGAGGAACGCCGTAGATGACGCCGACCGACGACGTGTCGGTTTCCGGCTTGCCGGAGGGGTGATAGTGGATCTGCACGACCAGGTCGGTGCCCTTCCTGACCGGAACCGAGAGTTGCGGATCGCCCGGCTCCACGATCGTGCCGGGAGCCCACCCGCCCAGGAGGCCAGTGGCGGGAACGCGGGGGCCGCCGAAGCATGGATAGCTGCCTTTGTCGCCGGCAAGCTTACGGGCGGTGCCGGACTCATCCACGTAAATGACGCCATGATGCACGACGCGCCGGTTGCCGGGGCGGAATTCGGTGGTGCGGATATAGGAGTCCTGCTCCAGATTCAAGGGAAGGACAAAACACTGGAACCGGTCGGGACCATCAGCGGGGACGTCGAATCCGTTGCCGGCCTTCAGAATCAGATTAGGCTCACCGGCCTGCCAACCTTCGGTGAAAACGGGTGGGGCGGGCTTGTCCTTCGGGTTCCCTTCGGGCGCTCCATCCTTGGCCCACTCACCCAGAAGGCTGATCTGTTCGGCGGACAGGCGGCGCTCGTGCTGGAACTTCCCGTAGCCGGCCTCCGGTTTCCAGACCGGCATGTAGCCGCTCCTGGTGACGGTGGCGATCAGGCCGGCGCGCTTCGACGCGTCCTGATAGGTCAACAGGGAGAACGGCGCGACCTCGCCGGGCCGGTGGCAGATGACGCACTTCTCGTAAAGGATCGGTGCGATGTCTTTATTGAAAGTGGGCGGTGCGGCGGACAACAGCGGCGCGGCCGTGAACGTGAGCAGGAGCGTGAGGGCGATTCGCCCGGCGGGCATCCCGGCCGCCGGAAAGAACTTCAACATGCTTTCAAAATAGCACCCGCCGGGGGTTGGACGGCAAGCCCACGAAACGCGAATGCGGATAGAATAAGGTTCGTCCGAGGTTTTCTATGCCTAACGACGATTTTTCCAGAAGATCCTTCCTGACGTCTGCCATGACCGGCGCGGCCGCCTTCACGATCGTGAAGCCGGAACTCGTGCGCGGGGCCGGGAACGAAAAGCTCAAGGCGGGCCTGGTGGGCGCCGGCTCCCGCGGCACCACGGCCGTGCAGAACATCCTTACGGGGTGCGACAACGTCGAACTGATCTCGATGGCCGACGTTTTCGAGGACCGCCTGGAGGAATCGCTCCGAAAGCTCAGAGCCCTGAAGCCGGAATTGTCTGACCGCGTGAAGGTGGACGCCGAGCACCGCTTCGTGGGGTTCGACGCTTACAAGAAGGTAATCAACTCGGGCGTCGATATCGTCATGCTGGCGACCTATCCGGCCTACCGGCCCATGCACTTCGAAGCGGCGGTGGAGGCGAAGAAACACGTATTCTGCGAAAAGCCTTTTGCCACCGACCCGGTGAACCTGCGGCGATTCATGGCGGCGGCCAAGAAGTCCGAAGAACTCAAGCTCACAGTAAAATCCGGGGCGCAGCGCCGTTCGCAGACCTGGTATCTCGATCAGTACCAGCGCCTGAAGAGTGGCGAAATCGGCGACATCCAGGCGCTCTACGCGTATTGGGAAGGCACGCCGGTGCTCAACTTCAACAGCTTCCCTGGAAAGAAGCGCGACCCCCGGTGGGGCGACATGGAGTTTCAGCACCGCAACTGGTACTCCTTCGTGTGGGTGTGCGGCGACCAGATCGTGGAACAGCATCTGCACAATATCGACGTCTGCAACTGGTTCATGGGGACGCATCCGGTAGAAGTCGTGGCTGCCGGCGGCGCTGCGTGGCGGCCGCGCGAAGAGGAGTACGGCAACATTTACGACCACCTGGCGGCCGATTTCGTGTATGCCAACGGGGTCCACATGTCGAGCCGCTGCCGGCAGTACCAGGGCAGCGAGATGGCGCAGAACGTGAGCGAGCGGATCGTGGGGACCAAAGGTGTGATCGACAGCTCAGCGCTTCGAGGCGCGCGCCTGCCGTTCGACCCCTACGTGCAGGAGCACATCGACATGGTGGACAGCATTTTGGGGAAGGGCAAATACATCAACGAGGCGATGGCGGTCGCCGAGAGCACGATGACGTGCCTGATGGGGCGGGAAGCTGCGTATTCGGGCCGCAAGATCACCTGGGACATGATGATGGCCTCGCAGCAGGACCTGCTGCCGAAGAGCTTCGATTACAAGGACCATGTGCCGGTTCCTCCGCTGCCGGTGCCGGGCGTGTACAAGTTTGTGTAATCGGGCAGGCGTCCGCTCTCGAGATGCCGAAGCTTCTCCTGATCACCGCCTCGTCGGACGAGATCCGGAGAGCGCGGAGCACGCGCTTTCTCAACTTTCAGCAGATCACCATGCCGTATCTGGCGGCCCGCGTGCCGGCAGGTTGGCAGGTCTTTCATGTGGATGAAGAGGCCGAGGCGATCGACTGGAGTCTCAACCCCGAAGTCGTGGGAATGACATTCCACACGCCGAGCGCTTACCACGCTTACGGCCTCGCGGCGCGCTTTCGGCTGCGAGGCGCCTGTGTGGTGATGGGCGGTCCGCACGTCACCTTGCTGCCCGAAGAGGCGGCGCGTCACGCGGATGTGATCTTCGTCGGCGAGGCCGAAGGGCTGTGGGAGGAATTCCTGGCCGGGTTTCCGTCAGGGAATTATCGGCGCATCTATCGCCAGGACACCGTGCGGTCGTTGGAAGGGGCGCCGGCAGATCATTCGTTATGCCACCGGGACGATTTTACCAGTGGCATACTCTTTGCGACCCGGGGGTGCCCGAACCGCTGCGATTTCTGCGCGGTGGCTGCCATGTACCGGCACGGATTCCGCAAACGCCCGGTGCACGAGGTCGCGGCGGAGTATGCATCGTTCGACGGGAAAGTGGTGATCTTTTGGGACGACAACATCGCTGGAGACAGAGCCTATGCAATCGAGTTGTTTCGGGCGCTGAGGCCTCATCGCAAGTGGTGGAGCAGCCAGGCGAGCGTTCACGCAGGCCGCGATGACGAGTTCCTGGAGACGGCGGCACGCAGCGGATGCAAGCAGCTCTTTATCGGACTGGAGTCGATCTCGCAGCGGAGTGTGGAAGGCGTTCACAAAGGCTTCAACCAGGTGGAAGAGTATGCCCGCATCGTGAACCGGATCCACGTGCACGGGATCGCGGTGCAGGCGGGGATTGTCTTCGGCTTCGATCAGGACACGCCCGAGATCTTCCAAGACACGCTGGATTTTCTGGAAGAAGTTGGCGTTCAGAATGCCACCTTCAACATTCTGACGCCCTACCCGGGCACGACGCTGTTCCGAAGACTGGATGAAGCCGGGCGGATTCTGACCCGAGACTGGCGGAAATACAACGCTCGTGCCGACGTGGTGTATCAGCCGGCGCGGATGAGCCCGGAGCAGCTCCTGGCCGGTTACCGGTACGCGAACGAGCGTTTCTACTCTCTGGCCAGTATCGCCAAGCGGCTGAAGCGGTCGCCGGTTCAGATCTGGTGGACGCTGCCGCTGAATCTGGCCTACGCGGCACAACTTCGGAGACGCTGACGGCGGCTCCAGCGATGGTACGGTTTGATCCGGGGTAGTGATCCGGGCAGCCTCCCTAACGCTCGCCAAAGCGCGATGGTCGCGGCTGCCACTCGATTCCCGGGCCGCGACCAATGGGAGGGACAGAGTGTCGGACGCCACTCACGGAAAATCAACAGGTTAGCAGTATTTTTCCGACATTTTGTCGGGAAAGGTTCACTTTCCCGCGACCCGCTGGTACCAGAGCCGGTGATGCGTCCGCGCCCAGGCGGGCGACACTTCGCCGCGGATGATGGATGTGAATCCGCCGCGCACCACCGCAGTCCCCATGTACACGTGAATGATGAACAGCCCCACGGTGATCAGGGCCGCGGATACGTGCAGCAGGATCGCCGCGAACCGCAAGCCGCGGAGACCCCACGGAATCCACTCGGGAAACCACAACACTACGCCCGTGAGCAGCAGCACGATGGTCGCATACAGCATGGCCCAGAAGAAGTATTTCTGGCCGAGGTTGAAGCGATCGATCGGCGGGAGCGCGTCATCCTCGTTGCGGATGTAGTGGCTCATGGCGTCTCCCCAAGTGCGGTCCGCGGCGGTGATCCGCATGTCCGCCATCCAGACCTGGAGCATCCGGAACATCACCGCGGCGAAGACCACGCCCAACCAGGGATGCCAGAATCGCGACGTGGGCGCGCCGCCGAGCAACGTTGCAATCCAAAAGAGATGCGGGGAATAAAAAGCCAGGCCCGTGAGCAGCACGTAGACGAAAACCACGGCTGCGAGCCAGTGCATCACCCGCTCCATCATCGAATAGCGCAGGATGGTGTTATTCATCTTCTTTCACATGCTTGGGGCCGAAGCGCAGATAGTGCAGGGTGACGCCGATGAGACCGCCGATCATTGCCAGGTTGCCCAGCCACTTGAGGGGATACTTCCAGAGCCGCACGGTCCACGGCACGCTCGGATCGGAGGGCAGCCCGCCGTAGGCCTCCGGATTGGTAAGGTCGTGCAGCACGTAGATCACGCTGGTGCCGCCCACGCCGGCCGGGTCGTAGACACCCGCATTGGTATAAGAGGAGTGTTCACGCAGTTGTGCCGCGCGGGCGTTGGCCAATTCCTTCATGTCGTCCTTGGTGCCGAAGTGCAGGCAGCCGGTGGGGCAGGCCTTGATGCAGGCCGGCTCCAGGCCTTGCGACACGCGGTCGGTGCACAGCGTGCACTTGAACATCTTCTTGGTTTGAGGATTGAATTTGGGGATATTGAACGGGCAGCCCGTGACGCAGTACTGGCAGCCGATGCAGTATTCCTGCTGAAAGTCAACGATGCCGTTCTGGTATTGCACGATGGCGTTGTCGGCGGGGCAGGCGGCCAGGCATCCGGGGTCGGCGCAATGCATGCACTGGTCTTTCCGCATGAGCCACTGCATGCTGCCGTCTTCGTGGGGGTGCTCGTTGAACCGGATCAGGTTCCAATAATTCCAGGCCGTATCCGGCATGGTCTGGTAGGTGTTGTCGAAAACCGTTTCGGTGAACGGCAGGTCGTTCCATTCCAGGCAGGCGACCTCGCAGGCTTTGCAGCCGATACAGGTGGTGGTGTCGATCAGCTTACAGACCTGCTCCTGGCGCTGGGTGCCGGCGCCGGCCACGGGACCGGCGTGGCCCGAGATTTTTTGGATGCGAAGATTGCCGGTGCTCATTGCAGGCCTCCGAGTGATGTGGCGCAGGCACTCCTGCCTGCCGCGCCCCGACTCATCGGGGCGCTTTTTGGCCGCCACCAGGCCCCGTGCCCGGTCTCCGCAGGAAAAAGCGTCGGCCTGAGTGCCGACGCGGCAGGCAGGAGTGCCTGCGCCACGTCGCCTGGCTTCATACCTTCTCCACCTTTACCAAAAAGCCCTTGAACTCCGGCGTGAACGCGTTGGGGTCGGTCACTGCCGGGGAGAGCATATTTGCGGGGAGTAGTGCGGTCTTGCCTTCGTCTTCCGCAATGCCGCGATACCCCCAGTGGATGGGGATCCCGATCTGGAACACCTTCTTGCCATTGATGGTCATGGGCTTGATGCGGCGGGTCACCATGGCCTTCGCCACGTAGTGCCCGCGCGCGCTGGTCACCTTGATCTTTTCGCCGCCGCGCAGGCCCATTTCGTCGGCCAATTCCGCCGGCAGTTCGACGAACGGCTCCGGCATCAACTGCACGTTCATGGGGTTGTTCTTGGTCCAGTAGTGGTAATGCTCGGTCAGCCGGTAGGTGGTGCAGACGATGTTGTAGCCGTCGGCCACCGTGCCGAGCTTGTCTAACGCGGAGTGGAACTGCTTGGCAATGGGGTTGGTGGACTGCGCCGGATGCAGCGGATTTTCGATGGGACTCTCGGCTGGCTCATAGTGCTCCGGGAATGGCCCGTCCGCCAGGCCCGGAGGCGGGCAGAACAGGCGTCCGACTCCTTCGTTGTTCATGATGAACGGGCCCATGTGCTCTTTGGGAGCAGAGTCCGCTTTGAAATCCGGTACGTCGAGGCCCACCCAACGCTGCTGCGCCTCGTTCCACCAGACCTGCCGCCGGTCTGCATCCCACGGCTTGCCGTCCGGGTCGCACGAGGCGCGATTGTAGAGCACGCGCCGGTTGGCAGGCCACGACCATCCCCAATTCGGATAGATTCCGAGGCCCGATGGATCCTCCGTTCCGCGGCGCTGCATCTGCGCCCCGGCTTCGGTCCAGGATCCGCAATAGAGCCAGTTGCCGCTCGCGGTCGAGCCATCGTCGCGCAGCCAGGCGAAGCCCGGAAGCTGCTGGCCGGCTTTGATGGTCTGGTTCAACTTGGCATCGGTGACGTCCGATATGGCGCGGCCATTGATCTCGCGGGCCACTTCCGAAAGCGACGGGCTGTGCGGGTCGGTGTAGCCCCATGTCGCGTTGAGGATCGGGTCGGGGAACTTGCCGCCCTCTTTCTTATAAAGCTCGCGGACCTTGAGGAAGATCCGGGCCAGGATCTCCTGGTCGAGTTTTGCGAGGCCGGGCACGGGCAGCGCCGCGTTCTTCCACTGCAGCCACCGCGCGGAGTTGACGAACGTGCCGTCCTTCTCCGCGAAGCCCGCTCCGGGGAGACGATACACCGTGGTCGGGATCTGTTTCATCTGGTCAGGGGTGATTCCCGGCGATTGCCAGAATCCGCTGGTCTCGTCCGGGTAGATTTCGCAGACCACCAGCCAGTCGGCCTTCTTCAGCGCATCGATGTTCTTCTGCGTATTGGGGCCGATGGCCACGCCGTTCATCCCGAAGGCCAGCAGCCCCTTGACATGGCCGCTGTACATGTCGTCCCAGATCTGCGTCCAGGAATGATTGCGATCGATTTTCGGCAGGTAGTGAAAGGCCCAGTCGTTCTCCTTCTTCGCGGCGTCTCCGTACATCGCCTTGAGGAACGAAACTGCGAACTTGGGGGTGTTGGACCAATAGTTGAACGACTCCCACGGAGCGGGTTTCACCGGCTTGGGAGTGGTGCGGTCCAGGTAAGCTTTGAAGTCGCTGTCGGCCGGATTGGGCATTTTCAGATAGCCGGGAAGGATATCGAAAACCCCGGCCATGTCGGTGGCGCCCTGGATGTTCGAGTGCCCGCGCAGGGCGTTCACCCCACCGCCGGCGCGGCCCACGTTGCCCAGCAGCAATTGCAGCATCGCCGCAGTCCGGATAGTCTGGGTTGCGGACCCGTGCTGCGTGAATCCGACGGCGTACAGGATGGTGGCCACTTTCTTCGTGTCGCCATCCTTGCGGACCGAGGTGAACAGGTCCGCCGCCTTGAGGAACTGGTCTTTCGGGATCCCGGTGATGAGCTCCACCATCTCGGGCGTGTATCGCGAATAGTGCTGCTTCAGGAGCTGAAACACCGACCGCGGATTCTCGAGCGTGGGATCGTACGGCAGGCTGGTCGCGTGTTCCATTCCAGCGTAGTTCCAGGAACTCCGGTCGTAGCTCTTCTTGGCGGCGTCGAATCCGGAAAACAGGCCGTCTTCGGGAAGCTTGAATCCTTCCTGCACGACAAACGCGGCATTGGTGAAGTGAACCAGGTAGTCTCTGGCGACGCGGTTGTTCTCAATAGCGTAGCGGATCAGGCCGCCGAGGAAGGCGATGTCCGACCCCGCGCGGATCTGCACAAACAGGTCGGCCGTGGCGGCGGTACGGGTGAAGCGCGGATCCACCACGATCATCTTGGCGTTGCGCTGGCGCTTGGCTTCGATGGGCCACTTGAACCCGCACGGGTGGTTCTCCGCAGGGTTTCCGCCCATGATCAACATCATGTCGGTGTTCTTGATGTCGATCCACCCATTGGTCATGGCCCCTCTTCCGAACGTGGCCCCCAAACTGGAGACCGTGGGGCCGTGTCAAACCCGGGCCTGGTTTTCGATGTAACACAGGCCCATGCTCCTCATGGTCTTGACGACCAGGAAATTAAATTCGTTGGTGTCCGTACAGCCGCCCGTCCAGGCAATGCCTTCGCAGCGGTTCACGGTGCGGCCTTTGTCGTCCTTCTCGACGAAGCTATCGTCGCGGGTCTTTTTGATCAGCCGTGCGATCTCGTCGATAGCGTTATCCCAGGAAATATCCTCCCAGTGATCGGAGCCGGGCCGCCGCACTTCCGGCTTGAGCAGCCGGCGCGAATTGACGATGTCCTGCTCGAGGGAGGATCCCTTGGGACAAAGCGTGCCGCGATTAATGGGATGGTCGGGGTCGCCTTCCACGTGGACCACTTGCGGCGTGACGTTCTTGGCTTTGTCGCCCAGGGTGTGGATGATGACGCCGCAGCTCACCGAACAGTAGGGGCAAGTAGATCGCGTCTCGGTAGTGCGCGAGATCTTCAGGTCGCGCGACTGCGCGTAGGCAGGTTGGAGGTCGAAGCCCAGAAGCGAAGTAATTACCCCACCCGTGCCAGCTTTCAAGAAAGACCTGCGTGTAGGAGTCATCGCCACGTCCCCTTCCTCTCGTGTACAGTATCACAGCAGTTCGGCAAACAACAGGCCAATTGCCAACAATCGTGTTACAAGCCCGCCGCGCCACTGTCATATTTGTAATCCGGACAGCCAACGTTTCACGGCTCTCTCACACGAGCGTAATCGCGGACGAGGGAGCCTCGTATATGCACACGCCCCCAGCTCCGGTTCCGCTCGATCTGACGCAGATTCTTCCTCCCCCGCTGCGTCCGTGGTCGCGGCAGCTCGAGCCGGTCCTGTACCGGTTGTTCGTGCCGGAAGAGGTCTCCAGCGGTTTGCGCCACGCCCGGAGCGCCGGAACGGGAGCACAATTCGTGCGGAGCCTGCTGGAGTACCTGGATATCCGCTTCCAACAGGAACCGGCGGATCTTGCGCGAATCCCCGTGACCGGCCCCGCGGTCGTGGTGGCCAACCATCCTTTTGGGATTGCCGAAGGCTTGCTGCTGGCCGTTGTGCTCGATCGAATTCGGCCGGACTGGAAGATTCTCACCAACTCGGTGCTGTCCGGGATCACCGAGATGCGGGAATACCTGATGCCCGTGAATCCTTTCGAAACGGCGGAAGCGGGCGTGCAAAACCGCGTCCCGCTGCGCCGCTCCATCGAATGGTTGAAGGGCGGCGGTATCCTGGCGATTTTCCCTGCTGGAGAAGTCGCCCACATGGACTGGAAGCAGCATTCCGTCACGGATCCGCGCTGGAAAAACACGGCCGCGCGGCTGGCGCTGCGGGCCGGCTGTCCGGTGGTTCCGATTTTTATCGAAGGCGCCAACAGCCTGTACTTTCAGGCGGCGGGAGTGTTGCACCCGGTTCTGCGGACGGTGAGCCTGGTGCGCGAGTTAGCCGGGCTTTCGGGGAAAACGCTGCGCTTTCGCGTCGGCACCCCCGTTTCCGGCGCGATCATGAGGAGCTGTCCCGACGCGGCAAGCGTCACCGCTTATTTGCGTTCGCGCACCCTGCTGCTCGCGCACCGTTCCGACCCCGCGCCGATCCGCCCGATTCGCCTTGCCAGGCTCCGGATGCCTCAGACGATCGCAGCGGCACAATCGAAGCAACATCTTGTGGAGGAGGTCGCCGGCCTTCCGGCAGAGAACGAATTGGCCCGCCAAGGGGATCTCTCCGTCTACATCGCCGCCGCCCAACAGATCCCTTGCCTCCTCCGGGAAATCGGCCGCTGCCGGGAGGTGACGTTTCGGGAGGCCGGCGAAGGCACTGGCAAGCCTGCCGATCTCGACTCCTTCGACCGCTACTATCAGCACCTCTTTCTGTGGGACAGGCCGGCCGGGTGTCTGGCTGGAGCCTACCGGTTGGCAGTGACGACCGATGTGCTGCCGCGATTCGGGGTCAAAGGGCTTTACACCAGCACGCTATTTCATTTCCAGGCGCGTTTCTTTCAAGGTCTGGGGCCGGCCTTCGAATTAGGCCGGTCCTTTGTCCGCAAAGAGTATCGGAAGGACTTCGCTCCGCTTCTCCTGCTATGGAAGGGCATTACGCGGATGGTGCTGCGGAGGCCTGGCGCGCCCGTGCTGTTTGGGGCAGTGAGCATCAGCCGCGAATATCGCGCGGCGTCGCGCGGGCTGATCGCCGCTTTCCTTTCCGGCCGCACGCTGCACCCCCTGGCTGAATTCGTGGCGCCGCGCCGCAGGTTCCGGGACCCGAGCCTTCGGGATCCGCAGGTACGTCAACTCGCTGCGATGGCCGAGGGCATTGAGGACCTCTCGCCAGCGATCGCCGACATCGAACAGGATGGTAAAGGAATTCCGGTGCTGATCCGGCAGTACCTGAAGACGGGAGGCCGCCTCCTGGGGCTGAGTGTGGACCCCCACTTCTCCCACACCCTCGATGCTCTGATCCTGGCGGACCTCCGCAGCGCTCCGCCCCCACTGTTAGAGCGCTGCATGGGACGGCGCGAGGCTGCCCAATTTCTCGCGAAGCAGAGCGCAGCCAATTAATCTGCGCCAGGTCAGGATCCTGCATGCTACGATTGGGACGAATCCGATGGCGGACACCCTTGCGCGCAAGGCATCCCTTTTGGCAATTCTGGTGGCCGCCCCTCCCATTTTGGCCATCCTGGCCCTCGTCGATAACCGCACTGTCCGATTGATGGCCTCGCTCTGGGGCATCCTGGTGGTGGTGGGAGCCTTCCTGCTGGCGCGATCAAGGGCGCAACGAGTCTCGTCCCTGACCGATTTCGTGAACGGGCTGCTGGAACCGAGCTTTCCGCGCCCGTCACTGCACACCAGCTCCGATGAGTTGGGAACCCTGACCAGCTCTCTCCTTGAAATCTCTCCGAAGATTGAAGAGCTCTTCAACCGGCTGAACACCGAACTGACGCGGCGGGAAGCGATCCTCGCGAGCATGACAGATGCGGTCCTGGCGGTCGATGCGCGCCTGAATGTGACGTTTTGTAACCATGCGTTCCTGGAAGCTGTGGGCTACCACGGAGCCTTCGAGTACGTACCGTTGCTCAAGGTGGTCCGGGACCCCGTGTTATATCAGATGCTCCGACACGTGGTGGATTCGGAGGAACCCGTTCGCGAGCGGCTGCAGTTGTCCGCGCAGGGGACGTGCTCTTTCGACGTTTACGCAGCTCCCCTGAACAGCACCAGATCGCGCGGCGCCATCGCCATTCTTCACGACGTCACTCCGAGCGAGCAACTGGAGCGGGTGAAGCGGGATTTCATCGCGAACGTGTCCCACGAAATCCGGACGCCGTTAGCCACGATTTGCGGTTACGCCGAAACGCTGCTTGGCGGCGGCCTCGAAGATCAACGAAACCGCCGCCGGTTTGTGGAGATCATTCAGGCCAACGGAGTGCGCCTCAATAACATCGCCGCCGATCTGCTGAGCCTTTCCGAACTGGAGTCCGGCAAACCTGCTCCCCAGCCCGGACCGGTATCGGTGAACGATGTCCTGTGCAACGCGATCCGGGCCATGGAACCCGCGGCGCGCCTGACCGGCGTCCGGATTCGCACTGGATCCATTCCCGATTTGCAGGCCTTGGGGTACGGGATCCGGCTGGAGCAGGCGGTGGTGAACCTGCTGGCAAACGCCGTGAAGTTCAACAAGCCGAACGGAGAGGTTTCGGTTGAGGTTGGCGAAGACCGGGATCAGATCGCGATCAGCATATCCGACACCGGAGTGGGCATTCCGCCAGAGGACCTGTCCAGGATTTTCGAGCGCTTCTACCGGGTGGACAAGGCGCGTTCCCGGCAGGTGGGCGGCACCGGTTTAGGGCTCTCGATTGTGAAGCACGCCGTCGAGCAAATGAACGGCGCCATCGCCGTGAAAAGCCAACTCGGCCAGGGGTCTACCTTTACCCTGACGCTACCCCGATACATACGCCAGTAAACCAATCTTTATCGCTCAGTCATCGTATTCTAACAATCATCGGGTAACCTCGACCCTTAGCTCCGGTTTAGATTTGTTTCGCTGTAAGCCGTATTTGTGTGTCCCAGTCGCATGCTCTTCGCCATCAAGAACACTGCTCAGTTGAGAAGCGCACTCCATTTTTTCCAAAAGGACAGGCAAAATGATCAGATCGAGAATCAAAGCTGTGGGGTTGACGTGTGTGGCAGCCACCCTGCTCCAACCGGTTTGGGCTGCCGATCCGCCGCCGGCTAACGCGCCGGCTGTGGATGTCGCCAAACTGAAGGCACAGCTGGACGAGCAACAGAAGGAGATCGAAAAGCTGAAGTCCATGCTGGAAACCCAGCAGAAGATGCTCGAGCAGATGAGCAACGTCGCCTCCGCCCCTCCGGCCGCCCCGGAAAGAAGGAGTCAATCGGCCGGTCAGACGGCCTCGGCGGTGCCCATGGTCATGGGGCCTGTCACGACGCCCGCGCGCACGCCGATCGCTTTACCTGACCCGCCTCGAGCGGCGACACCCGCGCCTCAGGCGGCCGCGCCTGTGTCAGCTCCCTTGCAGATCCGTCTCGGAGACATAGGCATTACCCCCGTTGGCTTCATGGATGCCACGGCGGTGATACGCGACAAAAACCCCGGGTCGAGCATCGGCAGCAATTTTGGCGGGGTTCCGTATAACAACGTGGCTACCGGCAAACTCACCGAATTTCGCTTCAGCCCGCAGAACTCCCGCCTCGGCTTCCGCGTCGATGGCGACTACAAGGGCGCGCACGTCTTGGGATACAACGAATTCGACTTCCTGGGCACCAGCGGGTCTAACTCCATAGGCGTCACCAACGGCGCGTTTGTGCCGCGCCTGCGCCTGTACTGGGTGGACGTGCGGAAAGACCAGATCGAGTTTCTGGCCGGCCAGAGCTGGAGCATGATGACTCCCAACCGCAGAGGCATCTCGGCGTTGCCGGGCGATATCTTCTACAGCCAAGTCATGGACGTAAACTACATGGCGGGCTTGACCTGGACACGGCAGCCCGGCGCTCGCGTACTTTATCATCCCAACGACAAGGTGACCTTCGGCCTGTCGCTGGAGAACCCCAACCAATACATTGGCGGTTCGGCGGGCGGTTCTTCCATTGTCTTCCCGGCGGCTTTGACCGGCCTGTCCGGCACCCAGTTTGACAACGCCAGTTCCACCGGCGCAGCGCCTCTGGCCACGCCCAACCTGCACCCGGACATTATCGCCAAGATCGCTTTTGACCCCAATGCTCACGTTCACTTCGAAGTCGCTGGCATCGAACGTACGTTCAAGGACTGGAATTCTACAACCAACGTGTACTCCACCAAGGCTGCGGGCGGCGGATCCGTGAACGGCAATTTCGAAATCGCCAAGGGTTTCCGGCTGATCACCAACAACTACTGGAGCGATGGGGGCGGCCGTTACCTGTTCGGCCAGGCTCCCGACCTGGTAGTGCGAGCCGACGGCAGCATCAGTCCGGTCCACTCGGGCGGCGCGGTGGAGGGCTTCGAATGGACGGTGCATAATACCTTGATCTTCGGCTACTACGGTGGCATTTACATCGGCCGCAACGTGGTCGTCGATGCCAATGGAACCAGCCTGGTGGGATATGGCTATCGCGGCTCGGCTAACAGCCAGAATCGCTCGATCCAGGAAGGCACCATCGGCTTCAATCAGACCATCTGGAGGGACCCCAAGTACGGCGCCATCAACTTCATCGGCCAGTACGAGTATTTGACGCGCAACCCCTGGTTTGTGGCGGTCGGCGCTCCCAAGGGGACCCATGACAACACAGTCTACCTGGACCTCCGGTACACGTTACCAGGAGCACCACCGCCGGCCAGGTAGGAAGGCAATTTCTACTGTCTGTAACGAAATTGTCATACTCGAAATGCGAGAATTCGAAATGAGAGAAAGCATATGAAAAAAGCTCGAGTGGTTATGGCCAGCGTTCTGGCCATAGGAACCGCCCAGTTCGCGGCGGCTCAGAAGATCAACGGGGCGGGCGCGACGTTCCCCGCCATCATCTACCAAAAGTGGTTCGACGAATACCACAAACTGCACCCTGACATCCAAATCAACTACCAGTCGATCGGCTCGGGAGGTGGCGTCGCCCAATTGACCGCCGGCACTGTGGATTTCGGAGCGTCCGATTATCCCCTGACGGACGACCAGGCTTCCAAAATGAAGGTCAAGGTTCTGCATTTCCCCACCGTGCTCGGCGGCGTGGTGCCCGCATACAACATCCCCGGGATCACGCAGGATCTCAAATTCACAGGCGAAACGCTGGCTGGAATTTTCCTGGGCAACATCAAGAAATGGAATGACCCGAGCCTGACCAAGGACAACCCGGGCGTTAAACTTCCCAACGAGGACATTCAGGTGGTGCATCGTTCCGAGGGCAGTGGGACGACTTTTTGCTTTACCGATTACCTTTCCAAAATCAGCCCGGACTGGAAGAGCAAGGTAGGGGCAGCGGGTTCCGTCAGTTGGCCCGTGGGAACCGGCGGCAAAGGCAATGAGGCTGTTGCCGGTACCATCAAGCAAATCCCCAACTCGATCGGCTACGTGGAGTTGGGCTATGCCGTCCAGACCAAAATGTTGTACGGCAGCGTGAGGAATGCCGCCGGCAATTTCGTAAAATGCGATTTCAACTCCGTCACGGAAGTGGCCGCGGGCGCCGCCAAGACCATGCCGGCTGATTTCCGCGTTTCCATCACCAATGCCCCGGAAAAGAATGCATACCCGATCACTACTTTCACCTGGCTCCTGGTTCCAACCAAGATACCCGACGCTGGTAAAGCTACAGCGATCAAGGGATTCTTGCAGTGGATGTTGACCGATGGCCAGAAATTCGCAGCCGGCTTGGGTTACGCTCCCCTGCCGAAGGAAGTCGTAGCCAAGGAGACCAAGCAGATCGCCGAGATCAAGTAGTTGCTCAGACAACCTGCCAACATGGCTACCACGGTTCTAGGCACCGCAGCTGTACGGCGACGGACTACCCGGACGGGCGACGAACTCGCCCGTCTGATTACGTGGGCGTTCGCGGCAGGCATTCTTCTGGTCACGTTGCTGCTTGTTTGGCAACTCTGGTCGACTTCCGCGCTGACCCGCCATAAATTTGGCTTCCACTTCCTGTTTTCGAGTACCTGGAACCCGGTCACCGAGGAGTTCGGCGCGTTGCCGTTCATCTACGGCACCGTAGTCACCTCGTTCCTGGCGCTTATGATCTCCATACCTTTGGGGCTGGGCTCCGCCATCTTCCTCTCGGAGCTGGCCCCGGCCCGTATCTCCAATGCACTGACGTTTCTGGTCGAACTTCTGGCCGCGATTCCCTCCGTCATCTACGGTTTGCTGGCTCTGTTCGCCTTAGTCCCGCTAATGCGATCCTACGGCGACCCGCTTCTGAAGCACACACTCGGGTTTCTGCCGCTGTTCAAAGGTCCTGCATTCGGTTTCGGGGTCCTCACGGCTGGGATAGTTTTATCCATCATGACCGTGCCGTTTATCATTTCGGTGTCGCGGGAAGCCCTCCTGGCGGTGCCGCGAGAACAACGGGAGGCAGCCCTGGCTCTGGGGGCCACCCGTTGGGAGACTACCTGGCAGGTGGTAGTGCCTTATGCCAAGCTGGGAATTCTCGGCTCCATCTTCCTCGGTCTGGCGCGCGCTTTAGGTGAAACCATGGCGGTCACCATGGTGATCGGAAACGATCCCAAAATCAGCGCGTCGCTTCTCGATACCGGTTATTCCATCGCCGCCGTGATCGCCAACGAGTTCTCCGAGGCCCCCGGGGCAACCTATCAGTCCGCATTAATTGAGCTTGGCCTGGTCCTCTTCTTCCTTACCGTTGTCATTAACGGACTCGCGCGGCTGATGATTGTGGCAACTACCAAAAAAGGCTCCAAAAGATGATGAGCGGGAATCGGGTCTGGCGCAAATCCGTGAACGCCGTCATGCTGAGCGTGACCGCCGTATTCACCATACTTACGGTTTCCTCGCTCTT
Organism: Bryobacteraceae bacterium; assembly: GCA_035501495.1. GTDB lineage: Bacteria > Acidobacteriota > Terriglobia > Bryobacterales > Bryobacteraceae > JAIQFL01. The sequence continues at coordinate 13,587 of DATJWB010000074.1, read as the reverse complement.
TCTCATACTCGGATACCTGGTCTTCTATGGCGGCCGTTCGCTCGATTGGAACTTCTTCACCAAGCTGCCGCTTCCCCCAGGCGAAGTCGGCGGCGGTATGGCTAATGCCATCGTCGGAAGCGCCGAGATCGTCGGTGTGGCAGCCCTCATCGGGCTTCCAGTCGGGTTCCTGGCGGGCATCTACCTGTCGGAATTCGAGGATAAAAGATTCGCCCCGATCGTCCGTTACGTTGCCGATCTGCTGAACGGGATTCCATCCGTGGTGGTAGGTCTGCTGGCGTGGGCGCTGGTTGTGGTCCCGACGAAGACGTTTTCCGCCTTGGCCGGGTCGATTGCCCTCAGCGTAATGCTGATCCCCATCGTTACCCGTCAGACCGAGCAGTTCCTGCGAGAGGTGCCGCTTTCGCTTCGCGAGGGTGCATTGGCATTGGGCGCGAACAAATGGAAGACCATAGCAACCGTAGTTGTGCCCGCCGGCAGCAAGGGTATCCTGACTGGTATGATTTTGGGTGTGGCACGCATCGCAGGTGAATCCGCGCCTCTTTTGTTTACGGCCTTCAGCAATCAGTTTTGGGGCGGCGGACTCACCCAGCCGACTGCTTCTTTGCCGGTCATGATTTACACCCATGCGATTTCCGCGTATGACGATTGGCATCGCCAGGCTTGGGCGGCGGGCTTGGTTCTGATCGCCATGGTTTTGACAGCCAATATCCTTGCCCGGCTGGTATTGGCGAAAGGAATCTCCGTTCCGCGTAGCTAGCAGTGCAAAGCGTATGAGCATGGCACCTGAATACACATCCCAGCCCCAGGTAAGCCCGGGCCAAAAGGCGACTCCCTTGCCAATTCCCACTCCTACTCCCGGCTCCAAGCTGAAGGCTATCAATGTCGATTTTTTTTACGGTTCGTTCCAAGCGCTCCACGGTATCTCGCTTGAGATGTACACCAACAGGATCACCGCGTTGATTGGACCGTCAGGTTGCGGCAAATCCACTTTTCTGCGAAACCTGAACCGCATCAACGACACGATTCGCAACTCCCGTATGGAAGGCCAGATCCTGCTGGATAATGTGGACGTTCGCACCGTCGATGTGACCAGCCTGCGGCGCCGTGTGGGCATGGTCTTCCAGCGCCCTAATCCCTTTCCGAAATCCATCTTCGACAACATCGCGTATGGCCTGCGCATCAACGGAATGGCCGGCAGGGGAGAACTAAAGGACAAAGTCGAGCAGAGCTTGCACCGGGCGGCGCTGTGGGATGAGGTGAAGAGCAAGCTGAACGAATCGGCCTATGCGCTTTCCGGCGGCCAGCAGCAGCGCCTCTGTATTGCGCGTGCGCTGGCCGTCGACCCCGAGGTTCTGCTGCTTGACGAACCGTGTTCGGCGCTCGACCCGATTGCCACCGCCAAGATCGAAGAGTTGATGTTCAATCTCAAAGACCAGTGCACCATGGTCATCGTCACGCACAACATGCAGCAGGCGGCGCGCGTGGCTGATAACACCGGGTTTTTCCTGCTTGGGAAACTGATCGAGTATGACAAGACGGACGTGATCTTCAAGAATCCCTCGCGTCGAGAAACTGAAGATTACATCACCGGAAGGTTCGGCTAGAAGCAAGGGGTGCGCGAGGACAAAGGGAAATCGCGGAAACGGAGAAACCGACGTTGCGACATTTCACCGTTGAATTGGAAGAGTTGAATCAGAAGTTGCTGGAGATGGGCGGACTGGTGGAGTCCGCCATCAGCAGGAGTATCCGCTCGCTGGTTGATCAGGACAAAGAACTCGCCGAGCAGGTGATTCGCGACGAACCGAAGATCAACAGAATGGAGATGGAAATCGACGGCATGGCGACCCGCCTCCTGGCGCTCCGGCAGCCGGTGGCCCGCGATCTGCGGTTTCTGACTTCCGCCCTCAAGATCAATACCGACCTGGAACGTATTGGCGATCTGGCGCAGCACGTTGCGGAACGCGCGATATCGCTGATGCACCATCCGCTGGTCAAGCCCATGATCGACATCCCCAAGATGGCCTCGCTGGTGCAGTCGATGCTTCTGAAATGCCTGGACGCGTTTGTGAACGGTGACGAGAAACTGGCTCGTTCCGTTCTGCTGGCAGACGACGAGGTGGATGCGTTACGGGATGCCGTGTACACCCAGTTACAGGAAACCATGCAGCGCGATCCCGGCATCATCCCTGCCGCGATCGACCTGATTTTTGTGGCCCGGAACCTCGAGCGCATCGGGGACCATGCCACCAACATCGCCGAAGACGTGGTTTTTCTGATCAAAGGGGTCGATGTCCGGCACCACGCCGAGCAGGCGGAAGCGATCTAAGCCGAATTACTAGAACTCTTCAGGTGCTGGCGTTAGAAATAAGCCGGCCGTAATCCTTGCATTTCGAACACAAAAGGGGGATACTGCTGTCAGAGTTCGATAGGGAAGGAGGCACGGATATATGTTCCGCGTGGCCTTGGCATTGCTCGCGAGGGTGGGGCGTTTGTTAGTACTGCTCGTCGAATCGGAACCGGTTTATCGCTTTCGATAGGTCTTCAGGCTGTCAAGACCTTGGGGCGGTCCAGGATCTCGAAGACTTGTCCAAGCAATCGGGCCCGCCGAAACGGCTTGTGGAGGATTCCTGCCTTGCGCCGGGGGACCGCTTCACTGGTCAACAACAAGGTGCGCATGAGGGGAGAAATTTCATCCAACTGCCCGGCGAGTTCCGGCGCATTAATTCCCTTGGCTTCGGAGTCAATTACTGCAAGTTCGACGGGGTGAGCGCTTTCGCGGGCATACTTGATGGCCTCGGACCCGCTGGAAGTCGCCAAAACGATAAACCCTGCCTTTTCCAATGTTGCGGAGACTGAGCGGAGAACGGTTTCCCGATTGTCGGCTACTACCAATGCAATCTTCTGTGAATCTTCCGTTTCCATATAGCTATCATAACCCGGGAGCACCGGCATTCCCAAGCTCCGGTTCGGTACCGACCTATCCGGTTCCATACTTCCAGGCGTGCTTCTGTTTGTAACAGACTATTCACTGGAATCGCCGCTCGCAGCCATGTCATCCTGTTCGGTCTGGCGTATTTTATGATCATGTCCGAGGTGTCTTCGTGAAGCGTATTTCGCGAATCCTGCTCAGTTTGATTCTGGCCGCTGGCAGTCTGCCATCGGCGCCAAAAAAGCCCCGCCTGGTATTAGCGATTATCATCGACCAGTTTCGTTACGACTACCTGGAGCGGTTCCGGGATGATTACCATTCGGGGCTTGCGCGGCTGCTGAAAGAAGGCGCTCTGTTCCACGATGCCCATTACCTGCAAGCGGCCACGGTGACGGCGGTCGGCCACTCGACGTTCCTCAGCGGAGCGCCTCCCTCGGTGAGCGGCATCATCGCGAACGAGTGGTATGACCGGGAAAGTGGCAGAACCATTACCAGCGTCATCGATGAATCCACGAAGATTGTCGGAGGGATCCCCAGCGCGGCCGGCTCTTCGCCGCGCCGCCTGCTGGTGAGCACCGTGGGCGATGAATTGAAGATGCGTGATCCGGAATCGAGAGTCGTCGGGGTTTCCATCAAAGACCGAAGCGCTATTCTGCCGGTGGGTCACATGGCGGACGGCGCCTATTGGTATGACTCGGACACCAATCACTGGGTGACCAGCACTTACTATCGAACCCAGTTGCCGGATTGGGCACGGAAGCTCAACGACCAGAACCTCAACCAGAAATACATTGGCGCGAAGTGGCTGCCAGTTGATGCCAAAGACGAATCCGCCACACCCTTCTGCACCATGGTAGCCGGCACGGATGTGCGCTATTGCGGCGGCCTGGAGGCGACGCCGTGGGGCAACGAGATGATCGAGCAGTTCGCGGAACGAGCCATCGAGGGGGAGAACCTGGGCCGGCATCGCGGCACCGACATCCTGGCGGTCAGCTTCTCCGCGAACGATTACGTGGGTCATGCGGTCGGCCCCGACGATCCGGCGGTGCGCGACATCTCCATCCGCACGGACCGGCTTTTGGGAAGGCTGTTCGATTACGTGGAGCAGCATGTCGGGGCGGGGAACACGCTGGTGGTGTTGACGGCCGATCACGGCGTCGCGCCGGTGCCGGAAGTAAATCAGGCCCGCCACATGCCGGGTGGCCGCCTGTCCGATTTCCGGCTCGCAAACCGCATCACCGATGCGCTGACGAAGCGCTTCGGACCCGGGAAATGGCTCCTTCCCGGTTCCCCGACGATGCCGTACCTGAACTTGGAAGTCGTGCGATTCCACAGGCTCGACCTGGCGGAGGTGGAGCGCGTGGCCGCTGAGGCCGCCCGCGCCGAAGACCACATCGCGCGCGTTTATACCTGGCATGACCTGCAAAACGGCGCCGTGCAGCAGGACGCCGTCGGACAGGCCTTCAGCCTGGGATTTTTCCCGGCGCGGTCGGGAAACCTCTTCATCCTGCCGGAACCCTATTATCTTTTCGAAAGCACAGGCACGTCTCACGGCACCCCGTACGATTACGACTCGCACGTCCCGGTCGCGTTTTGGGGAGCGGGAATCAAGGCCGGCGCGTATTCGCGGCGCATCGCGGTGAACGATATCGCGCCGACCGTGGCCTCGATTCTGGGCGTCGAGCAACCCTCCGGCTCCATCGGGCACGTGCTGGCCGAAGTGCTGGAGTAGTGACGCCCAACCCGCCCGCCAGAGGTACCTGAGCCAGCGATGTGGCGCGGGCACCCGTGCCAGGCTCGTGCCTGCCGCGCCCCGACTCATCGGGGCGCTTGCCGGGCGTGTACAGTGCGAGCTTTGCTATGACGCTCAGAAACGATCGCGCCCTCAGTGCCGATCTCCAGCAGTCAGAGATCCTCCGAGTAGTGGAACACGCCTTCGATGGGCTTGCCGAACACGTTGGCAATGCGAAAGGCCGCTTCCAGGGACGGTGAATACTTCCCCTGTTCAATCGCGTTCACAGTCTGGCGGGTCATCGCGATCTTCTCCGCCAGCTCCTGCTGGGTCATCTCCCCGTGTTCGAAGCGCAGCCGCCGGATTTCATTGCGGATCCTGCCCATAATCACGCACCTCGCCGGTATTGGACGATCTGGCTGGTATTGCGCAGAGCTTCCGAAATCACGAGGATGAACAGCAGTGCATTGGCATTTAACAGGATGGGCGGGTTAAAACCGGCGAAAAAAATCGCAAATGCCACGCCGGTGGCGAGCCCGGCGTAGGCGCAGCGCGTGGATCGCAAGTCGATGAGCCTGTCGCGCTCATCGCGGGGCGCTTTGGCATCTTTCGGCTTGTAGATGGCTACGGCAACGGTCATCACCGTCTGCACGATTACCAGCGCGACGATTGTGCCCAGCAAGCCGCCGAAGCCGGAGCTGGGCGCGTGCCAGCCCGAACGGGTAAGCGACGCGAAGTAAAAGCCGTAGATCGCCGACACCGACAGCAGCGATATCCACGCACTCTTTTCACGAAATGACATCTGGGAACCTCCTCTTGGTGTCCAGTCTTCATGACATAGAGTAAATAATTTTGGACGTAATGTCAAATGTATTTTACATTAACTGGCGGCGTTTGGAGGGGTGCACGCGCAGAACAACCCAAAACTGCTTAAGAGAGGCGATTCCCAGGAAGCGTAAGTCATTTTCCGCACGCCTATTCACCCATTCTCTCTCACCTTTTACTTGAAGTTTGATCCTGACGCGCGATGTTCGGCCGTACGATAAGCGGTTCACAGTTTCGTTGCGACCGGTGAGCGCCAGAGTTTCTCCGACGGTTAAAATGTATGGCGAGAGACCGTCACCCAGACAACGACGCAGGCCGGCGTTCGCGTCAGTAACGCTATGATGAGACTCTGACAAGGGTTTTCGTGATCACCGACCACCAGGCCGTCAGCCATACCATCGCCTTCCTGGAAAAGCACGGGTACGCCTTGCTGTTCATTTGGGTGCTTGCGGAGCAAGGCGCGATACCGCTGCCCTCCATTCCGCTTCTGCTGGCCGCCGGCGCCCTCATTCGGACGGGAAGCCTCCACGTAGTGCAGGCCATCGGTTGTTGTGTCCTCGCCGCGTTGCTAGCCGATAGTATCTGGTTCCAGCTCGGAAGACGGCGCGGGCGGCAGGTTCTGCGTGTTTTGTGCCGTGTGTCGTTGGAACCCGATTCGTGTGTGCGGCGGACGGAAGACGTCTTCGGGAAGTACGGAATGCGGTCCCTGCTGGTGTCAAAGTTCGTTCCTGGCCTGAATGCGGTGGCTGCCCCTTTGGCAGGAAGCTCGACGGCATCGATGGGAGGCTTCCTGCTCTACGATTGCGCCGGCGCTTCGTTGTGGAGCGGCACCTATCTGGCCGTCGGGTATATCTTCGCCGGCCAATTGGAGACGATGCTGGGTTATGCCACGCGGATGGGGTCGAGCCTCTTTCTCTTACTGGTGGCCCTGCTTGCCTTGTGGATCGGAGGCAAGTTTGCGCAACGCCGCCGATTCCTGAAGCAGTTGGACGTGGCCCGCATTACCCCGGTAGAATTGCGCGACCGTCTGAATGCAGGCGAGGACCTGTTCATCGTGGACCTCAGGCGTGCGATCTCGGGCGAGATGCTCTCCATCCCGGGGGCCGTCCGCATCTCCACGGAAGACCTGATTTCCCGGGCCGGGGAAATTCCGCGAGACCGCGACATCGTGCTGTTTTGCAGTTGACCCAACGAGGCCTCCAGCGCCCGTGCGGCGCTGCTTCTGAAGTCGCAGGGGATCACGCGGGTGCGCCCGCTCCAGGGCGGCGCCGAGGCATGGGAGTCTTTGGCGGAAGTCCTGAGAACGGACGCCCAAGGTTAATCTGAAGCGGTCGTCCAACCCGCCGGCCGGTCAACACCACCCTGGCCTGAAAATAGTATCCCGCGCGTGCCATCGGTGAATTCGGGTGGAATGTCCGCATTGTGCAGACGTTCAGCCTGCAGGTGCAGCAGGAGTTCTATTGGGGCACTGTCCTGTCGGTGGGGTACGCAGGTTCTTTGGGCCGCCACCTGCTCGGCATCCAGGAACTAAATGCGGCCGCTCCGGGCAGCGGGGTCGCGGGTCTACCGTTCTTCGGCCTGGGGAGAACTGCCAGCACGCTGTTTTATGATGACGCGCTCACGGACAACTACAATTCGCTGCAGGTTGGCATGTCGAAGCGATTCTCGCACGGGATGAGCTTCCTCGCGGCTTACACGTGGTCCAAGGCCTTGGGGTACACATCGGCGAACAATCTGCTGTTCAATCCTGCGAACCCGCGCGCGGATTACGGACCGCTGGACTACGATCGTCAGCATGTGTTTACGTTCATCCACCTGCTTGAGATCCCCTGGGGCATGCATGGCAATCACATGATCGAAACGCTGCCCGGCGGGTGGCAGTTGAACGGGATCTTTACTTGGGCAACCGGCACCCCGCTGACCATCACGACCGATCCTCTGATGTGCGCAAGCCCGGGCAACACCGTTTTTGCCAACCTGAACAGTGGCGTCAATCCCGTACTCGCGTCCGGCAACGCGTACCTGAATCCGTTGGCCTTTTCGGCTCCGTTCGGTGGGACTCCGGGCACCCTGGGACGCGGCGCCATTTTTGGACCGGGCTACCGCAACTACGATATGTCGCTGTTTAAGAATTTCCGCGTCCACGACCGATTCAATCTGCAGCTTCGCGGAGAGGCCTACAACCTCACCAACACACCGCGATTCCTCAATCCGGTGACCAACATCAATTCGCCCGATTTCGGACAGACCGTAACCACGATCAACGGCGCGTTTGGCCGCCAGGTGAATGTAGCCTTGCGCGTGATCTTCTAGGCAGCGAAAATGCCCAAGCCCGGGGCGGACGGCCGATCGGCAGGAGTTCGCCCCACCTTATTTCTTGGAGAACGCGTTCTGAATCGCCAGGCTCTCCTGGTTGCGGAGAGCGAGCTTTCCGTCGGGAATTAGGTCCTCCAGCGGATGGGAAGCCTTGGCGATTCCTTTTTCGGCGTGCGCGGTCGTGCTGGCGAGGACGTGGTAGAGTTCGTGCGACACCACCCGCGCCAATGCAATCCCCAGGGCGTGCTGGCGCTCTTTTTGTCCAGCCGGACCGAGATATGCGAGCGCTTGCCGCACGCGGTCGCACTCCACTTCCGTGTACGGAAGAACATGCCCGCGGTCGACCCTGGTCGATCCCAGCTCTTCGGAAGCGGCATTGTCGATGCTTCCGGCATCATTCAGAATCGGATAAAGGCCCCCGGCTCTGCAAGCTCCCTTAAACTTCAGCACCACCAGTCCGGCGAAGGGTTCGCTACCGTGATTGTCTTTGAGGGAACGCCAGTCGAGGGAAACGCCGGAAGCCTGAAGGATTTGGCTGACCTCCTTCTCCATCACCTGCACCGATTCCTCGCTTGGCGCGGTTTCGAAATCCATGTAGATGCCGACCGATGGAGCTTTGGGTACGTCTGCGGGGCTCTGCGGTTTCAGGAAGAGGACCGTGATTGCCGCGATCGCGGCCCACACGAAAACCTGGGGCATGCCTTGCTGGAACCTTGGTTGCGTTCTTACTATCACAACGCAAACGGACAGTTCCCGCTCGCTTAGCCGCCGTTCCAAATCGCAACCGGCCTGCTCCGTGTGCAAGATTTTCAGGCTGCTGTACTCCAGGCGGACGGTTTCACACGCCGAGCGCGAGTAAGCGGGTGCGGCCGGTACCGATTCGAACAGGCGGCCCCGGCGCCCGCGAAAGCCTGAACAATGGAGTGTCAACTGCTGCGCTTCACTTTAAGAAACCAGGTTTGGGTACGATTGCTTGCCTTGGAGGCGTTCCCGGAGGCAAAACCGCTCTCCGCTCTGCTCAAACAACGGTGGGCTGGCACACCAACGGTCGAGCCACGGAGCCAACATCCAGAGGCGGGCGATCGCCGCCGATCTGATCGTCGTGACGCGAAGTGCTTGCGAGCATGTACAAGCAGGCGGGTATGAGCGTGGCGTCCCGGGTGGGATGTCCAGCCGCGCTACGCCAACCTTCTCAGGTGCCTGCTCATGGTTTGCCACGGGGCATGATCGCGTCTAAACCGGAAGGAAGAAGATGAAACACAAAATACTCACAGTCCTTGCAAGCGGTGCGCTCCTCACCCTGGTGGCGGGCGCGCAAACCCAAAGTGCGAACCGCATGACGCACGACAACGATTTTATGGTGAAAGCTGCCGAAGGTGGCATGGCGGAAGTCGAGCTTGGCAACCTGGCTGTCAGCCATGCATCCGACCCTAAGGTGAAGGAGTTCGGCCAACGCATGGTGACCGACCACACCAAAGCCAATGACGAGTTGAAGATGATCGCCAAGCGCAAAGGCGACTCGTTGCCGCCGGTAATCAGTGCCCGGGACCAGGCCACAAAAGACCGGCTCTCCAAGCTGAGCGGCGCCGAATTCGATCGCGCATATATGTCAGACATGGTCAAGGACCATAAGGCCGACGTTTCGGAATTTCGCAAGGAATCGAACTCCGGGTCCGATGCGGATTACAAGGCCTTTGCAGCCAAGACCCTGCCAACGCTCGAGGAACATCTGAAGCTTGCCGAGGAAACCGACAGCCAGATCAAGAAGTAGGGAGGGAAACGGCCGAGCCATCTGCTTCCCGCACACTGTTATAATTTCCGGTGGTACTGACGCGGATGTGGCGAAATTGGCAGACGCGCTGGATTTAGGTTCCAGTTCCCGCAAGGGAGTGTAGGTTCAAGTCCTATCATCCGCACCACCGCAAAAACAATAACTTCACAGGCAAACGAACGATGTTTACCCGAACGACTTTGGAGGAGCCTGGTGTGCCGGTGGTGTGCCGGTTTTCCGCGTGCCGTCCGGTGTTGGTGTGCCTTTCTGTTCAGCGCGGACTAGGTTTCGGACGCCCGTCCGTTGGAGGTCATGAAACAGCCTGGCGGGCGCGCCGGTTTCATCCACCGAACCAGGAGCCTGGCACGCCGCTTTCCAGGAGTTCTAGAACTCGAGGAATCGACTATCGGCCCGAGAGAAAACCACCGGGCTATCGGGAAGGCACTGGTCACGGGTCTCCTTCTGGATCTTGAGCACCCCGTATAGGTCCGCTACCAGAGGAATCGCCCGGCCTTCATCGTTTTTCGTTTCACCAGGCTCGAGCCGCACTGGCGGCTGCGCGAGGTCCACCTGTGACCACTTGAGTGCGAGGATTTCGCCTTCCGGCACCCAGTGAAATAGGCGAATGTGATGACGGCCGAATCTCTTCCGGCAGCTCGCGACGGATCGCCAGAAATGCATCATGCTCGAAGAACCCTTGTCGGACGTTGTTCTCCGCCAGCATGGGCATGAACGGCACGGTTCCGGGCTTCGGAGGCATGGCCATCTTTCCGGGGTTGAAGGCGCGCCGTAACCGTGCGAGTTCGTGGTTCAGGGTGCCGTTGGCGGCGGGCCCGTACTCGCCCTTCCTATGCTTGTCGCCCCCGCCATAGGTCCGCGCCTCCGGTTGCTGGCGATGCTCGATGTACCTGCGGACGATCTCCCGAACCGGGAGGACTTCATCGCGCCAAAGAACGGCCGGAGGTTGATGCGAACGTTCGATTCCGCACACTCGCAGGACAACGCGGGAAAACTGCTGGTGCCGAGCAATGTGAAGCCGTGGCAGGAGGTGCGGGAACGGCTGAATCAGAAGTTTGGACGGCTGGCGCGCATACTTCCGATGCCGGAGCACGGCGAAGGCGTACCGTTCGTGAGCCTACGACGAAGCCAGTCGGAAAGGCGGATGCCTGAGATAGGCACTTCCGGTTTGATGAGCGGGGATGGGAAACAGGGCGACGTTCGGGTCAGTGATTCATTCTCCAATACACGGCCCGCCGCCCGAGATCCTGGCGAGGCGCACCGCGAACTCCAGAGCTTTCTCGAAACTCTCGGTCTGCGCCGTTCCCTGGCCGGCGATGTCGAACGCCGTGCCATGGTCCACCGACGTCCGGATGATCGGCAGCCCCAGCGCCACGTTCACGCCCCCTTCGAAATCCAGCAGCTTCAGCGGAACGTGCCCCTGATCGTGATACATGCACACGATCGCATCGAAGCGCTTCCGCCGCACGGCCATGTAAAACACGGTGTCCGGCGGCAAGGGGCCTTCCACCGGCATGCCCTGGGCTCGCGCCCACTCCACCGCCGGCTGGATCTCTTCGATCTCCTCGCGCCCGAACAGCCCGTGCTCCCCGGCGTGCGGATTGAGGCCTGCCACCGCGATTCGAGGATTCGCCATCAACCGCCCCACCGCATCGCTGGTCAACTTTAAGATCGTGCGGATCCGCCGCTGCTTCACCCGCCGGATGGCCTCGGCGAGCGAACAATGCGTGCTCACGTGCGTGACAATCAGCTCCCGCGATGCGAGCATGATCGTCACATCCTCCACGCCGCAAATCGCTCCGATCAACTCCGTGTGCCCGACGAATCCCGGATCCGTAAGCTGCGTGGCTTCCTTGTTCATCGGCAGCGTCACCATGGCAGCGATCTCGCCCGAGAGCGCCGCGCGCGCCGCCCCAACCACATAATCCCGGGCCGCCGCCCCCGACCGCGCATTCAACCGTCCCGGAGTGATCTCGCCCTCGCGCAACCTGCCATGGTCGATGATGTTCAGCGCGCCTGCCTCATACTCGGCAGGCCGTCCGATAGCCTTTAACGGCACGCCATATCCCAGCCGCCGGTCATAATGCAAGAGCGCCTGCACGTCTCCGTAAACTACCACCGGAACCGCGATCCGGCCGTTGCGAAAAGCCTTGAGCAGAATCTCCGGGCCCACTCCGCTCGAGTCCCCCAGCGTGACGCCGAACGGCGCCATTATCCGACGATCCTCCGAATCTGGCATAAGATGTCCTCGGCACCGAAGCCGCCGGCCTTCGTAATCCAGAATAAATCGCCGCAGCGGGAAAGCGGCACTCCCGGCAGGATCTCCGCCCAGGACTCGAACGGCGCGGCGCCAAGCGCCCTGTGGATCCCCATCGCCGTATCGCCCCCGAAGATCGCCAGCACGTCTACGCGGGAAGCGTCGATCTGCCGGCGCACCAGCTCACCCGTGCGGGTGGCCCGCTCCAGCCCCGTCCCGCCCGGGGTCCCGTCGAAAAGCCGCCAGCCATGTTCGAAGCAGCCCGCGGCGCGAGCCCGCGTCACCTGCGCCGCCGAGGCCGGATGCCGGCTGCCGTTGACCACCAGGCATCGCTCGAGCCGCGGCCAGGCGCGATCCAAGCCCGCGCGGCGCGTGCCCAGCAATCGCGCCAGTGCTCCGGCCAGCGCGGCGGGACCCGCGGAAAGAGCCGGTGGATCCGTGGCCGTGATCCGTGCCGCAACCGCCAGCACGTCATCCTCCGTCTCGCCGTCCACAACCTCCACCGGCAATCCGCGCAGCATCGCACCGCAATCGCTCTCCCGCACCGGGTCCAACGGATCGTCGGCGAAAACCGTCTCTTCCACGGGCACGCCGTTGATCAACAGGCGGCTCCGCCGCACCGTCCGGCCCATCTCCGGGTATGCCGGCGCGTAGGCCATCGGCCGGCATGGCATCAGCTCGACCAACGCGCGGAATTCGGCGCGGATGTTGCCGCGAAGCGTCGAATCGGTTTTCTTGTAGATCAGCCACGGGGCAAATCGCAGCGCCGCCGAGGCCGCCTCCCGTACCGCCTCATATGCCCGCCGGGCTGAAAGGTGTCTCGTCTCCGTGTCCACCACCACTACACAGACATCCGGGGGCTCCGCCAGCGACAACTTCGTGGTGACCCGCGCCCGCATGCCGCATTCGGCGAATTTCGCTCCGGCCTCCAGCGCGCCCGTCAGATCGTCGGCCAGCGCCAGAATCCAGCGGTTCGGCGCACCCGTTTCGGACACCATCACACTCGATTGTCGCTCCGCGCTCGAATGTTCGCAGCGCCCGATTTACCGCCTTCGGCCGGCAAAACGCCGTGCCCCCTGAATCCGCGAGGGGCAGGCGGCATCATGCCGCCCGGATCTCGACCACCGCAACCGTGTAGGGATCCAGTTCCACTGCCAGGTCCTTCGCGTAATTCACCCTTCGGCTCACGGGGGTGATCGCATCGGGATGATCCAGCGACGCGGAATCCTTCAGCCCCGCGCTGAGTGTATGCAACATGGCGACAGCGTTCCCGGGAACGCCGGAGCCCTGCAGCCGCACCAACAAGGTGTTCCTCACCGCTCCGTAGTTGACCGCCTTGATCACGATCCGCCGGCCATCGGCACTCCCCGTAGCGATGGCATCGACCGTACCGGGCTGCCAGTCCTCCGGCCTCATGGTCGAGATCTCCTCAAAGAAGCGCCTGCGGTCGGGAACGTCCCGGAAGACGCCGCTCGTGGAGGCGAAGTACCGTTCCGCGAAGTGTTGTCGAAAAAGCTTCTCCACCACGTAAGCCGACCCTGGAAACCAGGAGACGTGGTCGTGGTAGATGAATGCCGTCCAGGTCGGATCGTCCATCGTGTTTCGCATGAGCAGGGCCGGGCAGGTCATCGCCAGACCCGGGCTGAGTTCCTCGTAGAGGATCAGGCTGCCGGCCGCGTGCAGCCCGGCCCGCCAGTCGTAGGTGCGCGAAAGGCTCCACTCCAGCACGCCGATCT
>DATJWB010000073.1:0-67765 GCA_035501495.1 Bryobacteraceae bacterium | reverse complement strand
CCGCGCCGGTGATGGCCGCTGGCGTGGGAAAACACCACCAGCGGATGAGTACCGGGCAGGGCGTCGGCATCGCGCAATTCGGCGCCGCCCGTTTCCGGCTTGGCCGCCGGGTACCAGATCTCGCAAGGGAACTGACGGCCGCGGGCCGAATCGCGTGCCTCGATGGTTCGGACTCCCACTGAGAAGGGTCCGGGAGCGAAGGGATTGTATACGCTGGCGGGAGCCGGCTGGCCGAATCGGGTCGCCATGCACGGATTCTATCCCAATCGCACTCCATCGACTACACGTCTTTACAGAGGCCGAAGCCGGTAGCGGCGGGACAGAAAATCTTGTACGCTTCTTTCCAATCAGTTGGCGTTTAGCTGGCCGTAGGGCGGCGGGCTCGTCTGTTACCTTGGTATCGCGTGGGGCTGAAATCCGCGAGATTGGGAGCGGCGATGCAACCTGCATCGCCTCCCGTCGTTGAGGATCCCTTCAGGCCCATGTGTTGAGCGGGCGGCCGGTCTCCAGAAAGGACTTGAGACTCGAAAGCACGCGCGGCCAGCCGCTCGCGACCTTCGGCAGCACGTCTGTTCCGGGCTTGAATTCGTCATGCGTCACGGTCAGCCGCACCATGTCGGCCACGGTTTCGATATCGATCGCCACGCGCGAGTGCTTCGCCTTGTCTGCCGCGTCGGCAGGCTCGCCCCAGGTCAGCACCAGACGCCGGTTTGGCACGCTTTCCAGAACTTCGCCCACCAGCCGGATCGTGCCCTTTCCGTCATCCGCCACGTGCTGCCATTGCGACCCCGGTTTCCAGTCCGACACGTTCTCGTGCATCCAGTACTGCCGCGTCAGTTCGCCTTCGAGCAGGGCCTTCCAGACCTTCTCCGGCGTGGTGGCGATGTAGGTGACATACACAAACTTCTCGTTATTCATGGCTGTTCCTTTCCAGTTTCCGTTTGAGGCCGTGCAACGCTTCCAGTCGCTGCTGTTCAAATTTCCGGATCCAGCGCTCGTACACCTCGTGGATTGGAACAGGGTTGAAGTAGTGCCGCTTTTCCCGTCCCTGCCACTGAACGGATATCAGATTGGCCGCTTCCAATACACCAAGGTGTTGGGTGACCGACTGACGAGCCATCTTCAGTCCCTCGCACAACTCGCTGAGCGTCTGTCCATTTCTGGCGTGCAGACGGTCAATCAGTTCCCTGCGGCTGGGGTCCGCCAGGGCCTTGAAGACCCGATCGATCTCCTTCGTGGGCATGCACCAGTTTAATATGCAGGTGATTGCCTGCCCATGGTCCTTAGGATATGCAGGTAATCAACTGCATGTCAAGCCGGAACAATCCGCTGGCGTGCGCGAGCCTGCGATTGATGATGACCCTGGGTCAGCGGCCGCCGCGCCCTGCTCCCGGGGGATTGCTGAGTGCGTTCAACCCGTACTTGTAGTTCGGGTCCATGGCGGCTATATCGCTGCGATAGGCGACCACGGTCGCGCTCGGAAACACGGCAGGAGTCTTCTGCGTGACCTTCCCGGTCGCGGCCCATTCCGTCCCGCGCTGGAAGGTGACGATGAAGCCGACGCAACTGATCGCATTGATATCGTGGCCGAGCGTGGTGTGAAACACCCGTCCCTTGCCGAAGGTGAGTGTGAGCAGCATCGGCTCGTCGCGGCCCGTTCCGTGATTCTCGGGATCGGAATACGCGGTTGCCAGGACGGTCATGTTCTGGCCGGGGCCCCGGAGGCTGTTGTAGAGCTCGTCGCCCTGGTGCATCCAGACGTGGGGGAGTCCCTTGGTGATCGGATGGTTCGCGTCCTGCACGGTAATGGCGAACGGCACGCGATTGCCGTGATTGCCCGCGCGCCCCGGCTTTTCATCGGAGGCGAGCTTGCCTTCCTTGAAGAACCAGAGGGGGCCGGCCTTTTCGGTCCTGCCGCGCCATCCTCCAATGCCGATCATCTCGTTAAATGCCGGCCATCCGGCGAACGCATTGTCGGCCGCATGCACGGTGACCAGGCCGCCGCCTCCGCGCACGTAAGCTTCAAAGGCCGTTTTCAGCCCGTCCGGCCAACGTTCATCGGGAGCGTCATAGTTCATCACGACGACCTGGTATTTGCCGAACTCCGGTTGGAACGCGCTGAAATCGCCGCCCTGGGCAGGCGCCGTCACCACATCCACGTGAAACAGCCCGGTCTCCTCCAGTTCCTTCTTGAGCACCGGCGTGGTGGCGCGCCAGGCGTGATAGGGGCCGCCGCTTTCGCCGTCGAGAAGCATTACCTGGATAGGGCCTGCGGCGCGGGCCTGGGGCTGGCACCCAAGCGCTGCCGCGAGAATGGAAGCAAAAAGAAGTCTGTTCATTTTCCCGCCAAATGGTTACTGGAGACGAAACGCATAGAGGTTTTCGCCGCCCGCTACGAGAACGTATTGATGCCCGTCGAGCATGTAAGTGATCGGGGCGTTGCTGGGATTGGTGATGAGACCCGCGTGCCAAAGCGGCTCGCCGTTGCGGGCGTCGAACGCGATGAAGTTCCCGGAGCCGTCGCTGCCGAACAGCAGGTTGCCGCCTGTGGTCAGCAGACTCTGGGCGCCGATGTTGGTGGCGTGCTTCCAGGCGATTTTGCCCGTCTTGACGTCGATGGCGCGAAGCTCCGTCTTCACCGAGCCGCCTCCGCGCTCGGTGCCGGAGTAGCCTTCGGGCTGAGGATCGGTGTCCGTCTTGTAGAAGATCGTGAAGGTCTGGGTGGTGCCGACGTAGAACAGGCCCGTGTCGGGGTTGTACGCGGGATTCGGCCATCCCGTGGCTCCGCTGGAATTCGGCGAGGTGAGCGACCCGGCAACCTGCGGCTCCTTCATCGGGTCGCGGATCGGCTGGCCGTTGGGCGCGATGCCCTTGTACCAGTTCAGGCCTTCCACGAAAGGAGCCGTCAGAATGCTCTTTCCGTTGGTCCGATCGAGGACATAGAAGAGCCCGCCGCGATACGCCTGCGCCAGAAGCTTCCGCGGCTTGCCATCGACGACGTCATCGATCAACACGGGAGTCTGGGCCGCGTCCCAATCGTGCGTGTCGTGCGGCGAATATTGGAAATACCAGGCCATCTTCCCGGTATCCGGGTTGAGCGCTACTACCGATGCGGTGTACAGGTTATCGCCTTCCCTGCTCTGCCCCGCCATCACCGGGTTCGCGTTTCCGGTGGGAATGTAAACGAGATTCAGCTCGGGATCGTAGGTGGGCGGCAGCCACACGCCGGCGCCGCCATGTTCGACGGCATTCTTACTGGGCCAGGTCTTGAATCCGGGGTCGCCCTCGTGGGCGGTGGTCCAAAAATGCCATTGCACCGCGCCGGTTTCCGGATCGCGCGCCTCGGCAAAGTTCGGAACATCCAGAAAATCGCCGCCCACCCCGACCATCACGTGGTTCTTGATCACGACCGGCGCGACGGAGGCAAAATAATCGCGTTTCACATCCGCCAGCTCTTTGTTCCAGCGCTCCTTGCCGGTCTTGATGTCGAGCGATACCAGATGATCATCGTAGGTCTCGAAGAACAGCCAGTCGCCGTAGATTCCCACGCCGCGATTGCCGAGCGCGAACGCCGGCAAGCCCTTCCACGTGTACTTCCAGATCTCGCGGCCGGTGCGGGCGTCGATGGCGAGTACATGGTTCGGCTCGGTGATATAGAGAACCCCGTCCACCAGGAGCGGCACGCATCGCGTATTGGCGAAGCCCCCAGAGGCCGGCGCAGGCCCCGGACCGCCGATATTCGAGCCGGGCGTCATGTTGATCTGATTGACCCACGCGAGCGTCAGGTTGTGGACGTTGTCGGCGTTGATCTCCTTGAGCGGGCTATAATGCCGGCCCGAGTAGTCTCCGTGGAACGTCGGCCAGCTATCGGGCTTCGGATGGACGATCGCATCGGGGGGCAGGGTCTGGCCCCAGGCGGCCATTGTCAATCCCGTGAGGGCAGTCAACCACGATGGGAGTTTCGATCTCATGGGGATCCTCATTTGAGTGTGGCCAGATAAGCGGTCAGATTGTGCATGTCGGGATCGGAAAGCCGGGTCATGAGATCGATGTGGGCCTGCAGGGGGTCGGTGATCTCGACCTTGGGAACACCGTGGTTTCTGGCCCAGGTTTTGGTCGATCCGTCTGCCAGCCGAAGGGTCACGTCGAAGTCGGTGACCCGCAGCGGCGAGCCCTTGACGGTTTCGCCGGAGGACAGCGTGACGGTTGCAGTTGGTGCAGTCGGTCCCGCCGCGGCGCCTCCCCGCCCGAATCCGCCGCGCCCGGCGCGCGGCATCACCATTCTCTCCTGCAGTGTGGCGTTGTCATATTTGTCGGCCACACCCTTGAGGTCGCCGGAGGGAGAATGACACTTGTTGCAGCCGCCGGCGCCCTTGAAGTATTGCTCGCCAGCCTTGGCATTCCCCACCAGGATCTCGGACTGGTGCACTTCGCCGCGGCCCGAGGCATAGACCACGCGCGAATGCAGATAGGCGGCAACGTCGGCGATCTGGCTGTCCGGGGCGTCGATCTTGACGACCTTCGAGTGCTCCGCCGCTCTCACAAAGCTCGCGAGCTGGACGCCGTCTTCGTCGTGCAGCGTGACGACCGATGCAATCAGGTCCGGGCCGGCCTTGCCGCCCTTGCCACGGTCGCCGTGGCAATACCCGCAAGTGGAATTGTAGAGCGGGAGGCCGCGGCTGACCGCTTCCGCGGGATAGATTTTGAATCGCGGACCTCTCCCGCCGCCACCACCGCGGCCGGCGCCCCTGCCCGCTGGAGCGGTTGCCGGAGGCTGAGCGGCCGGAGGCTGTGCCTCGACGATGGCCATCATGGTGAGGACGGCAAATCCGCCCACAAGAGCTAATACTCTGTTGCAGTGCACTGGGGATAGCATATCAATTCCGCACGAAAGCGCTCAGTTGCAGTTTTTGCCGGAGCATAGGTTCTTTCCGAAGAACGGCAGGACGTGGTTTTGAAAGCGGTCGGCCACCGCGCTGGTATGGGTGCCCTGGTAGATCTCGAAGGTGTTGGAGATCCCGTAACTGTCGAGGATCTCGTGCAGCTTGCCGGCGCCCGCCTTGAGCCCGTCCTGGTCGCCGACATCGATGGCAATCGCCCGATACTGCCGCAGATTGCCGATATACTGATCGACAAACGCGAGCGGAGCGTTCGCCGCCCACCTGGCGATCACCTCCGGATCGACCGCGCCGTTTTTCACCGGCAGGTCGAGATACAGGGGCGGGTTCTTCGGATTGGGCGACCACGCCGCGGCGGAGGCGAGTTGCGCTCGAAGGCCAAACGACAGCTTGGCCGAGTCCTCGGCTGTCTTCACCGCCTCCAGAGCCTTCTCCGTCTCCGGGTTGACCGGCCCCGCGCCGCGCGCCGTCATACAACAAGGGCTCATGATGTACAAGCTGCCGAAGACGTCCGAGTGCTTCATGCCAATACGGCTGGCGCCATACCCGCCCATGGAATGGCCGGCCAATCCGCGGCTGGTCCGCTGGGGAATGGTGCGGTAGTGGGCGTCGATGTAGGCGACCACATCGTGGGCGATGAACTTCTCAAAATCGCCTGTGGTCACGGAGCTGGAATACATCGATCCGTTGTGCACGGTTTTGGAATCGGGCAACACCACGATCATGTCGGGAGCGCCCTGCGCGAAAGCGCCCTCGATGGTCTGCGGTACGTGGATTTCCTTGCTCCACTGTTCAGCGCCGATCGAATAACCGTGTAAAGCATAGACCACGGGATAACGGCGGTTCTTCTCGGAAGCGTAGCCTGGCGGCAGGAAGACCATCACGTCACGGTCCACGGCATCACCTTCGAGATTGCCCTCCAATGCCGTTCCGTGGACCTTGATGCGCTCCACGGCGACCGGTTTCGCACCGGGCACTACGGGCGGCACCTCGGTCTTCACCTGCGCGCACAGCAGCGTGGCGAATCCCGAGACGATGACCACCGTCCACGGATTTCGAAGTTTGCTCATGGGCCTATCTGCCTTTCATCTGAAGCACGGTAACGGAAAACGGCGGAAACGTGTGGGTGAAGTCTTTGCTCAAGCCGTCCGCCTTGATAGTGACAGGCTTGACCTTCTCGGGATTGGTGATGGAATTGGTGTCCTGCGGCCCATCGCCTTTCATGACGACCGCTTCGCCGGACGGTTCGATCGCGGCGAGGCCATCCACCGTAATGTGCACCGGGTACGCAGTGCTCCCGCGGTTGACAACCTTGACATAGACGACACCCGACCGACCGTCGCGAGTTGCATCGAAGAACATCAGGGGCGCCTGTAGAGGCATGGGTGTTTGCTGGGGTGTGGTGGGCGCGGGCCCGCGTCCTCCGCGTGGCATGGGCGGCTGCCACTCTCGCGACGGCACCGATTGAGCGCTGGTGGCGAGGACTTCATCGCCGTGATAGTTGCTGAACATTGTCTGCGCGTAGTACGAGGGCGAGCCGTAGCTGGTGAGCGTGTCGTAGCCGATCAGGTCGGTCTGCCACTGCATGCCGCCCTTGTTCACGTTGACAAACAGCGGCGCGTAGGAGGCCATGATCACGATATCGGAATTTCGTTCCATACCGATCATCCAGGCCGCGTCGCCGAGCGCGGCGCCGAGAGTCGGGGTCGGATCGCCGACACGGGTGGCCCACTCTCCGACGAAGACCAGCGGGCCGCCCAGCCGGCGGCGTGTATCGTAATCATTGGCGTGGAAGGCCATTTCGTCTTCAGAACGGCGGTAGTAATGTTCGTCGATGACGTCGGCCGCGCGCGTGGTCACGGAGGTGGTGGCGACGATCTTCAATTCCGGAAATTTCGCGCGGATGGCATCGAAGAACTGCGCGAAGCGGCCTTCGTAGCTGCCGGTTTCGCGGTCCCCATTGTCCTCGTTTCCGATCTCCACATATTGCAGGTGGAACGGGGCGGGGTGCCCGTCCTTGGCGCGGCGGGCCCCCCAGGCTGTATTCGGTCCGCCGGTGACGTATTCGATTTCTTCGAGCGCTTCCTGGACGTATGGTTCGAGCTCGGGGCCGGGCTTGAATCGAGCGCCACCGCGCAGCGAGTAACCCGCGTAGACTCCCAGCACCGGCTCCATGTGAAGGTCTTCGCACCATTCCAGGAACTCGAGCAGTCCCATGCCGTCAGACGACCAATAGCGCCAGGCGTCGTCCATATGGCCGGGGCGCGCCGAGTTGTCGCCGATGGTCTTCTTCCAGTCGAAGCGCGTGGCGACGGTGTTTCCTTCGAGGTAGTTTCCGCCGGGAAATCGCAGGAAGGCGGGCTTCATCGCGGCGAGCAGTTTCATGATGTCCTGGCGATTTCCGTTTGGCCGGTTGTCAAAGGTGGGCGGAAACAGGGAAACCACGTTGAGCCAAACCACACCCGGAGCCGTCATCGAGATCACCAGGCGGTTGTCGGCCGACACTGGAGCATCGCCGGTGGTCAGCGTGGCCTCGTATTTCCGCCAGTCGGTAGTCAGGCGAGGGACCTGCGCTTTGGCGTGAACTACTGCGCCATCATTCGAAACGATCGCCAGATTCAGGGGGCCGGTAAAGCCCGCGGCTGCCTTGGCCCACAGTGAGGCGTGATAGGACGTTCGGGGGCGAACCGGAATTCCCCAGAAGCCGTCATTGGCAACGCCCACGGGCTGATTGGGCGCGGCCTTTTCGGCGGCGAGTTTCAAGCTTACGCCGTTCGCCTCGTTCAGCGGATTTCCGGAATCGAGCGAAATGCTTCCCATGGCGCCGTGCCCGGCCACCATCTGCCAGTGCACCGGCTGTTTGGCATCTTCCTTGAAATTGCGGTTGCGCACGAGCTCCGCATACAAACCGCCGTCGTAAGAGTAGTTGATCTCTTCGGTCATCAGCCCATAGAGTAGAGGGCTCACGTGCGCGGTGACCTGGTCGGCGTGAATTCGTAACTCCGTGGGAGCGGAACTCTGCGCCAAAAGAATCAATGGGACTGCGAGGATCAACGCGGACGCCTGAGGTAAGAAAAAGCGAATCGAGTTTTTCATAAGCGCCTTTCGCGCCTAGATGCGTAAGCCGCCGGACAGGGCCGGCGGCTCGTGAGACACTTTGGACGAACGGGCTAGAATTGGGCCCGGAGTTCCAGGGCGACCACGCGGGGTCCGCGTTCGCCGGTCAACGCGCCGATGTTGGAGTTCGTATTCACGCCCGCGGCGTTAAATATGAAACTGGAATTGACGCCTGTGAACTGCACGTGGTTGAAGGCGTTAAAGGCCTCCACCCTGAGTTGGATCGATCGGGCTTCACTCTTGAGAGGAATCCTGCGGGCGAGGCTCATGTCCCAGTTGATGTAGCTCGGCCCGTACATGATGTTCACGCCCGCGTTGCCGATGGTTCCGACGGCAGGCTCGGCGAATGCGGCTGGATTGAAGTAGAGCACTCCGTGGGGAAGTCCCGGGGTTCCCTGCGGCACATTGGCGTATGGATTCGACACGACGTTAATGCGCGCGCCCTCGCTTGTGGATCCCGTGATATCGAGTCCGTTCGTCGTGGTGAAGCTGGGGGTGAACGGTGCGCCACTGGAGAACCCGGTGATGCCGGATAGCGTCCAGCCGTCTGTCAGGTAGCCGAGCGGCTTGAGATTGAGCCTCTTGCCGATGCCGGGCAGATCGTACGAGTAGTTGATGGCTCCCAGCAGACGACGGTCTGCGCCATTCGGCCCATAGTTTCGTGCGTTGTTATTTGGAACCAGGGGGTCGAAGGACGTGACGGCCATGAAACGCGACCATGCAAAGGAGACGCCGAAGGTCAACCCGTGTTGGAGCCTGTGGCGCACGGCGATCTGAAGCCCGTTGTAGTTGGACCTGCCTCCGAAATCATGCTGGTTGATATCGCCGAAGCCGGGATAGTTGGGTCTCTGAAAAGCCGCGGGAAGGTGAGGCGGGTTCAGCGGATTCGAGATCGCGGTCGTCGGATCCAGATACTGCGTGCTGAAATCGGCGCCCAGCGGAACCGCATTCAGGTTGCGAAGGTAATATCGGTGGATACCCTGATTGAGCTGATACGCTACATCGAGCACCGTGCCCCAGCCGATGTTTTGCTGCACGCCCAGGCTGGCGCTGCGGTTCTGCGGCAGCGCCGTATTTCCGCTCCACATGGTGAGGCCAGGGGGGCCGATCAATCCGCCGGCGCTGGCCAGATTCGAAATGGTTCCGTAATATGCGGTTGGCTGGTAACCGACTGGCGGCTGGCCCGACATGCTGTACACCTGGTTGCCGTCGAGCCGGTCGTAGAAGACGCCCCAGCCTCCGCGTAGCGCAGTCTTTCCATTGCCGAAAACGTCCAGCGCGAAGCCAATGCGGGGCGCCGGAGCGAGAACCCGGTTCGTGTAGGTGTTCACAGATGCGCCGTTCAGGCCATCCACCACCATTCCGTTTGCGGGGTTGCCGCTGCCGGGAACGAACAAGCCGATATACGAGGCAGGATAGGTCACGCTTGGGCCAACCGCGGGGTTGATGGAAACCCGGTTCGAACCGGAGCACGGGTTACCTGTCTTGCAATAGGGCGTGTAAATCTGCGAGACCTGCGAGGCTGAATAGAGCGACGGGTTGAAATACGAGAATTCGTGCAGTTCGTCTTCCTGCGGACTCAGGTTGTAGAAGCGCATGCCGTAATTCAGAGTCAGACGCTTCCCGATGCGCCAGTCGTCCTGAACGTAGAACTCCCGGTTCCAATAGTACACGTCGTACACGAAGTGGCCGCTGTTTTCGGTATAGGTGTCGTAATTGCCGAGGAGGGCGTTGGCGAAACCATTGCCAGAGTCCAACGGGTTGTTGACATCTTTCTGGAAGTTGTAGCTGCCGGTATAAGTCGGGCTGCCTGGCTGCAGCTTGCGGTTGCGCTCAATATAGATGCCCGCTTTGACTGTGTGATTGTTCTTAATCCAGGTCAGGTTGTCGGAAAACTGGTAGATGCGGTTGGTGTTGACGTAATCTACGTTGGATTCGCCGAAACTCGCCGCGTTCACCGGAGTGCTGCCGAAGCTAAAGCCCGGAAGGTAGGGACAGTAGCCGTTCGAGCAGGCTGCGGGTCCTTCGAGCAGATCGCCGCCAGGACCAGGTCCGAGCGGATGGAGCGGAAAGAGGCTCGGTAGCGGCTGTCCGGCTTGGGGCGTGCCAGTGGTTCCGTTGGCCAAGGAACGGGCAACCTGTGCGGGTACCTCCTCGTAATACGAGAAGTAGTTGTAGCTCCAGTTATATGTGGCTTGGTTGACCAGCGTGGGACTAAACGTGTAGTTCACGCTTCCCACCAGGCCGGTTCCAGGGTTTGGGTGTCCCTGAATGGCGGAATTGAATTGAATGCCGGCGTAAAGCGCGTCTTGAAAGTCGTAATCGTGGCCGTAGCGGAAGTAGCCGGTGAGCTTGGAGGTGAGGTTGACGTCGCCGCGGATGATATCGTCGCGCCTGGCGTGCGAGCCGGAAGCCTCAGACTGGAAGTTGTCCTGCTGATACTGAGCGGAGCCCGGCGGGAAGTATGTATTGGGCATCGGGAAGAAATTGAGCATCGCCTGGCCCCAGCCGTTGATCCGGCTCTGCGGGATGATGTTGCCGGGAAACGGCTGCCCCGTATTGGGGTCGTTGACGACGATGAGCGAATTGCCGGGATTGAAGCTCTGCGAGAAATCGCCGCCGCGCTCAATCTGCGACGGCATGGTGCGGTATTGGTTGGCAGCGTTCAGCAGAGACCTGGTGTATTCCTGGGAGGCGAAGAAGAACAACTTCGTCTTGCTGGTGTTGAATAGCTTGGGAATGTAGATGGGCCCCCCCAAGGTCCATCCGGCGATGTTGTAGCGGTATCGCGGTATCGGCTGTCCCGTCTGGTTGTTGAAGAACTGATTCGCGTTCAAGTCCTCATGGCGGTGAGTCCACCAACCGGAGCCGTGGAACTGCTGCGTGCCGCTCTTGGTGGTGACGCTGATGGTGGCCCCCGAATTCCGGCCGTATTCCGCCGCGAAATTCGACATGAGCACTTTCACTTCGCCGATAGCATCGATATTGGGCTCGAAGTGAGCAAAGCAACTGCTGCAGCCTGTGTCCATGTCGGTCGCGCCATCCACCGAGAAACCGATGAGCCCCTGGCCTCCCCCGGTGCCGCTGAACGTTAAGCCGCCCATGATCGACCCGCCGCTGATGTCTCTGCCGGTAGTGGTGTCGACGACGCCTGGAAGGAGTTTCATGTAGCTCATCAAATCGCGGCCTTTAATGGAGTCCACGTTGAGCTGACTGTTGTCCAGAAGCGGCGCGCGCTCGCTGCTGGCAGTCTGTACCGCGGCAACTTCGGCGGTAACACTGACCGAGTCCGTGATCTCACCGAGTGCGAGCACGAGACGACCCAAGTCGTGGGCCTCGCTCGCATCGACGACAATGTCCCTGACCGAGAGGTTCTTGAAGCCCTTCGCCTGGATGGTTACGGAATAGTTGCCGGCAAAGATGTTGACGATGCGGAACAAGCCCGCGTTGTCCGTGACGGCGCGGTTCACGGTTCCGGTGCTCTGATTGGTAAGTTGAACCTCCGCGAGTCCGACGGTTGCGCCGGTCGGATCGACGACGGTTCCGAGAACAGAACTGGTGATGGTTTGCCCGAACAGGCTGGCGCCGAGCGAAAGCAACAGAGCAATCGTCAGGGTGAGATTCAGACGCGTCATGGCTTGGTTCCCCCTCCACGCACTACCCGAGTGCAACTCCATGGCGCGGTGAGACCGCGCCGCAGGTAGCTGAGATGTTATACCAAAACTGACCGCAGATGCAATCGCTTTCAATAATTTTTTTGGACGAGGGCGCAAGCTGTATTGGCGAGTGTGCAATGGATGGCAGGCGGTGGCCTGGCCTTGTTAACCGATGTTAACTTTTTCCGAACCTGTGACTGGCGACGATCCCGGAACCTTCCCGGACAATCACCAACTGGTTCGCCTCGACCCTCTCGATCCGTTCGTCCTTACCATTCGGCCAGCGGATCTCGAGGGTGGCGGTTTTCTCTGCGCCGAGACCAAAATGCAGTCGCCGGTCGTTCACCGAGAGGTAGGAGGACTGGGCCAGCACGGCCTGCGCCTGAACAGTCTGCCCATATCGGGCGAGCACTTGCGCTCCAATGGCGGAGCGGTTGGAATCCACTCCGAGGAGCAGCACTTTGAGCCAGTGATGTCCGCCGCCGACATCGTTGCGCAGGAGCGACGGCGGTTCGTTCATGTTCATCACGAGAATGTCCACGTCGCCATCGTTGTCGAAATCGCCGAATGCCGCCCCGCGGCTGGAGTGCAGTTCCTGCATGGCCGGTCCTGCGAGATCGAACAACTCCTCAAATTTGCCGCGGCCGAGATTGCGAAACACCACGTTCGGCGTTTTGTACGGCGTATCGGGCAGATCGCGTTCCAATTCGGGCGACACCATTCCGGTGGTGTAGAACAGATCGGGAAGACCGTCGTTGTCGAAGTCCTGCAGGGCTGCGCCCCAGCCCACGAAGCGAGTTTCGACGGCAAGTCCGGAAACCGTGGTTACATCGCGAAACGTTCCCCGGCCGTTGTTGCGATAGAGGATGTTGGTGTCCGCGGCGAAGTGCGTCTTGAAGATATCGAGATGGCCGTCGGTGTCGTAGTCGCCGATGCCGAGCCCCATGCCGGCCTGATCTTTGCCGTCCTCGTTGATGGCGACTCCGCTTTCGAGACCGCGTTCGGTGAACGTGCCGTCGTGATTGTTGCGGAACAGGAGACTCGGGGAGCTGTCGCAGGCGACGTAAATGTCAGGCCAGCCGTCGCCATCCAAGTCGGCGGCGACGGCGGTCAGGGCATACCCGGCGGAAGGCGACAGGATCCCAGCTTTCGCGCTGACGTCGGTAAACGTTCCGTCGCCGTTGTTGTGATACAGGCGGCAGGGCTCGTGCGGCAGGCCCATCGGTCCGCAGTAGACCGGCGAACCGCGCCAGTTGCACGCGGGATTCTTTCCGCGGGGCTGAATCTTCTCCTGGTCGAAGACCACATAGTGGGCCACAAACAGATCCAGCCGGCCGTCGCGATCGTAATCGATCCAGGTGCAGCCGCTGCCGAAATGAACGCCGGGACGATGGAGCCCGGCCTTTTCGGTCACATCCGAAAATGTGCCGTCGCCGTTGTTGTGAAACAGAAGGTTACTGCCCCAGCAGGTAATGAAGAGATCGTCGAAGCCGTCGTTGTCGTAGTCGCCAACTGTTACGCCAAAGGCCCAGACGCCGCGGGCGAGGCCGGCGCGCCCGGTCACGTCCGCGAATGTGCCGTCGCGGTTGTTCCGGTATAGACGGATGGTGGCGGAGGATGGCGTGGGGCCGGTACGGCGGCGTCCCGTCAACATCAGAACGTCGAGCCAGCCGTCGTTGTCGTAATCGAGGAACGCGGCGCCGCATCCCATCGACTCGAGGATGTAATCGGCGCGGCCTTCGTCGCCGAAGATCACGGGCTCCCGCAATCCCGCCTGCGCGGCGACGTTGACGAACTTTGCGTCGAATGGCAGGCCAGACGGCTTTCCGCGCGGCGCGGGCGTCACGTTGCGCGAGACCATGCCACTGAACCTCTGCGGGTGCGCGGGAGGCGAAACCGGAAGCGCGAGGGCCGGAATCGACAGGAGTTGCCGCCGCGTCATGGATGTCTCGTCCAGAATATCAGCGCCTGCGCGAGACGTACAATAAGCGGTAACGGAATGACCCGCTCCGTCTCAGTCGTGGCGACCGTTGCAGCGATCGTGCTTCTGCCCTTTGGGCGGGCGGCGGACAGCCCGGCGTTACGCGAGGCCGCCGCGGCGCTCGAGCGCGGGGATGCCGCAGGTGCGGAGTCCATCCTCCGTGGGGAACTGAAGACTCATCCAGCGGATCCGGATGTTCTGAGCATGCTGGGAATGGCGCTGGATGCGCGCCGGCAATTCGCCGAGGCAGACGCGCTGTATCGCAAAGCGGTAGCGGCCGCGCCCCGCTCCGCGCCGGTGCTGGGCAGGTACGCCACTCATCTGCTGGCGGCGGGGGATGAAAAAGGCGCGCACGACGCCTTCGAACGGGTGGTAGCGATCGACCGCGGGGACGCCTACGCCAACCTGGAACTCGCACGCCTGGCGCTGAAAAACAAAGACGTGGATCATGCGAAGGAAGCGCTGCGTTATCTGGATCGACTGCCCGTGGGCATGCGAGATGCAGTCCAGGCCGCGGTGCCGCGGCTGATCGCGCTCGACCGCACCGGCGACGCCGCGGCGGCCGAGGCTCTGTTCACGCAGATCGCGAGTGCGACTCAGAACGACGCGAAGCTGAGCTCTTCGATTGGCTGGACACTGGCACGCGCGGAACAGTTCGCGCAGGCCGAGACCTTTCTCACCCACGCGCTGGCGGGCGACCCGTCGGATTTTCAGCTCTTGTACGACCTGGGGGTGGTGGCGTTGTATGCACGGCATTACGACCGGGCGCGCGAGGTTCTGGAAAAGGCCGTGCGTCAACAGCCACAGAACGCCGACGCTCTGTACAGCCTGGCATTCGTGTACAGTTCGCTCAAGCAGCCGGAGTCCGCTTTGCGACTTCTGGCGGAGGCCGCGAGAATTGCTCCGAAGCGCGCCGACGTGCAGCGCCTGATCGCCGTCACGACCGGTGAGCTGCAGGCGAACGAGGACTCCGCCGCGGCATGGGATCGATATGCGGCATTGGCGCCGAACGATGATACCGCGCGGCGCGAGCGCGGGTTCGCCCGCATCCATATGCGCCAGTTCGATACGGGCATTGCGGACCTGGAGTGGTACATCGCGCGTCACCCGGACGATCCGGCGGGTTATTACGAACTGGGCCTGGCGGAGAGCATGAACGATCCCACCAAGGGGCTTTCCAATCTCGACAGGGCCCTTCGATTGAAGCCGGATTTTGTGGAGGCGCGTTCCGCCCGGGGGGCGCTGTACTACCTGCAGGGCAAGCCGGAGTCGGCCGTTCCGGACCTCGAGGCGGCGGCCACCAGCCAGCCCGACAACGGGCTGATCCTCGACCGGTTGGGCCAGGCGTATCGCGCGCTCGATCGCCTGGACGATTCCGTCCGGACCCTGCGCAAGGCAGCGCAACTGGCGCCGGAGGAACCGACCATCGTCCTTCATCTCGCCAATGCGCTGGCGGAGGCGGGGAAAGACTCGGAATCGGAAACGCTCATGGGGCGCTATCGCCAGATGCGTCCGACACAGGCTCCGCGCGACCTGATGCGGTATCTCAGTCTCACGCCGGAACAGCAGCGGGCCGATTATCGCGCGCGCGTGGAGAAGGCAGTCGAGGAGAAGCCCGCGGACGCCAATGCGCAACTGCACTACCTCAAGCTGTCGCTGGAAGAGAAGCAGGTCGGGCAGGCGCTCGCCACGGCGCGCACGATCGCAGCTCTAAAGCCACCCGCCGCAGTCCTGGCAGATGCGGGGCAGGCGTTGCTCGAAGCGGGGCAATACGCGATCTCGCGGGAACTGCTGGAAAAGGCCGTGGCCGCCGATCCTGCCGCCGGACTGGAACTGCCGCTCGCCATCGCGGCGTTCCATTCCGGTGGAGCAAGCGATGGTTTGAAGCAGATGGAGCGGGTGCCGGAGTCCGCGCGCCATGCGGATTACTATCTGGCGCTGGCGCAGATGCTGGATGCCGCCGGAAAGGGCGCGGATGCGCTACCGGCGCTCGACCGCGCGCTAAGGGCCGCGCCGGGGCGGGTGGAGATCTATTGGCAGAAAATGGTCCTGCTACGGAAGGGCGGCCGCGTGGAAGATGCGATGAATCTCCTGGAGGGCGCGGAGAAGGTGCTGCCGCAGGAGCCTGCGGTCCCGGTGTTGCGGGCCGCGCTGCTGGAATCGGACGGACACACGGAGCAGGCGCAGAAGGTGCTCGAAGGTGCGAGGCGCCGTTGGCCGGAATCGCCTGCGGTGTGGGTGGCGGAGGGTGTGATTCTGGCCGCGCACGGGAACCCGGAGCATGCCCGGCGCGCGCTGGAGACTGCGGTATCGCTCGGGGCGCATAGTTCGGAGGTGGCGGCGTGCCTGGCGACGCTCAAAGGGGGCTCAGGGGCCGATCAGGTGGGGTTGTTTTTCGCGCGGGCCCCGCAGGAGTGGTGATCGAGAATTACTGCGCCGGACGCGAGGGTGCTCCGGCAAGCGCCACGATTGCTGCGTCCTCCGCGAGCTGTTCATTTTAAGCCGCGGCCGAGTTGAAGAGGCGGAGGCGGTCGGTGGCGACTTTTTCCATGGCATCCTCGGCTGACGGCAATATCTTATAGGGTGTGACTTCGTTCGCGTGCGCTTGCAAGGCGGCTTCGATTCCTCGCCTCCAGGCGAGACGCAGCTCGGTATTGATGTGAACGATGGTCATCCCGGCCCGGATTGCCGCCAGGAAATCAGTATCGGCAGTCCCGGACCCGCCATGCAGCGTCATAAAGACACCAGTCGTCTGCTTGATCTCGCGAATGCGTTCGATGTTCAGCCGCTTGTGCGCGTCGCCACGCACCATGGATGGCAGAAGACCGTGCATGTTGCCGACCGCCGGCGCCAGAACATCGACCTTGGTTTCAGCGACAAACTCCGCGGCTTCCTGGGGAGTAGTCAGCTGCAACGACTCGGCCGGCACCTGTTCGATGATCTCCGACCCTGAACCGATGTAACCGATTTCGCCTTCGATGAGAATGCCGGGGCGAATCGACTTCAGGATCTCGACGGCCTGTTTGGTATCTTTGACGTTCTGCTCGAAGGGCTTGCGGGAGCCGTCGAATATGACTTCGTCAAATCCGGCCTCGGCCGCGGCTTTCGCTTTGTCCAGTGAATGGGTGTGGTCGGCATTCAGGAAGATCGGCACTCCATTTTCTTCTCGAGCCATCTTCACCAGGAGTGCAATCTCCTTGACGCCGATGAATTCGCGTTCGCCCTCAGAAACGCCTATCATGACGGGCTGTTGAAGGCGCCGGGCCGCGCGAACGACGGCATGAAGACCCGAGAGGTCCGACACATTGAAGTGACCGACTGCTGTGTGTCTCCCGTCGGCATTCTTTAAGGTTTCGCGAAGGGTCATTATTTGATTGCTCCTTTTTCTGAATAGGCGGCGTTCCACAGGGACAGAGAACCCGTCGGACTCCGACGGTTTTCACCTCAGGCCGCCAAACTCCAGAGAAGTTTCTCCGACGAGAGAGTGGCTGCATCTGCGATACCAAATCGACAGGACCATGCTTTATTCGTGACCAGGATGTCTCGAGGTGTTTTCCGTTCGACGTTTCGACGCACTGCCGACACGGCGCGCCTTGCGAGGGTTAGTACCCGATGGTGCCAGGTAGATGATTGTCGAACGATGATGCGGAATCTTTTTTGGGTTCCCGAGGAACCGGTGCGCACAAGAATAGGGGTGTACCGTTGGCATTCCGGTTCATGGGCTGGCAGGCGGTTTTGTTGGTCACTTTGGTTATTAACGCCGCGGCGCAAACCACGGCCACCATCGGGGCGTAGAAAATGGAGGGTTATAAAAAATGAAACTTTGGAAGCTCATCGCAGCCGGCTGCCTGCCGGCAATCGCCGGATGCTTGCTCTCGGCATGCGGGGTGGGCGCCGCCGATGCGGCGGACGATGCGAAACTCTGGCAGGGGACATGGAAGCTGGTTTCCGCGACAGAAAACGGCCAGCCTCAGACTGGCGACCTGCAATGGGTGGTGGACGGCGACCACTACAACATCCGCCTCAACGGTGTGACGCATCAGGATCCCTACCAGATCACGCTCGATCCGGCGCAGAAGCACATCGACGTATTCCATCACGAGGTTCCCAAGGGAAACTATTACGGCGGAAGCGTCAAAGGGATCTACGAGATTCGGAGCGACTCGCTGCGCGTGTGCTATGACCTGACCGGCCGCGCTTATCCGGCGAGCTTCGACGCGGGACCAGGATCGCGGCGCGCCATTTTCGAGTTTCGACGGGACGGCCCGCGCTAGACTTTTCGCCGGCCCGGGGATTATCATCGGCACCATCGAAAGGCGGAGCTCTATGTGCACGCATTTCCGAATTGGCGCCTCTCTGCTGGCTGTCTGTGCCTTGAAGGCCGCTGTTCCCTTCGATGGATCAGCGGTAAGACCGGGACCGGTAACCGTCGCGTCGATGCCCAACGCGGTGACCGTCCGCTGGAATGACCAAGCCAACCTCCCGTGGACCGCGGAGTTCTCGCTCGACCCCAAGGCGCCCCTGATCACCGCCATTCGCGTA
This sequence comes from Bryobacteraceae bacterium, assembly GCA_035501495.1. GTDB lineage: Bacteria > Acidobacteriota > Terriglobia > Bryobacterales > Bryobacteraceae > JAIQFL01. The sequence goes on along the minus strand of DATJWB010000073.1, from coordinate 49,571 downwards.
AACGGCAAGCCCGTGATCGAGCAGGCGCGGCCGTTCTACCAGTGCACGACTGGCAAGCGGCGCGGCGGGTGGGACCAGTTCTTCGACCTTCCGCCCTCGCACCCCGACGGGACCCATACCTTCTCCGGCGTATTCAACATGACGTCCGCCCGCGCCCGCAGCACAGGCGACCGGGTGGAAGTCTCGTTCGAAGGCCTGCACATGGGAATCTTCGAGGGCTCCGTCCGTTATGTGATCTATCCCGGCAGCCGCCTCGTCGAGCAGGTGGCGGTGATGTCCACCAGAGAGCCTGACACGGCCTACTTCTTCGATTCCGGCTTGCGCATGACGGTGGATGCCGACCGCCGGGTGGGCGGCAACATGGAATCGTTCGTCACCTACTACGATACTGCCGGCCAATTGAAGATGGCGCTCTCCGACGGTCCGGAGCGGCAGCCGGTGAAGGTGCGGTACCGGGCCATCGCGGCGCATATGGGGGCCGGCAGCGTGGCGGTCTTCCCGCCACCGCACCAGTACTTCTTCCCGCGCGACTTCACCACCAACATGGGGTATCTTTGGCACTCATCCTGGAAGGGACAGGTGTCGCTGGGCATCCGCCAGTTGCCCGACGATGCCACCCCGTATTATCCGTGGTCTAACGCTCCACCGGGCAGCGAACAGCAGATGAAGATGTTCCTGATGCTGGATCCCGGGGATCCGCACCAGGTGCTGGATGCGGTGCTCCGGCTGACCAACTCCGACCGTTATGAGGCACTGGACGGGTACATCACGCTGGCTCCGCACTGGCACTACGCGTACACGGTGCAGGCCATGGAAAAAGGATTCTCGTGGACGCCGCCGTTCAAGCCGGTGCTGCAGGAGATGGGCGTGAACGCGGCCATGATCATGGACTTTCACGGCGATGGGCATCCCGCGGACACCGGCGCGGTGCGGCTCTCCGAGCTGGAAGCGTATTACCGCGCGTGCCGCACTCAATCGGGGCCGGACTTTCTGCTGATTCCCGCCGAGGAGGCCAATGTTCATTTCGGGGGCCATTGGGCGGTGGCGTATCCGAAGCCAGTCTACTGGCACATGAGCCGCGGCGCGTCGGTCCCGTTTCAGCAGAAGGATCCGAAGTATGGCACGGTGTACAACACCGCCGATGCCAGGGAACTGCTCGACCTGGTGCGCGCCGAGAACGGCTTCGTCTATCAGACGCATCCTCGGACGAAGGGCTCGATGGGCTTCCCGGACCAGATCCGCGAGACGCCGCACTTTCTGGATGCGCACTGGTTCGGGGCCGGGTGGAAGGCGCTGCCATCCGACCTCTCCCTGCCGCGCCTCGGCGAGCGGGCTTTCAAGCTTCTGGACGACATGAGCAATTGGGGACTCCACAAGCTGTTGATGGGCGAGGTGGACGTTTTCCAGATCGACAGCACCCACGAGTTGTATGCCCACATGAACGTCAACTACGTGAAGCTGCCATCGGTGCCCACGTTCGACAATTACGGCGTCCTGCTCGATGCCCTGCGCCGCGGAGATTTCTTCGTCAGCACCGGCGAGGTGCTGCTGCCCGAAGTCAGCATCACGGAGGGCGCGGGAGGGCGCATTGCGGTGCGTGCGCGCATCCGCCACACCTTTCCGCTGCAGATGGCGGAGTTGGTCTGGGGAGACGGCGCCGAGACCTCTCGCAAAGCGATCCCGCTTACCGAGACGCGCCCGTTTGGCGATTATGCGTTCACCGCGGACGTGGAGGGCGGCAACTGGAAATGGGCGCGGCTGGCGGTGTGGGACGTGGCGGCCGATGGCGCGTTCATAAATCCGGTGTGGCGTACGCGCCGGCCGTAAGCGTGGCGCAGGGATTTCATGAGATGCTGTGGGCCGGCGGGGGCCCATGGGTACAGGCACGAGTGCCTGCGCCACGCCGCATTTCATCTCTCTGGCTCGATCGCCGTCTTCCGGCGAACCACGTTACGAATCAGCCAGTACAGCCCGGCCAGAAAGACCGCGGCCATCAGCCATCGCAGAACACTGGCCACCAGTGCGGGCGTGATGGCCGGCCACTGAAAGTGATACTGATTCAACCGCCCGGCGCGCTCGGTCATCCAGTGCCAGCCGGTGTGCGCCACCAGTGCCGAGAGAATGATCGTTCCGATGCGCTCGGCCACCACGTGCCGGAAGAGCAGTTCCAGCGCGGGAATCATCAGAAGCAGCACCAGCAATTGCCCGAGCTCCACTCCGATATTGAAGGAGAGCAGCGAAGCAAGCAAATGCGACCCCGCGAACTGCAGCGTCTGCCGCAAGGCGAACGAGAAGCCGAAGCCGTGCACCAGCCCGAAGCCGAACGCCATCATCCATCGCCGATGCAGGTTGGCCGCGCCGGCGATGTTCTCGAGCGCCATGTACACGATCGATGCCGCGATCAGGGTTTCGATCAGGGGCGGAAACCAGAGCGCATCGGGCGCCAGGTCGTAAGCCGAGGCGATGAGCGTGATCGAGTGCGCCACGGTGAATGCCGTCACCACGGGGATCAGCCCGCGAAAGCGCCGGAACGGAATGACCAGGCAGAGCAGAAACAGCAGGTGGTCGGTGCCGTCGAGGATGTGCGAAAAGCCCAAGCCCACGAACTGCAGAGCCGCCTGGTGCCAGCTCGGGTCGAGCCGGACGAGCCCGGGGTCGCCCGTGAATTCGAAGGCGCGTACCGCACCGCCGGGAGGAAGAAATCGCAGCACCGTGACGACCCGCTGGCCCAGACGCGCCAATTCCGGGTGAATGGAGAAGCGTGAACGGCCGGAGTGAATCGGGTATTGAAACCAGACATCCAGGAAGGTCTGGTTCCAGACCACGTTGGTGTCGGGCGCGAGAGTGCCGGCGAAGTGCGCCACGGCTTCTTCGTACGATGCGAACGAGCGGTCGGATTCCAGCGCCAGGCGTGCAGCGGCCACGCTCGGCGTCTTCGGCAGGCGGAACTCTTCCTCGTCGAGTTCGATGAAATCCGAGATCCACAGTCGGGCGGCATCGGGCAGCAGCGGGGTGGATCGTTCGATATCGAGATACCCTTTGGCTCCCTGGGGAAATACCACGTCGCGGATCGCCTGCAAGGGAACCCGCACCAGCAGGTGGAGCGTATCGCCCTGAGGCTTGAGGAACAACTGGACGGTCACGTCGTTGGGAATGTCGTGCGCCGCCGCGCCGAAGGGGAGCGTCAACAACACCGCGAGACCGAGCGCCAGCGCACGAGCGATGCCGCGACGCGACTGGTTGCCCGAAAGTGAATCGTGTATAATCGCTTGCATTCTCTCCGAGGGCCCTGAAATGCCGACCGTGAAGAGTAGCTTACCTCGGAACGAGGAGGAGGAGAAAGCATGACCCGTAACCTGCGAATCGGGACGATCTTTCTGGGGACGCTGGCCGCTCTCGGCGTTGGGTCAGTGGTGCTCGACCGGATGGCCGCCGTGAGAGCCGCGGCGGTGATGGCGCCGCGCTTCGAGGTCGATCCGATGTGGCCCAAGCCGCTGCCTAATCACTGGGTGCTGGGCAATACCATTGGCGTCGATGTGGACGCCAATGATCACATCTGGATCGTGCACCGCCAAGGCTCGCTCGAGGCGATGGAGAACTACGCCGTGGCCAATCCGCCGGGAGGAGGGCCGAAACGGCAGATGGGTGTGATCGAAGCGGAGTGTTGCATGGCGGCGCCGCCGGTGCTGGAGTTCGACGAAGCCGGCAACCTGATCGGCCATTGGGGCGGCCCGGGCGAAGGCTACGACTGGCCGGAGACGAACCACGGGATTTTTGTGGACTTCAAGGGCAACGTGTGGATCGGCGGCAACGGGCGTCCGAAGCCGGGATCGCCTCCCGCGGCGCGCGGAGGCGGCGGAGCGCGGGGCGCGGGCGCAGGTGGCGGCGCCAATCCCGAGGGACAGCCGGCACCGGGCTACTACAACGACAACATGGTCCTCAAGTTCACCCAGGACGGCAAGTTCCTGATGCAGATCGGTAAGCCCGGGGCGAGCAAGGGCAGCAACGACCTCGAAAACCTCAAGGGGCCTGCCAAGCTGTACGTGGACCCGAAAACCAACGAGCTCTACGTGGCCGATGGATACGGCAACCACCGGGTGATCGTCTTCGATGCCGAGACCGGAAAGTACAAGCGGCACTGGGGCGCCTATGGCCACAAGCCGGATGACACGCCATTAGGCAGCCGCTACAACCCCAATGACCCGCCCGCGCAGCAATTCCGTAATCCGGTGCACTGCGCGCAACTCTCGAACGACGGACTGCTCTACGTTTGCGACCGGCCCAACGATCGCATCCAGGTATTCAAACCGGATGGGACCTTCGTCAAGGAAGTTTTCGTCGCCAAGAATACGCTGGGCGACGGTTCGGTATGGGACATCGCCTTTTCCAGGGACCCGCAACAGAAATACATCTACCTGGCCGATGGTTCCAACGAGAAGGTCTACATCATCCAGCGCGAGACCATGGAGATCCTCACGAGCTTTGGCGATGGCGGCCGCCAGCCCGGGGAGTTCTACGCCGTCCACAGCATCGCGACGGATTCCAAGGGGAACATTTTCACGACGGAGACCTATCGCGGACAGCGGATTCAGAAGTTCCTGTACAAGGGGCTGGCCCCGGTGACGAAGAAAGATCAGGGCGTGGTTTGGCCCAAAGGCGGCAAGAGCTAGAAAAAAGACCGTGCAACGACGTTTTCTGGCGGTCCGGCCGGCCGCAACCGACCGACCGGACGGACTGCACCCCTTTGACACCGGCGTTCGAACCCATTAGACTGCTTTTAAGATCCGGCCTCGTGCAAAAAGGAGCCGACCATGAGGGATGCCGTTCGATTCGGGATGCTCAGCGCCCTGCTGGCGCTTCCCGGCTTGGGGATAGCCGCCGATTTGGGGAATCCGCCAGTCACTTTCACCCGGGATATCGCGCCGATTTTCCAGGAGAAGTGCCAGGAGTGCCACCGCCAGGGAACTGCCGCGCCGATGTCGCTGATCACCTACGAGGAAACGCGACCGTGGGCGAAGTCCATCAAACAGCGCGTCATCACGCGCAACATGCCGCCCTGGCACCTCGACAAGACGGTCGGCATTCAGCACTTTGCGAACGACCGCTCCCTCACCGAGACGCAGATCGCGGCGATTGTGCGGTGGGTGGATGCCGGCGCGCCGCAAGGGGATCCCAAGGACATGCCGCCGCCCAAGCATTGGCCCGACGATCAGGGCTGGCAGCTCGCGAAACTCTACGGCGAGCCTGACCTCGTTTTGAAATCGGAGCCGTATACCATGCCGGCGCACGGCCAGGACACCTGGTTCAAGCCGTACACCGACGTGCCCATCACCGAGCCGCGGTGGGTTCGCGCCGTCGAGATCCGGCCATCGACCCCGGCCGGCCGCAAGATCATGCATCACGTGCTTGCCTACCTGTACCAGGAGGAGCCCGGCGCACCCGCCAGTCCCGGCGGGTCCGCGCGCGATGGCGCTGGGGGCGGCGGGGGCGGCGCGGCCAATGGCGGTCTGCTGATGGAGTGGGCCATCGGCAAGAGCTTCGACATCTATCGCCCCAACACCGGCAAACTGCTGCTGCCGGGCTCCCACATTTCATGGGAACTGCATCTGCACGCGGTGGGCGAGGCGATTCGCGATCACGCGGAACTGGCAGTCTACCTCTATCCGAAGGGCGAAGAGCCGAAATACCGCACGCGTTTGACGCTCTACAATGCGTATCCCTCCACGGGCAGCATCCTGGACATTCCCCCGAACACCGTGACGGAATCGCAGGGATTCCACGTTCTGCCGCAGGCTGCGCGCCTCGAGAATTTCCAGCCCCACATGCACCTGCGCGGCAAGGCGATGGCGCTCGAGGCCATCCTGCCGGATGGCTCGCGCCAGATGCTGAGCTACGTGAATAATTTCAACTTCAACTGGATGAACAACTACATCTACGCCGACGACGCGGCGCCGGTGCTGCCGAAAGGCACCATCATCCATGTCACGGCGTGGTACGACAACACCCGCGCCAATCCGCACAATCCCGATCCCGACCAGTGGGTCGGGTTCGGCGATCGCACGGTGGACGAGATGGGTCACGCCTGGGTAAACGTCACGTACATCAGCGATGCCGACTACAATGAGTGGCTCACGCAACACAGGGCCAAACCGGCCGCCGCGGGAGTTGCCGCCGCACGGCAGTGACATGAGCACGCGGAGCGGCCGGCTGGCGCCGGCAGTCGCATGGTTTGCTGCATGCCTGTTTGGCCTGACGTTGGCAGGCGCGCCACAGTTGCCTTTCGAGCCGGCGCATGATTCCGGCCAGAGCATCACCGGCGCCTTCGAGGGCTGGTTCACGAATCCCGACGGCAGCGTCCGGATCCTGGTGGGCTACTACAATCGCAATCTGAAGCAGGAACTCGATATTCCGCCCGGGCCGAACAATCGTGTCGAACCCGGCGGACCCGACCAGGGACAGCCCACCCACTTCCTGGCAGGGCGCCAATGGGGCATCTTCACGATCACGCCCCCGAAAGACCTGGGAGAAAAGCGGCTGACCTGGACACTCGTGGCCAACGGTCAAACCACCGTCATTCCACTCAATCTGAATCCACTGTGGGAGCTGTCGCCATTCGTCGATGCCAACGGCAATACGCCCCCCTTCATCGGATTCGCGGAGACCGGCCCGTTCGTGAATGGTCCGGGCGGGCAAAGTATCGCGATGAACGCTACTGTGCCCGAGCCGCTGCCGCTAACCATCTGGGTGGCCGACGACGCGCATCCGCCGACCGCCGGACCGGTGCCGCGAATCGTTCCCGTGACGGTGGCGTGGAGCAAGTTTCGCGGACCGGGCAGCGTGAAGTTCGCCAACGACCGGCCGCGCGTGGAGAAAGCGGAATTCCAGGCGCCGCCGCCCGCCAAATTCAGCGGCAAGGCATCCACCACCGCTACCTTCAGCGAGCCAGGGGAGTACATCCTGCGCGTGGTCGCCAACGACTGGTCGGGCGAGGGTGGACGGGGATTCCAGTGCTGCTGGTCTAATGCGCAGGTGAAGGTATCGGTGAAATAGCGGACGGATTGGCCGCGACCGGGTCGAGGACGCGGTCGCTGGTAGTTTCAGACCTCACTTTGCGGGCGGAGCTGATCTGGTACCAGGCACTACTGGTTTTCGGACAACCGTAAGGTCATCGCACCCGATTTCGTTCGCCAACTCCTTGGTGGTACTAGGCCTCGATCCACTTAACTGCTGTCGCGTTCTCTGAAATGCCCTCAAATTCGGAAAGTCGTAGGTCGTACACAGATCGGCATCCACAATTTGTCCGGTGCGTTCATTGATCTGGAAATGGTTTATGGGCTGTTTGCCATAGAAACCGATGCTGGTATAGCCGACAAATAATGGCTTCCCGCCTTCAGCGGTCACCACATCAAAGAAGTACAGGTTTGGATATCGGTCAATCGGAAATCCAAGATCTCTGGCTACCTTTCGCACGATGTCGATCGCGTCGGAAGTGGCCAGATGCACCGATTGTGGAGTCTGCGGCGGAAAGAAAAACAACAATCCCAGTACCGTCGAAAGCATGTCTATTTACAGTCCATCCGCGTCCTGGTCGTCTTAATGACGTTTACCGTATCGGAAACGAAGTTCGGATTTCCACCCGTCTTGGCATTGCCGGTGTTGAAACGTGGAACCAGAGCGCGCACAAATTCTTCCGGCGTTTTCTTGCCTTTAACAAGAGCGCCGTACTGCTTGGCGAAGGACTGCGCTGAGGCCTTGTACGATGGGAATGCCGACAATCGCGTCCCCTTGCCCGAAAGCACAGATCCATTCGCAAGAGGAGACTTGTCGCTGCCTTGCAGGGAGAAAAAGTTCTTTGCAGGCTGCCCATTGTCCGCCACCTTTGTGACATTCCAGTCGCGTCCCCAGCCTGATTCGGCTGCCGATAACCCCAGCACGCACTCCGTGGGAACTGCCAGCGCCGCGGCAACCTCTTTCGCATCGTCAACGTGGTCTTTGACAAATTGCACGGCATATACGACATTGCAAGCGTTGCCCATCGATCTCCTCCATAGTCTGGTGAACTCTGAAGTTTGGTCCCACCATATTTATACCAGCCGGAAACAATGATGGAAACCGATTATAGTACTGTGAACTGATTGCACCCTCGGGCAGGCTTTCAGGGGATAGGGGCGTGGGAACACACTGCACAGAGCTGCCGGCGGCTCATTCCACTACCACCGCAAGAGCCTCGCCCCAGTGCCCAACGCTGTTACTATATGAAGGATTGCCCGCCTTGCCATGAAGAAGACCGCTCTGCAGACCCGGCCCATCCAAAGTCTCGATCGAGGTCTGTTTCTCCTGGAAGCCGTCGCGCAGTCAACCGACCCGGTGCCGCTCGGTGAGTTGACCGACCGGCTCGGCATCGATCGCAGCAGCGTCTTCCGCCTGGCCTACACCCTCAAGCGCCGCGGCTTTCTGGCCAATCCCAACGGCAGGAAGGACTATGTGCTGGGGCCCTCGATCTGGCGCCTATCCCAGAAATACAATTGGAGCAAGGCGCTGGTGAGCTTGTGCCACGACCGCCTCAAGGCTCTGGCCGAGGCTACCGGTGAAACGACTCATCTGGCCATTCGCGAAGGCCGGCAAGCGCTCTTCATCGATCACTACGCTCCCACGCGGCAGATCGTCGTGGTCTCGGGCCAGGCCGGCGAATTCGCTCCCCTCCACTGCACGGCTCACGGCAAAGCGTTGCTCCCGGACTTCGGGATCGAGGAACTGCGGGCCATTTTCGGCTCCCAGCCGTTCCAGCGATACACCGCGCGAACCATCGTCTCCATTGCACAGTTGGCGAAAGCCTGCGCGCGCATCAAGGCGGATGGTTACGCGCTCGACGATCGCGAAATGCTCCCGGAGGTTCGCTGCCTGGCCGCTCCGATTCGCGACGAGTCCGCGGCCGTGATTGCCTCCATCGGCATCTCCGCCCCCCAAGTCCGTTTCCCGAAGGCGCGGTATCAGGAAGCCATCCGTCAGGTCTGCGATGCCGCCGGCGAGATCAACGCCATGCTCGCGAACAAGACCGCCACGAAGTGATCGCTACTTCCCCGACCGCAGGCGCTTCACCAGTTCCTGCACTTGCGGATTGGGTTTGATCCGCAATGCCGCATCCAGGTGCGCGAGGGCTTCCGGCGACCGGCCAGGAATCTGCATCAGCGCCACGCCCAGGTTGTATTGCGTCTCCGCCAGGTCCGGCCGGGTATGCAAAGCGGTCTCGAATTCTGTAATTGCGTCCGGCAACCCACCCGGGGTTCGTGCCAGCGCCGCGCCCAGATTGCCGTGCGCTTCCGCATAGTCCGGCCTGATTCTGAGCGCGGCCCGGTATTCGGCGATGGCATCCGGCAGATGCCCCGGCATATTGGAGAAGAGGTTGCCCAGATTAAAATGCGCTTCGGCGAATCCCGGACGGATCCGAAGGGCTGCGCGATATTCGGCAATCGCGTCAGGAAGTCGTCCGGGTACGCGCGACAGGACGCCGGCCAGATTATTGTGCGCTTCCACCAGATCCGGCTGGTTCTCGATCGCCCTCTGGTATTCGCGGATCGCTTCCTCCAACCCATCGGGAGACGCGGCCAGGGCATTCGCCAGGTTGTAGTGGGCGTTTGCGTAGGCGGGTTTCAGACGCAGCGCGGTTCGAAACTCGGAGATCGCGTCGGGAAGACGGTCCGGCAAGGTTTGCAGCACGGATCCCAGGTTATTGTGGGCCTCCGCATAATCGGGCTGGAGGCGAATGGCTGTTTGGTATTCGTGGAGGGCCTCCGGCCGCCGTCCCGGAATCTTCGACAAGGCGTTCCCCAGGTTGTTGTGGGCCAAAGCCGAAGCCGGCGCGAGGCGCAGCGCTTCTTCGTATTCCGGAATGGCATCGCGCTCGGACATGCCGGACAAGGCCACGCCGAGGTTGTTGCGCGCCTCGGCATAATCGGGCCGGATTTCGAGCGCCGCTTCAAATTCGCGAACCGCCTCGGGCAGACGTTGCGGGTCCGCTGATAACGCGACTCCCAGATTGTAATGGGCCAGGTAATTCCCGCCCGTTACCTGTATCGCGTGGCGGAACAGGGTCTCGCTGTTCCGCCAATATCGTAGCTGCAGGGGCGTAGCCACAGCGCAGGCGGCACAACACACGGCCGCCGCGGCCACCACCGCACCCTTCGCACGCGGCCATCGGCTCACCGCATCCGCCGCGCCCCAGGCCGCCATGATGGTGAGGCCGACCATCGGCAGATACATGTAGCGATCCGCCCGCGACTGCGAACCGACTTGCACCAGTCCGATCACCGGCGCCAGGGTCACCAGGAACCAAAGCCATCCGACCGCGAGGTACGGACGCATCCGCAGACCACGCAGAACCAGCGCGGTGACGCCGGTGATCGCGATGCCTCCCAGTACAGGCTCCCAGACCGGCAAATGCGGCGGATACGGATAGAACACGGCCAGATCAGTGGGCCACAGCGTCTTGCCGATGTAGATGAGGCAGGAGGCCAGGGCGTTCCCGACGCGGCTGGCGAACGGAACCGATACGAGTGCCGCCACGGCGCCGCTGCCGCGCTGCGCGACGTAGGTGACGATCGCGCTGGCAGCCGAAAGCACGAAGAACGGCGCCTTCTCCTGCAAAGCGGTACGCCGCAATGGCCAGATGTCCAGTAGCAGGAGGAGGAATGGCACGGTTACGATCATCGGCTTGGACATCAGACCCATGCTGAACGCCACCAGTGCGGCCCAATACCAGCCGCGTCTGTGCTCCCGCTGTTCCGCGTAACGCACGAATGCCCATAGCGAAAGAGAGGCGAAGAACGCGCTCAGGGCGTCCTTTCGTTCCGCGACCCAGGCTACCGATTCCACATGCAGCGGGTGCAGCGCGAAGATCGACGCCACAAACGCACTCGGCCAGGCAGCACGCGTCGCCCGATGGAGGAAGGCGAACAGAAACAGTACCGCCATCGCGTGAAACAGCACGTTGATGAGGTGATGCCACCCGCTTCTCAATCCGAAGATCTGGCAGTCCAGCATCTCCGAGAGCCGTGTCACTGGAAACCAGTTGGCCGCATCCCCTGAGGTGAGTGCCCACACGACACCTTCGGTGGTGATGCCGCCGCGCACGTGGGGATTCTCGCTGACGTACGCCGGATCGTCGTAATTGATGAAGTCGAGTTGCCGCACCTCCGCGTACACCGCGAAAGTCGCGAGCAGGAGCAGCACGTAGATCAGGAGGTCGGGCCTGGCTCGCGGAGTGGGCGCCTTGGGTCGGGGCTTCGGCACAAGACCCCGCTACTTTCCTCCGAAGGCTTTGCCCAATGCGGCCAGTTGGTCGAGGAACGGTTGAGAGATGGCGCCGTTCAGTCCCACGGGAACGTCCCAGGTCACCGCGCCACCGGCATCCCGGATCTTTTTGGTGTAAGCGATCACCTGCCCGACGGTAAATCGCGGTTCGCCTCTGCCCCACGTTTGGCCCAGGTAACTCAGCATCTGGATCTGCGTGCCGTCCACCTTGCCGCCCACGGTACGGCGAATGGTCACCAGGTCCGGCTTATCGATCTCGCCGGCGGTGAAGTCTTCGTAAGGTGTCAACGAGAGCATCCGGTATACGACGCCGGGATTGAACGCAATGGCGGCGTCCGGATTGCCGGCGCGCGCCGCCGCCGCGAAGCTCGCGAAATTCGGCGGGTCGGCGGAGCGGTACATCGAGTTCGGAAAGTAGCAGCCGTCAAACCACCATCCCGCCACCTTCTTCCCCCATCGCAGCGACCATTCGCGGATCACCTGCTCCCACTTCCGCTGAAACTCCCGATTCGGAACAGGTCCGTTCTTCCATTCCAGGGCCGCATCCGCCGCTTTGTCGCCAGCCGGAGCGCCGGATGGCAGGTAGACCATCAACCTGATGCCGCGTTTGCTGAGTGCCTCGTAAAGATCCGCAACCAGGTCGCGCCGGGAGCACTTACTCGGCTGGATACCGGCGATCTTGTCGTACGTGGCATTGGGCGAAAGGTAGTAGCCCGAATTCTGCCCGATGCTGATCTGGTAATACCGGGCTCCTGCCGATTCGAGGGCCTTGGCCATGCCCTCCACATCGAAGCCATCGACCATCCTGTTCCATTGATCGACGCTCATGGTGAGGTTATGGTCGCGCGACTGCCAGTCGGCCAGGTAGTGCGTCATCACGCCCCATTGCGCCTGGGGCATCCAATCCGCGCGCCCCTGGCCGTTCGCAAGCCCGGCGCAGGCGGTGAGCATCGCAACAACGGCGATGTGGCGCAGGCAGGAGTGCCGGCAGGAGTGCCTGCGCCACATCGCCGGTACAGCCTCGAGTGGCGGCGCCACGGGACAGGACCGCCTTTCACACCGCGCGCCCATTAGAATCGAATCCGCAGCGAGAGCTGCAAGACTCGCGACGGGCTGGCAGCCGTCGCCTTGCCGAATTGGGCGTTGGTCTGCTGGCCCGCCGGATTGAAGGTCGCGGCCGAATTGATGGTCGAGAACTGGGTGTGATTGAACGCGTTAAACGCCTCCGCCCGGAACTGCAAGATCTTCTTCTCATCGCGCAATGGATGGAACTCCTTGAACAGACCGAGGTTCCAGTTGTTGAAGCCGGGCACGCGGAACTGGTTTCCGGCGCAATTGTTTCCGTAGTCTCCACGCCCCACGGGACGCTGAAACACCGAGGTATTGAACCATTGGTTGATGCTCCGCGACCCCCAGGGCAGGTTCGCATTCCCGTTCTGATCGGGGCCGCACGACACGCCGCCGCCGGTGAAGTCGAAGCCGTCGGTAGTCGCCAGTGTGACCGTTTGCGTGGGGCCATTGGCGAACAGCGTGTTGCCCGAGATCTGCCAATTGTCCAAGGCCACGGCGGCCGCCTTGGAATGAATCAGATTCGAACCTTTGGGGACCGCGTAAACGTACTCGAAGTTGAATACCTGGCTCCCCATGAGCGTGTTCCGCGTGCGGCACAGGTTCGACGAGAGGAACTGGAACCAGCAGCCGCCGGTGCCGCCGGAAAATGTGTACGACCCCTGGAACTGGACTCCATTGACGAAGCGATGATTGACCTGTACCTGCAGCGAGTCCCATCGCTGGCTCGTGGCTGGCCCCGAGATGTTGATGGCGGAAAAGCCCGGTATCGGAACCAGGTAAACGTCGGGATACGGCTTGCCCGGCGAAGTGGGGTCCTGGTTCTGCGGCAGGAATCGCGTCCCGAAAGGAAGGCCGTCGAAGTTCCAGCTCGCGCTCTGGAAATGATTGACCCATCCCACGTAGGCCACGTCGAGCACCGTATGCCAGCCAACGTCCTGCTGCACCGCGAGGGTATAGCGGTAAGTCAGCGGGATCTTGTTGTCGTTCTGCCAGACGCCGCTTACACTCGCCGGGTTCGTGACAGAGTTTGCCGTGATAAAGGAATTTACGTCGGTGTACAGCTCGGTCCGCGTGAAGCTGAATGCCGGCCCTCCGGCGCCGCTGGTGCTGCCGCCTTGGGCATTGTGATAGACGCCGAAGCCCGTGCGGATGGCGGTCTTGCCTTTGCCGAACGGGTCCCAGGCAATGCCGAAGCGCGGATCGAACAATACCGGCGGCGGGATGATGAATCCGGGAGATGGATTGTACCCCTTCTGGTTTTGGGTGACGATGCCGTTGAACAGGCACGGTGTCGATTCGGTGATGGTGGGTGAGCAGGTATAGCCGGTCCCCGGCACCATCTGGCCGATGTAACCCACGGGATATGTCTGTCCGGTGAGGGGATTCTGCGCCTGGCGAACCCCATTTACCAGGACCGGCTGGAACAATATGGGAGGATGTCCGCCCCACGTGGGGTCGAAGCGGCTGAACGTGAATTCCGAAGCCTCGCCCGTGCTGATGAGCGGCGGATTCCATTTGTACATGCGCAATCCGACGTCAATGGTCAAATGGTGCGCGAGTTTCCAGGTATCCTGGACGAACCAGGCTGTGGTGAAGAAGCGGCGATCGGGCGAGGGCGGACGGCCCAGGTTCTCCGTGTACGTCTGCACGTGGCCGGTAAACATGTTGGCGAACGCGTAACCGGTGTTGCCGGGATCGTTGACATCGTTCTGGAAGTTGAACGAGCCGGCGAAGACACTGGCTCGCGCCTGTGTGTTGCGCTCGTATTCCCGCAGGAAGCCCGCCTTGAGAGTGTGCGGCCCGTAAGTATAGGTCAGATTATCGGAGAGAGGAGCCGCACTATCGACACCCGTGATGGGCCAGCGATTGTCATACGAAGCCGCAGCGGCGTTGAAACTGCTGTTCTGCAGCGAGCCGGTGGTGAATGTGGGAATCAGGTTGTAGGGGTTCTGGCTGGGCATGAACTGCGGAATGTTGTTCGCCCAGCCGGGCACGCACTGCGGGCTGGAAGCCACGGGACACCCTCCCGGTCCGAGACCGGCGGTCCCATAATTGCCGGTGCGTTCGATCCCCAGCAAATCGCGGGGCGTGGATGCTGGTCCGATTTCCGTAGACTCGAAAGCCCCCATACTGAGCTCGTTAACCATGCGCGGGCTGATGATCCTGGTATACTCCACCTTCGCCTGCGGCGCCCAGAAATCGTATTGCTGCGGGACCAGTCCCCACTTCGACGCGGAGCCGGCCGCCTGAATGCCGGACTCCGCCGTCGTCCAGGTCTGGAACTTCACGCTGATGGTATCCCGGTCGGTCGGGCGATAGTCCACGCGCATCAGGTGCTGGGTGCGGGGATCGGAGATGCTGGGTTGCTGCTGAATCCAGTTGTAGCCCGTGTTTTGCGCCGGCAGGTCGTTCGGAAGCGGGAAGACGTTCATCATGGCCACACCGAGCGCGTTCATGCGGCTGGCGGGGATGATGTTGCCCGGAAAGGCCGCTCCGCCGTTGTTCGGGTCTTTTACAGGAATCAGGGCGCCGTTGTTCGTGCGGGAGTTGGAGAAGTCGCCCGCGCGCTCCTGGATCGTGGGAAACTCCCATTGCTGGAGCGCCACCGGCTGGGTCACCTGGGTGTTCTCGAACGAGTAGAAGAAGGTGATCTTCTTCTGGGTGAAAAACATCGGGCCGCCCAGGTTGGCTCCCGTCGTGGAAAACCGATAGAGCGGGCGCGCGACGTTGAGCTGATTGTTGAAGAAGTTGTTGGCGTTGAAGTCCTCGTTGCGGAGATACCAATACGCGCTGCCATGATATTCCTGGCCTCCATGCTTGGTAATCAGGTTGACCACGGGACCGCCCACCATTCCATACTCCGCGGTGTAGTTGCTCAACTGGATATTGACTTCCTCGATGGCGTCCATGTTCGTGGACCCGCTGAAATTGCCGCCGCCGTTGCTGTCGCCGCCGTTGACCCCGTCGGTGTACACCAACTGGTTGCCGCCCTGAATATTCGGGATGGTGCTCGAATACGTGCCGCCCATGACTTCACCGCCCTGCGCCCCCAGCAGGATCGGCTGCACCCCCGGCAGCATCGACAGCAGACTCAGCGGATCGCGTGTGCGATCCGGCGTGTTGCCGATCTGATGGCTGTCGATATGTCCGGTGTTGGCCGTCGTGGTGGTGGCGACCGCCTCGCCCTGTGCCGTGACCGACACCGTTTCCGATACGCTGCCGATCTCCAACTGTATCGCACCAAGTGCCACACGGGCGCCGGCCGTCACCATGTTATTGGTCTTCTGGAACTGACGGAATCCCTGCGCCTGCACCCGCACGCTGTAGGGCCCTTCTACGAGCGCCTGAAAGCTGAAGTCCCCGGTCGCGCTGGTGGTGGCGGAGCGCACCTCGCCATTGAGCTCGAAGGTCAGGGTGACAGCCGCGTTCGGAACGACCTGGCCCGTCGGATCGACCACCGTCCCGCTGATGGATCCCGTGGAAATGTTCATTTGACCGAGTGCCGCGGATGCGGCAACCAGTAGCGCCAAAGCGACGTTCTTCATGGAACCCTCCGCAACAGTTTCGTGTTGCCCAAATGCCGGCGACCCGTTCAGCCGGTGGCGGGTCATTGCGTATAACGCAACGATCGCCGCACAATAGAGGGCCGTATCGTATCAAGTCAGTTTGGCGGAGTCAAGATCATTCCGCGAGATTTTGCAATGGCAGGTGCCGTCCGCTTCGCCCATTCGCACCTCTGTTTTTGCTTGCCCTGCATGTGGGCCCGTGATACAATCCCTTCCGCGTCGCGTCTACTGCATTGCATGATGTGCAATCGCTGTGAAAACAGTGAAAGCCCGGCGCGTTGACGCGGTGGAGAGCGTTTGAGAAGCGCCACCGCCAGGAGGTCAACCATGCTCATACGAAAGAACGCCGCGATCGGACCGGTATCCCTGTTGCTATGCTGGCAGATCGCGCTGGCTCAGCAGCCGCACGCGGCTTTCAGCATTGCGATCGTGCAGGGAGACGGGGCGGTCAACTATGTGAACCAAAGGCCGCCGCAGGTTCCGGCCGTCCGGATCGAAGACCCGTCGGGTAATGCCGTCGCCGGCGCCAAAGTGATCTTCGAAACACCGGACTCGGGTCCCAGCGCCACCTTCAAAGGAGCACGAACGTATGCCGCGGTCACCGGACGCGACGGCACCGCGCGGGCGGTGGGTTTCACCCCCAATGCGGAAGCCGGCGCTTTCACGATGCACGTGGTAGCCGAGTACGACGGGCAGACGGCGGACAAGCAGGTGACGCAAAACAACGTGACTCCCGCCGCCAAGCCGGGCCATCGGAAAACCGCCCTCAAAATCGCCATCGGCGCCGCGGCGGCCGCCGGCTTCGGGGTGATCCTCTACGAAGAATTCATCGCCAAGAATAAGCCGTACGGCCAGCGGTAAGGTGCGTCCCGCGGTCCAGATCGTGGGGCAGGCCGCGGCAGCGGTGTGGCTGCTGGCCCTTTCCGCCGCCGCGGACACCGATCCCGCCGACAAGAGCTGCCTGGCTTGTCACGATGCCGCCAAACTCGCGTCCCTCCAAAAAGACGGAAAGCGCGGCCCCGAAGTCATACCGGAAGACCCCAGGGAGCGCGAGGCATTTGCCGCGTTGATGGCCGCCAACGGCGCCGCCGAGCGCCGAGCTCTCGCCGAAGCGTTCCTGAAGAACTATCCCGCCTCGTGGATGCTGGAGCCCGCCTATGAAATTGCCTCGAAGGCCAGCATCGCATTGGGCGATTTCCCCGCGGCGCTCGATTCCGGCGCCCGCTCTCTTCGCCTCCTGCCGGAGAATCCGTTCCTGTTGACGGCCCTGGCCGATGTGCGTGCCCGATCCAACCAATTCGAGTCCGCAACCAAGGACGCCCGGGATACTTTGTGGTACCTCGGCCGTTTTGACCGCCCCTCCAGCATCGACGATCGCGAGTGGCCTGGCATCAAGGCTCGGCTCCAATCGCAGGCGTACTACCTGATCGGCCGGGTGGCCGCCATGGAAGCGCAGACGTCAGGCGGCGACTCCCGCGCGCGGAGATTCGCCGATGCCGAATCGGCGCTCCGCGAGTCGCTCCGGCGCGATGCGGGCGCGCCCGGGCCGGCGTTCCTTTTGGGCATGGTGAAGTTGAACCAGGGCCGCATGCAGGAGGGCGCGGCATTTCTGGCCCTCGCTGCGAAGAGCGAAGGGCCGGTCCGCGCACAAGCGTTGGATCGTTTGCGCCAGGTCTACGCGGATGGCAGTGTGGCGCAAGGGCGGCCGTTTGAGGAATGGGCCGGCTCGCTCCAGGCCGCGCCTCCTGCCCTGGCCGCCGGATCTCCACCCGCGCCGTCGCGCCAGTACGCCGGCTCGACGGCGTGCCGCGATTGCCACACCCGGGAACACACCAGTTGGCAAGCCACGGGAATGAGCCGCATGTTCCGCCCGTATCGCCCGCAGGACGTCATCGGCGACTTTGCATCCGGACAGCCGGTGCTCGATGACGCCGGCAAGCCGGTCGCCCGGGCGGTGGTTCGCGACGGCCGGCACTACATGGAAATCCGCGATGGCGCGGGCTGGAAATCCTATCCGGTCGATTACCTGATCGGCTCCAAATGGCAACAGGGCTACGCCACGAAACTGCCGGGCGGCGAAATCCAGGTCTTCCCGCTGCAGTACAACCTCGCGCACAAGAGCTGGGTCAATTACTGGGAGATCAAAGATCCCGCCCATTCGGCGCGCACCGATGTCTCGCGATTTCACGAAGTCATTCCCGGCGCGACTTACCAGTTGGAGTGCGCCGTGTGCCACACCAGCCAGCAGCGGTTTGCGGACGGCGTAATGGAAGCCAAGGCGTCGTCCTTCCGGGAACCCGGGATCAATTGCGAAATGTGCCACGGACCTTCGGCATCGCATGTGGCATCCATGCGGGCCGGCCATCCGGAGTCGAAAGGGCCCGCCGATCCTCCCGTCGATTTCCGGCGAATCACCGCCCCGGAGTACGTGGCCATCTGCGCGCAATGCCACATGCAGACCGGCTTGCGCGATCCCGAGCCTTCAGGAGCGCTCAACTATTCCGAGTCAGGGGGGAAATTCTATCAGGTCCTGCTGAGCCGCCCTTACGTGGATTATTCCCGCCGCGGATTCTACAAAGACGGCCGATTCCGCGAAAGCGTGTTCATCGTGGAATCTTTCCAACGCTCGGCGTGTTTTCGGATCGGTGGAGCGACCTGCGGCAATTGCCACGACCCTCACCCGCCGGATGCGGCCTTGAACCCCAGATCGCTCAAGTTCGGCGCCGATTCCGATCGCATGTGCATCGACTGCCACTCGCAATACCGCGCGCGGCCCGAGGCACACACACATCACCCTGCCGCGAGCGAGGGGAGCCGTTGCGTCGCCTGCCACATGCCGCGCATCATGAACGCCCTCATGTTCCAGGCGCGCTACCACCAGATCGACGACATTCCGGATGCCGAAATGACGGCGCGTTTCGGGCCGCAGGACAGCCCGAATGCCTGTCTCGCCTGCCATGCGGACCGAGACTCCGCCTGGCTCGTACGCAATCTCAAAGACTGGAAAGCGAATCGAAAGGCAGGACCCTGATGGGTACGACCGGTATATCCGCGCATCTCGCGAAACAGCGCGGCAAGAGTGCGACTCCCCAGACTCCCTCGATTCAGAGCCTCGACCGCGGCCTGTTGATTCTCGAAGCCGTGGCGAAGTCCGCCGACCCGGTGGGACTCGGCCACCTTACCGATGTTCTCGGAATCGACCGGAGCAGTGCGTTTCGTCTCGCCAATACTCTGCGGCGCCGCGGTTTCCTGGCCAATCCGAACGGCAGGAAAGATTACGTCCTCGGGCCTTCCATCTGGCGCCTCTCCCGCAAGCACGACTGGAGCAATGTGCTGATCACGTTCAGCCACGAACACCTGAAAAGACTGGCGATGAGAACCGGCGAGACTACCCACCTGGCGCTGCGGGAGGGCCGGCAGACCTTCTTTATCGATCATTGCCACTCCAGCAGCCAGATCCTGGTAATCTCCGGCCAGACCGGCGAGTTCGCGCCGTTGTATTGCACAGCGCACGGCAAGGCCCTTCTGCTGGACTGCGGGCTCGCGGAATTGAAGTCGATCTTCGGTACCGGACCGTTGCAGGCCTACACCAGCCGCACGATCGTTTCGCTCAAACAACTGGTGAAGGATTTTGCGCGAAGCCGCCAGTCGGGCTTCGTGGTCGATGACGAAGAATACGTGGATGCGGTTCGCTGCCTCGCGGCGCCGGTGCGCGACAAGGATGGGCTGATCATCGCCTCGATCGGGATCTCCGCGCCGGTGAGCCGCTTTCCTCCAGAGCGTGATGCGGTAGCGGCGCGCCAGGTTTGCGAAATCGCCAAGGAACTCAGCGTGATCTTCAGCGCGGAAGACGGGGGGTAGTTTGGTACTCCACTCTGGTGGAGACGGCCATCGCTTTGCAATGGCCTCTCTAATCCGACTGATTTTAGCGTTAAATCTGTTGACTCGCAGTGCGGCCCGGTATATACTCGCACCAAATCGGCTGCATCGGTCGCAGCTTCGGAAGGGGAAGTCTCATGTACAGCAAGTATCGCCGCCAGGTCGCGGTAGCCGCGTTCCTGAGCGCGCTTCTCACCGGCGCCACCAACCTTCGCGCCCAAGCCTTGTACGGCTCCATCGTGGGTAACGTCACCGACTCCAGCGGAGCGCTCGTGCCCGGAGCCCTCGTCAAGGTCACCGACACCGGCACCGGCCAGGTGCGGGAGGCTTCGACCAACGAGTCGGGCTCCTTCGCCTTTCCCACACTGCCGCAAGGCACCTACAGCGTGACGGTCAATCACGCGGGCTTCGAGAACTTTATCCGGCAGGGCGTTTCCGTCAATATCGACGCCGTAGTCCGCGTGGATGTCTCGCTTAAAGTAGGGGCCAGCACGGAGTCGGTGCAGGTCGAGGCCCAGGCGGCTGCTCTGCAGACCGACACTGCCGATGTCCGCAGCGAGATTTCTCAAAAGGAAGTGCAGGAAATCCCCATCCCGGTGAACCGCAATTACCAGAACCTGCTGGTCATGGTGCCCGGCATGTCGCCGCCCAATACCTCCAGTTCCCCGGCGGCGAATCCCGCGCGCGGCGAGGTATTCAGCGTCAATGGGACCACGCAAGGTGCTTCCAACACCCGCATCGAAGGCGCCAACGCGATCAACTCCTGGATGTCGCACGAAACCGGATACGTTCCGGGACTCGAGGCCATCGACACCGTCAGCGTCTCCACCGCCAGTTTCGACGCGGACCACGGGCTCGCGGGCAGCGCCTCGATCAACGTCATCTTAAAAAGCGGCACCAACCAGCTTCACGGCTCCGCGTTCGAGTACAACCAGAACAATGACCTGAAGGCCAAGCCGTGGATTCTGCCGGCCGGGCAGCGGAAGCCGAAATTCATCGACAACCAGACGGGCGGCACCATCGGAGGCGCCATCGTCAAAAACAAGCTCTTCTACTTCGCCAGCTACGACGGCCAGTTCGATCGCCAGTTCGCTTCCCAGATCGTGACAGTCCCCACCGCCGCCATTCGCTCCGGCGACATGACAGGTTCCTCCACCCCGATCTACGATCCCACCACCGGCACCGCCACTGGTACCGGCAGAACCCAGTTCCCCGGCAACATCCTGCCGGCGTCCCGTATCGATCCCACCGCGCAGCTCATCCAGCAGCTCTATCCGCTGCCCAACCTGTCCGGGATTGCCAACAACTACTACGCTACCGGCGACTACCTGGTGAACCGCCACAAGTTCGATGGCAAGGTCAACTGGAACCTGTCCCGCAAACTCACCCTCACCGCCCGGCTGGGCGCGCTGGACTACCACGTCTTCAACCCCGACCTCTTCGGCGATAACGGAGCGGGGGTGAACAGCTCGGCCACCCGCGATGGAAACATGAACGGCACAGTCTTCAACGGCACCGTGGCGGGCACCTACATCGTGAGTCCGCGTGTCATCGTGGACAGCTATTTCGGCTACACGCGCCTCGATACCTCCCAGGAGCCGGTCAGCTTCAGCAAAGGAAACCTGGGACTCACCGAGTTCCACCTTCCTGGCACGAACGGCCCCGTGACCGGGGACGCCGGCTATCCATCGTTCAGCATCAGCAACTACACCGCGTTCGGAAAGTATCCGGACTCCCCCGTGTACTACTTCGATCCTGCCTACGACTACGTCGCCAACACCAGTTGGGTCCACGGAAACCACACCATCCGCTTCGGGCTCGACATCATGAAGATCGACAACAACAACTGGGAACTCTCCACCAACGGCGGATCGTTCAGCTTCGGCGGCGGCCCCACGACGCTCAACGGCGGCCCTTCCGCGAACCAGTACAACACCTACTCCACCTTCCTGCTCGGATACACCACCGGCGCCACCAACAACTTCCTCAGCGGGGGCAATCGCCAGACCAGCCGCATGTGGGCCGACAGCCTCTACGTCCGCGATCAGTGGCAGGTGAGCCGCGTGTTGACGCTGTCGCTCGGCCTCGGTTGGGAGTACCTGCCGTTCGGCACCGGCGCCAACCGCGGCTTCGAAACGTACAACTTCCAGACCAACACCATGTATCTTTGCGGGCTCGGCAGCACGCCGCGGAATTGCGGCGTCCAGGTTCCCAAGAAGGACTTTAGTCCGCGCCTCGGAATTGCGTGGCGCGCCACTCCTACGTTCGTGGTCCGCGCCGGATTCGGCATCAACTTCGACCCGAACCCGCTGGCATGGGTGCGCGACTTCGTGGGTGAGGCGGAGATCACCCAATCCGCCACCTGGCCCACACCCGCCAGTTCCTATCAGTACACCAGCCTCCTGCGCGACGGCATCCCCGCGGTGGTTTTTCCGGACACCAGCACTGGTGTCATTTCGAATTTCCCGCTGACTCAGGGCTTCACGGTGCCGCCGCCGGTCTATCACATGCCGTACATCGAATCTTGGAATCTGACGGTGGAGAAGCAACTCCCCAGAGGCTTCCTGGCACAGGCTGGATATGTCGGCGACCGGCAGATCAAGCAGCTTCAAGTGATCAACGTGAACGTCGGAACTCCCGGCGGCGGCACGCCGAGCGAGCCGCTCTACCAGGCGTTTGGAAGGACCGGCAGCTCCGGACTGATCGAAAACTACGGCCGCAACTCTTACGACTCCCTGCAGACGAAGCTGACCAAGAGCTACTCCAACGGCCTCACACTCAACGTCGTCTATACTTTCTCGAAGGCCCTGGCACTCTGCTGCGACGCGCTCAGCGACAAGAATCCCGCCATCCAGGCACCCGCCTACCGGAATCTGAATAAGGCGTACTGGGGATCTAACCGCACACACTCCTTCGCGGCCAACTCCGTTTACCAGTTGCCGTTCGGCCCAGGCAAGCCCTTCTTGACCCACGGCGTGGCCGGCGCGATCACGCGCGGCTGGCAGCTTCAAGGTCTTCTGACCATGTACAGCGGACAACCGTTCTCCGTCAGCGCCGATGGCACTTCGCTCAACGCCCCCGGCAATTCGCAGCGCGCGAACCAGGTGAAACCGGATGTCGCGATCCTGGGCGGCACCGGCCCCAACCAGTCGTGGTTTGATCCTCTGGCATTTGCCCCCGTGACCGCCCCCACGTTCGGCACCGCGGGCTTCAACTCCGTCTTTGGCCCCGGCGCCATCAACCTCGATGCCGGCCTCGTGCGCGAGTTCGTCATCCACGAAAACTGGCACCTGCAATTCCGTGCGGACGCCTTCAACGCGACCAATACGCCGCATTTTTCGAACCCGAACGGCAACGCCTCCGCCATGGTCCTCAATGGCGATGGCACGATCAAGAGCTTAGGCGGCTACACCACCATCACCTCGACCAACGGCGGCCTCGGGAGAGAGGGAATCGACGAGCGCATGCTCCGGCTGGGTGTGCGCATCCGGTTTTAGCCCTGTGGCGCGGGCACTCGTGCCCAAAAAGCGTCCGCAGAGTGCCGACGCGGCAGCTTCGAAAACCTCTCGCCGCCAGCGACACATCATGGGAACCCGGATGCAGCACGCGCAGCCGTTTTTGTACCTCCACAGCTCGCGCCAGGTCCGCCAGCAGTCCGGCCGGCGAAAGCTCCGAATTCGCGATCTACCAGGTCGTACCCCAGGAATTCAAACCGCACGAACGATGGGGCCTCCGGCTCGCGCGGCGGATCGCGAAATACGCGCAGTACGTTCTTGTCCCACTTCTCGCCGCCGGCGGGCGAGAACGGCTCCTGGGGCGCCTACTTCACCCAAACGGTGACTCCCGGCTGGCTGACCGTGCCTCCGATGTTCAAGCTCAGGGACACATCGCCCGTCCCCGCGCCTGTGGGGACTTGGGCGTTGACCTGCACCACGCTCGACAGCAGCCCGCTCGCATTCCCCGCGTACAACACCTGGGCGGTCTGTCCGCCGATCGATGCCGAAACGTTTCCGGTCAGCCTCGGCAACGGTGGCGATGCGATCTGGCCGGTGACTCCCGCCGGGCTGGTCTGCCCCGCGCCGGTGGCGTAGAACGAGATGGCCGTTCCGGCTGCGGCGGGATTGCCTGGCGAATTGATCGACCCATCCTGATTCAGAACCGCGGCGTCCCCCGATCCGGTTCCAGACAGCGTGAAGATTCCGGGCGCCGCCGCCGCTACGTTCAGGGTCACGGCCGCGGACTTCTGCCCGTCCGCGGTCACCTGAACCTGCGTGGTAGTCTGGCCGCTCACCGAGAAGGGCACGATCACGGTCACCTGCGTGGTGGTCACGGAAAACAGCGGCGCCGCCGTCCCATCAAACGTGACCGTGGTGTTTTGCATGGAAGCATTCGCCATGCCGATTCCGAGCGCATTTCCGGAAATCGCCAGCAGCTCTCCGGGAGCCACCGAGCCGTTCATCAGGCTGGCGAGGTTGGCGACTCCCGCCGCGGTGAAGGAGGGCGCCGAGGTCGTCAGGCTTTTCATGAACTCGATCACGGCCTTCCGGTCGTTCGGGTCGGCCACGAAGAAGGGATGGGCGGCCTTCGCATCGCGCTTGGCCGAGTTCATCATGGTGTCCGCCGCATCGTCGAAGCTGGTGCCGACGATTTCGTCATCGTGGAGCAGTGACGTACGCCGCGCCAGATCGAGCTTGAGAGGAAGCGCGTAGCCGCGCGGTCCACCGATCGGGCTGGCATCGATCACCACCAGGCGATTGTCATAAATCGGGCTGGCGCCGCCGAAGGATTTCTGAATTGGCGACAGTCCGCCTGCGCGATTGAAAACAACGGTCGGATTGTAGCCCGGATACATGCTCGCGATCGGGATGATGATGGGCGGCACGAACTTGTTGGGGTCGAGCTGATGGCACTGCGTGCATGCGGCGCCTCCCGCCGCGCGCGTGGTCTGAAACACGGTCTTTCCCCGCGCCGCCATGGTGGCGTCGAACGGCCCGAGTGGTGGGGGCTGCAGACCGTTCAGGTAGGCATTCAGGTCGAGCAGTTCCTGGTTATTCACCCGGCGCCCCACCAAAGAGCCGGCAGATACCGCGGGAAGGTAATCTTGCGCCTGTACATAGGGCACCACGTCGAGAGTATTTTTCCCTGCGGGGATGACGCCGATTCCTTTGAGCACCTGCTCGTAATCGTTGGCGATCTCGTCGCCCACCGGTCCGGCCAGAACGTGCAAAAGCTCACGGCCTCCCGGCGTCAGGATCGCGGTGGGATCCAGACTCACGGTGTAGACCGTGTTGTTGAAGTCGTCGAGCTTGTTCACCCCGCCGTCCATTCCCCACGGAGCCGAAAGGTCAGTGCGGAAGAACGGCTGAATGTGCGTGGGAGCGCCGATGCCGTCCGGAAAAGCGTCGAACTGGCCGACCGGGTAGTACCGCTGCCCATTGGCATCCGTGCCCGTGAGATACGCGTCCGCTTGCGCTTCGGTGGGAAGCGTGGTCGGCGTGGTCAGCAGTCCCGGGAAGTTCCCGCGTCCGATGGTGGCGTTCTTCAGAGCTTTGAACTGAAGCTGCAGCATCGGGTAGTACGCCAGGGTGCGCTGTGCGGTCGCCAGGATCGTACCCACGTCAATGCCGTGATTGGTCGGGCCGTCCAGCTCTTTGCCCACGGAGCCGGTCGTTTTGAACGCGGGAGTCGGGGGCAGCACGCTGTTGTCGGTGATGGAGTGGCAGACCGCACAGGTGAGTCCGATCTTGTCGCCCCCTGCGATATTCAAGGTGCCGGTATTCCCGAGGGCCTTGCGATTTCCTTGCGGATCGAACACCACCACGCCCAGTACGGCGTTTTGGTTGATGAGGGAAAGCGTGACATTCGGGTCGCCGAAAGCCGTCTTGTTCGGATCCGTACCGGCGGCCACCTGCTGCAGCGCCGCCGCCAACGCCTGCTTCGTGGCATCGTTCACCGCGTCGATATTGACGCTGAGGCCCAGTTGCAGAGCCTGCAGGGGAGTGACTTTCGCGGCCGCGATGCCCTGCGGCAGTTGCATGGCGTCGGTCCAAAAGCCCTGGTTGCCGAAAGTCTCGTATCGAAATACGTTCTGCCCCGAAGTGGCATTCCCCACGGCGTGTTGAAATTGCACGGGAAGCAGATCGGGGCCGGGGCCGGATGACGTTGTGGCGGACTGGGATCGGGCAACCCCCACCAAGCCCGCTGCCAGCACCGCGACTCCTGCGGCCACGGCAACGACATCTCTTCGACACTGAAAAACCGGCATTCGCATTTCTCCTCGTAGGGTGGATCTTACACAGACACGAAAGACTCTTTGGGTAAGTATACGAGGGTCGTTAGCGAACCGGATGTTAGGAAATAGGAAACACTTGCTACGTTTTGGGGCAGGATCGGTACGCGGCGGAATGGGGCCCCGCTGAGTCGGGATGCCACAGCATCCGCGTCACCTAACGGGCTAAGCGCCGCGGCGGCGCCGGACCAGCCACGGTTCGAATGCGCCGGGGTTATCTAGAATCTCCGCCTCGAGTTCCTGAAACTGGGAATCCAGGACGGCACGCTCGATGTTCGCGCCCAGGAATTCATCTCCGGTTTCAGCGCGCTTCTGCTCGATGAGGGCCAGGATCGCCTCGCCGAGCTTCAATCGGTCAACTGCGCTGCTCATAGCCCTACCTCCTGTTGGACTATACGTATCCTATCGGCAGTAGTTGCAGATATCTCCAGGCGAATCGGTACTAGGGCCGGTACTAATGCAAACGTCGGAAATCACTACGGCGCTTGCTACCATGAAGACGTGCCCAAGCCCGTCCTCCGCGGTATTGTCCCTGCACTTGTAACGCCATTTCGCGAAGATGAGCGAATCGATTACAACTCCTGGCAGAAGATCATTGACACTCTGATCGGTGCCGGCGTCAACGGGCTGTTTGTGGGCGGTTCGAGCGGGGAAGTCTGCTCCCTCGACCTCGACGAGCGCCTGGTCGCGATCCGCTTCTGCCGGCAAGCTGCAGCGGGGCGGGTTCCCGTCTATGCCAACGTCGGCTGCATCACCACCCGTGACACCGTGAAACTCGCGCGCCAGGCCGAGGAGGTGGGCGTCGATGTAATCGTGGCGGTCACGCCCTTTTATCTGCGTCCGTCGCCCCAGGAGTTGGTCGATCATTACATCGAAACCTGTCAGTCCGTGCGGCTGCCGGTTCTGCTTTATAACTATCCTCAGCACGGAGGCGTCTCCATTACACCGGAAACCGTCGAGCAGGTCGGCGCGCGCTGCGAGAACCTGGCAGGGATCAAAGATTCCAGCGGTGACCTGGATCTTGCGTTGGCTTTTCGGAGATGTCTGCCGGGGCGCGATTTCGCGGTTTTCGTAGGCCCCGAGAGGCTGACCCTGGCGGTCCTCGATCAGGGTTGCTCCGGTACCGTCAGCGGGTGCGCGAACATTGCGCCCGAACTGTTCGTAGCGCTCTACCGGGCCTTCTGCCAGGGAAATCGCCAGGAAGCCGAGCGTCTGCAAAACCTGGCCAGCCGGCTCGACGCGATCAACGAATTGCACACTTTCCCCAGCGTGATGAAGGAAGCCATGAAGATGGTTGGCCTGCCCGCGGGAGTCTGCCGCCGCCCGGTGGGCGCCCTGCCGCCAGACGCGAGGCAGAAACTTTCCACCATCCTCAGCGCAGTCGGGCTGCTGCCTTGATGGCATCCCGCCTGCGCACCGAAAACCAACATGCACACCAATCGACTCGCCCATGAAAAGAGCCCCTATCTGCTCCAGCACGCCCACAATCCGGTGGACTGGTTTCCGTGGGGGACCGAAGCGTTCGAAAAAGCCCGCCGCGAAAACAAGCCGATCTTCCTGTCCATCGGCTACTCCACCTGCCACTGGTGCCACGTGATGGAGCGCGAGTCCTTTGAAACCGAGGCCATCGCGCATTTGCTCAACCGCGACTATGTCTCCATCAAGGTGGATCGCGAGGAACGGCCGGACGTCGATCGTATCTATATGACTTTCGTGCAAGCCACCACGGGAGGCGGCGGATGGCCCATGTCCGTGTGGCTGACGCCGGATCTCGAGCCTTTTTTCGGAGGCACCTATTTTCCCCCGGAGACTCGGTGGGGACACCCGGGCTTTGCCTCCATCCTCAGCCAGATCGCCGCGGCCTGGAACACCGACCGCGAGAAGATCCTGGAATCCGCCCACGACGTCCTGGAGCAACTGCAAAAGCAGTCGGCGGTCCAGGCCGGCAGGGTGGCGTCCCTTGACACAGGGGTGCTCAACAGCGGCTACGCCGCCTTCCGCCGCAGCTTCGATCCGCAATTGGGCGGCTTCGGCGGAGCGCCCAAGTTTCCGCGGCCTTCCGTATTCAACTTCCTCTTGCGCTGCCACGCGCGGACGCATAACCGCGAGCCGCTCGACATGGTTCTGCTCACCCTGCGCGAGATGGCCAAGGGCGGCATGCACGACCAGCTCGGCGGGGGGTTCCATCGCTATTCCGTGGATGAGCGCTGGTTCGTGCCGCATTTCGAAAAGATGCTTTACGACCAGGCCCAACTGGCGATTTCGTATCTCGAAGCCTTCCAGATGACCGGCGATGCGCAGTATGCCGCGACGGCCCGCGGGATCTTCGATTATGTTCTGCGCGACATGACGGAGCCGGGCGGCGGATTCTATTCCGCGGAAGACGCCGACAGCATCATCGACCCCGAAGAGCCGGGCGTCAAAGGCGAGGGCGCGTTCTACATCTGGAGCGCGGACGACATCCGCGAACTGGTTGGGCAGCCGGCCGCTGAATGGTTCTGCCACCGTTACGGCGCAGCCGACGGCGGCAACGTGGCCAACGATCCGCACCACGAGTTCACCGGCCGCAACATCCTCTACCAGGCGGCCAGCATCGAGGAAACCGCCCAACAGTTCGGCCGGCCCGTGGAAGAAGTCGGGGCAGGAATTCGCCGCGCCGAACAAGTGCTTCTGGAAGCCCGGTCGAAGCGCGTGCGCCCCCACCTGGACGACAAGATTCTCACCGCCTGGAACGGCCTCATGATCTCGGCGTTCGCGTTAGGTGGAGCGGTCCTCAACGAGCCCCGCTACGCGAACGCCGCCCGCCGCGCCGCAGAATTCATCCTTTCCCGAATGTGGAACGCGAGCGAAGCGAGCAGCAGCTCCCCAACCCCCAACCGCCAACCCCCAACCCCCGCGAGCGCAGCGAGCGCTCCTGCCCCGGCCCCTGTCTTACTCCGTCGTTACCGGCAGGGCGACGCGGCCATCCCCGGCTTCCTCGACGATTACGCACTGTTCGCGCAGGCGCTCCTCGACCTGTACGAAGCCCAGTTCGACTTCCGTCACCTGGAAATGGCCATTCGGATCACCGGGCAGCAGATGGAGTTGTTCGAGGATCGGGAGCACGGCGGCTTCTACAGCTCCGGTGCGGACGATACCAATCTGGTGATGCGTGTCAAAGAGGATTATGACGGCGCCGAACCATCTGGCAATTCTGTGGCCTTAATGAACCTGTTGCGCCTCGCCGAAATCACCAATCGCGCGGATTTCCGCCAATCGGCTCAACGGGCGCTGGCCGCCTTCGCTCCCCGCCTGTCGCTTGCGCCGGTGACTCTTCCCCAGATGCTGGTCGCCTGCGAGTTCTTCCTCGGCCAGCCGCGACAGATCGTCCTGGTGGGCGAACCGGAGAGCGCCGACACACAGGCGCTGCTCGGGACCTTCCACTCCCGGTTCGTGCCCAACCGGATCGTGCTTCTGCTGGACTCCGACGCGACGCGGTCGAAAGCCTCGGCCTGGATTCCCACCGCTGCCTCTATGGCGAAACTCGATGGCCGCGCCAGCGCCTACGTGTGCCGGAATTACACCTGTCAGTTGCCGGTTTCCGAGCCAGCGAAGTTCGCCGAGTTGATACAATATTGAATTCACACCCACAACAAGGAGAAGCTATGGAAAGACCAGGCGCGACCACTATGAGGGGCAACCCCAAGACCCTGATCGGCCCGGAGTTGAAACCGGGTGATCCGGCCCCCGATTTCAATCTGGTGGATGCCGGGCTGAATCCCGTCACCTTGAAGGACACGGGTAACCAGGTCCGCATCATCAGCGTGATACCCTCGCTGGACACTCCGGTCTGTGACGCGCAGACCAAACGATTCAACGAAGAGGCGGCCCGGCTTCCCGGTGTAGACATCATCACCGTGAGCATGGACCTGCCGTTCGCGCAGAAGCGCTGGTGCGGCGCCTTCGGCGTGGACAAGGTGAAAATGCTTTCGGACCACCGCAATGGCTCTTTCGGTGAAGCTTACGGCACCTTGATCAAAGATCTGCGCATCGAGAGCCGCGCCATTTTCGTTCTCGACTCCAAGAATCAGATTCGCCATGCCGAATACGTAAAAGAGGTCGCGGATCACCCGAATTACGAAGCGGCGCTGTCCGCCGCCAGGAGCGCCGGGTAACCAGCATGCAGCCGGTCGCCGCCTTATGGTGGGAACCGGCTGCATTCCACGGCTTGCTCCCCACGAGGTTCCTCTGCATCCCACCGAATCATCTCCAGCGGTAAGTCCGCAGCGCTTCAGTATTGGCGCGGTGGACAGTCCCCTGGTTCGGGGCGGGCTGACGTTGATCGCCGGAGTCCTGGTGGGCAACCTGCTTGGCTTCGGCAGGGTGGCGTTGACCGCCTACTTCCTGGGCACCCACAGCCGCGCCGACTCCCTCGCGGTCGCCATGGGGCCCGTGGACACTCTGAATTCGGTGCTCATCAACAGTGTGGTGTTCGCCTTTGTGCCCATGCTGACGGCCTGCAACGGGGCTCAGCGCACGGCGCTGTTTCTGAAGCTCACCCGTTGCTTCTATTGGGTTTCAGCCACCATCGCGGCGGCCGTCGTCATCGGAGCCGCCTGGCTGATGAGGGTGCTCGCGCCGGGGCTCGATCCGCAGTCTTACGCCGCGTCCGTCACCGTGTTGCGGATCCTGGCCCTTTCCACGGTAGCCGCTGGCGTGGGGGCTGTCCAGGTCGCCCTGCTTTACACCAGCCGCCGATTCGCCCCGACCGCGTTTTACCAGGCGGCCCTCAATCTTTTCACCATCATCGGCGCGGTGAGCCTCTGGAAACTGCTGGGCGTTTACGCCTTTGCCGCGGGATACACGGCCGGCTCCTGGGCTCAGTTCGCCTTCGTCTACTTCGCCGCCAGGTCCGGGCGGACCGCCCAGGGCCCGGAACTCTGCAACATCCACTGGGGCGATATTCTCGCCAAGCCCCTCTTCTTCGTGGTGTACGCGGTCGGCCTGGGATTGAATATCACCTTCACGCGAGCCTACGCCACCCAGGCCGGACCGGGGATGGCAGCCGCGCTGGAATACTGCATGCGCGGCGTGGGGGTTCCCATGGCCTTGCTGGTGAACCCCATCTCCAATTCGCTGCTGCCCGAAATCGCCCGTCTCAAAAGCCTGTTTCGCCTCCGCGAAGCCTTCCGCCTGATCGACCGCACCATCGCCCTGACGGCCCTGGCAGCGATTGGCGGCTGTACTTTCGCCATCGCCTTCCGCACCCCCGCGATTACCCTCTTCTTCCAGCGCGGCAGCTTTACGGTGGACTCCACGCGCCTGGTTTCCGCGGTCTTTCTGGGGCTCGGACCCAGCCTCGTCGGCTGGAGCCTGATCGAGATCGCCGCGCGCTCTCTGTTTGCGCTCGACCGAAGATGGCCGCCTGTGATTGCCGCGGTCATTCCCGTGCTGATCAACGTCGCCCTGACCGTTCGGATGCACTCCTTCCGCCCGGAACTGGTGGGAATCGGCTCCACTTTGGGCCTGCTGGCGGGCTTCCTGACGCTGTTCCTGATGCTGCACGCCAACCGGAAGCGTTGGCTGGCCGCGTAGGCTCTTACGCCACTCTTACCCTTTACTTTCCCTGTATTGCCCTGTATTGTTGGTTTTTCATCCATGGCCCGAAATAGTGCGAGGTAACGCATTGACAACCGAAGCCAAAGCACGCAAGCTTAAGTTAACGAGGTGAGCTATGAAAGCGTTCCGCAGTTGGGCTCTTTGCGCAGGAGTGGCCGCGCTCGGTGCGGTTTCCGCGTCTGCCCAGCCCGTGATTGGCGCTAAGTCCGGGGTGGTCGCCAAGGTCGAGGGTAAAGTCTTTCTGGGCGATCAGGTGTTGGAAGAATCCCTCACGAAGTTCCCCGATATCAAAGAGAACGGTGTAGTCCGAACGGAGGAAGGGCGGGTCGAGGTTTTGCTGACGCCCGGCACTGTGCTGCACATGGGTGAAAACAGCTCATTCAAGCTGATCACCAACCGGCTGATCGATACCCGCCTCGAACTGTTGACCGGCTCCGCGGTGGTGGACGCCGAGCAGATCCCTAAAGACACCAACGTGACGGTGGTTTGCAAGGATGGAGTGATCGCTCTGCCGAAGGCCGGCCACTATCGATTCGATTCCACCCCGGCGCGGGTCAAGGTATTCGAAGGCGTCGCCGATGTCACCATTCGCGGCCAGCATATGGAAGTTTCCACCGGTAAAATGCTCGGTCTCGCGGGCGAAACTGCTGCAGTCGAGAAATTCGACCGGAACGATACCGACAGCCTGGACAATTGGGCCCGGAGGCGCGGAGAAGTCATGGCCCTGGCGAATGTCTCGGCCGCCAAGTCCGCTTACAACAGTTACTCGCCGGTGGGCGCCGGAGGCATGTGGAGTTGGAATCCATACTTCGGGTTATATACCTACATTCCCGGCTCCGGCAGGTTCTGCGATCCCTTCTGGGGCTACTGCTATTGGAGCCCCTACACGGTCAATCAACTCTACTACCAGCCACCGCCTGCGTTCTACAACAACGGTGGCGGCTTCAGCGGCCGATCCTACACTGGCATGGCTCCTACGTCCGGTGGATATTCCGGAGCCATGGCGTCCTCGGCTTCCTCGGTGTCGTCCGCTCCCGCCGCGGCTGCCAGTGCCTCCAGCGCGGCATCCTCGAGTGCAGGCGCGTCCGCCGGGCACGGTTCGGGTGGTGGAGGCGGCCGCGGCCACTAGTCCAGGCGCCGCACAACTCCCGCAAATCGCATCCAAGGCCAGCCGGTGTTAATACGACGTTAGTACCGAGGCTGGCTTTTCTCGTCTCTGAACCCTAAGCGCGTGAGTTGACACGGCCGGAAACCGGAATCGAAAATGGTGGATCTGCATGCGCCAGTTTCGCCTATACTCCCTACCCGGGGCCGTTGCTGCCGCCCTTGTCCTGAACGCCTGCGGGAGCAAGCCCGCCGAACCCATTGCTACCGTCGGACTCGGTGACAAGGTGGAGGTTGGACACCTCGTTTACACAGCCTATGAAACGCAATGGCTGACTCAGATTCCAGGCGACCCGACTCCCCGGATTCCCCAAGACCGCTTCTTTCTGATTCGCATCAGCGCTGTGAACGGTGGCAGCGGGAGTGTGATCGTCCCGAACCTCACCCTGCAGGACGACCGCGGCAAAACCTATGAAGAGCTCAGCAACGGCGATGGCATCCCGGAGTGGGTCGGTTATTTGCGCCAGGTGAAACCCGCCGACAACATCCGCGGGAATGTTGTATTTGATGCCCCGCCCGGCCACTATAAGCTGCGCGTCACCGATGAAAGCGGTGAGAAATCCGCCCTCATCGACATTCCACTCCGGTTTAACACCGACACCACCGAGGTGCCCCTTCCCACCGAAAAGGAAAAGAAGTAGCAGGTGTAACAGTCTTTTCGGGGGAGTGGACTGTCACCGCGATCCCGTCAAACCTGCGCTGTGCCGTTGAAATAAGCACTAGAATCAAGGTATGTGGGCCATCCCGCTCGCGCTCTTCTTCCTCCAGACGGTTGACCCCAGTGCCGAAGGCATGAAGGCGCTCGAAGAGGCCAGGTATCCGGCCGCCGTCGAAGCCTTTCAAAAAGCAATCGAAGCGGATCCCAAGGACTATACGGCGCATTTCAACATGGCCTTGGCCTATGGATTCCTGCACAAAGACGAGGAAGGTATAGCGGAATACCGCAAGACCCTGGAGTTGAAGCCCGGGCTTTACGAGGCCCAACTCAACCTGGGGATCCTGTTGATGCGGCGGCGGGAGCCGGCCGATGCCCTGCCGCTCTTCGAGAACGCTTCGGCGCAGAAGCCCCAGGAGTACCGTCCGCGGTATTACCTGGCCGAAGCACAGCTCGAGACCGGCGCACCGGACAAGGCGGAAGCGAGCTATCGCCAGGCAATCGAGATGGATCCCAGGTCCGCGAACGCCGAGTTGGGTTTGGCGCATGCCTTATCGGGCCAGGGCAAACTCGCGGATTCCGATCCGCACTTTCGCCGTGCCGGGGAGCTTGACCCGAAGTATCGCGAATATCTTCTGGAGTTGGCCTCCCTTTACGAACAGGCCAAACAGCCTGCCGAGGCCATCAGGATCTACCGGGAGTTTCCCGAAAACGTTGCGGCCCGCGAGCACCTGGGCCAGTTGATGCTCGAGAACAAACAATACTCGGACGCCATTCCGCAACTCGAGTCGGCATACACCAAGGACCCGTCAAGCGCCAACCGGCTGGCGCTCGCCGAAGCGTACATCTTCACCGGCCAGAACGACAAAGCGGTGCCCTTGCTCGACAAGGCCATCGCCGGCGATCCCGGGAATTACGACCTGCGTATGATCTACGCCCGGGCGTTGCGCGACCGCAAACAGTACGCCGCGGCGGCCAACCAGTTCTACGAGGCCGCCAAACTCAAGCCAGCGGAATTCAAGACGTGGGACAACCTGGGAGACATGCTCTACATGATGGGCGATTCCGCGAAGGCCTATGAAGCCTTCGCCAAGGCCCACGAACTCGGCGACGACACCCCCGGAAACTGGTTCTTTCGTGCGATCATTCTGGACAAGCTCAGACAGTTGAAGCCGGCGCTGGAAGCCTATCAGCATTTTCTTTCGATCAGCGAAGGAAAGTTCCCGGACCAGGAATTTCAAGCGCGGCAGCGGGCGAGGATCCTCAAAACGGAGCTGGAGAAGCGGTGATGCGAACAAGGTGGCTGCTGCCCGCGGTGGCGATGGGCCTGGTGTGGGCTGGTTCTCTGGGCGCCGACCTGAAACGCGCCCAAGCCGAGCCCAATCTCGAGAAGCGCTCCCAACTCGCCATGGACAACGCCATGGCCGCATACCAGGCAGCCCGCTCCGCCTACGACAAGGGCGACAACCCCCAGACCGAAGCCGCCATCGCCGAAATTGAGGAATCGGTGGACCTGGCCGATACGTCCCTCAGACAGACCGGCAAGGATCCGCGCAAGAGCTCCAAGTGGTTCAAGAGGGCGGAAATGGAAACCCGCGATCTGGTCCGCAAGCTGCAATCGTTCCAGGACTCAATGGGATTCGATGACCGTCCGATGCTCGACAAAGTGAAGGCCCGGGTGCAGCAGGTGCATGACGACCTGCTGCTCGGAATCATGGAGGGCAAGCACAAATGAAGACCCTGGTTTGCTGCTTACTGCTGGCGGCGCCTTTAGCCGCGCAGCGCGACTTTTTGACCGCCGACGAAATCGACCAGATCAAGGAAGCACAGGAGCCGAACGCCCGCGTGGCGCTCTACGCCAAGTTTGCACGCCAGCGCGTGGACCTGGTGAAAAGCCTTCTTGCCAAGGACAAAGCCGGCCGTTCCCTGTTGATCCATGACGCGCTCGACGATTACGCCAAGATCATCGACGCGATCGACGATGTGACGGATTCCGCATTATCGAAAAAGGTCGATATGCACGCCGGTTTGAGCGCGGTCGAGAAGGTCGAAAAGGAGGCGCTCCCCATCCTGCAGAAGGCCCAGGACAGCAATCCCAAAGACCTGGCGCGATACGATTTCGTGCTCAAGACCGCGATCGAGACCACCACCGACAGCCTGGAACTGGCGCAGGGCGACCTGGGCAAGCGGACCCAGGATGTGGAAGCCAAGGAAGCCCGCGAGAAGAAGGCGGTGGAGGAGGCCATGACGCCGGCCGAGCGCGAAGGAAAGAAGGCTGACGACCAGAAGGCCGCCGAGGCGAAGGCCACCGACTCATCCAAGCCTCCTGCCAGAAAGCCTCCCACGCTGCTTCGTCCGGGCGAAAAACTGGGCGACCCCTCAACCCCGGAGAAAAAGCAGAATCAGTAGACGTGGCGCGGACAGTCGTGCCTGACAGAGGCGCCCGCGCCAGATCTACTTCGAAAACGCCATCCCCGCAAAGCTCACCACGCTCTGCTCATCGATGTTCCATTGCTCGTAATTCAGCAGCTCTCCGCGCGCCCGTGGCACGGCCTTCAAAAACGTGTAGAACGGCGACGAGCCGCACCATTTCAAATCGTCCCGATTCTCGCGTACCAGCTCCCAGAATCCCGCCGCGTCCGACGCCTTGATCCGCGCGATGCGGGCCTCGTCCCTGGCGCTCACCGCCACCATCTCGCCGCTGTTCGCCTCCGCCTGGAACTGGTCTCCGTAACGGATTCCCATGTGCGCCATGTCCACCCCGAGAACCCAGAACAAGCGACCGGACTCGCGATCGTGCAACTCGCCCAGCGCCTCCAGGAACGCTCTCACGCCGTCATTCTGCTCCGGGCTGCCGCCGCCGAAAAGACTGTGCACGAACGCTCCGCACAAGATCGGCAGGATCCGCACACTGGGCCCCAGCACCTGCTGTAGAAAAACCACCTGGAATTCCACCGTGTGCTCGAAGGAGTGGCAGTAATCCTCCATCTCGATGGAGCCTGGGGCGCGGGCGGCCAGCCAGTCCACTAAACGCTGGTCGGTCATCGCCTCGCCGAACGGCGTCAGGAAATTCTTGCGTGTGAGGCCGAACCTCTCGGGCGCGCCATAGTGGGAAGTCCCCAGAATGACGAAGGTGCGGTCGTGATGCTCGGGGCCGAGCATCCGATAGGCGGCACGATACGACTGCCAGCCGCCCGACGGGCTGACGTGCGGCGCGGCAATTCCCAGCAGGTTGCCGTCGGCAGCGGGCAGCGGTATCTCGCCGGACATGTACTCCGTCATGGTTTCGCGCAGTTCGCCGGATTCTGCCGGATACGCCGACCCCGCGTGCGCCGGTTGCCGTACCGCCGCTTCGCGAAAATCGCGCCGGCTCTCCTGTTCCATCCGCGCGAACCGCTCATCTTCGAGAAACCCCGCTTCGCTGAGCGTATCGATCAGGTGCTGCTGGAGTTGTCCCACTTCGAAGTCGCCCGTCAGCCGCACCAGCGCAGCCCGCAGGTCGAGATCCGTATGCTGCCCGTCGAAGCACTGCAGGCACTCCACCAGCATGGGAGGAATAATCAGCAGCCTTTCGGAAAAACGAAACGGATCGCGGATGAACAGCCCCGGATGCTCGGGCGCCGGAGACGGCGTGAAATCCAGATTCAGTCGCAGGCGGGGTAGTGGCTGGGCCAAGTTCTATCGTAGCGCAGGCGCCAAGGCCCGGTATTTTCGTAGAAGCTCGTAGATCACGATTCCGCCGGCGGTGGCCACGTTCAGCGAGTGCTTCGTGCCGAGCATGGGAATGCGCACGTGGGTGTCGGAGAGCGCCGAGACTTCCGCGCGAATGCCGTCCACTTCGTGACCGAAAATCACGCAGACCGGAAAGCGCGGCGCCCAGTCGAACAAGTCCACCGCATGCACCGTCGTCTCGACCGCCGCGATTTCATATCCGCGCTCGCGAACCGAATGCAACAGCGGCACCGGTTCCCAGGTGTGGTCCCAGGCAACCGATTCTTCGGCGCCCAACGCGGTCTTGCCGATGGCCCGCTTCGGAGGCCGGCCCGTGATTCCGCAAAGGTGCAGGCGCTCCACACCGGCGGCGTCGGCGGTGCGGAAAAACGCGCCTACGTTGTAGAGGCTGCGCACGTTGTCGAGGAGAACCGCCACCGGGAGCGAGTGTATGTGGTCGTACGCGGCGGCTGCGGTAGTTGCCTGGAAAGGAACACGATCCATGATGCTACACTGATAATTCCACATCCATGTTGTCGATTGTCATCCCGATTCACAATGAGGAGCATTCGATCCTCCCGCTCTACGACCGCCTGACCGTGGTCCTCGAGCAGGTGAAGCGGCCCTATGAGATCCTCTTCGTGGATGACGCATCGACCGATCGCAGCTTCGAACTGCTCGCCAACCTTGTAGAAACCGACGGCCACCTCAAAGTCATCCGGCTGCGCCGCAACTTCGGGCAGACCGCCGCCCTCTCCGCGGGCTTTCACGAATCCAAGGGCGACGTCATCATCGCGATGGACGGCGATCTGCAACATGCCCCCGAGGATATCCCCGCCCTGCTGCAGAAGATCGACGAGGGCTACGATATCGCCAGCGGCTGGCGCCAACATCGCGTCGATAATGCGCTTCTCCGCAAGATCCCTTCCCGCATCGCCAATTGGATGATGGCCAAAGCTTCGGGCGTGGCACTGCGCGATTTCGGAACGACATTCAAGGCTTACCGCTCGGAGGTCCTGAAAGACGTCAACCTCTACGGCGAGCTGCATCGCTTCATCCCCGCCCTGGCGAGTTTCTACGGGGCGCGCATCGTGGAAGTCCCCATCCGCAACACACCGCGCACCTCCGGAGGTTCTCACTACGGGATCGGCCGCACCTTCCGCGTGCTCTTCGATATCCTCACCATCAAATTTCTCCTGAAATACTTCACCCGTCCGATGCACTTCTTCGGTACCGTGGGGCTGGTGGCCACTACCTGTGGCGGCGGCATCATGATCTACCTCGCCATTAAGAAGCTGCTGGGATTCGAGATCGTCATGGCCCACGGGCCGCTGATGATCGCCGGCGCCTTGCTGCTGCTCGGCGGCATGATGATGTTCAGCACCGGCCTGATGGGCGAAATCATGATGCGGACCTATTTCGAGAGCCAGGATCGCCGCATCTATGCCGTGCGTGAGATCCTCACGCGCAAGCAGCGCGGCGTGCCCGGCGGCACGCGGTAGCCCATTGCTATTTTCCTAGCATCGCTATTTTTAGCATAGTCATGGAGTCGCCTTCTGCCGCTCTCGGTTTGCTTCTCGGCAATACTCGGCTTTTCCCAATCCCCGGCGCCCACGTTCGAAGTCGCATCGGTCAAGGCCGTAGCGTTTGCCCAGGCGACTACCGGGCCAATCCCGGCAGCGCCGTTCACGGTGAGGTACAACTGGCCAATGCGACCTTCAGCGAATGCCTGCGCTTTGCGTTCAACGTCAACAACGACTGCCAGATTTCCGGCCCGGGCTGGATCAAATCGCGCGCCGTGCGTTTTAATATCGACGCCAAAGCCGCTCCCGACACACCCACAGCGCACCTTCGCGTGATGTTGCAGGCACTTCTCACGGAGCGGTTCCAACTCGCGCTACACCACGAACCGAAGAAGCTTTCGTTTCTGGCCTGGTCGTAAGTCCCAGGGGGCTGAAGATTACCGAAGCCAGGGACGGCACCGACGGGCCGGGTAACCGCTACATCCTGGGCTCGATTCATTCCAATCGGGTGCCCATGTCTACTCTGGCCATGTTGTTGTCGCGTTTCATCCGTCAGCCCGTGCAGGATAGGACTGGCCTCGAAGGTATGTACGAGCTGAAATTGGACTGGATTCCGGAAAACCGCTCGGAGGCTTACGGGATCCTTCTCGATGCGGCTTGAAGTGGGGTACCTTCGCGGATTTCATCGGTCGCCCTCTGGACCACCTGCTCACCGGCTTTCAGGCTCCCCAGTACTTCCACAAGATCTCCTTCCGCCACGCCTTTCTTCACATCGACCCATTCCGCGCGGCCGCCCTGATCCCGGATTACGAAGGTCCGCTCCGTCGTGCTGACCACGCTGGTCTTCGGCACGAAAAGGGCCGCGCGCGCGCGGCGTACCGGCCACTTCACCGTCGGAAACATTCCGGGAGCCAGTGAGCCATCCCGATTCAGGACGTCGAGTTCCACCGGCATGGTTCGCGTCTTTGGATCCAGCGCGCGCGCGATGCGGGCCACCGTTCCCGAATAGGTCCGCTCCGGCCAGGCAGGAACCTGGAATGGGACGGCGGCCCCCGTGACGATTCCGCTGACATCCTCTTCCGGCACCGGCACTACCAGTCGAAGATGCGAGACCTGTTGCACAACCAGGAGCGGGACGTCGTTGCCCGGCCCAACCAGCGCACCCGGGTGCACCATCCGGTCGGTTACCACCCCTTCGAACGGCGCCGAAATCGTGAGATAAGCCTCCAGGTCCTGAAGCGATCTGACACCGGCTTCCGCGCCCCTGCCGGCCTGTTGGCGCGAGTTCCACAGGGCCTTGGCGGCCTCCACCTGCTTCTCGGCCTGGATCAATTCGTTTCCGGCCACGGCCCCGGGCGTTTCGGCAGCCTGCTTCATCCGGTCATACGTGCTCTCGGCCGCCGCCACCTGAGCCTCGGCCTGCAGCCGGTCAGCCTCCGCGGCTTGCACTTTGGACTCGGCTTCGGCAATCCGCGCCGCCATTTCGGGCGCGCTCAGGACAACCAGCCGATCCCCTTGCTTGACGACACTGCCGCGGTCCACCAGAACGCGCTCCACGTAACCCGGCACCTTCGCATGCAGCGAAACGGACAAAAATGGGAGAAACTCGCCTGGCAAGTCCACCGTTCGCGATATGGGCCTGGCGACTACTGGCGCCAGGTCTCCCGTCTGCGCCCGGCCGGAGTGAACGGCCAGTCCCAAAAAATACACGGGAATGAGAATCGCTCTATTGCGCTTCATAGTATCGGCTCGCCGGGTCCATCGGGTTCAATGAGGGAGAGGCAAGCGACGCCCGGCCCTGCAGAATTGCGTAGATCGACGGCAGGATCGTCAACGTCGCAAATGTCGATAACACCAGCCCCCCAATCACCGCCCGCCCCAGCGGCGCGTACTGAGACCCTCCTTCCCCCAGGCCGATCGACATCGGGACCATGCCGCAGATCATCGCGGCAGCGGTCATCAGGATCGCTCGCAGCCGGCTCGATGCTCCGTCGCGCGTCGCATCCAAAAGCGCCCGGTTCTCGTGCCGGAAGCGCTCGGCAAACGTCACCAGCAGAATCGAGTTCGCCACTGCGATCCCGATCGCCATAATCGCGCCCATGAACGATTGAATGTTGAGCGTCGTATGAGTGATCAACAGCATCAGCAGTACCCCGCACAGCACCGCCGGAACCGTCAGGACTACGGCGAGCGCCAGTCGCATCGACTGGAAGTTGGCGGAGAGCAACAGGAAGATCACGACCACCGCAAGCAGCAGCCCGACCCGCAGCCCCGAGATGGTCTGCTCCAAAGGCGGAATCTCGCCTTTCATGACGACTTTGGCTCCTCGCGGCGGGCTGCCCACCGCGGATAATGCCTGTTGGAGCTCCGGGGCCGCTTCTCCCAGTGTGATCCCGTGAAGATTCGCGGTCAGGCTGACAATGTGTTGTCCGTTGTAGCGTTCAATCAGCCCCGGCATGGTCCCCGGCTTCAGCGTGGCGATGTTGTCGAGTTGCGGTTCCGCGCGTCCGGCCGGCATCACTGGCAGCGTCCCCAGTTCATCAACACTCTGAATCCGGTTCTGCGGCAGCTCTACCTGGATCTGGAAAGCGTTTCCCGAGTTCGGATCGCGCCAGTAGTTCGGCTCGGTGAATCGCGATGAGGATGTCGCCGGCACCACCGACCGCACCACGTCCGCCATCGTCAACCCGAACTGGCCCGCCCGCTCGCGGTTGATGTTGATATCGAGCGTCGGGTAATTGTACTCCTGGGCGAACTGCAGGTCGCGAACGAAACCAAGCTTCGCCAGGTGGGCCTGGATCTTCTGCGCAAAGCCGTAGTCATCGGCCAGGCTCGGCCCCTGTACCGCCACTTCGATGGGAGTCGGCGAGCCAAAGCTCATGACCTGCGAAACGATATCCGCCGGCTCAAAGGAGACCTGGCAGTTCGGCAGTTCCCGTCTTAGGTCGTTTCGGATGCGCTCTCGCAGCGCTTCCCCCCGAGGGGTATCGGGTCTGACGGCCACCTGGATGATCGCTTCCTGCGGTCCGCTGGTAAACAGATGGATCAGATCGACAGGATAGCTGGACGGCACAACCCCCATGAAATCGCTGGTG
Organism: Bryobacteraceae bacterium; assembly: GCA_035501495.1. Taxonomy (GTDB): domain Bacteria; phylum Acidobacteriota; class Terriglobia; order Bryobacterales; family Bryobacteraceae; genus JAIQFL01. The sequence continues at coordinate 7,710 of DATJWB010000073.1, read as the reverse complement.
ATTTCCACGTTGTGATCCCCGGCATCGTGCTGAATGAACTGCAGGGCGCGAAGTACGATGCGTTCCGTCTCTTCGATCCGCGTGCCGGCGGGCGCTCGCAGGCGAACCCGCAGAAGAGGCGCGTTGGCATCCGGAAACAGCTCCGTCCCCATGCGTGGTAGCAGCAGGTAGAGGACCCCAAACGCGCCCGCCAGGTAGACCAGAACCAACGGCCAGCGAAATCGCAGAACGAGCCTCAGGTAATGGTCGTAAAACGAGCGAAGCCGTCCGAAGAGTCCCTCGTGCTCCTCGCCGCGATGCGCTGCGCGCATCAGCCAGGTCGAGAATACCGGCACCAGGCTGCTGGACAGCAGGTAGGACGCAATCATCGAAAAGGCAACTGCCAGCGACAACGGAACGAAGAGTTGCCGGCTTACCCCGACCATGAAGAACGAAGGGACAAACACGGCCAGAATGCAAACCATGGACAACAACCGGGCGATCGCGGTTCGGCTGCACGCCTCCACCACGGCACGCGCCCGCGATACTCCCGGAAGCATCTGCGTATGGATGTTCTCGATCTCCACCGTCGCCTCATCCACCAGGACCCCTACCGCCAGGGCCAGGCCCCCCAGCGTCATGATGTTGATCGTTTGCCCGGTCAGCCAAAGCAGAATCACCGCGCCCAGCAGCGCGAACGGGATGTTCAGGATCACGATGATGGCGCTCCGCCAATCGCGCAAGAACAGGAGCACCATCAGGCCCGTCAGCGCCGAGCCGAGCAGACCCTCGGTGATCAGTCCCCGCAGCGAGTTCGTCACAAACGGCGACTGGTCGAACTGCAAGCTCACATCGACATCATCCGGCACGACCTTCTTGAAATCGGGAATCGCTGCTTGGACCGCGTGGATGACCGCGAGCGTCGAGGCATCCGCCCGCTTCGTCACCGGGATATACACCGTGCGCTTTCCGTTCACATGCGCGTAAGCCGTGATGATGTCGGTGCCGTTGTCGATCGTCCCGATGTCCCGCAGGTAGATGGTGGTTCCGGAGACTGGACGTATCGGCGCGCTCAACAACTCGGAGAGGTTTCCGCCGAGCGCCGCATTTGTCCTGGCAATCCGGTTGATCTGCCCGGTCCACATGTTGCCCGACGGCATCACCAGCGTCGCCTTGCTGACCGCCGCGATGGCCTCCTGGGGCGAGATCTGATACTGCTGCAGCTTGTCGGGATCGAGCGTGATGACGATCGTCCTCTGGTTGCCTCCGAATGGCGGCGGCGCGGAGACACCCGGCAGGGTGGCGAATAGCGGCCGGACGCGATTGAGGGCAAAGTCCTGCAGTTCGCCCTGCGTGTGGGCTGCGCTGCTGAAAACCAGTTGACCGACCGCGACGCTGCCGGCATCGAAGCGCGTGATGAACGGCGGCACCGTTCCGGGCGGCATAAATGAGCGCGCGCGATTGACGTACCCGACGGTCTCCGCCATCGCCTGGGCCATATCGGTGCCCTCATGAAATACCAGTTTCATGAGAGCCGCGCCTTGAATGCTCTTGCTTTCTACGCGATTGATTCCGGTGATGTAGAGGAAGTGATACTCGTAGTAATAAGTGAGGTAGCCCTCCATCTGGGCCGGGTCCATTCCTCCATACGGCTGAGCCACGTAAATCGCGGGCTCCCCGACCCGCGGGAAAATGTCGACGGGCATTCGTTGCACTGCCAGCAGTGCGCAGAGTGCGATTGCCGCCAGCGCGACGACCACCGTGATCGGCCGGCTGAGGGCCGCTAAAACCAGACGCATGCTTCACCTTGCGCTAATCGCCCTCTACCAGTTCATGAAACAACTCCCGGACCTTACTCTTTGCCGCCGCCAGCGCCTTCCGGCCCTGCGGCGTCGCGCGGTACACTCGCCGGAGTGATTTGCCGTTTCGCTGTTCCGTCGATCGCAGATAGCCTTTCTTCTCGAGGCCCTGAAGGAGCGGATAGAGGCTGCCGGGACTGATCCGGTATCCGTGGCGCGCCAATTCCTCGATCATCCCCAATCCGAAAACAGGACCTTCCACCGCGTGGTGTAAGACATGAAGGCGAATCAGGCCCGAGTAAAGATCCCGATCCGCGGATGACGTTCGTTGGCCCACGAATTTCGATTCCGATTTACGATTACGAAAGCTATCATACGGAGTTGTTTCAACGATTGTCAAACGAAACGTGGCGCAGGCATTCCTGCCTGTACCCATGGGCCCCGCCGGCCCACCGGAATTCAGGAAAACCCGTGCCGGCGATGTGGCGCGGGCGTGTACTGTGTCGCTGGCGGCGAACGGTTTTCGAGGCTGCCGCGCCGGGACTCATCTCGGCGCCCGTTTGGTCACTGAATTGAGTCCAGCCTCTTATCGCTGCCCCATCCTCCGGAGCATCTCATTCGCGGCGGCCCTGATACTCGGATCGGGATCTAACGCCGCTGCCCGGAAGTGCTCCACCGCGCCCGGTGCGTTGCCCGACTGCCCCAACAGAACTCCCAGTTCGTAGTGAGCGCGTCCCGACTTCGGATTGAGACTCAGGGCAGTATTGAGTTCGCGCGCGGCCCCCACCGCATCGCCTTTCGCCGAGAGCACCGAACCCAACAATTCGTGCACCGGCCCCAGCTTCGGATCCACCGCCAGCGCCGCCTTCGCCTGCTGTTCGGCTCCGTCGAGATCGTTGGCGTTGGCGAGCATTCGCGCGTAGTTCAGGCGCGCCGGCACCGAGGCAGGATCCTGCCGGATGCTCCGGTCGAACTGATAGCGGGCCTCCGGCAATTCCCCGCGGATCGCGACGATCATGGCCAGGTTCGCCCGCCACTCCGCGACTCCGGGGTCAATTGCCAGCGCCGCACGGAACTCCTTCTCGGCGCCCGGCATATCCCGGGTCCCCATCAGAAGCGAAGCCAGGTAATTGTGTATCGCGGCGGCATCCGGGTCGAGCGCGATGGCTCTTTCGAGATCCTTCCGTGCCTCTGCGGTTTTGTCCTGCTGCCAAAGCACCCAGCCGAGGAATCCCCATGCCGCTGCGTCATCCGGCCTGAGCTTGACGGCAGATCGAAACGCAGTTTCGGCTCTCGCCCACTGTTTCATTTCCATCAGCGTATTTCCCAGCTCGAGCTGAATGATCTCCGAGCTTGGCGCGCGCCGCCCCGCCTCCTCCAGGGCGGCGATCGCTTTGGTGTGGTTGCCCGCGGCGCGGTACCCTTCGCCCAGCCCCGAATAGAAGCCTGCCTGAGCGGGATGGACGCGATCGATCAGCGCCGCCAGGCGGCTGAGTCCCGCGTTGAGGTTGCTTCGATCCGTAATCTGGGCCAGCGCGAGGTACAGCGGGTCGCTGCCGGTCGGCGCCGGCTTCGCCGGGTAGTACGCCACCACTTCACCGCGATACGACGTCTCCGTGGACTCATGGACCTCCGCCTTCTCGGCCAGCAAGTCTCCCGCCGGCTTCATGCGAACAATCTTGTGGTCCGTCATCACGATGTGGACCGCGTCGTCGGTTCGGCGCCGGGGCATGTGGCACGCCACGCAGTTCGCACCGGCGCCGTGCTCGGTCCGGGTCTGCGCGGAGACTTGATGACATTTCCGGCAAACGGAGTTGTAATGCGCGGCAGCGCTCTCGCCGCGCGGAATATCGTGCGGATCGTGGCAAGTCGTGCAACGCAGCTTTCCGGCGCTCTGCAGGAAACATTGCGCTTCCCGCAGCCGGTAACCCGCATGCGCCACCTCCAGATCCGAGTTCTTTCCCTGCGCCCTGTCGAACGACAGGCGGAAGTCCGCCAAGGCTTGGCCCGGGATGTACGAGAAGGGGCCGCGGTCGAAGCGCTGCAGGGAATGCGGCAGTAGCCGGCTGGTAGTTTCGAGGTGGCACTGCAGGCACACCTCCATCTCGCGTTCCGGGCTCAGGCGCGAGGGATTCACGATGGCCGCGCGAATCTGTTCGGGCGTCGCACCCGCTCTCTGCGCGGTCTCCACGTGCTGCTGGCCGGGTCCGTGGCACCGCTGGCAATCGATCCCCGCGGGCAGCGGCTCGAGGTACTGGGCCTCCGCTCCCGCCTCCTCATGTCCCCCCGGAATGCGCGGATACCCGTTGTGGCAGAACATGCACTCGTAGTGGATGACCCGAGTGGACCCGCCATAATCGGCTTTGTCGTAGCCCGGATTCATCCCCCAATACCCGCCCTTCTCGGAGTACCACCCCAGCGGCAACTGTTGGAGCGTCCCGCGCGGCGTCAGGTGCAGGTAGGTACGCGCATGGTTCCCCGAGCCCAGGACGAAATCGATCTGCTTCTCTTCTACGTTGGTTTCCCGGCCGTCGAAGCCCTTCTGCCATCGGCGCTGGAAGTATTTGCCGCCACGCTCGAACACGTTGAAATAGGTGTCGGACGGCTCGTGATAAAAGGGAAGGCCGGCCTGGAAATCCTCCCTTGCCCGCTCCGGAGCCATTCGGTAGAACGACCGGCCCATGCCTGTCTGGGCGAAAGTCCGGGCCTTGGCCGCGTGGCACTTGCCGCAGACGGCCGCATCCACGTAGCCATTCGCCGCGGCGCCCTGAACCAATGGTGCCGCCAAAAGAACGCAAATCGCGAGGATGACGTGGCGCAGGCACTTTGGCCTGCCGCGTACCCACCCATGGGGACGCTTTCTGCCGGCCAGCCGGCGACCGCGCGTCGGTCCGAGTTCCGTCGCGGCAGCCTCGAACACCCCTTTGCCGCCACCGGCACTGTACACGCCCGACAAGCGCCCCGATGAGTCGGGGCGCGGCAGGCACGAGTGCCCGAGTGCCCGCGCCACGTCCGGCTCATCCACGGCCCGGAAACTCATCGCCGCCCAGTGTACCGCATTGATTCTGGCGATTCGCGCCGGACGATGCCGGAGCCTTCGCGAATCACCACCAGTTGGTTGGCCGCGACATCCGCGATCTGCTCCCGCTTTCCGCTCGGCCAGCGGATCTCGAGACTCACGGACTCCTCCGCACCCAGGCCAAAATGCAGACGGCGATCGTTTGCGGAAAGATAAGACGATTGCGCCAGCACCGCCTGCACCTGCCTGCGCCCGCCGTATGAGACGACCACCTGGGCGCCGATCGCGCTGCGATTCGACTCGACGCCCGTGAGCAATACCTTCAACCAGTGATTCGTTCCGCTCACATCGTTGCGGAAAAGCGAAGGCGGCTCATTCATATTCATGATCAGGACGTCCACGTCGCCATCGTTGTCGAAATCTCCGAAGGCGGCGCCCCGGCTGGAGTGCAGCTCGTTCAGCGCGGGCCCGGCAAGATCGAGAAGTTCCTCGAACTTTCCGCCCCCGAGATTGCGGAAAATCACGCTTGGCGTCTTGTAGGGCGCGCCCGGATCCGCCGCCTCCACCTCCGGATAGACCATGCCCGTGGTGAAGAAGATATCGGGGAGACCGTCGTTGTCGAAATCCAGAATCGCCGCGCCCCAGCCCACAAACCGTGTCTCCACCCTCAGCCCGGCCCTCGTCGTCACGTCGCGAAACGACCCGTTGCCGTTGTTCTTATACAGCACGTGGGTGTCGGAGCTGAAATGCGTTTTGAAAATATCCAGGTAACCGTCGGTATCGAAATCGCCGATCCCCAATCCCATGCCGCCCTGCTCGCGCCCGTCTTCGTTCAGAGCGACGCCGCTCTCCAGGCCCCGTTCGGTGAACGTGCCGTCGCGGTTGTTGCGAAACAGCAGGCTCGGCGTGGTGTCGCACGCCACGTAAATGTCGGGCCAGCCGTCACCATCGAAGTCGGCTGCCACCGCGGTCAACGGATAGTTCGACGTCACCCCCAGGATGCCCGCCCGCTCGCTCACGTCGGTGAAGGTGCCGTCCCCGTTGTTGTGGTAGAGGCGGCAGCGCTCCTGCGGCAGCCCGCCAGGTCCGCAAAACACGGGCACGCCGCCGCGATTGCAGGTCTCGTTCGTGCCGCGAATCGGGACTTTGTCCGGTTCGAAGACTACGTAGTGGTTGACGAAGAGGTCCAACTTGCCGTCGCGATCGTAATCCACCCACGTGCAGCCGGTGCCGTAACGCGTACCTGCATGGATCAGTCCCGCTTTCTCGGTCACGTCCGTGAATGTGCCGTCTCCGTTGTTGTGAAACAGAAGGTTCTGGCCCCAACAGGTGATGAACAGGTCGTCGAAGCCGTCGTTGTCGTAATCGCCCACCGTGATGCCGGCCGCCCAGACGCTCCGGCCGAGGCCCGAGCCGGCCGTCACGTCGCGGAAACTGCCGTCGCGATTGTTGCGATACAGCCGAATAGTCGCGTCGTCCGGCGTTCGCCCCTGGCGGCGCCGTCCGGTCAGGGTCACCACATCCAGCCACCCGTCGTTGTCGTAATCCAGGAACGCCACCCCGCATCCCATCGCATCGAGAATGTAGTCTACGTGCCCTTCGTTGCCGTAAATGACGGGGGCGCGCAACCCCGCCTGCGCGGCGACATTGACGAACTTCGCAGGGAATGGCAGTCCGGAAGGCTTCCCGCGCGGCGCCGGCGTGATGCCCCGAGACGCCATGCCGCGATATTGTTGCGGAAGCGCGAAGCGTGAACCGCCAAGCCCCAAGCCAACCGCCGAGAGCATTTGCCGGCGTGTCATATCGGATAGAATCGCATCACATGCACAGGATTGCACGTCTCACGGCGATTCTTGGCGCCGCCGCGCTCGAAGGCTGGCAGCCCGCCGGCGGGCAGTTGATCAACGCGGGCCGCTTCGAAGAAGCGCTCAAAGCTTTTCAGGCGGACCTCGCAATCAATCCGAAATCCGTGCCGGCCAATAATGGCGCGGCAGTCGCCCTCGACCTCATGGGCCGTTACGTGGACGCCCAGCCGTATTTCTCGGCTGCGATCAAGGCGGCTCGCGCGCCGCTGGAACGAGCGCTGGCCGAGCGTGCCATGGCCATCGGATACGGCTTCGCTGGAGATTGCGCCAATGCCGAAAAGCTGGAGAAGCGCGCGTTCGAGTTCTACCGCGAAACCAACGATTTTCCGAACGCCGGCGATGTGGCCGATGAACTCGCCCGCCTGTGTCTCGATGCAGGCAATTTCGACCGCGCGTCCGAATGGTACCAGCGGGGGCACGACACGGGATTCGAGCAGCCGAACCTCCCTCCGGCGAGAAGCGATCTCTGGGATTTCCGGCTGGAGCACGCCAAAGCGCGCCTCGCCATCCGTCGCGGCAAGGCAGCCGACGCGCGAAAGCAGATGGCGAAGGCCAAAGAGATTCTGGATCGCGGCCGCATTCCCGATCAGGAGCTCTTCTTTCCCTACCTCGAAGGCTACGTCGCTTTCTATGCGCAAGACTATGCCGCGGCCCTGCAGGCCCTGAACCGCGCATCGACAGAGGATCCGTTCATCGAATGCCTGCTCGCCCAGACCTATGAAGCACTCGGCGACCGCGCGCGAGCGGCCGAGTTCTACCGCCGGGCGGCCGCCGCAACGGCGCACAGCGTGCCTGCAGCCTACGCGCAGCCCTTCTCGAGAAAAAAACTCGCCTCCTGGAATGCCGGAGCTCAATAGCCCGTGTGGCGCAGGCACTCCTGCCTGGCTGCGCCGCCGCTTCCAAATATGGACGAGCCACTTCCTCCTTGTTCTGGCGCTTCTTGAAATGCACGACGGGAATCTGGTGAGCCTCCGCAAAGCGGTAGACCGCTTTCACATACTCCTCGCCAATCTTGCCAAAAGCCGCTGATGAAGGGATCTTGAACTTC
>DATJWB010000072.1:0-3054 GCA_035501495.1 Bryobacteraceae bacterium | reverse complement strand
ATAGACTCTCGACTGGAACGTGCGCGTGCGGATGGGATATTTGGCGCGCAAGCGGTACTGTAGCCGGACCGTGTCGCGCGGAGCGATGGAGTCGAAATAGAGAATGGCCTGTGTCGCCGTCAGGCTGAATTTTTCCAGCCGCCCGCTCTTCCGGCCCGCACTTTTCTCCTGGAATCCCTGCAAATCTTCGCTGAGCAACTCGAAGCCCGGCGGAATGCCCAGGTCGACCATCACCATGTTCGCGGCCTTGTCGAGGTTGTTTTTGACCGTCGCGGTGGCGGTGGCGATATCGTCCTGCTCCAGGCGTGCGCGGTCGTAGGCCACTTGGATGCTGAGCGGCTCTCCCGCAGGCACGTCACTCCACGGAACGAAATAGCGCCCGACCACCTGGTACGCCAGGCCGCCCTTGCCTTCAAACCGGATGTCCACCGTGTTCGAGTTCCTGGCGTCGACACCCTTGAATACGAACTGGTGGAGCAGGTCGTTGTTCTCAGGGGTCAGCGTCAATTTCTCGACTGGCTTGCCGTTCAGCGAGATCTCGACCGCGCCGCGAACGTCTGCCGAACCTTTCTCGGTGGAGAGCAGCAACGCGCGCAGCGCCATGATGGTGGCCTGTGTGGTGCCCCAGGCGCCCGAAGCATCTTTTTTGGAGGCGAGATAGCTCAGGCCCTTGCGCGCGATGCCCGAGGCTTCGCCCGACTTCAACAAGGCCTGCACTGCCAGCCCGGTTGTCTCCACACTGGCGCTCGCGCCGGTTGCGTAGACGCCGGTTTCGTCAGCCGTCCACCACGCCTGTTCGTCTTTCTCTGTGCGTGTGTCCAATAGAAGGTCGATGGCCCGGCGCGTGAAGTCCCGGTCTTTTCCGTAGTCGGTGGCGAAGTTCGCCACGACGGCCAGCGTGTAAGCGTCCGGCTTGGCCTTCACCCCAACGCTCATGTGCTTCTCGACAAACTCCCTGGCCCTCTCGACTGCCGGCCCCCGAAAACCTGTATTCTCCAGGGACCATCCGATGTAAGCGGTAATGCGCAGCACGTCCGAGTTGTAGCGGTTGGTGGCGCCTTCATTGATGAAAGATGCGTCGGGCTCCCAGCTCCCGTCGGCCTGCTGCTGTGAAGCAAGCCACTGCTGGGTTCGTTGGATGACATTCGGATCGACGTCGTAGACTTTGGCCATGTCCGCGAACTCCATCAAGCCGTATGCGGTCAGGATCTTGTTGGCCGGCGCGTTGCCGAACCACGAGAAGCCCCCGCCGGGAACCTCAAACGTCAGCAGGCGTTGATAGCCATTGGCCACGTATCCCTCGGCTTTGGCGTGCACTTCGGGAGTCAACTTCTTCGTGCGCTTCATGTAGTCGAGCGCCAGCACGTTGGGGTAAGTGCTGGAGGAAGTCTGCTCAAAGCAGCCGCCCGGCATTCGCAGGATGCTATCCATGCCTTCGATCACCTGGCTCAGGGGACCCGGGTACAGACGGACAAAAATCCTGCTCGCGTCGGGAATCGACGCAGCGGGAAAACGCAGTTCGTGCCGCACCGCGGTTTCCAGCCGCCCGTTGTACACCAGGTCTTGCTCGCGCCCGTCGGGAATGACTTCGATCTCCCGCACCACAAGATCCGCGCGGCTTTCCGAGTTGTCCAGATCGGCTCCGCCCTTCATACGCGCGGCAAGAGTCAGCTTGAATTTCCCAATGCGCCTGGCCTCCAGCGTGAACTGCGAGCCGCCCACGCGGCCGGAATCCACCGTGAGGGTTTTCTCGGGCACATCACCCACGAGGGAAAACCAATCGTCCGCATGCAACTGGAGCTTGATGGCTCCGGACGCGCCCGAGTAGTTATAGACCGCTACCGGGATCGAGACCCGGTCGCCCTGCGTGAGCGTGACCGGCAGATCGAGGTCGACAAAGAAATCCTGGAACACCTTCAGACTCGAAGTGCCGCTGCCCAGCGCGCCACGCGGCGTAGAGGCCACCATCGCCATACGCCACGTGGTGATGGAGTCGGCCAGCGGGATGGCAATACTGGCGCGGCCGTCTCTATCGGTAATGATCTCCGGATTAATGTAAAGAGCCTCGGGAAAATATGAGCGCTCGCGCGGGCCGGGCAGTTCCGCTTTGTCCTTTAAGAGCGTGCCGCTGTTGACTGAAACGAGATTTGCCAATCCGCGGGGTGGCGGGGCGGGAGCAGCAGCCGGGCGGGCGACCTCCTTGAAAACGCCATCCACAATGCCCCCGATCACGCCGCCGACAACACCGCCGGGGACACCGCCGACGACGTTACCCCCGATACGAACCCGCAGCGGTTCGGCCATGACCGTAACCGCCTCTGTCACGGAACCCACGCCCAGGGTTGCGGAGAGAACGGCGCGGTCGCGCACCTGAAGAGTGACTTCCCGCGAGATCATCCGGAAGCCGGGCGAAACCACCTGAATTCGGTACTTGCCCGCGGGAACAGCCGGCACACTGAATTGCCCGGCGCCATTCGACTTCGCCGCGCGCATCGTTCCCGTGGAAGCGTCGCGCACCGTGACACTCGCTCCCGCCACGGCGGCGCCCGACGAGTGAACCACGGATCCCACAAACTCCGCGCGGCCGTTGAAGGGGCCGCGATTGTGTTCGATATTAAGGTCGATAGCACCCCCGTCCGGCCGGTCCACGAGCTTCCCGGTGCGCACCTGCAAATAAGCGGCCAGATCGTCGGCGGTGCCGAATTGCCGATCCGGGCCCGCGCTCTGCACCATATACGTGCTCCGGGGATCCCATGTAGCGGGCGTGACACGCAGGCCGGCTCCCCAGGCATCCCGAAGCTCCGGGGCGCCGGCGCTCGCCATCCTCTCGATGACCTTGACCAGGTCCCGCTGATCGGGGTGCTGGCTGTATGTGCGGTTGAGGCTTTCCGCCAACTGGCGCATCTGGGCGGAGAAACGAGCTTGATAGCGCCCCAAATACTCCTCGTATTTCGTCTGAGGCACAGAGCGGCCATGCTCCGTTTCAAACCTGTTGGCGCGCACAATTTCCGTCGCCGAGAATAACGCGCGCGCCGCGCGGTCTCGCCGCTGATA
>DATJWB010000071.1:0-32348 GCA_035501495.1 Bryobacteraceae bacterium | reverse complement strand
GCATCGGCGGTAGTGAACGGGTTCGGAGAGGGACCGCTGGAGCAGCGGAAGACGTAAATTCACCACCTGATTGACGATGGGATCGGCCGGGCTGAGCGGATCGAAGTACCTCAGGCCGCCCTCCCCAGAGCGGGCCGTGCTGCGTCCAGCGCCATGCGTGCCCGGCAGCATAGTGCGACATCCTCGATCCCAATCTCGTATCGCGGATCGTCGATCAACGCCAACACGGCGTCCGGGTCTTCTGGCAACTGGTTACCAGAGCGTTGAGTTGGCCCCGGTGGGCTAGATCGCAGCCAGTGACCAGCGCTCGGATGTAGGCGTGAAACTCCGGAGGCCGGGCCGCGTAGCCGGCGATGGCCTTGACGGCGTAGGCGGCCGGATCGGCGCCGGCTGATGGTCCCAAATCGGTTCTCGCGATAGATCCTCCCTGATCGCCGATAGCGCTTACCGATGTTCTTGGCTTCGGGCGGAATACGCCCGACTCGGAGAATGGTCACAACTGGGTATCCCCTTGACTCAACTACGCACAACCGCTTGGGGTTCCGGCCAGACTTCGCCGCCACGGGCTGGGGTCGGGTGAGTCAAGGGGGATACCCGGTTGGTCACATCTGGCCGTCGCCGCCCCACGGAGTGTCCTTCGACCCGAATCGGCGTCCTAAGTGAACAGCATTGCCCTCTAAACCCCTCGCCACGGAGAGACGGCCTCCCCCCGTACCACTTTCCATATTTACTATTGATTTCATCTGAGAATTCCGATATCGTTCATGAACCATTCCAGTATCCCGTCCTTTGAAAACGGGCGTGGAAGGAAGGGGGGCTCATGAAAACGAGCACCAGGATTCCCGAGGGCCAGGAAGAGTACCGCCGGCGACTTCTCGATAAGCGGACAGAGGTTCTGTCCGGCCTCGGCATCAAATTCGATACGCTGGCCCGCATGGGACGGGTCGCCGAGGAAGATCAGGCACAGATCTCCCACGACGAGTTTGTCTCGCTCCACATCAACAGCCTCGACTACGCCGAGCTCAGGCTGGTGGATGAAGCCCTGGACCGCCTGGATTCCGGCGATTACGGCATCTGCCTGGCATGTGAGCAGCCGATTCCGGCCAAGCGGCTACGCGCCCTGTCGTGGGCCCGCTACTGCGTGAAGTGCCAGGACTCCGTGGGGATGGACCTGGATCGGGAACTGGGCTTCGGGATAGCACGGGTCCCCGCCGCAAGCGCGCACCAGGCCTGAGCCTCTTCGCCCGCCGGCCTCACGCCGCCACCAACTCCCGCGCTTTGGCCAGAACGTACGGTCCTTCGGGAATCACCGCGACGCTGGCGCCCGCCCGGAGAGTCGAAAACAGCGCCGCTATCGCCGATTCCGCATTCCGGTACGCCTGGCCCCACAAGCCGGCGTGATACTCCGCCGGAAGCCCCGGCACGTACCACAGCAGCTGCTGCCGCGCACTCACCAGCGCCAGTTTTTCCAACTGCCACTGATCGACTGTCACGGGAGCACGTTGAATCCGCTCCAGAAACTCGGAATCCGAGATGCCCTCGCGCAACATGCGCGAGAACTCCGCGGCGCCCGATCCCTCCGCGCACTCCGCCACCAGCAGGATCGCGCCCCCCGGCTTGACGATATGGGAAGCCGCTGTCACGCCCTTGATGCACTGGTAGTAGGTGAGATCCAGCGGATAACCGGCCGAGGAGGTGATCACGGCATCGACCGGCTCCTCCAGGGTCTCGAGCAGCGCCTGCGAGACGAACTCGACCCCACGGCGGTGAGCTTGCTCCGGATTTCCCGCGAACACCCCGGCGATCGAGCGGTCGCGGGCCAGCGCGACATCCAGCACGAAGTCGTGCCGCGCCATGCGGGCAATCTCGAGCAGTTCCCGGTGGAGCGGGTTCTCCTCGATCGACCCTTCCACCGCCCTCGGATCGCGCATGAATCTCGGGCTGTGCAGCACCTTGATGGTCTCCTGCGCGGCCAGGCCCGGCGCGACCAGTTTCCGTCCGCCCGAGTAGCCCAGCATCAGGTGCGGCTCGATGAAGCCGAGCGTGAGATGCAGATCGGCGGCTACGAAGCGCTGATCCACATACACCGGCGTACCCGACCGCGTGGTCCCCAGCGGGTGGTGGGATGCCAGGTTGCGCGCGTCGTGGTTCACCACCCGGTAAGCGCCCGCGACTTCCTCGCCGCAGATTTCGCGGATTTCGCTCTCCGTGGCGGCGCGATGCAGTCCGGTGGCAATCAGGATGGTGATCGATTCGCGCGGGATTCCCGCATCCTCCAACCGGCGCAATACCGGCGGCAGTGTCAGACGATTGGGAGCCGGGCGGGTAATGTCGCACACCGAGATGGCGGCGCTTTCCTGCCCGCGCGCCAGTTCGGCCAGCGGAGGAGCACCAACGGGCCGGTCGAGCGCCGACTCCACGGCCTGCTGCCAATCGTCGAGCGGCTTCGCGGACCTCGCCTCCAGAACACGATAGCGAAACCCCTCGGGGACCTCCACGGTAAGCCCGGTCTTTCCGAATGCGAGATCGATGCGCATGACTGCCATCGTACTACTCCCGGCGGGCCTGGCTCGCCGCCTCACCTCGCGCGGACGCCGACTTCATCCAGATGAGCCAGCAGGTCGGCCGGGTCGTCGTAGACACGGTAGGCGCCGGCGCTCTGCAGTTCATCGGCTCCATAGCCTCCGGAGAGAAGCCCGATGCCCAGGGCGCGGGCGCGGCGCGCGGCGAGCAGGTCCCAGATGCTGTCGCCGACCACCACCGAGTGTTCGACAGGCGCCCCGAGCGCCTGCGCCGCGGCCAGGAACAGGTCCGGATCGGGCTTGGCGTGCGCCACCTGATCGCGCGTGATGATGGGGACTTCGGGGCCGACTCCCAGGAGTTGCGTCGAGACGCGCGCCGCTTCCCGGTAGCCGCTGGTGGCGATCGCGTGGGGCACCCGCTCCTGCGCCAGATACGCCAGCAATTCCCGTGCGCCGGGAAGAGGCCGCACCTGTGATGAGTACCGCTGGAAGGCCTGGGAGTGAGACCGCTGCATGCGGGAGACCTCCTCCGGCGAGAGGCTGTGGCCGGTCTCGCGTGCCAGAGCGCTGACAAACAGGCCGCCGCTCATGCCGATCCGGCGATGGATCCGCCACACGGCCAGCGGCATCCCGGCCTCTTCCAGGGCGTCGCGCCACGCCAGGACATGCTGGTACACACTATCGACAAGGGTGCCGTCGAGATCGAACAGAAAGGCATCGGACATGGTTCAACTATAGGGCACGTTTCAGGCGGAGTTCAGACGTCTCGCGGGCGCAGGAAGAAATCGAGCTGATCGTCCACGTTCGCCCCCGTGGCCGCGGGCAGGCCTGGCGCCTCGGGGTGAGTGGTCCGAAACGTCTCGAGCATCCGACGTTTGAACTCGGAGACGACGGCCGGCTGTTCCGCGGCCACATCGTGCATTTCGCCGGGGTCTTTGCGGAGATCGTAGAGGCGCACGTACCGGCTGCGCGGAGGATTCTCGATCCGGTATCCGTCCTCGCGATCGCGTTTGCCGCTGCAGTAGATCAGCTTCCAGCGATCCGACCGGACATACGCTTCCTCGTTTTCCAGGTACTCGCTGAAGATGAACTCGCGGCCGCCTTTCGCTCCCTCGAGCAGCGGATGGAGCGTCCGCCCGTGCGCGGCCGGGAGCGGTTCCAGCCCGCAGAGGTCCGTGATGGTGGCGGTGAGATCGACGTGCCCGGTCAACGCCGTCACCACGCGCGGACGGATGGTCCCCGGGTGGCGGATGACGAGCGGAACACGCAGAGCCTGGTCGAAGCCGCAGTGCTTCTCGAAGCGCCCGTGCTGGCCGATGTGGTAGCCGTGATCGGCGGTGTAGACCACCAGGGTATCTTCGGCCAGTCCGAGGCTCGCCAGTTTGGCGAGCACCTGCCCGACGTTACGATCCAGAAACTGCACGGACGTGTAATAGGCCGCGGCGATGCCCTGCCGGTCGGAGTCCGTGAGGTCGCGGAAGACGATGGGGATTTGCCAGCCGTCCTCGGGTCCGGGACGAAACGGCGGGAACTGTTCGGGCGAGAAGCGCTCGCGATCCTCATAGGGAAAGTCGTAGGGCGAGTGCGGCTCGAGAAAGCTGACCCACAGGGCGAACGGTCGTTGCCGGTGTTCTTCGAGGAATCGCTCCGCCTGCCGGACCTGAAAGCTGGCGCGCATTTCGTTGTCGAAGCGTGGATAGGGCAGTTTGTCGGCGTTGAGCCAGATGCGGGCCGGATCCTGGAACGGCTTCCAGGGAGGCTTGACGCGCGTACCGCGCGGAAGATCGCGCGGCTTCACCTGCTGCTGCCACTCGGTGGTGAGGATGTCCTCGGTGTGGCAGTGCTCGATGCCGTGCAAGCCGGGCCGGCCCTTCGTATTGAAGTGCATCTTGCCGAAGACCGCGGTGGTGTAGCCGGCTTTCTGAAACTGCTGCGCGAGCGTCGGCCTGGCGGGATCCAGGGGTGTGGGCAGGCGGGTGACGCCCGCCGCGTGAGGCAACTGGCCGGTGAGCAGGCACTGGCGCGACGGGGTGCAGACGGGCGAGTTGCAGAAGTGGTGCGTGAAGCGCACCCCTTCGCGTGCCAGCAGGTCGAGGTTCGGAGTGCGGGCCATGCGGTCTCCATCCGCTCCCCAGGCATACCCGGCGTGATCGTCCGCGATGAGGAACAGGAAGTTGGGCTTCTTCGCAGCGCCCGTCAGCAGGAAAGGCGCCGCGAAGGCGCCCAGGGCGGAGCGGCGTGTCGGACCGGCGGACATCATTCTGTGGTCTCTCCGGATCCGCCCGCTTCGCAATCAAGCGCCGGCTTCAAGGCGAACGCACCAGGGCAGCACGCGGGCGGCATTCCACCCAGGAAAGCGCGCGCCCGCCTCATGTCGCACATTATCGCAGTATCGGGTGCTTCAAAGTCCAAATGGTAGAATCGAGAGTATCGCGTCCCGGGAGGCTGACCTCTGCACCGAGTTCTCACTCTCGCCTTCTGCGTGCTTGCCACCCTCCACGCGCAATCCACCGGCGCTTCCCGCACCGGCCGCGTCACCGATCCCTCGAAGGCCTGGATCTCCGCCGCCAGAGTCGCTGCCATCAGCGATGAGACCAATCTGCATTACCAGGTCCTGGTTCGTCAACTTCAATGGTTTGCCGAAACCGTCCGAGCGGCTGAACGACTTCGGTGGTGTGCTCGGCGGCCCGGTGCGTTGCGAATGGCGGCGAGTTGGGAGCGGGGCTGGCGCAATTCAATGCCGGCTGTTCGAATCCTTCCACGTTGAACGCCTACGGCATCCGGTTGGACCACGCCATCACGTCGAAGCTCAACCTGTTCGGCCGGTACGATTACTCGCCATCGAGCCTGGACCAACGCGGCCCCTCGACGGGAACCAGTCCAGGCTCAGCCTGGGGCAATCACTGGCGTTCACGGTGCAAACCGGAACCATTGGCCTGCCGCACGTTGGATGCTTTTGTCCTGGCCAGAACGGCCCCGCCTGACAATTGGCGGGCGCACAGTTCAACGCCGCGGGGTAGTGCTCATACCGCGTCCCAACCTGAATCCGGGCTCAATCAAGCGGCGTTTGCGGCTGCTCCGCCTGGGCAGCAGGGTGATTTCGGGCGCAGTGTGTTGCGCGGTTTCAACGCCACGCAAGCAGATATCGGATTGCAGCGGACTTTTCGCCTCAAGGAGAAGGCCGGGCCTCGGTTTCGGGGCGAGTTCTTCAACATCCTGAATCAACCCAACTTCGGCAGCCCCACCAGCAGCCTGACCAGCGCGCTGTTTGGCCGCTCGACCCAGACGCTCGCGAACTTTCTCGGGGCCGGCGGCGCGAATGGGGGTTTCAGTCCGCTTTATCAGATTGGCGGCCCGCGCTCGATTCAGTTGGCGCTCCAGCCGCAGTTTTGATTTTGTGGCGCAGCGGTCTTGCCCGCGTGCGCTGCTTTATTTCGTGAAGATGGTGACGTCCACGTTCATGCCTGGACGAAGAATCAGGCCGTCCTGCTGATCGACCAGGATCTTCACCGGTATGCGCTGAACTACCTTCACGAAGTTGCCGGTGGCGTTCTCGGGAGGCAGCAGGCTCAGGCGCGATCCGGTGGCGCCCGAGATGGAATCGACGTGGCCGGTGACGCTCTTGCCGTACATATCCACCTTGATCTCCACCTGCTGGCCCGGCCGCACGTTGGCCAGTTGGGTCTCTTTGAAGTTTGCGGTGATCCAGATGTCGTTGAGCGGGATGATGGTCATCAACCCCTGTCCGGGAGCCACGATCTGGCCGGGTTCCACACTCTTGCGGGTGACCACCCCGTCCACGGGCGCCACGATGGTGGTATAGCTGAGTTGCAGTTCGGCGGCCTCCAGGTTGGCCCGCGCCCCGGCCAGCGAGGCGGACGAACCGCTCACGTCCGCCGAACGGATCGCGACCTGTTTGCGATTGGCAACCGAAGTTTCCATCTGCGCCTTCGCCTGCCTCACGTGCGACTGGGCCACATCGAGGGCGGCCTTGCGAATGGCGGCTTCTTTCTCGGCCGATGCCAGCTTTTCCCGGGCGGCCTGGAGTTCGCTATCGGCCACACGGGCCGCGGCTACGTAGGCATCGTACTGCTGCCTCGAAATCTCGGCCTTGTCTACCAGCGGCTTCATGCGCTCCAGATCGGCCTGGGCGCGCTCGTTGGAGGCCTGCCGGGAGGCCACATTGGCCCGGGCGTACTGAAGGTCGGACCCCGACGCCTGTTCATAAGCTACGCGGGCGCGGTCCACCTCGGCCTCCATTCCGGCCAGTCCGGCGGCCGCGGCCGAAGTTCCCGACTCGGTGGTCTCGCTGGTCATGGGCACACTCACCCGCGCGGACTGCAACTGGCTCTCGGCCAGCGCGACGGCCGCCTTGGTCATGTCCACCCTGGCCTGGAAGTCGCGTGGATCGATGCGTACCAGCACCTGGCCGGCCTTCACCGGGTCATTTTCGTGGACCAGCACTTCCGATACGCTCCCCGCCACCTTGGATGCGATGGGGGTGATATGGCCGTCCACGTTAGCGTCGTCGGAGGAGACGCGGTCCCGGAAATGATAGTAAGCGGCGACTCCGGCTCCGGCCGCGATCAGGAACAGAAGGAAGACGATCAGCCTGACGGGCGCACTGCGGCGCGTCATCCGTGCCGGCGGCGCGACTGGCGGCTTGGATAGATCTTCCATCACGTTGGGCATCGATTGTTGGCGCTTTCTCTCTTTTACAATACCGGACCACAGATCATATGGGGTTGGGCAGGGCGATTGCCAAAGGTCCGGGATGACGACAAGGTCATTGGTTCGATATGTTTGCATGGAACCATCCGGGCTCACGGAGGCGCTACTGCCTGCCCACATTCGGGCAGCAAGGGCACACCAGCCAGGCAGCCGCCATTCACTTTCTCCGGATCAGGAGCATCAACGGAACGATGGCTACGAACAGCACCGACATGGCCCAAAAAGCGTCGCCGAACGCCAGCATACTGGATTGACGCAGGACCGTGCCATAGAGCAGGCCCTGAGCCCCGATGGCGGCATCCGGCGCCGATGCTCCCTGCAGGTGCAGCATTCCGGCTGCCCGCGCCAGCGCCTCCTGGTATACCGGATCGTACGGCGTGAGGTGCGCGGTGAGGACCTGCTGGTGGAACTGACCACGGCGGGCCAGCAAGGTCGTGATGGCGGCGATGCCCGAGCTTCCTCCGATGTTGCGCGCCAGGTTGAACAGGCCGGTGGCGTAATTGGTTCTCTCCTTGGGGATGAACGCGAACGCCACTACGCTGATGGGCACGAAAAGAAACGCAAACCCGGTGCTCTGCACCACGCGGGCCCACACGGCGGTGCGGTAATCCACTTCAAGGTTGAACCGCGACATGTAAAACAGACCCGTGGCGGAGACCGCCACGCCGAAAATCACCAGCCAGCGGGCCTGATATCGCCGCAGCAGCATGCCGACCAGAGGCATGCACAGCAGCACCACCAGTCCGCCCGGAGAGAGCACCAGGCCGCTCAACGTGGCGGTATACCCGAGCAGCGTCTGTAGGAACAGAGGCAGTAGAGCCGTGCTCGCGTAGAGCACGAATCCCAGCACCAGCATGGAGACCGTGGCCAGCATGTAATTGCGGTCTTTGAGGATCCGGAAGTCGATTACCGGCTCCTTCTGGCGCAGCTCCCAGAAGACCACCGACACCAGGCAGACGGCCATGATCACGGCGAATGCCACGATGAAATGCGACGAGAACCAGTCTTCGCGCTGCCCTTCGTCGAGCATGACTTCCAACGCGCCCAGGCCGGTGGCCAGCAGCCCCAGGCCGATGTAGTCGATATGCAAGCTGCCCCACGCCTTGCGCACCAGGTAAGGAGGATCGAAGATCAGAAGCGCGGTGAGCGCCAGTGCCACCAGTCCTACCGGAATATTGATGAAGAAGATCCAGCGCCAACTGTAGTTGTCGGTAATCCAGCCGCCCAGCGTGGGCCCTACGATGGGGGCCAGCACGACTCCCATGCCGAATACCGCCATCGCGGTGCCATGCTTCTCGCGCGGAAAGGTCTCCACCAGGATGGCCTGCGCCATGGGCTGCAGCGCGCCTCCTCCAATGCCTTGCAGGACGCGAAAGAAGACCAGCATTCCGAGCGACGGCGCCAGGCCGCAGAGGAACGAACTGGCCGTAAACAGCGCCACGCAGATCATGTAAAAGCGTTTGCGCCCGAACAGCATCGAGAACCACCCGCCCATCGGCAGAATGATGGCGTTGGACACCAGGTAGGACGTCAGCACCCAGGTGGACTCATCCACGCTGGCTGACAGATCCCCCGCAATGTGCGGCAGCGCAACATTGGCGACGCTGGTGTCCAACACCTCCATGAAGGTGGCGAGCATCACCGTCATGGCGACGATCCAGGGGTTCACATGTGGAAATTGGAAGGCGGCGGCGCGCTCTGGCCCGCGGCCGGGTTCCCCGACCGCGACGACCGAGAAGCTATTTTGCGTACAAGGTCTCCATCTGTCCGACTGCGTGGGCCAGGTCGGCCCGCGACTGGTTATACCGGTAGAGCGCGGCGATCTGGTTGTCGTTCGCCCGCGCCAACTCGTCCTGAGCCGTGATGACTTCGATGTTGTTGGCAACCCCGGCCTGGAACCGGTCGCGCGCCTGCACCACTTCCTGGCGGGCCAGGTCGACTCCCAGGTTGGCGACGGTCACTTCGTTGCGCGCCGATTCGAGCTGAGCAACGGCGGTCTTGACTTCGAGCGCGATCCGGTTGCGCAGGTCCTGCTCCTGCTGCTTCAACTGGCGTATGGCCACTTCCGCCTGGGTCTGCTGGGCGGCGATCCGCCCGCCCGTGAACATCGGAAAGTCGAGGCTGGCCTGATAGGTGTACACCGGGATAGCCGAGGCCGGCGTGATCCCCTGTTCCAGCCAGACGCCCGAGAGGGAAAGCTTGGGCAGCCGCTGCTCGCCGGCAGACTTCTTCTCCAACCCGGCGCGCTGCTCCTCGGAGAGAATCTGGCGTAGCTCGGGACGGGCGCTGTAGGCGCGCTCCAGAGTCTGGTCGGGGGAGACGGCCGGGGTCTCGAAGAAACTCACATTGTCGGCCAGCTCGATCGCTCGCCGCGGATCGATGTTGAGCAGCCTGGCCAGTCCGTAAAGGGAAGTCTCCCGTTGGGTGCGCGCCACGATCAGGCGCTGCTTCTCGTTCTGCAGTTGCACGTTCGCTCGCAGCGTGTCGATTCCCGTGCCCACACCGTTCTTCTGCAGGTCGGCCGACTGATCATACAGGGCTTGCGCCAGTTCGACCCGCGATTGTGCGGCCCGGACGTCGGCATCCGCCCTTTGGCTGCCGAGGTATTGCGAGACCACCAGCAGGACGCTTTCTTCCCGTACCGACATCTCCTGCGCGCGGCTGGAATCGACGCCGATCTGGGAGGAGCGGTACCGGCGCCACAAGGTGAGGTCGAAAACCGGCGCATCGAAGTTCACCCCGCCCTGAGCGACATAGTAAGGGCCGATGTGCTGGGCAAAGCCGGGGAAGCTGAAGCCGATGGATGCCTCCAGATTCACCCGATGAACCGCCTCCGCGAGGCTCCCGTTGATTTGCGGCAGGAGCGCGGAGCGCGCCACCTTCCGGTCCTGATCGCTCTGCACCACACCCAGGTTGGCCAAAATGACCTGGGGATTTTGTTTTAACGCCAGGGTTACGGCGTCTCGCAGGGTCAGCTTCAAGGGACTGTTATCTTGAGCGAGAGCACAGGAAGTCAAGGCCAGCAGGATGGGAATTCGCAGGTTCACAATCGCGAAGGTAGCACCTCTGGTGCCAAAGTCAAACCTCCAAGCCGCTGATTCGGGGTGACTTTGCGGACTAGATCGCCGCCCATATATGAGCACCGGCCCAAATGGCGGCATGAGGTAGGCTACAACGCGTTACGGCGCGGTGAACAGTCGGTTCGGGCGGATCCGGCTGCTTTGATTGAGTCCGCTGGGTGAGAAGTCCGACCGTTCGAGCACCACAGAGTAAGAGTCGAAGCTTGCCTGGCTCGTTATCTGGCAGAGTATGCCGTCCTCTCCGGGTAGTGCGGCAACTACCAAGGCTGGTCTCCGCTTGGTTTGCCTGAGGTCGGAGAATGGAAAACTGACGGCGACAACATCGCCCTTTACAAATCGGCCCAGGCTGAATCCTCCTCCGGGCTGAGCCAGTCCTTTGCAAGCGCGGTTTCAGCGGCCGGCATCGGCGCTGTGGCATCCGCATTGGCCTCCTGGATCGCGCGCAGGAATGCAAGGAGCTTGTCAAGTTCCGCTTCCGCCAGACGATCGAGTTCGCGCACGATGATTTCGCGTTTGCCCATGCTGCCTTTATCCTATGGCAATTTCCGAGCGGCGTACCAGTCTTAAGCCTCGTCGGCGAAATCTGTGGGCAACCGAGTACCCGCCCATGCCCTCTCCGGTAAAGGCTACGCCGTTAGCGGGATTCGCAAAATAAGATTTTGTGGAGCCATTTCCCGCCAGCCGCGCCTACAGCACCGATGGTGACGCCCGGCAGTGGCCCGACCCACATGTGATTGAACCCGGCCCCGAACGCGTCCCAAGAACATCGCTTGAGCGTTCCCTGCAAACTCCTTGACGTTTGAAGGAGCCAGCAGTAGAGCGTCCCGGAAGAACAACCAGATCGTAGCGTTGAAGTTCCTGGGCATCCCTGCTACATCATTATGAGAGGCTTTTGAATGAAGAGCGGTATCACAACTAACCTCAGGCGTATCGACGTCACCGGCTCGCTCTTTGACGCGTCTTTTTGGGCCCTGCAGATGTCGACTTCTTCCGAAAGCGCCTGGGACGTTTGGGACTTCACCAGACGCGAGGCAGACGAATTGTTTGTTCGATTTTTCAAGCGCCATTGGGACGATGGGGCTTGGCCTTTCGTCCGGTTGCCCCTTGACGACTCGAGGTATCTCGAGATTGAGTACGCCGAGGTGGAAGAGATGGAAGAGCAAGACCGCGTCTGGATCGGTTCCGGCGACGGCCGCCGCGTGCTATTGGGATTCGAGAGCCCCCATTTTTCCTTTCCAACCTTGCGCATGGCGGAGTTGCTGATGATTGCGAACCGGTTGAACAGACATCGCTCTACACCGCTCCTTCTGCTTCGTGGGGCCTATCTTACGGCAGCCGACAAGCCCCCCAAGGATGCGATCCGTACCTGGTTGCAGCTCGTCCCAGCCATTCCGCCGGGATCCATCCCGGACATTCTGGCGGACCTTGTCAAAAATGTCGTACCCGAGGTTCAATGGCGCAAGGATCCGGCGCTTGGATGGATCAACAACGGCGTGTACAGCCAACGGAATCCGAAGAGCAAAATGTCGCTTCTCGAAAAGCAGGATTTCCAGTTCATCCAATGGTTCTTTGAGGAACTATAGACCGCGGTCAACTGACGCCACAACTTGCGGTGTATTCTGTTCCATGAAGAGTCTCTGGTGTCTTGCCTGGCACAGGCGCTCATGGCGCAGCCGGGCGCTGGTATCGCGATCAAAGCCGACCGCGATGCCAATCAGCCGATTGACGAGGAAGCACACAAAGATGAGAAAATCCTACGGGTTGCACCTTCCGCTGCCTCGAACTCGCGCTCTACCACTCACTTGGCAAACTGCCCGGGCCCGAATCAACCCATGAGTTTTTCTGACGAACCAATCTTAAAAGGGGACCCCAGACAAGGCAACCTTCCGGGGGCGTTGCCCTGTCTGAGGAGGGACATTCAGTGGATTTGAACTGGTAGTCAGCCGGCCGCTGGAATATTCTCAAAATTTTTTTCTTCCCCCGCTCCGGCCGACGGTTCGCAGGGATAAATCGCCGGCGTCACCCCAAATCTGCCGGCATAGGCCTCGGCAATCGCGGTGCGGAAATGCGCAACGGCCCCCGGACGGAGCATCGTCACGGTACAGCCCCCGAATCCTCCGCCCGTCATGCGCGAGCCGAATACCTCCCCGATTTCGAGGGCGCGGTCCACCAGGAAATCCAACTCCGCGCAACTCACCTCGTAATCGTGTTGCAGGCTCCGATGGGAGTCCACCATCAGCCGGCCCATCTGCGCCAGATCGCCGGCCCCGGCAGCGGCCACGAAACGGCCTACCCGTGCGGTTTCGCTGACCACGTGGCGGGCGCGCCGCGCCACGGCGCCCGAAAGCACATCGGCATTCGACTCGAACTGCTCCGGCGAAACCTCCCGCAGGCTCTCGATCCCGGGCAAACGGGACCGCAGAGCCGCCACCGCAGCCGCGCACTCGGCCACCCGCTCCCGATACGCCGATCCGGCCAGGGCGTGCTTCACCATGGTATTCACGGCGAGGAAGGTGATCCCGGGCGGCAGGCCGACGTCGCGATGCTCCAGGCTCCGGCAGTCGATCTCCACGGCCGAGCGCTCGCGCCCGAAGATCGAAATGTACTGGTCCATGATGCCGCACGGCATGCCGACGAATTGCCCTTCGGCGCGCTGGCAGAGGCGCGCCAGTTCGAGCGGATCCATAGCCCGCCCGTTCAGCAGCGCCAGCGCGGAGGAGACCTCCAGAGCGGCCGACGAGCTGAGGCCCGAGCCTTCCGGCACGCGGCTGCGTATCAGCAGGTTGGAAGGAGCGATTTCGACGCCTGCGCGGACGAGTTGCTGCGCGACTCCCAAGGGGTAGTCGCTCCAATGATGCGCCGGCTCGAGCGAGGGGATCGATGCTACGGGGACCTCCCGCATTTCCTTTCGGTCCTCGGAGTAGATGCGGAGATGGCCGTCCGCGGCCGGTGCGGCCGCAATATAAGTGGCGAGGTCGAGCGCCACGGGAAGCACGAAGCCCAGGTTGTAGTCGGTGTGCTCGCCGATCAGGTTCACGCGGCCGGGCGCGCGGAATACACGCAGGCCCCCGGCCGCGCCGTACAACTCGCGAAATCTGGCGATCATGAGTGGCTGCGCCCCGCCCGCCACGCCATCAGCAGCAGGAACACGCCGAACACCAGCATCACGCCGCCGCTGTAGAGGTTGACATTGATATCGGTAAGAGGCGCGCGCTCATTCGGCGCGAAGATCCCCATCCCCACCAGGATCATGCCCAATACCGTGAAGAACCAGCCCGAAGGCACTCTCAAGTCGAGCATATTATGCGAACCAGATGTTCAGAAGAATCACCAGAACGGCCACCACTACGGCTACGGTAGCGGGACGCTGATACCACTTGGCGGTGGCGTCGTGCGGCACCTTGGTGAGGCCGTAGACCAGTCCTTCCATTTCGCGATCGGGCCGGGGAGAGCTTGCCAGGCTGACCAGGAAGGTGACCACGAAGCAGGTGGTCCAGGCGATGATCGCGATCCAGAAGTTCTGCGCCATCGCCGAGGAAAACTCGTAGTAGTGGCCGAACCAGCCGCCCTTGCCTTCAGCCACCGTGAGGCACAAGGTGGCCACCGCCGCTCCGGTTCCGGTGATCAGGCCAATGAAAGCTCCGTTGGCGGTGGCGCGCTTCCAGAACATACCCAGCACAAAGGTGGCAAACAGCGGCGCGTTGACCACCCCGAACACCAGTTGCAGCAGGTCCATGATGTTCCCGTATTGCCGCGCATAGTACGCGGCCGCGATGGAAAGCAGCACGCCCGCCACGGTGGTGATGCGCCCCACCTGCAGGTAATGCGAGTCGGGCGCGCCTCGCTTGATATGGCTCTGGTAAATGTCATAGGTCCAAACCGTGTTGAACGCCGTGACATTACCCGCCATCCCCGACATGAACGATGCCATCAAACCCGTCAGTCCGACACCCAGGAGACCGGCGGGGTAGAA
This sequence comes from Bryobacteraceae bacterium, assembly GCA_035501495.1. Taxonomy (GTDB): domain Bacteria; phylum Acidobacteriota; class Terriglobia; order Bryobacterales; family Bryobacteraceae; genus JAIQFL01. The sequence continues at coordinate 18,042 of DATJWB010000071.1, read as the reverse complement.
TTTCGCCATCAGGCTGGTGAGCACCTGGTTGTAGTTGTACCCGCTGTCATTGGTGGGAATGTCGTAACCGACGTTCATTTTGGCCAGCGCCAGGGCCGCGATGCCGGGCAGAATGACGATGAACGGCAGGAACATCTTGGGCAGCGCGCCAATCAGCGGAGTGCGCCGGGCCGCCGACATGGAAGGCGCCGCCATGGCGCGCTGCACCACCAGGAAATTCGTGCACCAGTAGCCGAACGACAGCACAAACCCCAGTCCGGCCACCATGGCGAACAGTCCCACCCCCATGGGATTCTCGCTGGCGCTGCCCATGTACTTCCAGGCGTGCGTCATGACGTCGCCGGACTGGCCCGTGGGCAGGGTCATCGACCGCAGGCGATCGACAAGACCGCTCCACCCGCCCAGCTTCATGACGGACAGCACGGCCAACGGGGCGAACCCCGTAACAATCAGCAGGAATTGCAGCACCTCATTGTAGATCGCGCTGGTCAACCCGCCCAGGAACGTGTAAATGAGTACGATGATGGCCGAACAGAGCACCGAGGTCGAAAAATCCCAGCCCAGAACCAGGTGAAACAGATCTCCCAGAACAAACATCGAAATTCCCGACGAGAAGATGGTCATCACCGCGAAGGTGCAGGCGTTGAAGGTGCGGGTCTTCTCGTCGAAGCGCATTTTCAGATATTCCGGTACGGAACGGGCTTTACTCCCGTAATAGAAGGGCATCATGAAGAGGCCCATGAAGAGGATCGCGGGAATGGCGCCGATCCAGTAGAAATGGGCGGTCATGATACCGTACTTGGCGCCCGAGGCCGACATGCCGATGAGTTCCTGCGCGCCGAGGTTGGCCGCGATGAAAGCCAGGCTGGTAATCCAGACGGGAACCGCGTGGCTGGAAAGCAGGAAGTCGCCGCTGGTGGAGATCTGTTTGCGCAGCCTCCAGCCGATTCCCAGGACGAAAGCGAAATAAAGCAAGAGGATGAAGTAATCGATGGCAGCGAGTTTCAAACCGGGGCCCCCTGAATTTTCGCTAGTTTCAGATTCGGAAAGCTGAGTCTATCACAGGTCACCGGAGAGGGCTCGTTGTCCGCTCGCTGTTACCCTTGTGGCGCCGGGATCACCGCCAATGCAGCGTCGCATCCTCGCAGCTGACCACCCGCCCCGGGCTGGGCCTGCGTGTGGATGCCGTGCTGCCAGCGGTATTACAATGGCGTTGGTTCAAAAGGAGGTATACCGATGAGAATCTCTCGAAGAAGGATGCTCCAGACTGCCGGCGGTGCCGCGGCGGTAATTTCAGCTCCCTCCGCCCGCGGCCTGACCATGCCCGAGGCGCGTTACGAAGGAAAGGACACGCCCAAGATCTGCCTCTCCATTGGCGATGGCGGCGCGCCCGCACAGGGCGGAACACCTCCGGCGCCAGGTGCCGTGAACGAAGTTGCCGCCCGCCGCATCAAGCAGATCGGCGTGGACTACGTCCTCTCCGGCGGCCCGCGCATCCCCTGGGAGGAAGGCCGCCTCCGCTCGATGATGGACGGCCTCAAGGCTCAGGGTCTCACCCTCGGCAACCTCATGATCGCCGGCTTCGAGAACGCCATCTATGGCCGTCCCGGAAAAGACGAGGACATCGAAAAGGTCATCGCCTCGATCCAGGTGGCCGGCAAGGTCGGGCTGCCGGTGGTCGAATACAACTGGTACGCGCACCGCGCCATGGAAGGCTACTTCGAGGAGACCGGCCGCGCCGGCGCGGGCCTCACCGGCTTCGACTACGAGCTCGAGCAGACCGCCGCCCAGCAGTATCAGACCCGTCCCGAAGAAAAAGGAAAGAAGTTCAAGGACCTGCCGCCGCTCCCCAACGAAGGCGCCCACACCCTCGAAGAGATGTGGGGCACCATCACTTACTTCTTGAAGAAGGTCATCCCCGAAGCCGAAAAGGCCGGAGTCCGTCTGGCCCTTCACCCCAACGATCCGCCCGCCCCCATCAGCCGAGGGTCGCAGCAGATCATGGGAACTGTCGAGGGCTGGAAGAAGCTGATCGAGATCGTCAGGAGCCCCGCCAACGGCATCACCTTCGACTGCGGCGTGACGCGCGAAATGGGCCAGGACCCGGTCGATGTCTGCCATTATTTCGCCTCCCGCGACCGCCTCAACCACGTCCACTTCCGCAACGTGAAAGTCGTCAAGCCCTACGAGCGCTACACCGAAGTCTTCATCGATGAGGGTGTCAACAACATGTTCGCGGTGATGCGCGAGCTGGTGAAGAACAAGTACACCCGCCTGATTTATCCCGAGCACCCGCGCGCGCTCGACTACGATCGCGACCGCGGCCGCATCGGCGGCTATCCTGGCGGGGGCGGCTACGCCGCGTTCGCCTTTAATGTAGGATATGCGAGGGCCATGATGCAGGCCGCCCTGACGGTCTAGTCGGGCTCACGAGGAGAACTCACCATGTACCAGAATCGCGATGGACGGCGTTCCTTCCTGAAGGGAGCGGCCGCCGTAATGGGCGCCGGCTTCTGGGCCGACCACGAACTCGATGCCCTGCCGCAAAAGGTCAACACCAACTCCAGGCCCTCCGAGCTCAAAATCACCGACATGCGCGTCCTCACCATTGCGCGCGCTCCCATGACCTGCCCGCTCATCCGCATCGACACCAACCAGGGCCTCTACGGCCTCGGCGAAGTCCGCGACGGCGCCAGCAAAAACTACGCGCTCCTGCTCAAGAGCCGGCTGCTCGGCGAAAATCCCTGCAACATCGACAAGGTTTTCCGCAAGGTCAAGCAGTTCGGCGGACCGGCGCGCCAGGGCGGCGGCGTCTGCGCCGTCGAAATGGCTCTCTGGGACTTGGCCGGCAAGGCCTATAACGTTCCCGTCTACCAGATGCTCGGCGGAAAATTCCGCGACAAGATCCGCATCTACGCCGACACTACCGAATCCCACGACCCGAAGGTCTACGGCCAGCGATTGAAGGCCCGGGCCGATCAAGGCTTCACCTGGCTCAAAATGGACTTGGGCATCGACCTCATGGAAAACATCCCCGGCACCATCACCCGCCCGGCCGGCGTTTCGGTCGCCGGCAACGAAAAGGTCCAGCACATGTTCACCGGCATCGAGCTTACCACCAAAGGTGTCGAAACCATGGCGGACTACGTCGCGCAGGTCCGCCAGCAGGTGGGCATGGATATTCCTCTCTCTGCCGACCACTTCGGCCACATCGGCGTCAACAGTTGTATCCGCCTCGGAAAAGCGCTGGAGAAATACAACATGGCGTGGCTCGAAGATATGATCCCGTGGCAATACACCGACCTCCTGAAGAAGATCTCTGATGCGGTGGACATCCCGCTCCTCACCGGCGAGGACATCTACCTCAAAGAGCCGTTCCTGGAACTGTGCCGCGCGCACGCCGTGGATATCATCCATCCCGACCTCGCGACGTCCGGTGGAATCCTGGAGACCAAGAAGATCGGCGATGGCGCACAGGAACTCGGGGTTCCCATGGCCATGCACTTCGCGGGGACGCCGGTTTCCTGTATGGCAAACGTGCACTGCGCTGCCGCCACCGAAAACTTCCTCGTGATGGAGAACCACTCGGTGGACGTGCCGTGGTGGGGCGATCTCGTGGAAGGCATTGAAAAGCCCATCGTCAACAAGGGCTTCATCACCGTGCCGGACAAACCCGGACTCGGGGTCACGCTGAACGAGGCGGTAGTCAAACAGCACCTGTCCGAACCCGGCTATTTCGAGCCCACCCCGCAATGGGACGTAGACCGCACCAACGACCGGCTGTGGAGTTGATGCATTTTAGTGGCGGGCACTCTTGCCCGCCGCGTCCCGGCTCATCGGGACGCTTTTGTCCTCGAGCTTAGGAGAATTTGAACATGCATTCCAAACCCAGATTCGCAATCGGCACATGCGCGCTGGCGCTGCTGATTCCCGCGCTGTCTCACGCGCAACTATTCACCTTCACCAAAGAACAGCTCATCCAGCTTACTTCCCAGAATCCCTTCGAGCGCTTTCCGGATGGACGCCCGAAGATCCCCGACGACCTGCTCGAGCGCGCTCGCGGCATGTCCGCCGAAGAGGTCTGGGCTGGCCTGAACAACGCCAGCGCTGCTCTCGCACGCGGAGGCGGTAATCGCGGCGGCGGCAACCAGGGCGGCGGAGGCTGGCGCAATCAATACGAAGACGGCTTCCAGGTCCTGCATCCCAAGTTGAAACTCGTGGGCCGCGCCTTCACCGTTCAGTTCATGCCGGCGCGCCCCGACCTGGACTCCGCCCTGTCCGCTCAACAGCAGGCCAAAGGACTGGGCCGCCTCTACAACCAGTACGCCATCGATATGCTGCAACCCGGCGATGTGCTGGTGGTCGATCTCTTCGGCAAAGTGGACGGCGGCACCATCGTGGGCGACAACCTTTTCTATTACGTCATGAAGACCACCAAGACCGGCGGCATCGTGGTGGACGGCGCGGTGCGTGATCTCGAGGGGATTTCCGAGATGGAGATGCCCGCCTACTTCCGCAAGACCCACCCCAGCGCCATCTCCAACGTCACGCTCACCGGAATCAACATCCCCGTCCGCATCGGCAACGTGACGGTAATGCCCGGCGACATGGTGGTGGGCGATCCCGAAGGCGTCTATTTCGTTCCACCCCACCTGGTAAAGGACATGGTGGACAGCGCCGATGTCATCCACATTCACGACGAATGGACTCGCAAGAAGTTCGACGAGGGCAAATACAAGTCGAGCGATATCTACGGCAGCCCCAAAGATCCCGCTCTGCAACAGGAGTATAAGGAGTACCTGGCCAGGCGGCTGAAGGAAATCCGCGAGAAGAAGTAGACGCCACTACACCTCTTCGCGAGTCAACGCCCGGGGCCGCTTACCATCGATATCCTCCACCCCGTATTCCGCGGCCAGCCCAGCCGCCACCAGCACCTGCCCCGTCCGCCTCATCCGCTCCGGATCGCGCGCCAGGGCCGCGATCACCAGGCCGACAAACTCCGGGCTTTCGCTGTTCGACAGATCCAGCCAGCCTTCCCGCGCGGCGGCCAGCACCGCTTCCGTCCGCACCAGGCCCGGATACATCGACACCACCGTGACTCCATGGTCGCGAAGCTCGCGCGCAGTATCGGCGGTCATCTTGTCCGTAGCCGCCTTGGCCATCCCGTAGACCGCGTTGCCCACGTACTTCTGCGCCGCCCAGAAGCTGATGTTGACGATCAGCCCTTGCCGCGCTCCCACCATCATCTTCGCCGCGCGCGCCGAGCATTCGAATGCCGCGCGCACTCCGGCATTCATCATGCTGTCCCAACGGTGCTGCGGCTGTTCCCAGAAGGGCAGAGGCCAGGTGAACTTTCCGCCCTCCACCATTCGTTCGTAGCCGCCCCAGGCGCTGTTCACCAGCACATCCAAACGCCCGGCCCGCTCGCCGATCTCGCGGAAGACCGCATCCGTCTCCTCGGTCTTGCGGTGGTCGCAAGCGATGCGGATGATGCCTTCCGGCAGTTCCGCCCGCCCGATCGTGCGGCCCGTCGCGAACACCTGGAAGCCCGAGGCGGCCAGACTCGCAGCCACCCCCCGCCCCACGCCGCGAGAGGCGCCCGTAACGAGTGCTGCGTGATCCACCTCTCAGCTCTTCAGCATGGCGCCGGCCGCGCTGTCGATCAGCCAGACCAGCCGCCCCTGCTCCGGACGAATCATCTGGGAAGGAAGCTGCGCCGGCTCGTAGGGACCTTCCAGCACCGCCTTCAGCGCCGGCGCCTTGTCGGCTCCGCCGACCATGAACAGCACGGTCGCGGCAGCATTCAGAAGCGGCGCCGTGAAGGTGATCCGGTCGGTGTAGAACTTGCCCACCCAATTCGACACCACCAGCCGCTCAAACTCGCCGAGCGCTCTTGTGCCCGGAAAGAGTGACGCGGTGTGCCCGTCCGGTCCCATACCCAGCAGCACCAGGTCGAATCTCGGAAACTGTCCTGCCCCACTCGCGAAGTACTCGCGGAGTTGGCCCTCGTAGTCGGTCGCGGCCGCGGCGGCATCGGGATTCTCGCCTTTCATCCGCCACACTTGCTCCGGCCTGGCGCCGATCTTCGAAAGCAGCGCCTCGTTGGCCATCCGGTAATTGCTGTCCGCATGGTCCGGTGGCACATGGCGCTCATCTCCCCAGAAGAAGCGCACACGGTCCCACGGCAGGCCCGGCTTTCCCGCCAACAGTGTGAACAATCCCTTGGGCGTGGAGCCCCCGGATAAGGCGACGTCGAAGTGGCCCTTGGCGCGAACAGCCTCGTCGAGGGCGCGCAGGAACTCGTTTGCCGAAGCTTGAAACAGGGCGGCGGAATCGGGAACAACCGTGATCTCGGGCTTCACTTCGACTCCTCCGGCTCATCGTCCTCGGCCATCGGCACGGCGGCCGAGGCTTTCGCCACCGCAGCCCGTTTCTTCGTTGCCGATTTCTTCGAGGCCTTGGCTTTCTTGGGAGGCACCGCTTCCTTCGGAACGCCGCCGCTTTCGGGAACAGCCGACGCACCCCGCCACATTCGAAAGCCGCCCAGGAAGGCGTTGGCGTTGTCTCCCAGCCTTGCTCCCTTGGGCAATTCGTGAAGAAGCCGCGCGTTCCCGCCGCCGAGCACCACGTATTCCGCCTGCAGCGCCGCCATCAGCGCCTCCACTACATCCCCCACCGCTTTCCGCCACCTCTTCTTCCCCAGCCGCTCCAGGCCGCGCTCCCCCACATAATCTTCATAGGTGAGCCCTTTCTTGTACGGCAGGTGCGCCAGTTCCATCGGCTCCAGCAGTCCGTCCACGATCATCGCCGAACCCAGCCCGGTTCCCAGTCCGAGAAACAGCATCCGGCCTCCCTCATAGCTGCCCAGTGCCTGCATTGCCGCGTCGTTGCTGACTTTCACGGGACATCCAAACGCCGTCCGGAAATCGAACCCCACCCATCCGCTGCCCAGGTTGTGCGGCTCGACCACCGGCTGATTATGCACCACCGGCCCCGGGTAACCGATCGACACGGCCGTGTATTTCCACTTCGATGCGGCCTTCTTCACGTCGGCAACCATCTGCCGCGCCGTCATTTTCGGCCCGGAATCGATTTTGATGGGCCCGGTCTGCCCCGTCGCCAGAATCTTCACATGGGTGCCGCCCACGTCCACCACGAGAATATCGGAATGTTCCTTCGACATGATCTCTCCAGTCTATCGTTCCCGCGCCTCGCTTCCCGACCCATACTTCGCGAGCAGCCGCGTCACCAGCGCGGTCCAACCGGTCTGATGGCTGGCACCCACGCCGCGGCCGGTATCGCCGTGGAAATGCTCGTAGAACAGAATCAGGTCGCGCCAGTGATCGTCCGCTGCGTAACAACGCTCCCCGCCATGACAGGGCCTCTGCCCGGTCTCGTCCGGCAGGAAGAGACGGGTCAGCCGGGCCGCCAGGTCGGCCGCCACCTCGGCCAGGTTCATCCTCCGGCCGCTCCCCGCCGGACACTCCACCTGAAAACTGTCACCGTAATAGTGGTGATAGCGCTCCAATGCCTCCACCAAAAGGTAGTTCATCGGAAACCAGATGGGCCCGCGCCAGTTGGAGTTGCCGCCGAACATCGAGGTGGTGGATTCGCCCGGATCGTAGGCGATACTGAAGACCCCCCAGCGGGTCTTCGCGGTGAAAGGATGTTCGCGATAGTAGCGCGACAGCGAGCGGATACCGTAGCGCGAAAGAAACTCGCTTTCGCTCAGCGCGTATTCGAGTACGCGCGTCAGTTGTTCGCGCGCGGGAATCGACAATAGCCGCTTGCCGTTCGACGCCTTGCCGATCTGCTGGCCCAGGTCCGGGCGGTTGTCGAGGAACCACTGCATGCGCTTGCGAAAGCCGGGCAGCTTGTCGATTACGTCGTCTTCCAGAACCTCCACCGCAAACAGCGGCACCAACCCGACGATTGAGCGCGTCAGCATGCGATAGGGTTCGCCGAAGATCACGATCTTGTCGTAGTAGAAGCCGTCCTCGTCATCCCACAGGCCTCCGCCGCCCAGCGTGTTTATGGCGTCCGTGATCGCCACGAAGTGCTCGAAAAACTTCGAGGCTATATCTTCGTATGCGGGATCATGATGAGCCAACTCCAGCGCGATCGCCAGCATGGTGAGACAGAAGAACGCCATCCAGGCGGTGCCGTCGGCTTGCGCGTACGTCACACCTTCGGGCAGCACCGCACCGCGGTCGAACAGCGCTACGTTGTCGAGCCCGAGAAAGCCGCCCGCGAAGAGGTTCTTCCCGTTCACGTCCTTGCGATTCACCCACCACGTGAAGTTCAGCAGGAGCTTGTGCATGGCCCGCTCGAGGAACAGCCGGTCCCGCTCGCCGCGCGCGCCGGCCATCTTGTACACCCGCCAGCAGGCCCACGCGTGCACCGGAGGATTCACGTCGGACAAGCCGAACTCGTGCGCGGGCAACTGCCCGTTGGGATGCATGTACCACTCGCGCAACAGCAGCAGAAGCTGGTCTTTCGCCAGTTGGGGGTCGATTGCCGCGATCGCCACCATCTGGAAGGCATGGTCCCAGGCGGCGAACCACGGGTACTCCCACTTGTCGGGCATTACCAGGACGTCCCGGCAATGCAGGTGCGCCCACTCCGAATTTCGCCCGCGCCGGCGCTCCTCGGGTGGGGGCGGTTGGCCCGGGTCACCCGCCAGCCATTGCTTGGTCACGTACTCGTAGCATTGTTTCGACCAGAGGAGCCCGGCATAGGCCTGCCGGGCCACGGCGCGCTCCTCTCCGGAAAGGTCTGGGGGAAGCCTCGCGGCGTAGAACTCGTCGGCTTCCCGGATGCGTTTCGCGAACACCTGGTCGAACTCCGGGCCGAATGGATCGTCCGGCCTTTCGTTCGCGGCGAACAACCGCAATTCCACCGTGCAGCCGCCGCCGGCGGGCAGTTCCTCAACGTAAAGGGCGGCCGCCTTCGTTCCGGTCTCTTGCGGGTTGACTGCTCCCGCCCGGCCGTGAATCACGTAGTCGTGAAACGCGTCCTTCACGAAGTTGCTGCCGTTGCCGAAGGCGTAAAGCCGGGCGAAGTTGGTCTCGTTTTCCGTGAACAGCAGGGGCGCCGGACGGCGGATCGCCAGATGAAAGACGCCCAGCGTCGGGTGTCGCGCAACCAGGCCGCCGGCTTCGCGCGAAATCAAAGGCCGGCCTTCAAAGTCCTCGCCCGGCCGGCCCCACGCCCACGTATTGCGGAACCAAAGCGTCGGCAGAAGGTGGAGGTTGGCAGCGTCGGGCCCGCGATTGGCCGCCGTGATCCGGATCAGGATATCGTCAGGCCCGGCCTTGGCGTACTCCACCGCAACATCGAAGTATCGTTTCTCTTCGAACACGCCGGTATCGGCCAGTTCAAACTCGCGATCGTTCTTTCCACGGCGCCGGTTCTCCTCCACCAGCCACCGATAAGGAAATTCAGCCTGCGGGTACTTGTAAAGCGCCTTCTGGTAAGAGTGGGTCGGCGTGGCGTCCAGGTAGTAATAGCATTCCTTGACGTCCTCGCCGTGATTTCCTTCATTACCGGTCAGCCCGAACAACCGTTCTTTGAGGATCGGGTCCTTGCCATTCCACAAGGCGATGGCGAAGCACAGGCGGCACTCGCGATCGCACAGACCGAGCAGCCCGTCCTCTCCCCAACGGTACGCGCGGCTGCGGGCGTGATCGTGCGGAAAATAGTCCCAACAGCTCCCGCCCGGCGAGTAATCCTCGCGAACGGTCCCCCATTGGCGCTCCGGCAGGTAGGAGCCCCATCGCTTCCAGTTCTTCTTACGGAGGCGGTCCTCGTTTAGGCGGGCAGCTTCGTGCGCACCGTCAGAGATGGCTTCAAGCGAGGGGGTTAGGGGTTGGGGGTTAGGGGTTGGGGAAGTGTCTCTCGCTTCGCTCGCGGGCTTGGACCGTTCGTTCGTAGGCATTGCTGCTTCCTGTCGTCAGGACTGCGTTGACAAACCCCCGGCCCCCAATCCCTAACCCCCCGCCCCCGCAGAAGGAGGCGAGCGAAGCCAGCCTACTTCAGCTCCAGGTGGCCTCCGAACTGGAAGCGCATCGCCGACAGGATCTTGTCCGCGAAGTCTCCTTCATCGCGGGAGTAGAAGCGCTGGTATAGCGCGGTCGTCAAGACCGGCGCAGGCACCGACTCCTCGATCGCCGCCATGACCGTCCACCGGCCTTCTCCGGAATCCGAGACCCGCCCGGAAAAGCTGGTCAGTTCCGGCTCTGCGAACAGTGCGCGCGCCGTGAGGTCGAGCAGCCAGGACGCCACCACGCTGCCGCGGCGCCACACTTCGGCGACATCCGCCATGTTGAATTCGTATTGATAGTGGCTGGGGTCGCGCAGCGGCGTGTGTTCCGCGCTCACCACCTGGTCCTTGACGCCGACATTGGCCTTCTTCAGAACGTTGAGGCCTTCCGCGTAAGCGGCCATGATGCCGTACTCGATGCCGTTGTGGACCATCTTCACAAAGTGGCCGGCGCCCGACGGTCCGCAGTAGAGGTAGCCTTCTTCGGCGGTGCCGGGAGCCTTTTCGCGTCCAGGCGTTCGTTCGATGTTGCCGCGCCCGGGAGCCAGCGTCTTGAAGATGGGCTCCAGGTGCTCGAAGGTTTCCCGGGGGCCACCGATCATCTGGCAGTAACCACGCTCGAGACCGTGGACGCCTCCGCTCGTGCCGACATCCATGTATCGGATGCCGTGCGTCGATAATTCCTTCGCGCGGCGGATGTCATCGATGTAGTACGAATTGCCGCCATCGATGATGATGTCGCCCTTCTCCACCAGGGCGCAGATCTGCGCGAGCAGACCGTCGACGACAGCCGCGGGGACCATCAGCCAGATGGCTCGCGGCGGCGTCAGGCTCTTGACGAAGTCGGCAAGCGACGCCGCTCCGACAGCGCCTTCCGCCGTCAGTTCCTTGACGAGCGCGGCGTCGCGATCCAACACCACACAGGTATGTCCGTTGCGCATCAGTCGCCGCACGATGTTCGCGCCCATGCGGCCGAGACCAACCATGCCTAATTGCATCTACAGTGCTCCTCCAAACAAATCGGCCAGTTGCCGTAGTCCGGGATTTCGTGTGCTCATTGAGGCGCGCAGGCTTGCAGCCGCCCGTACCCAGGATCGCGCCAAGAGTTTCAGTGTATCGCGGATTATTGCTTTTTCGGCGGGTCGGTGGCCTTGGGCGGGTCGGCGTTCTTTTTCTGGCCGCCGCGGAAACGCGGAGCGCGGACCGTGGGTTTGGCGCTGGCCATCTCCACGTAAGTCTGGATGACCTTTGCCTTTCCCGCCGGATCGACGACGAGGTAGCGATGACGGCCTTCGGCGGTGGGCGTGAACTTGGTGCGGCCGTCTTCGAGGACGGAAATCGTGCCGGGGTCCGACAGCTTGAAGTAGCCATCGGGGTGGACGGCATACAGCATCGCTGCCATCGCCGGCGCCGGTGCGTCGTACGGCATCGTCTGGAACGCACGGTAGGCATCCACGACGGGATGGTCGGGCGCCCACGCGAAGTCCTTCTCGATGCTCGAACCGGGGAACGGCAGCACCGCCCCTACCTCCTGACCGGCGGCGATGATGGGGGTGGGCCAGTCGGCGAACAGGCGGCGGGCTGCGGCGAGATCCGTCTTGATGTGGAAGTCGGGGCGCCCTTCGGGATAGGTACCGGCTGCGAACACCAGGAAGCGGACCTTGTGCTGGATCAGGTCGGCATTCCCGGGATAATCGAGCACCTTCGCCAGGTTGGTGGCCGGGCCGGCGAGCACGACCTCGCAATTCTCGTCGTACTGCGCGGAGAAGGCATTGCGGATGAGCGCGATGGGATCGGCCGTATCGTTCAGCTTGACGATGCTGCGCGCATAGACCGGCTTTCCCTCGGCCGACTTCTTCTCCAGGACGGCTTTCATGACAGGGGTGTCCTCTGCCATCTTGCCGTTATCGGTCATGCCGATGGGCGGCGCAGGGCGCTGGAAGCCCGGGAAGCCGGCACCGGGCGGAGGTGGCGGGGAATAGAACTTCGCTAGAACGTCGCAGAAGGCCGCGGCGCGCACGTTGGACTTGGTAGTGCTGGTGGAGATGAGGCGCGCTTCGTTTTTGCCTTCGAAGCCGTTCAGCATGGCAAGCGCGAGGACATCGTCGATGCCGTTACCAAAGTCGGAATCGAAGACGATTCCGAGGGATGGCTTGCCTTGTCCAGGGAATTGAAAGGGCACTAGTTTGGCCCCAAGCGCCGAGATGAGTCTCGGCGCGGCAGACATGAGTGTCTGCGCCACATCATCATCACGCGAGCTCCGCGAGGTTGACCGTGCCGGTGGAGTCGCCGAAGTGCTCCATGTGGACGCCCATGCGCTCCATCATGGCCAGGTGCAGGTTGCACATGGGGGTCTCCTTGCGGTAGACCACACGGCGGCCCGTATTGATGGTGTTGCCGCCCTTGCCGGCGATGAGCGTCGGCAGATCTTCGTGCAGGTGCCGGTTGCCGTCGGAGAGGCCGGCGCCGTATACCAGCATCATATTATCGAGCAGAGCGCGATCGCCTTCGCGGATGGACTTCAGTTTCTCGACCCAGGTGGCCATCTGCTGCACATGGTAGGTGTTGATCTTCGTCACCTTCTCGATGAGGTCGGCCTTGCCCTGGTGGTGGGTACACGGATGGTGGCCGTCGGCTATATCGAGCTCGCGATAGGGGCGCGAGGTGCCTTCGCGGGTCATCAGGAAGGTCACCACGCGGGTCAGGTCGGCCTGGAAGGCGATCGTGATCATGTCGGTCATCAGCTTGAAGTGCTCGGAGAAGTCGGCGGGGATGCCGTAGGGCTTCTCCATGTGCGGATCGATCTGGGCGTTGGTCTTCTCGGCCTTGTCGATCTGGGTTTCGACTTCGCGGATGGAGGTGAGGTACTCGTCGAGCTTGCGCTTGTCGGTGGGGCCAAGGGTGGCCTCCAGCCGGCGGGTGTCCTGGTTGACGAAGTCGAGAATGCTGCGGCGATAGTCCGACTGGCGGGCGCGCTCGGCGGCACTGAGTACGCGGCCATTGCCGAAGAGGCGCTCGAACAGGACGCGCGGATCGAGGATCGGCGGCAGAGGCTGCGTCTCGCTCTTCCATGCGAGGTTGTTGGTGTAGGCGCAGGAGTAGCCGGAGTCACAATCGCCGGCTTGACGGGCGTCTTCCATCCCGACTTCGAGAGAAGGAAAGCGCGTCTGGTCGCCGACGTGCTTTGCGACAATCTGGTCGCAGGAGACGCCGGCCTTGATATCCACGGTGGTCTTCTTGACCTGGATGCCGGTGAGGTAGGAGCCGCAGCAGCGGCCGTGATCGCCGGCGCCATCGAGCAGCGCGCGCCCGGTGTTATGGGTGAGGTTGCCGAGCAGGAGGAGGTCGTCCTTATAGGGCTCCAGAGGCTTCAGAACGCGAGGGAAGGTGGTGAGCTTGCCTTCGTACTCCGGATTCCACTCGTTCATGATGATGCCGTTCGGCACGTAGGCAAACGCCATCCGAACGGGCGCCTTGACCGGTTTCGCCTGGCCGAACGCCAGCGCGGGAACCATCGCGTCGAGGAAAGGGAGCGCGACGGCAGTTCCCATGCCTCGCAGGAAAGCTCTTCGGGGAAGGCTTTTCCGGGTGATCATCATTTCTGGGCTACCTCCTTGGGTTTGGCCTGCTTTTCGGTGGTGGTCAACGATTCGCCTCGCCGCATCTGGAAAGGCGTGCTTTTTACGATCTCATAAATGGCCGTCTGGAACGGGTATTCATCGGCCGACAACTTCTTGACGATTTCATCGATGGAACGCCGGTCGTAGGTGGCGAGGCCGCGGCCCAAGCCGTAGATCATGAGCTTCTCGACCACGGCATGGGCGAACTGCGGGAGCTGCGAGGTCAGCACCTGGCGCATCTCGGCGGGCGTCGAGAAGGTCTTGCCGTTGGGCAGCGTGCCGCTGGAATCGACCGGGAACTTGCCATCCTTGGTCCGCCACTTGCCGATGCCGTCGTAATTCTCGAGGCCGAAGCCGAGGGGGTCCATCTTGGAGTGGCAGGAGGCGCAGACGGCGTTGGCGCGGTGCTTCTCCATCTGCTGGCGCAGGGAGAGCGTGGTGCCGACCGCGTCCTCGTCGAGTTGCGGAACGTCGGGCGGCGGAGGGGGCGGCGGCGCTCCCAGGATCTCCTGCAGGATGTACTTGCCGCGGATGACGACCGAGGTGCGCGTGGGATAGCTGGATACCGTGAGCACGCTGGCCTGGCTCAGGATGCCGCCGCGCTGATCGGTGGTGAGATCGACCTTGCGGAATTCGGGGCCCGTGACACCTTCGATGCCGTAGTATTTGGCCAGCCGCTCGTTGAGAAAGGTGTACTTGGCGTTCAGGAAGTCGGACATCGGGCGGTTCTGGCGCAGGATGTAGTCGAAGAACATGCGCGTTTCGGTGCGCATGGCATCGCGCAAGTCGGCATTCCATTCGGGGAAGCGCTGGGGATCGGGTTTGACCACATCGAGGTTGCGGGTTTCGAGCCATTGCGCGGCGAAGTTGTCGGCGAGGGCGGAAGAGCGGGGATCGTCGAGCAAGCGCTTCACCTGCGCGTCCAGCACGCCGGGGTTGCGGAGTTTGCCGGCTTCGGCAAGGCTCAGCAACTGGTCATCCGGCATGGAACTCCAAAGGAAGTAGCTCAAGCGCGAGGCGAGCTCGACATCGGAGACCGGATGGACGGCGGTGGGATCGGTGGGGTTGGGATCGTGCTCGATGCGGAAGAGGAAGTTTGGAGACACCAGCATGGCCTGGAGGGCAAGCTGGATGCCCTGCTCGGTGGACTGGCCATGCGCTTTGGCGATGGCTACGAATTTCGTGAGGGTGGCAACCTCGGCGCGGGTGACCGGGCGGCGATAGGCGTGGTGCGCGAGGTTGGTGATGATCTTGTCCACGCAGGCCGGGCCGGAGTTGGGATCGCAGATCAAGACCTTGGCGCGGCTGGCGGGCTCCTCCTTCGGCTTGAAGGGGCCGATGAAGGTCATGGCGTCGAGGAACTTGTTGACCTTGCGATTGTAGTAATCCTTCTGCGCGAGGGTCTTCACGAAATCGTCGCCGATGAAGCCGGCGCGGAAGACATGGTCACCTTCGGGGAGCAGGAGGCGGATGTCTTCTTCGGAATAGGGGTCGAAATATACCAGGCCGGAGGGCTTGGTTTCGACGGTCTTGGTGGCGAGCAGCTTGCCGTCCATCCAGAAGCCGAGCTGGACGGCCTTGGCGTCCTTGGCGCGCTCACCGGGAAGGGCGAAGCGGATGGTGTACTCGCCATCGAAATCGATGCGGTGGGTGGCTTCGATGGTGCTGGCGTCCACGCGGCGGATACGCTTGTCGCGATTGTGATACATCACCTCGATGGGCTTGGGCAGCGGATCGGCCGCCACGGCGCGGGAAGCGATCCGCTCGGCGGCGGCGACGTATTTCTCCATCAGCACCGGAGAAATCGTCAGGATTTCGCCGATGTTGTCGAAGCCTTCGCCCGAGTCGTCGGTGGGGAAGTCTTTCTGCGCGCGGAACTCCACGCTCAGCAGGTCGCGAATGGTGTTGGCGTACTCGTTGCGATTGAGGCGGTGGGCCACGACGCGGCCGGGGTCGGGTTTGGTGCCGCGGTCGATGCGGTCGAGTTCGCCCTGGATGTACTGGACGAGGGTCTCGATTTCGGACTGCGAGTGCGGAACGCCTTTAGGCGGCATCTCGCCATCACGCAGCTTTTGGAGGATGAGGTCCCATCCGTCACGCTGATCGAGCACGGAGGCGGGCGCCAGAAAGCGAGCGGCATCGAAGCCGCCGGAAGCGAACTGGCTGTTATGACATTGAGTGCAGGTATTGCTGAGTACCGGCGCGACGGCCTTGGAAAATGCCGCGGCGTTGGGTGCGGCCGGGGCAAGCTTGGGGGACGGAGCAGTGTCGGATGCCGCGGGAGGACTGGCCGCCGGCAACAGCGCGGCCGTACTAACCGCCGCAATCAGGAAATATGCTCTCAATGTCCCTCCGATACTGGTATAAGCGAATGCTTATCTCTAAATGTTACTGCAATCGTGGAAGAAACGGACCTGACGAATTGTAGGGTCGGAACGCTACCGAGGACCCACATTCACGTGGTGGGTAATGGGGATGCGAACCTCGATCCGTACTCCTTGGTGTGGGCGAGAGCGAATCGATACATCGCCGCCAGCGCTGCGGGCACGCGCCCGCATACCGATGATGCCGAGGGGTCCGGGGCGTCCGCCCTGCCCGAGGCCACTGGGCGGTCGGGCGGCGGACAGGCCGCGGCCGTCATCTTCTACCGTGAGACAGATTTCGTCGCCGCTCGACTCCAACTTCGCCTTCACGTGCCGGGCCTCGGCGTGCCGGGCGACATTGGTGAGCGCTTCCTGGGCGATGCGGAAGAGGTGTGTCTCGGTCTCGTCGGGGAGGCGTCCCGAGTAATTGGAAGTGAAGTCCACGGGAATGCCGGTGCGGGCGGCGAATCCGTCGCACAGCCAGCGGACGCCGGCCTCGAGTCCGAAATCGTCGAGGATGGTGGGGCGGAGGAGTTGGGACATCTGGCGAACGTTGCCGATGGCCTCATCCACGAGGCGCAGACAATCCGCGAGGCGGCCGCCGGGGACCGGGCCGTTGGTGTCGAGGGCGGCGAGGTTGGTCTTGATGGCGGTGAGCGACTGGCCGAGCTCGTCGTGGAGTTCGTGGGAGAAGCGGCGGGCGGTGGCCTCCTGGTCTTCGAGCATATGCCAGGAGACGCGGCCGAGTTCGGCGGTCTGGGCGTCCATTCCGCGAATGAGCTGGGCGACCATGCGGACGGTGACCACGGCGAAGAGCAGCGCGAGGAGGACGCTGCCCGTGCCGAACAGGAGGGAGATCTGGAAGAGGCGCGAGGAGCGGTGGTCGATCTGCTCCTGGGCGGCGCTGACTTTGCGGTACTCGCCTTCGATGAGGCGTGCGACGACGGAGATGAAGGCTTCGTGATCGCGAAAGAGGTCGATGGTGGCGTAGGTTTCGATGTCCTCGGCGGTGAGCAGGTGGCGGGCTTCGTTGGAGAAGTCGTTGGAGGTTTGTTTGAGGCGGGCCCAGAGCTTACTGTCCTCGGTTTGGGCGCCTTCGGTGGAGATGCGGTCGATGTCGCGGTCGGCGGCGTCGAGCTGGCCCATGATGCGGTCGTAGTCTACGGAATCGGGGTCGCGGGCGAGGATGGAGAAGACTTCGCTGAGGCTGGTTTGCTGGGCGTGGAGTTCGTCGATGAGGCGGTTGGTGACGGACTGCTCGCGGACCAGGCTGGCGGCGCTCTCGCGGATGGACTGGATATTGCGGATGCCGACGATGGTAGCGGCGAGCAGGAGGAGGATGACGAGCGCGAAGCCGGCGATGAGGACGCGGAAGATGTTCTGGTGGGTGATCGCGCGCGGCCACATCCGGTTAACAGTATCGCTCGCTTGGAAGGCGAGTCGCTCGCTTGGAAGGCGAGTCGCTCGCTTGAAGGCGAGTCGCTCGCCCTCGGCAGGCGATGCAGGTTGCATCGCCAAAAAAATGTAAGTTGTTGAAACGAAAGAAGCGGGTTATCAAGAAGCGATGCAACCTGCATCGCCTGCCTGCCGGCGCTTCGAAAGGCGGCGAAAACCGCGATCTGCTCACATGGTAGCAGGGGGACTGGGCGAGGTTGGGGGAGGGTGCTGGAAACGGTTGAAAACAGAAGGCAAACTTGTGCAGATGGCGAGTGACTGATGAAACCGTTCGGTGAACTAAACCGCAGGGTTAGGCCGGCCCGAGAGGCGGTTCGGTTTGGAGGCCGCTGCTGATTGGGTATTGATCAGAGTCGCTGGAGAATGTTTTGACGCTGACAGTCGTTGGCGGCGCGGCAGCGGGAAGTGAGAGGTGGGGATGGGCCTGTCGTGGCGGTGAAAGCGGCCCGGAGGAGGGAGATTGTGGGCTGGATTGGGTCCGGAAATCCGAATCCAATCGAGAAGTGCGCGAGGGGGAAGGAGTTGTGGTCCGCCGGAAGACAGACCGAGAGTGTATGCTGCC
>DATJWB010000070.1:0-15414 GCA_035501495.1 Bryobacteraceae bacterium | reverse complement strand
ACACGGAGTGCGGATTTCCGTTCGCGATGAATCTGGGTTGATGAGACATATGGAGAATAAACAACAATCGTCGGACTCGATCGGGCACCTGGTTGTCGTGCTGGAAACCAACGATCAGATTCAGTTGGCCATGGCGAAGGGCCTGCTTGAGGATGCGGGCATTCCGCTGTTCGTCCAAGGGCAGCTTGCAACTCTGTACCAAAGTGTGGACGGGTTTCTCCGCAAGTGGGTCTGCCTCCAGGTACCGCAAGACCGGGCGGCCGAGGCGCGGGAACTTCTGGAACAATTGAAGCCGAGACCGTATCTCTGCTGACCTTTCCCAGTCTGACAGAGGTAGAACTCGAACCTTACGCCGAACTGCCCCCTGGCGCGGCGTCGAGTTAACGCCGGGTACGAAGCCGAACATCGGACTATCGAGATTCGTGTTCGGGTTCGCGAAGGGGTGGCGATTCAAATTCCATCGCCAGGTCTGATTCCACCGCCTTTCATGCGGTCAGCCTGCAGCGGGTCTCACCTTTGAATTCGGCTCCCATGTCGATCGGGCTGGGTTTTGGGTGGAGCAGGCGAAACCGCCTGCCCCACCGCCACGGTCGCGCACTTCAGGCGGCTTTCACCCGCAACCTGATTCCACCGGCTTTGAGCCGGTGGTCATCAAGATGTTGTAGAATTCGACACGTAAGTGGAGCCTTCCGGCCGGAGGATTCCCGGTGTTCGTGACGACCTGGAACTTGCCGGGTCAAACTCGCTGCCGCGATACCGCCATTGCACTGAAGGCGTGCGCAAGTGCCGCTACTTCACACCTAAAACCTTAACGCCGTTGGTTGCGGTCGTGCTGCTGACGTAGCCTATGGCACCCTTGGTCCTGGCGACGTACGCAATGATCTCGCTCTCCGAGTCGAGCATCTTCGGAATCAAGCCGGTGCCGGAGAAAACCAGGCCACGATAATACGTCTCCAGCCCCCTGGCGCTTTTACCAAGGTAGATTCGCGCAAACGCTTCGCACGCGGAGCCCTTGAGTATGACCGGCTGCACTCGGCTCCCATCGCTCAAAGCGTATTTCGTTTCGAGGAAGATCGCCTTGATCTCGGCGCTCGTGGCCGAGACGGCGCCGACGTCGGGATTCGCGATGACTTTAACGTCGGCCCAGGTGAGCGTCGCAGCGGCGCCACCCGCCAACACGATGATGATGCAAAGGGTCCTGAGCTGTTTCATGTGATTCTCCCGGCGGCCTTTTCTGCCTCAGAAATCCCATCCCATCCGGATCACGACCAGATTCGTTGTCGGCTTGAGACTCGGGTCGAGATTCGTGCCGTTCACGCGGAGGTAGAAGCCGTGTGGCGAGAAGGGGTCGCCGACTCCATCTATGAAGTGCCCTTCCAGCTTGACGTTCCAAAAGTGGGCCAGGTCGACTCGCAACGTGACCGCCTGGTCGAAGATGTGGTAAGCGCTCTGATCCGGGGGCGGCCCTGGCGCATCCAGCGCCGCCGGATGATCGACGTAATAACGGGAATTGTAGGCTCCGAACTCCACGCGCTGATTCACCCGGTAGGACGCGGACACGAACCAGGCCCTCTCGCTGAGATTGCGAACGTATCGGCCTGTCGGCCATCCCTGCAGATCGACGTAGTCCAGATTCCGCCGGTACTCAGCCGCAAAATGTAGCCTCCCGAGCGCGTAGTCGGCGTAACCGGCAAACGTGCGATCGGGACCGGCCACAGCCTCGATGTCCGGCAGCGGCGCTGGAAACCCGGGTGGTGCAATCCCGGTCGAGGGCAATGCAGTGCGTTCCTTTTGAAAGATCTGGGATGCCCCTACGGTGAGACCGCTCAGCGGCGTGTTCCAGCGAAGGTCGGCCCCGGTCATCGAGGCGGAAATCTGGTCATGGGCTGTCCAACCGACATCTTCAAACTGGTAATAGAGTCCGGAGTACTTGTCGTCAGGCCGTACTCCCGCGTACGCGGTGTAGTCCAGGGAGCCGGCCCTGCCGAGCGGAATCGCTCCATACAGGTCCACGCCATCGTGTGCGATGTTGGTCGACCGCAGGTCGGTCGGATAGACGGCCTGCGGCAGCAAAGCCCAGGGGCGGAGAAAGTCGGCGTCTTGAGTGCTGGTGTACAGCCCCAACTGTGTTTTGACCCTGCCCGCTCGAACGCCGAGCCAGCTCTTGAAGCGATAGTCCACGTACGCGTAATCGAACAACGGACGCCACCTGCCTAGTTGACCGACGTTGCGAGCGTAGAGCTGCGCGCCGGCCCGCAGGTTGTCTGTCAGTTGCGAGGTGACGTTGACCCCAAAGTCCGTCATTGCCGCGCTTCCCTGACTCGTGTTCATGGTCAGGAAGTTGTTCTGGTTCGAATAGCCCAATCCTTGTGACAAAAAGCCGTGCACCTGTACCTCCCGTCCGGCGGCCCGAAAGTCGAACTGGGCCTGGGAAAGTGCCGGCGCGAGCGATAAAGCGGCCGCGATCACAATGGTATTCACCCGCATCTGTTCATCCTTTTGATCGTTCATCGGCCTTCCGGCCGCGTGACGCCGTACAAACAACCCGTGGTTCGGATGGAACAACCTCCAACCCAAACGAAGTCGAGGGGAACTCCCCTTCCTGGAAGCTTATCGGCGGTTGCTTGACGAGTCTTTAGTGTCGAGCGTCTGGTAAACCCGGGCGGGGCGGAACCCCCGTGTGTCGCGCACGAATCGGCGTCCACCTGCCGATGAGTAAAGAAGGCGGCGCAGCCAGCGCTCGCCCAAACGTTCGCGGGAATGCGGGACATGGCCGGCATGAAGAGCTCAAACCCTACTGCCAAGATATGGCGCAGCATCGGAATCCTCGTGATTGGATCTCTCCTTACGACTGCATTGGTCCAGATCCAGGGGCGGCTGAGGGAACGGTCGCTTCTTCAAACGTCCCGCGCCTTGTTTCCCGCCGCCCAACGGGCCCAGGACGCCAATGCGGAATTTCGGCAAGGCTGGCACACGTTTCGTGTCGCCGTCCTTACCGAGGACCCGGACCTGCTGGAGGAGGGGGCCCGCACCGCCCTGCGGAGTGTGGACCACCTGAACGCCGTGGCGGCTATTGGCGGGTTGCCGCCGGAACGGTCGGAGCAAGCGTCCCGGCTGGCCGGTTCGCTCCACCGCTTCGTCTCCGAGGCTGCCGCGGTCTACACCAAGCCGCTCTTCGAGAGACACGACTTGAACGCCTGGACGCAGGAGCAGATGCGGGAGATCGCAGGACAGGCGGCGCTGCTCCAGGCGGAGCTGGAACGCCTCAAAGACGACTGCTCCCTCGATTTGCAGAATAATCTGGACAGCTCCCGGAAAGAGTCCAGGCGCCAACGCGACTTTGCCTTGATCGTGTTCGCGGTGACGCTCCTCGTCTCGGCCCTGATGGTCAACCTCACCATCCGGCACGAGGTGGTCCGCCCTCTGCTCCGTGCCAACGAGGAGCTACGGTCCGCTAAAAGCCGGGCCGAAGACGCCAGCCGCGCCAAAAGCCACTTCCTCGCCAACATGAGCCACGAGATTCGTACCCCGATGAATGGCGTCCTGGGGATGACGGAACTGGTACTGGACACGGAGATCACGCAGGAACAGCGCGATTATCTCGAGATGGCGCACTCCTCGGCGGAAGCGCTGCTCACGATCATCAACGACATCCTCGATTTCTCGAAAATCGAGGCCGGCCGCCTGGAGATCGACCCGGCCGATTTCGATCTGCGGAACTGCCTCGCTGACACCTGGGCTGCGTTCGCTCTGCGGGCCAGTCAGAAGCACGTGGAGCTGATTTGCGAGGTCCGTCCGCAAGTGCCCGAAATCGTTATCGGGGACTCTACGCGACTGCGGCAGATTGTCGTCAACCTGATGGGAAACGCGATCAAGTTCACGAACTCCGGCGAAGTCGCGATTACAGTGGAAGTCCGGGCGCGGGAGGAAGCCAAAGTGATGCTTCTGTTTACGGTGCGCGATACCGGCATCGGCATACCGCCGGACAAACAAACACTCATATTCGAAGCCTTCTCCCAAGCCGATGCTTCGACCAGCCGCATGTTCGGCGGCACCGGTCTGGGCCTGTCGATCGCGTCACGCCTGGTCAACCTGATGGGCGGTCAGATATGGGTCGAAAGCACCCCTGGGCAGGGAAGCCGTTTCTTCTTCACTGCCGAATTCGGCGTCGGTGTTCGCCGCGGTACGGCGCCGGTGGAACTCGACTCGAGCGCCGTACGAGACTTGAAGGTCCTGATTGTCGATGACAACGCGACCAATCGCCGCCTGTTGGAAGAAATGCTGCGGAACTGGGGCATGCGGCCCAATTGCGCGGAAACGGCGGCCGCGGCACTGTCCATTTTGAGTCGTGATGCGTCTGATTCGCCCTTTGCGCTCGTGATCACCGATGTCATGATGCCCGAGGCCGATGGCTTCGACCTGGTCACCAGTATCCGTGCGAATCGAGATCTCGCTTCGACTCCGGTCATCATGCTGGAATCAGGGGGCCGGCAGGGTGACGCACTCCGCCGCCGGAAACTCGGCGTGTCCGGCCATTTGATGAAGCCGGTTCGCGAATCGGAACTGCTCCAAACGATACTTGGGGTGCTCGGCGCGAGGCGCGTTGATTCCCATGAGCAGGAGCCTGCCGGTAGGCCCGCCCTCCGCGCTGACGGCCATCGACTCCGGGTGCTGGTCGCGGAGGACAATTCCGTCAATCAGCGATTGGCGCTCCGGCTTCTGGAAAAACTCGGACATGTCGCGACCGTAGTCAGCAATGGGCGTGAGGCCGTCGAAGCGGTTCAGAACGCGAGCTTCGACCTGGTGCTCATGGATGTTCAGATGCCGGAAATGGATGGCTTCCAGGCAACCCTGGCGATACGCGAACGGGAGCGGTCGACCGGCGCACATCAAACCATCGTCGCCATGACCGCCCACGCCATGAAAGGCGATGAGGAACGCTGCCGCAACGCCGGAATGGACGGCTATATTCCGAAACCCATCGAGGTGAATCGCCTGCGCCAGTATCTCGGGAATGTCGAGACGTACCGTTCGCGGGAGGCAGAAATCACTTTGGGTCCGGCCGCCCACTGAATTCTTTCCGCGGCGGCTATGGCCTCAGCCCCGCCTGCCAGTTCAGGACTACGGTAAATGGCCGCGTGCTCAGCTCGTCATCGGCCCGCACCAGCAGGAATTTCTGTGCCCCCGGCGCAACCGCGAAATAATTGGCGAGCGAAAAGTCACCCAACGGACCTTGAAAGAGCGGAACGGGCCGTCCGGTCTTCAGTTGCCCCGACGAACCCTCGATCGGCGCCGACAGAATCTTGTAGTGCCGGGTTTCGATCATCAAGAGTTCCTTTCCGTCGGCGCGCCATTGCGGATACTCGCCAGTGGCCGCCGAGATCCTCCACTTGTTTCCGGTCGGCGGGAAGGTCTGCACATAAGTTTCATAACCGCCCGCGCCCGATTCGTTGGACATGTAGGCCATCCATTTACCGTCTG
The DNA here is from genome assembly GCA_035501495.1 of Bryobacteraceae bacterium. Taxonomy (GTDB): domain Bacteria; phylum Acidobacteriota; class Terriglobia; order Bryobacterales; family Bryobacteraceae; genus JAIQFL01. The sequence continues at coordinate 9,933 of DATJWB010000070.1, read as the reverse complement.
GCGACAGCCGGGCGCACGCCATGGCCAGCGGCCCGTTCAGCAGAAGCCCAGGCTGGCGCCTGCCTTCCAGCAGCACCTGCCAGATCTCGTAAGGTTTGCCGGGCGGCTGGACCGTCAGGAGCAGGCGCTTCCCACCCGTTGTCCAGTCGGAGAGTGAAACCGCTCCGGGGGCCTGTGCGATCATCTCCTCGGAACCCGCACCGCTGGCGAGCTTGCGAAAGATGGACGTGGATCCGCCACGTGTCGCGAGGTACGCGACCGAGCGGCTGTCCGGCGACCATACCGGCGAGAAGTTATCACCGGCGCCCAAAGTCAGCCGGGTGCCGGTTCCGCGTGTCGCGTCGTATACCCAGATATCGCGCGCCTTCGACGTGGATTCGCGGCTCGCCACCGCCAGCGACTGCCCATCCGGCGAGACGGCCGGCGAAGAATAGTCGCCCGGCGGACCCAACGGCCCGAGTGCCGCTCCGTTCCGGTCGAACCATACCAGCCGGTTCCGGGAGGCGTCGGCGCTCACGTGATAAACCAGAGCGCCGTGGGTCGCCGAAAACGCCGCCCCCGCCGGCCGCGCCACCGCCGACAACTTCTCCGCCACCGCCACCGGATCGCCCGCAAACCGCAATCGGCTGGCATCGAACGGCTGCGCGGTAAGGACGCCGCGGCGGGTGTACAGCAATAGCCCTGGCGGGACGAACTGTGCATTGGTATCCTCCGGCAGAATCCGGGTCACCTGCGCCGAATCGAGAGAGCCGATGTACACACCACCCTGTTCCGGCTGTTTGGAATAAGCGGTGAAAAGGAAGTGCCGTCCGTCCGGGAGAAACCAGGGCCAGGCATGACTCGTCTCGCCCCTGGCCGCGTCCAGACTGGTGACCGGTTCTGCCTTCCCACCAGCGGCGCTCACCTGCATCAGACCGGAGGCCGGGGTGGGCGAGAACAGGATCACACCCTCGTGGCTCCACGATCCGCCCGCGGCGCCGCGGACCGGCGTGACAATCACCGGCGGACCGCCCGATAGGCCGACTTTACGAAGTGCGCCCATCGAGAAAAACGCAACCGTCCGCCCGTCAGGCGACCAGAACGGCAGGTGCCCGCCCTCCGTGCCCGGCACCTCCCGACTGTCCAGCGAATCCAGGCTGCGGACCACCAGGTTGCGATCGCGCGCAGTGTTGAACACGATGCGGCTTTCATCTGGCGAGAGAACCGGCAGACTGTCCGCGGTGAGTGCCTGGCCTTCAGGCGGCGGGACCTCAAAACGCACCACCGGGGCCGTGACGGCCGGTTGGCGATCGTGCATCCACCAGGTTCCGGCCGCGATCAAGAGCAGCGCGCCCGCCGCGGCGCCCGCCCACCTCCAGCGAACGCGAACGTCCTTGGGCGGCCGCTGCGCGACAGCCGGAAGGGAACTGCCGGAACTTCCCGAAAAGCTGCCGGCTATCCAGCGAAGCTGGCTCACCAGGTCGCGCACATTCTGCCAACGCTCTTCGGGATCTTTCGCCAGACACTTACGAACGAGGTGGTCAAGCGCCGGCGGCGCCATCGGTTGCAGCGACGAGACAGGCGGCGACTCGCCCGCCATGACGGCCGCGATCAGCGCCGCCTGGCTGTTCCCGGCGAAGGGCGGCCGGCCGGTGATCATTTCATAGAGCACTCCCCCGAAGGAGAAGATGTCGCTGCGCGAGTCCGCCTCCTTGCCCTCCAGTTGCTCCGGCGACATGTACTGCAGCGTGCCGATGATGGTGCCCTCGATGGTCAACGCCACCGTCGACACGGTGCTGGCGCCGCCGATCAGCGGAGGCGCCGGCAGTTTGGCCAGTCCGAAATCGAGCAGCTTGACGCTGGAGCCCTGGCTGGTGAGCATCACGTTGGCCGGCTTGAGATCGCGATGCACGATCTTGCGGGCGTGGGCCTGCTCCAGCGCTTCGCCGATCTGGATCGCAATCCGGCAGGCCGCCGCCAGCCCCACCGGCCCCCGGCTCAACCGCTGCTGCAGGGTTTCGCCTTCCACGAATTCCATCACCAGGTAAGGCAACCCGCCGTCGTTACCTACGTCGTGCAGCGTGCAGATGTTGGGGTGGTTGAGGGTGGAGATCACGCGCGCTTCGCGCTCGAAGCGCTGCAGGACTTCCGGCCGGGCCGTGAGATCCTGCCCCAGGATCTTGACGGCAATCGTTCGGTCGAGGCGTGTATCACGCCCCTTGTACACTTCTCCAATTCCGCCGGCGCCAATCCGCGCCACGATCTCGTATGGCCCGAGCCGGTCGCCCTGCTTCAGGCTCATCGGTCCACCCAGCCGATCTCTACTCCCCGGTGAGAAAACGTACGGCGCGGCATTTGGGCTATTCTACAGCTTTTGCCAGGTAGCAACGCTACAATGGCGCAATTATGGATGAAGGACTGCCGCCGTTGAATGTCGCCTCTGTCTCAGACGAGGAGATCGGCCGCGACATGTCCAATTTCGCCGACACGCCGTTCTATTACGGCAAGAAGCCGATCCGCTACCACAGCGTCGAGAGCTTCTACCAGATGCTCACCCATCCCGACGAAAAGACCCGCAAGACCATCGCCAAAATGCCGGGTAAGCACGCCAAGACGGCCGGAAAATCAGGAACCACCGAAACGGCGTTCGAGGGGAAGACTTACGTTCTCGGCTCGCCCGAGCACCACAGCCTCATGGAAGATGTGATCCGCGCCAAACTCGAGCAGAACCCCGGCCTCGCGCGCCGCTTCGTCGCCACGCGCCCGCGCCCGATCGTCCACGTCGTTCCCGGCCACGACAGCAAACGCTTTCCGGGCTCGGTGTTTTGCCGGATCCTGACCGCTTTGCGGGAGGAGTTCTTCTCGAAGCAGCAGGGCAGTCGGTGACTCCAGTCACTGACCACAGCCCGGTCCCGCGTCAGGATGGAAGCATGATGAGCTTGACACTCTCTCCTGATCTGACGGTTGGCGATATTGCCGCGCAGGTGCCGGCGGCGATTCGTGTCTTCGAAAAGCACCGGATCGACTACTGCTGCCACGGCCGGGTGCCGTTGCGCGAGGCTTGCCGGAGCGTGCAGGCCGATCCCGCCGCCGTGCTGCAAGACATCGGGAACGCCGCCGGCGCCGCCCCGGATTCCACCGACTGGCGATCCGAGAGCGTCACCAGCCTGATCGACCACATCGTCAATACCCACCACGTCTACCTGAAGTCGGAATTGCCGCGCCTGGAAGCCATGCTGGAAAAGATCCTTTCCAAGCACGGGGAGGTCCACGGGGGCGTCCTCAATCCGCTGGCCGGCATTTTCGGGCCGATGAAAGAGGAGTTGGGGTCGCATCTCATGAAGGAGGAGATGATCCTCTTCCCTCTCATTCGCAACCTGGCGGACGGTGGCGAACGTACGTTCCATTGCGGGTCGATGGCCAATCCCATTCGCGTCATGTTGATGGAGCACGATTCGGCCGGCGATGCCCTGGCCCGGCTTCGCGACCTGACCGCCGGCTTCACCGCACCGCCAGACGCTTGCCATACGTTTCGCGCGTTTTACCGGGGGCTCGCCGAGTTGGAAAGCGATCTTCACCGCCATATCCATCTTGAAAACAACATCCTCTTTCCCCGGGCGCTCGCCCTGGAGTAAGAAGCGCGGGCAGAGAAGCCGCCAGCCGCCCCCGAACCGCATCACGCTCATCGGCGCCGGTGTATACTGGCCAACCATGAAGAGCTTTACGCTGTTTGTGTTGCTCCTGCCGGGCGCCCTCGCCCAGACCTCCTCCCCCGAAGAATTGATCGCCGCGGCCCGCCAGGGCCCCGCCGCCGCCGGACTTAAAGACCTCATCACCAAAACGCTCTCGCCCCGCGGCGGCACCGCGGTCTGGGGCCAGGACTACCTCTTCGTGGCCGACTCTCCCGCGCCTGTGACGATCTCCGTGGACGGCCAGCCCGCCACTCCCATGGCGCCTGTACCCGGCTCCACGCTCTGGATGTCACTCTTCAAAATGCGGACCGGCGTCACGCACTCGTATCAGTATTACGCCGCCGGCAAGCCCCTCGGAGCCCGCGGCGACGCCGTCGGATACAATCCGGATTCTTACGCCAAGCACGGCGTCCCAAAGGGCCATGTCACCGATAAGCGGACCATCGTGAGTAAGATCTACGACGGCATGAAGGCCGACTACTGGATCTACGCCTCGCCTGGAGTCGATCCGGCCGTGCCCGCCCCGCTGATGGTCTGGCAGGACGGACAGGGTCTGGTCGGCGACTACTCGCGGTCGCGCCTCTTCACCGTCACCGAGAACCTCGTCTACCAGAAACTCCTGCCGCCCATCGTCTACGTGTTGATTGCGCCGGGCCAATCGCCCGAAGGCCGCGCCATGCGTTCCATCGAATACGACACCGTGAGCGACCGCTACGCCCGCTTCCTCATGGAAGAGGTGCTGCCCGAAGTCGAGAAGACCTACAAACTCCGCCCGGATGGATACAGCCGCGCGATCGGCGGCGAATCGTCGGGCGGCATCTGCGCGTTCAACGTCGCCTGGCTCATGCCCGACAGGTTCAGCCGCGTCCACTCCGCGGTCGGCAGCTTCACCTCCATCCAGTGGCGCCCGCAGGAGAAGCTGGAAGGCGGCAACGTCTATCCGTTTAAAGTCCGCAAAGAGCCCAAGCGCAACATCCGCGTGTGGATGAGCGACGGCGCCGATGACCTCGAAAACGAGCACGGCTCCTGGCCCATGCAGAACATCCAGATGGCCAATTCCCTCAAGCGGCAGGAGTACGATTTTCACTTCCGCTTCGGCACCGCGGCCCACGGCGGCGCACAGGCTGCGCTCGATCTGCCGGAGTCGCTCGCCTGGCTCTGGCGTGACTACGACCTCGCCAAGACCAGCCAGCCATACCAGATGGATCCGGCCGAGAAAGACAAGCCCTTTTTCCGTGTGACCATCAGCAACCGCGACGCCTGGTAACCCAGGACGGGACGCGGGCACTCCTGCCTGCCGCGCCCCGACTCATCGAGGCGTTTGGGGGCGTGTACAATGCCGCTGCCGCGCCCCGGCAAGCTCGCAGTCTTTTTCCACTGGGACGGACGGCAACCCAGCCCCCCGTTATGGCGCGTAGTGGGTGGCGACGTAGTGGTTCAATATGTCGATGAATTCGCCGACGATTGCATCGCCTCGCAGAGTGGTCATCAGACGGCCATCCACGTAGACCGGAGCCGTCGGCTCTTCGAACGTGCCCGGAAGCGAAATGCCGATGTTGGAATGCTTGGATTCGCCCGGCCCATTGACCACGCAGCCCATCACCGCGACCTTCATGGTTTCCACCCCGGGATGGGTGGCCTTCCACTTGGGCATCTCGTTGCGAAGATAGGTCTGGATCTCGTCGGCCATCTCCTGGAAGAAGGTGCTGGTGGTGCGGCCGCATCCGGGGCACGCGGTCACCTGCGGAGTGAAGCTGCGGATGACCAGCGATTGCAGAATCTGCTGCGAAACGATCACCTCTTCGGTGCGGTCGCCATTGGGCAGAGGCGTGAGCGAGGTGCGTATGGTATCGCCGATGCCTTCCTGCAGGAGCGGCGCCAGCGCCGCGGTGGTGGCGACAATTCCCTTGCTGCCCATCCCGGCTTCGGTGAGGCCCAGGTGCAGCGGGTAATCGCAGACTTCGGCCAGCGAGCGGTACACGTCTATCAGGTCCTGCACGCCGCTCACCTTCGCACTCAGGATGATCTTGTCGTGAGCGAGTCCGTGGCGCTCCGCGGCCCGGGCCGATTCCACGGCGCTGACCACCATCGCGTCGAGAGTCACCTCCCGGGCATCCTTGGGCTCGGGCCGTTGGGAGTTCTCGTCCATCATGCGGGTGAGCAGGGCGGAGTCCAGCGAGCCCCAATTCACGCCGATGCGGACAGGCTTGTTATTCTCGATCGCTACCTCGATCATGGACCGGAAATTGTCGTCGGTCTTGCGGCCGATGTTCACGTTACCCGGATTGATCCGGTACTTGGACAGGGCGCGCGCGCACTCGGGGTACTTCTTCAGCAGGATGTGGCCGTTGTAATGGAAGTCGCCGATGATCGGAACAGGCACTCCGAACAGGCGTAAAGTCTCCACGATCCTGGGGACCGCGGCGGCCGCCTGCTCGGTGTTCACAGTGACGCGAACCAGTTCGGAGCCGGCTCGGGCCAGCGCCATCACCTGGTTCACTGTCGCCGGAACATCCACGGTGTCGGTGTTGGTCATGGATTGGACCACGATGGGGTGATCGCCCCCGACTTTGACACCGCCGACATCCACCGCTACCGCCTTGCGGCGGGCCTTCACTGCCATTCGTTTCCTCCGGGAAACTTCAATTTTACCAAGGCAGGGCACACTCCCGAGAAGCGGCACAGGTCGCGTCACACCGCCGATTAGCAGTCGTCCACTTTCCCCGCTACATTAGAAATAGACCCCATGATTGACCCCGCCACGGAAGTCGAAGAACTGCGCCAGGAACTTCGCCGCCACGAGCATCTTTACTACGTCCTCGACCAGCCGGAAATCAGCGATGCCGAGTACGATGCGCTGATGCGCAAGCTCCAGGAACTGGAGACGACGCACCCCGAGTTGGCAGCGCCGGATTCGCCGACGCAACGGGTTGGCGGCAAGCCTCGTGAAGGGTTTACCAAGGTCCGCCATACCTCCCAGATGTTGAGCCTCGATAATGCGCTGAACGATGCGGAACTGCGCGACTTCGACCGGCGCGTGCGCGAGTTGCTGGGCGGTGAGGAGTTCCGCTATGTGACCGAACTGAAGATGGACGGATTGTCGATGGCGGCGCACTACCGCGGAGGCCAGTTCGTCCAGGCAGTGACGCGCGGAGACGGCACAGTGGGTGAGGATGTGACCGAGAACGCCCGCACCATCCGGTCGCTGCCGCTGCGGGTCCGCGGCAGCCTGAGCGTTTTCGAGGTGCGCGGGGAAACCGTGATGAACCGGCGCGCCTTCGAACGTCTCAACGCCGAGCGCGATGAGCGCGGCCTTTCCCGCTTCGCCAACCCGCGCAACGCCGCCGCCGGATCGCTGCGCGTCCTGGAGCCGCAGATCACGGCGTCTCGAAGGCTCGACTACTACACCTACTTCCTGCTCGTCGAGGGGCGCCCGGCGTTCGACAGCCACTGGCAATCGCTCGAAGAACTGGTGCATATGGGCTTCAAGGTGAATCCCCACCGCAAGCAGGTGTCGGGTGTGGAGGACGTGCTTTCATTCTGCGCCGAATGGGAGCGGCGGCGGGACGAACTGCCCTACGAGATCGACGGCGTGGTGATCAAGGTGGACTCGATCGCGCAGCAGCGCCTGCTCGGGTTTACTGCCAAGGCGCCCCGCTGGGCGATCGCCTACAAGTATCCCGCGCGGCAGGCCGTGACCACGGTCGAAGGGATTGAAGTGCAGGTGGGACGCACCGGCGCCCTGACCCCGGTGGCACACCTTGCCCCGGTCGTGGTGAGCGGCGTGACCGTGGCCCGAGCCACCCTGCACAACGAGGACGAAATCGAGCGGCTGGGAGTCGAGATTGGCGACCAGGTGGTGATCGAGCGTTCCGGCGATGTGATTCCCAAAGTGGTGCGTGTGCACGCGCTGGGCTCCTACCGCAAGAAGTTCCGCATGCCGTCTACATGCCCGGTCTGCGGCGGGAAGATCGTGCGCGAAGAGGGGGAAGCCGCCAGCCGGTGCATCAACACCAACTGCTCGGCGCGTCTGAAGGAGTCGATTCTGCACTTCGCGTCGCGCGGCGTCATGAACATCGACGGGGTGGGCGACGCCCTGGTGGATCAACTGGTGGACCGTGGAATGGTATCGAGCGTGGCGGACCTGTACGATCTCACCGAGGGAAAACTCCTGACACTCGAGCGGATGGGCAAGAAGTCCGCCGGCAACATCCTGAGGAACCTCGAGAACTCCAAGAAGAATCCGCTGCCGCGGATCCTGACAGCGCTGGGAATCCGCTTCGTCGGAGAACGCACGGCGGTGTTTTTAGCCGAGGCGTTCGGCAGCCTCGACGGCATTGCGGGCGCGGGTCTGGACGATCTGCAGCGCGCCGAGGAGGTTGGTCCCAAGGTTGCGGAAAGCGTGTTTCAGTTCTTCCGGGAGCCACGGAACCGCGAACTGGTGGAGCGCTTGCGCGCCGTGGGGCTGCAGTTCACTTACCAGTCCACCAGGCCCAAGGGCGGCGCGCTGAAGGGCCTCACGTTTGTCTTGACGGGAACCCTGCCGACCCTGAGCCGGGAAGAGGCCACGCAACTGATTGAAGCGGCTGGTGGCAAGGTGAGCGGCTCGGTGAGCAAGAAGACCAGCTTCCTGGTCGCCGGCGAGGACGCCGGGTCGAAGCTCGTCAAAGCGCAGGAACTGGGTGTCCCGGTCCTGGACGAGGATACGCTGCTCGGAATGCTGCGCAGCTAGATCCACTTGGTCCCCCAGAAGTTCACAGACCGGTCAAGTTTCACGGAGCAGTCAACTGCACCTGAATAAAATCATCGAGAGCGCGGTCGAAGCAACGCCAAGCGGTGCCGACGTGGTTGCGTGCCGCGACGTCCTCGGGTAGGCAGGGATCGAGGGCGCTTAACCCAGGCGCGAGCACGCGGCCATACGTCTTGGTGAAGAGCACAGCGACACGGCGGCCCAGACCCGTCAACCGATAGCGACGGGAACGCGTAACCTTGGTGATCAGCCCCTTGCGTTTCAGCCGGCGAAGATCGTAAGTCGCCTGCCTGCACGTATACGGCGACCCCAAAAGGCTACCCGCGCGTTCCACCAGATGCCGGTTGGTGAAGCCTTTGATCAGGTAGCAGAACCCAACCAAAGCGGCCAGTATCGCCATCACTCGCTGTTCCCCGAACCGAAGCCCTGCGGCATAGAGACCGTCATCGGTAGTGGACGGCCGGGTCACCTGACAAAAGGTGGCCACGTCGGGAGCGGGTTGCGCGTCTGTCGCTTCGGCGTCACACAGACTCCGGTTGGCGGATTCGCCAACGCCACGAAGGGCGTTCCAGTTCTGCGCGCAGACGCGGCGGCCGACGCCGAAATCACCGGTATTGCAGATGACCGCGGTACGCAGCGCCCGTCCCTCTTTGAAGTACTGCTTGATCCGCGAAGACTTGTCGTAACAGCACAGCGTGGGATCCACGCCCCGAGTCACCACTCGCGTCCGAAAACTTCCGGGAGTGCGGCAGTTGACCCGGCGATGAAAAATCAGCGCGATTTGGTCTGGCCGGCCCACGTCCAGGTGATCCCGAATCACGCTCTCAAACCACATCCGGCCTGCCTGCGGGCGGTCAAAGACGCAAGTGTGGGAAACTTCGAACTGGCGGAACGCCATTTGATACCCGTACCCGGCTCGCCGGTCGGCCTCGGTGAACGGGGATGGCAAACGGCGCCACCAGCGCGCGAAAAAGCTTTGCACCGCGGCCGGGCCGAGCCGCTCACAGGTTTTCTGCAATTCGGCTGAATCCTGGCAGGTGCGGAACCCGTTGTCCAAGGCTTCGTAGCCAACACCGGCTTTCTCCAACTGGCGTTTGGCCCACTCATGCCCGTTTAGCCAGAGCCAGATCGGATAGGGGGCATAGGAATTGGTCTTCCAGAACGCGCCACCCCACTCGGCATCCCATAGATAGAAATAGAAGTGATTGATGAAAGCCATCTCTCGGCCCCAGTCCATGTGCGGATGCCGAGCCTTCTCCTGCCCTTTCCTGGGCCAAGATCTCCAAACGGATGCCTTCTCTTGCGCAATCCCAATTAGCACTACGCGGTCTTTGCCCTCCTTCGCCGCCGCTTCCAAATATGGACGAGCCCGGACGAGCCACTTCCTCCTTGTTCTGGCGCTTCTTGAAATGCACGACGGGAATCTGGTGAGCCTCCGCAAAGCGGTAGACCGCTTTCACATACTCCTCGCCAATCTTGCCAAAAGCCGCTGATGAAGGGATCTTGAACTTC
>DATJWB010000069.1:0-24927 GCA_035501495.1 Bryobacteraceae bacterium | reverse complement strand
GGGTCCTTCTTCCACATCACGAATGCGCTTCCCCACATCCCAGCGCTCGGCAGGTTTGGCGCCACCGTGGCCGTCGAAGATAATGCGATTGAGCGTCTTGGTCGCCAGGCCGCTGATGAAGCCGTTGCCGTTCCATTGCGGGAACGTCTTGGTTCCGGTGTAGAACATCAGATTGCCTGGCGCGATCACGGGCACCCAATAGAGCACCGGCTTCGCCAGGTCGGGCCGCGTGTCAGGCTTGGGAATGGGCACGCCGTTATAGTTCTCGCCGTAGGAGACGAGCGGCCAGCCATAATTCTTGCCCTTCTCGATCAAGTTCAATTCGTCCCCGCCGCGCGGGCCGTGTTCGACCTCCCACAATTCGCCGGCGGGAGAAAACGCCAGGCCATAGGGGGTGCGCACGCCGCTGGCCCAGGTTTCCGCCGGCGTCAAATTGGGGCCGGGAATCGTAAAGGTGCTGACCACCTTGGCGGTCTTGGCGGTTTCGGTGTCTCGGGGCGGATCGATCAACGGAATGGTGGCGGCGCCCGTCTTGCCGAAGTTCGGATTGCCGGGGGCGGGTTTGCCGTCCAGGGTGAGGCGCAGGATCTTGCCTTCGGGCTGATCGGGGTCCTGGGCCGGGGTCATGCGCTGGCGGTCGCCGACTGACAGGAACAGATACTGGCCGTCGGGCGAGAACGCGATCTGCGCGCCTTCCTGGCCGCCCTTCCCCTTGGGCATCTGGCGCCACAGCACCTCGAAGTTTTCGAGTTTGGCGGTGGTGGCCGTGGCATTCAGCTTGGCGCGCGCCAGCGCCAGGCCCCCGCCGTAATCACCCGGCTCGGCATAGGTGAGATAGATACTGTGGTCTTTGGCGTAACGCGGTGAGAGGAAGACGCCGTGCATGCCGTTCTGGCCCTGCCAATAAACCGCGGGCGTATTTTCCACCTGGATCTTCTCGCCCTGCTGGGACACCAACCAAACCGGCCCGACTTTTTCGGTAATCAGCATGCGGCCATCGGGCAGAAAAGCCAGCCGCCAGGGCAATTTAAAAGTGGCCACCGTGGTCATGCTGAAGGGCAGGCTGGCTTCCGGCCTCTGTTCGCCCACATTGACCTGGGCCCAGGCCGCTCCCGACGCCAGGGTGAGAAGCAACGCCCCTTTCGCCAATTTCATCCTCAATTTTCTCCTTGTTTGTCGAGCGCCCGACTTTCCAGCGATCCGCGGCACCGTTGCTTAATCGTACACTACCGCGGGGTTGTTTTTATCCACGCAACGCTTCCACGACAGCCGACAGATCGCAGGCTCCGTAACCCTGCTCCGCGGCCTTTTCAAAGGTTTTCAGTGCGGCGAGGCCGGTAGCCAATGCTACGCCCGCTCGAAGCGACTCCGCGTGGGCATACGTCAGGTCCTTTGCCATCAGGTCGAGCCGGAAATTGGTGTCGTAGTCTTTCTGGCTCATCCTGGCGGCCAGTATCTTTACCATCGGGCTGCCGGGAGCGCCCCCGGTGAGGATTGAAATGGCCTGGTCGCGTTCCAGGCCGCTCCGCTCGATCCATGCCATCGCTTCGGCCAGTCCGACCGCCTGCACACCGCACACGAAATTGTTGATCAATTTCATGGTGGCGCCCGCGCCATTTGGACCCAGGTGGACGATCCCTCGAGACATGGGCTGGAGAACCTGGCGGGCCTTCTCGAGCGTCTCGGCGCTTCCGCCCACCAGGAAGAGCAGTTCGCCGCTGCGCGCCTGGGGCCGGCTTCCGGTCACGGGAGCGTCCAGCAGGGCGCCGCCGCGAGCCTCGGCCAGCGCGCCCAATTCCCGAACCCAACCAGGCGTGATGGTGCTGGACTCGATCCACACGGCGTGTGAGGGCGACCCATCCGCCACACCGTGCGGCCCGGTCCAGATCTCGCGCGAGGCTCGGTCGTCGCCCACCATGGTGATCACGAAGTCCGCGCTCGCGGCCGCCTCGGCAGGCGTCGCCGCCACGCGCGCGCCGGATTGCCGCATCGCCTCGGCGCGCTCTGCTGTACGGTTGTAGACGGTCACGTCAAACCCGACCGCGAGAAGCCTCTGGGCCATGCCGCTTCCCATGGTCCCCAGGCCGTTAAATGCCACTCTGGTCATCGTCCGGCTCCCCCTTCGAGCGCCCGTACTTCGACCCGGCGCGGCGGACCGCTCACTCTTTCCAGCGGATTCCGCAACGGCCGGCCGAAGCCCTCGAAGTGTACCTGCATGACATCTCCCGGTTCCAGGCGAATGCCCTCGCCGAAGCTGAACGCATCCGCGCCGAAGAAGTGAATGTGCACATCGCCCGGCACCCGATGCGCGTCGAATTTGAAGTGATGATGCTCCAGGTTCGCCAGGCTGTGCGACATGGTGGACTCACCGGTCGAGATCTTGCGTGACCAAAGCCCCTGCCCGCCTCGCTCGATCGCTACTTCACCCGGAACGGATGCGAAGTCCGAGCCGATCGCGAGTTCGGGACCGATGGCACAGGTTCGCAGCTTGGAAGCAGCCAGGTAGAGATAATTCCGGCGCTCGAATTCGTGATCGGAGAACTCGTTGCCTTGCGTGAGGCCGATGCGCCTGGGCACGCCTTCGTCGTCGATGATGTAGACGCCCGCCACCTCCGGCTCCTCGCCGCCATCTTCGGCAAATTCGGGAATGGTGAGCGGCTGATTGTGGGCGCGCAGCGAACTCCCTGTCCCTTTGTAGAACCATTCGGGTGCTACGCCGATAGCGCCTTGCGGAGGCTTGCCGCCCTCCACACCCCAGCGGTACATGCGCATGCTGTCGGTCAGGTCTTCGGGCTTACCATGCATCGCCTGGCGATTCTTCGCGCTCGCCATGTGGGTGAGGCCGGTGCCGCTCACCAGGCAGCGCGCCGGTTCCACGGGATGGTCGGCTGAAGGAAGCAGTTGCCACAGAGATCTACCCCCATACACCTCGGCGTAATCGAGCGATTCGGCGCGCCGCAAACCGGCGAGCAGTTCAGGAGCGCCGCGCTTCTCGGCGATGCACATTTGCGCCAGATTGTAGATCGAAGCGCACCCGTCCAGCACCACCAGGCGCGGCTCTTCCACCACAGCGAGCCGCCGCCCTGCGGGGCCCCGCAACTGTACCAGACGGATCATTTCCGGGCTCCCTCCGCCGCCTCGCCGGTGGTCTCGATGATATCGAAATCGGCGAGCGCGTCTTCGCGGACACGCACTCCGAGGCCTGGCAGATCGTCTCGCAGATCGATCGATCCGTTTTCCGGCGTGGGCTCGCCCTCAAAAATGTACCAGAACAGCTCGTTGCCGATCTCGACATCCACAATCGGGAAGAACTCCGCCATGGGCGAGTTGTAGCTCGCCATCACCACGTGGAAATTGTGCATCTGGCCGGCGTGCGGCACCACCGGCACGGCAAACGACTCGGCCAGCGCGGCCACTTTGCGGGCCTGCGTAATGCCGCCCACGCGGTTGGTGTCGAACTGGATGACATCGACGGCTCGCGCCTCCAGCAGGTCGCGGAAGCCGTACGAGGTAAACTCGTGCTCGCCGCCCGCGATCGGAATGCGGCCGAAGCTCTTGAGGGAAGCGTAGCCGGCGATATCGTCCGGAATCACGGGCTCTTCCAGCCAGCACAGCCGATAAGGTTCGAGCAGCGGAATCATGCGCCGCGCGTAATCCAAGGTCCAGCCCATGTAGGCATCGGCCATCAGGTCGATCTCGTATCCGATCGCGCCCCGAACGGTCTTGACCAGTTCCAGATTGCGTTCCATGCCCGCCGCGCCATCCATTGGACCCCAGCCGAAGCGCAGCTTCATGGCGCGATATCCCAGGTTCTTGTATGCCGCGGCTTCTGCCGCCAGCGCGTCCAGCGGCTGGCTATAGAGCCGGCTGGCGTAAACCGGGATCTTCTGCTTGGTACGTCCGCCCAAAAGCCGGAATACCGGCTGCCGCGCCGCCTTGCCCAGGATGTCCCACAAGGCGATGTCCACCGCACTGATGGCTGCCATGCCAATGCCCTTGCGGCCGAATGCCATCGTGTTCCGGTACATATGCTGCCACAGCGCTTCCGAATCCCACGGATCGCGGCCGATGAGGATGGGCTTCAAATATACGTCGATGATCTGCTTGGCCACTCGCGGTGCCAGAGCCGCATTGCCGATTCCCACATGCCCGGCATCGGTGAAGACCTCGACGATCAGCCAGCCGTGAAAGCGGAAGCTCGCCATCGAATCGCTGGGCAGCGACAGCAGGTCCATCGGGTTGGTGCAGAAATGCGGTTGGGGAGGCACGGTGTGCCCCCGCCATTCCACAACGCGGGTTCGAATCTCGGTGATTTTCATAAGGTCATTTCCAGGACTTCAGAACCGAGCGGCGCCACTTCGCGCACCGACAGCAGAATGATCAGATACGCAATCACGTGAAACGTGCCGACCGCCAGGAACACGGGGCCGTAGCCGAAGCCATGGTCCAGCAAATAACCTGCCACCACGCCGAATACCGCGCCGCCGATGGCGCCGCCGAATCCGACGAGCCCGGCCACCGATGCCACGGTGCGTTGGGGGAAGAGGTCGGCGGGCAAGACCATCACCAGGGTGGACCACGATTGCTGGCCGAAGAACGCGACGCTGAACAACACGATTGCCATGCTGACCGGCACGTGGGTAAGGAACAAAATGCACGGCATGACCGCGGCGCTTGCGCCCAGCGCGGCTTTGCGGGCGAAGTTCAGGCTGTATCCCCGGCGGATCAACTCGCTCGAAAACCAGCCGCCGCACAGGCTGCCCACACCCGAAAACGCGTAGGGGATCCAGGCGAAGGCGCCCACCGCCTTGATATCGAATCCACGCGCGTCGTACAGGTACTTCGGCAGCCAGAACAGGTAAAAATACCAGGCGGCGTCGCTGAGGAATTTGGCCGATACCAGGCCCCAGACCTGCGAAAACGTCAGCAGCCGGAACCATTCGCCCGCGGTGCCCGCGGGTGGTTCGAAGGAATCCGGGGCTTCGGCGATTCGGGCGCGCTCGGCTGCTGCAAGTTGCGGATGACTTCGCGCCGGCCGGTACTTCTTCCACCAGAACACCGTCCACAGCAGCCCGATCGCGCCCGAAAGGAAGAAGACCCATCGCCAGTTCAACCCGGTCACGATGATCGAAATGGCGGGCGGCGCAACTACCGCGCCAACCGCCGTGCCGGCGTTGATGATTCCCATAGCGGTGGAGCGCTCGCTCGCCGGAAACCATTCGGAAACCGCCTTGGTGGCCGCGGGGAAGCCGCCGCCTTCTCCCGCGCCGAGCAGCAGGCGGCTCGCGCCCAGCATCGCGAAACTCCGGGCCAACCCATGGCTGGCGCACGCTACCGACCACCACAACATGATCCAGGCAAAGCCGGCGCGCGTCCCCAACCTGTCGATCAGTTTTCCGCCGCCCGCATACATCACGGCATAGGCGATCAGGAAACAGGCTTGCAACTGCGAAAACTGCGTATTGCTGACGGCGATCTCACGCTGAATCGCGGCGATCGCCACCGGGAGCGTCTGCCGGTCGAAATAGCTGATGGCAATGGCGGCCGCCACCAGGGCCGCGATTCGCCAGCGCAAGCCCCGGATCATTCTCTGGCCTGCCTGGAGCCCGGCACATCGGCGTCGATCAGAGGGAAAGCCCGCATCTCAGTAAGTCAGTTTGAGTCCGAACTGGATGTTGCGGGGGGTGCTGATGGTGGATGTGACCACACCGCCCGAAGCGACATCGATATTCGTGCCGGGCGCGGCGAAGCTGGGGCTGTTGGTGAGGTTGAACGCTTCGGCGCGGAACTGCATCCGCACCCGCTCGTTGAACTGGAACTGCTTGAAGAGCGAAAGATCGAGGTTCTTGAAGCGGTCTTCGCGCAGGATGTCGCCGCCGGAGTTCCCGTACGTATAAGTAGCCGGCAGCGCGAACGCCGTCTTGTCGAACCACTGCCCGATGGTCGGGTTGCTGAGCTTTCCGGAGCCTATTCGTATGGGGCGCTGGCCGCCGATTCCCGTATTCGCGACGTCGCGCGAGATGGTGGGGGTGTAGGGCCGCCCGCTGCGCAACACCACGATGCCTTGCAATTGCCATCCGCCCAATAGGGTCGTGGCAACGGGGTTGGAATTCGAAAGCAGCTTCTTGCCGCGGCCGACCGGCAGTTCATAGCCGATGCTGGCCGTGAGGTTCTGCGGAATGTCGAAGCCCGTCAGCGCGCGCTCGTAAGCATAGTTCCCGCCGACGGCCGGGACGTTCGAAGTGGTGATGCTCTTCGACCAGGTATACGACACCAGGGACCACAGGCCGCCGCCGAAGCGCTTCTCGAATTTCGCCTGCAAGGCATGGTAGATCGAGGATGCGTCCTGCCCGTTGTAAGTGATGGCGCCGAACAGTGGCAGCGGGCGCCTGGCCTGGATTGCGCCCGCGCCGGCCGGGGGATTGTTAATCGGATTCGCTTCGTAGAGGTTGGTCCCCTTGTTCCCCACGTAGTTGACCTCCAGCACGGAATTGGACGGAAGTTGACGCTGCACGCCGAAACTCCAGTGCTGGTCATAGCCCATCGGCATGTGCGGGTACCCGCCGGTCAGGCTGGCGGCAGTAGTGGCGCCGCCGATCGGCCGGCCCACGAAGAAGGTCGCCATGGTGCGAAGGCCGTCGTTGAACACCGTCTCGCTGAGCGTGTACGGAACCATGTTGTGGTTCACCCGGTTGGTGCTGCTCTCCACCTCCCAGAAGATGCCGTACCCGCCGCGCAGCACCGTCTTGGAGTCGAAGGGGCGCCATGCGAAGCCGAAGCGCGGCGCGAACTGCGCCTTGTCGGTCGAGGTACAGTTATCGGCGAGCCCCGCCTGGCTGCACGTCTGCACCAGGTTGCCGAGCAGGGCATACGCGGTAGGGGCCGCAAACTGCGCGTCCAGGTTGACCGCTTGCACGGCGATCGGCTTCGGCGAATTCGGGAGGATGGTTCCCACCTGGCCCTTGTAACCGCTCAACCACGGCGAGTACTCGTAACGCAGGCCGACGTTCAGTGTGAGCCGTTCGCTTACTTTGATATCGTCCTGCCCGTAGAAATGCCAGTAGGTGGCGTAGCCTCCAAACCAATCGGCGGGGAAGTTCCGCCCCACCGAATACGGAATTCCCAGCATGAAATCGGCAAACGCATCGCCGGTGCCCGCCGGCTTCGCCGGGTTCTGCGTGATGCTGCCGTTGAACGTCCACTGCCCTTCATACACGCCGCTGTCGGTAAACAGTGGAATCCAGTGGCGGATCTGCGCACCAAACTTGAAGATGTTCCGGCCCTTGATCCAGGTCAGGTTGTCGCTGAATTCCCACACCTTGAGGTTCTGCGTCTTGGGCCTTTGGTCGAAGGTGGAACCGGAAAGCGAAGCGTATCCGCTCCAGGAGAAATCGGGGAATGAGCCGGCGTCGCCCGGACGATGTCCGGTATCTTCAAATCCCGGTACTCCCGCCTGCGAATAGAAGTTGGTGCCCTGCAGAAACGCCATCAGGTCGATCGCGTTGGGCAGATAATTGAAGCGAAATTCGTTGATCAATGTCGGCTTCAGATTGCTGATCAACGCCGCCACCACGTTATGTCCGCGAGTATTCAGGGAGGCATAGCCGAGTGCCGGAAACGAATTGGGGTCGTTCTCCTGGTAGTTGACAAAGCTGTAGCGTACGAAGGCGCGATGGTTGTTGGTGATGGTCTGGTCCACGCGCGCCGTCGCCTGGTCCTGATCGAGCACCGTGGAGGGCGCAAAGATCGCGCGGTTCCCCAGGTTGGGATCCGGCACGTACTTGGCGAAGAATTGGGCCTGCGGCGAGAGCCTCGATGCCGGGATCACATTGCCGGCGAACGGCGCTCCGGTGGTGGGATCGTAAATGATATTCAGCCCGGGCGCGCTGAAATCGCCCGATTTTTGCGCCGGTGTCGGCACCACGCTGTTGAACACGGTGCCGGCCCGCTGGCGCATCCCCTCGTAATTGACGAAGAAGAACGTTCGGTTCTTCCCGCTGTAGATTTTGGGAATGCTGAGCGGCCCGCCGATCCCGCCGCCGAACTGATTGCGCTTCAATACATCGCGCTGCAAAGCGAAGAAATTTCGGGAATCCAGTTTGTCGTTGCGGAGAAACTCGAAGAGGACTCCGTGGAACTGGTTCGTTCCGCTCTTGGTGGTGCCGTTGAGTACGCCGCCCGAGTTGCGGTACTCGGCGCTGTATTCGCTCTGTTGAATCTGAAATTCCTGCAGCGCGTCGATCGAGGTCTGAATCAGAGTTCCGCCCTGATGGTGGTCCGTGGTGTCCACGCCATCCAGGTAGAAACTCGTCTGCGTGCCGGAAACGCCGCTGATCGAAGTGCCGGATTCGTAATTGGCGCGGATGCGCAGCAGATTTCCGCTGCCGGGCAGGAGCGTCGCCCCGGGAGTCAGGCGCGCCAGCTCGTAATAACTGCGGCCGTTTAACGGCAGATCCACAATCTGCTTGTTGGTGATCTCCTGCCCCAGCGTTCCCGATTCGGTATTCAGCAGGGGCGCCGAAGCAACCACCTCCACCTGGGTCGATACATCGCCTACCCGGAGATCGACATCTACGCGCGCCGACTGGCCCACGATCACTTCCACGTTGTTGACCACCGCGTTGCCGAATCCGGATGCGCTCACCACCACCTTGTAAAACCCCGGATTCACCGGCGTGAGCACGAATTCCCCGGCACTATTGGTACTGATGGAGTGAGCCTGGTTGGTGCCCAGGTCGGTGATCGTGACTTTGGCATTAGGCACTACGGCCCGATTCGGATCGAATACCGTGCCCACAATCCGGCCTGCCTGTACCTGGGCGAAAGCCGTTGCCGTTGCGATTAAAGCCGCTACGAAGAACTTGGAAGGTGTCACGTCTTGGTGCTCCTTTGTAGCCTCACCCGAAGGTCACAGGTGGCTGGTTGTGCCACGTCTCTGCCTCTCCTGTTTCTGGAGGTCAATAGTACAACCAATTGTTAGCGCTTGCAATACGTCGCCAGCCGATTCCGGCCCGCACCGAATCGTGCTACTGTGCCGATACGAGTTGAGGACGATCATGCAACAGGTGAAAGGGTGTTTTCGGATTGCGGTTGCGATGGTGCTGCTCGCGGCCGGGGCTGAAGGGCAGGCTCTGGCACCGCTGCGGCCTCCGGCGGTGCCGCTGGTGGCTCACGATCCGTACTTCAGCATCTGGTCGATGACCGACCGCCTGGCCGACAGCCCGACCGCGCACTGGACTGGAAAGCCCAACAATCTCGATGCCCTGGTGCGCATCGACGGCAAGACGTTTCGCCTCATGGGCCGGGAGCGGCAGTCTCCCCCCGCGCTCGATCAGACCCGCCTGGAGGTACTGCCCACCCGCACCGTCTACGAGTTCACCGGCGCCGGCGTCAGCTTGACCTTGACCTTCTTCACGCCGGCGCTACCGGACGACCTGGAGGTGCTTTCCCGGCCCCTGACCTATGTGGAGTGGACTGTGTCGTCGAGCGATGGCGCCGAGCATGACGTTGGCCTCTTCTTCGATGCCGGAGCGCAGTTGGTGACCAACACCGCCGATCAGCCGGTAGCGTGGGCGCGCTTCCTTCTCGACGGGCAGCCCGTGCTGCGCATGGGTTCGCGGGAGCAGCCGATGCTGGCCAAGCGTGGCGACGATCTGCGCATCGATTGGGGCTACCTCTACCTGGCGGCGGACCGTCCGGACGGCGTTTCCTCGGTGGCCGGACTGCAGCAGGAGGCGCGCGCCGCGTTCGAAACGAGCGGCCGGCTGCCCGATTCCGACGATCTCGGCGACTACCCCTCGGGACGCCGGCCTGCCGATGTGCTGGCGATGAGCGTGGACTTGGGCCGGGTGGGCTCGCGCCCGGTATCACGCTACCTGATGCTGGCGTACGACGACCTGTATTCGATCGAGTACTTCCAACGCCGCGAGCGGCCCTGGTGGCGGCGCAAGGGCGCGGAGGCCGGCGACCTGCTGCGCACCGCCCGCAAAGACCACGATGCGCTGCGGGAGCGAAGCATTGCCTTCGACGGCGAACTGATGGCCGATCTCCGGCAGGTGGGAGGTGAGAAGTATGCCCGCCTGGCAGCGCTCGCCTATCGCCAGACGCTGGCCGCCCACAAACTGGTGGCGGATGTCGATGGCACGGCCATGTACTTCCCTAAGGAGAATTTCAGCAATGGCTGCATCGCCACGGTGGATGTGATCTATCCCAGTTCGCCGTTCACCCTGCTGTTCAATCCGCGGCTGCTCGAAGCGCAGCTCCAGCCCGTCCTGGATTACGCGCGGATGGAGCGCTGGCGCTGGCCGTTCGCGCCGCACGACCTGGGGACCTACCCGCAAGCCAACGGACAGGTCTACGGCGGCGGCGAACGGACCGAAGAGAACCAGATGCCCGTGGAGGAAAGCGGGAACATGCTGCTCATGCTCGCGGCCCTGGCGCGCGTGGAGGGCAACGCGGACTTTGCCGGGAAGTATTGGCCGCAGTTGACCAAGTGGGCCGAGTACCTGAAGGAGAAGGGCCTCGATCCCGAGAATCAGCTCTCTACGGACGACTTCGCGGGGCATCTCGCGCACAACGCCAACCTCTCGATCAAAGCCATTCTGGCGCTCGGCGCGTATGGCTCGCTCTGTGAGATGACCGGACGCCGGCAGGAGGCGGCGCTGTATCGGAAAACGGCGCAGGACTTCGCCGCCCGATGGGTCACGCTGGCGAACGATGGCGACCATTACCGCCTGGCATTCGACAAGCCCGGAACCTGGAGCCAGAAATACAACCTGGTCTGGGACAAGCTGCTGGGCTTGAACCTGTTCCCCCCTTCGGTGGCCCGGACGGAGATGGCTTTTTATCGGGCCCACCAGAAGCCATACGGGCTTCCGCTGGACAATCGCCGGGACTACACCAAGCTCGACTGGGTGCTGTGGACCGCCACGCTGGCCGAGCAATCCGAGGATTTCGAGGCCCTGGCCGCGCCCGCGTATCAGTTCGCTAACGATTCGCAGAGCCGCGTGCCGTTGACCGACTGGTATGACACCGTCACCGGCAAGCAGCAGGGGTTCCAGGCTCGCTCGGTGGTAGGCGGCCTGTTCATCAAGATGCTCTCGGACCCCGCAATGTGGAAGAAGTACGCCGGCCGAGCCGCGGACCGGAAGTAACTATATCCATTCCGCCACCAATGCCATCAGCACAATCGTGGCGCAGAGCCACGCAAACCAGTCGCCCCACCGTGTATACACCGTCGTCGCCGTAATATAGCTGAACCCTGTGTAAGATGTGCCTTCCGTGTATAAAGGCAAGGTCCCTCGCAGGCGGCCTGCCGGATCGATGGTAGCGGTGATGCCGTCATTGGTGGCACGGAGAATCCAGCGCCGATTCTCCGCGGCGCGCATGCGGACGATGGTAAGGTGTTGCTCGCGGGCGGCGCTCTTCCCGAACCAGCCGTCGTTGGAGATGTTGAACAGCACCTCCGCGCCTCCCTCGGCGAACTTGCGGACAAAACTCGGAAACACCGATTCGTAGCAGATGAAGGCGGCGATCTTGTGATTGCCCACAGGCGATACCACGGCGCGGTAGCCCGCCGCGAAGTCTCCTGCTTCGGTGGAGATCTTCCTGGTCAGAACACCTAACGGCCAGGGCACGAACTCACCGAACGGCACCAGGTTTACCTTGTCGTAGCGGCTGACGGGCAGGCCCTCGGGAGAGACCAGCACGGCGGAATTGAGCGGCGCGCCATCGTACCGGTGCGCCACGATGCCCACCAGCAGCCAGGCGTGAATGGTACGCGCAAGGCCGTCCACGTAATTCCGGAAGCGCGCGTCTTCGTAGTAATAGAGCGGCGCCGGCACCTCGGGCCACGCCACGATGGCGGGCGGTGGATCGGTCCCCGTCAGGGCCCCGCGTGCGGTCAGAGCCACCTGTTCGCGCTCCATGCGATCGACGGACTGGTCCGTCCACTCCTCGGTCTCCGAGATGTCCGGCTGGACTAACAGCGCGACGTCGTGCCCCTGCTCCCCGGCCGGCATCGGCGGGAGCAGGAAGAGCAGCGGCAACAGGGCGAGCCAGAGCAACTCGAGCCGCGGGCGCCGCAGCGCCGCCGACGCCAGCGCCGTGGCCATCATCATGAACACGAACGAAAGCCCGTACACGCCTGTAATCGGCGCCAGCCGCAGCGGGATTCCCATGTCGATCCCCGCGTTGCCCAGCGCCAGCCAGGCGAAGCCCAGCGGTCCGTGCGTCACCTCTACCGCCGCCCACGCCGCGGCTACCGCCGGAATCGCCCACCAGCGCCGCATCAAAATGCCCGCGATCAGCGCGAATACGCCCATGTGGAGCCCCTTCGCCACACAGAAGAGCAGGAAGACGGCCCAGCCGACAGGGTCTCCCATGCCCCCGTGGAAGGCCAGCACAAACTGGATCCAGTAGCAGACCCCGAACCAATACACCACCCCGGACGCCCAGCCCAGCAGGAATCGGCGCCAGGGACGCGCCTCGCGGGCCATTGCGATGAGCATGGGGGTCAACGCCACGGGCGCAAACCAGACGATGTGAAATCGCGGAAAGGTAAGGATCAGGAGCGCCGCCGAGAGCAGCGCCAGAACCCAGTTCAACACAAGACCTGGCGCGCTTCCTCGCTCACCTGGTCGGCCATGTAGGAACTGCGAACCAGCGGCCCGCTGAAGACCGCCTGGAAACCGAGCGAAAGACCGTAATCGCGCCAATCCGCGAACCGGGCGGGTTCGAGGAATGCCCGGACCTTCAGGTTCCGGCGCGTGGGCTGAAGGTACTGCCCGATGGTGGCAATGCCCACGTTCGCAGTCCGCAGATCCCGGAGCAGGCTGCGGACTTCTTCGTCCGTCTCGCCCAACCCCACCATGAAGCCGGACTTGGTAAGGACCGAACTGCGGGCAGCCGAAGCGTCCGCGAACCTCCTGGCAAAGGACAGCACCTCGAGAGACTGCCGGTAGTCCGCCTGCGGGCGTACCCGCCGGTAGAGGCGCGGCACCGTCTCCATGTTGTGGTTGAAGACGTGAGGGCCGGCCTCGAGGACGCGCGCCACCGCGTCCAGATCGCCGCAAAAATCGGGTGTCAGCACCTCGACGCGGGCGTCGGGAAGCGCGCGGCGCACCTCCTTCACCGTCTCGGCGAAATGACGCGAGCCGCCGTCCGCCAGGTCGTCGCGATTGACGCTCGTGATCACCACGTATCGCAACCGCATCTGCGCCGCCATGCGCGCCACGTTCGCCGGTTCCGAGGGGTCCAGGCGCATGTCGTGTTTTTCCGGATTGCCCTTGGGAACCGCGCAGAAGCCGCATCCGCGGGTGCACCAGTTGCCCAGAATCATGAACGTGGCGGCGCCGCGATGGAAACAATCGTGGATGTTGGGGCAGCGCGCCGACTCGCACACGGTGTGCAGGTTGTGCCGGCGAAGCTGGCTCTTCAGGCGATTGAGGGACTCGAAATGTGTGCGGCCCTTGCGAGCCCACTCCGGAAGCCGGGGGCCTGGCTGCCCCCCGATCTGCACCAAAGCTTCGCTCATGCTATTTCCGAACCGGATGGAGCCCGGCGGCTTCCAGCTCGGTCTTGGCCTTGCCCAGCGAGGCCGTATCGCGGTAAGGACCTACCAGCACGCGCGTCAGATTGTTCGGCCCGGGACTCAGGGTTGCCGGGAGTCCCTTGTCTTGCAGCGACCGAACCATATCTTGCGCCGAGTCCCGGTTCGCGGTGGCGAGCACCTGCCAATACGATCCCGGAGGCGCTTCGGCCAGAGAAGTGGCCGCCGCGGGCGCAGGAGGCGGTGCTTTGGTTTCACGAGTCGGAGACGCTTCCGGTGTGTGGGGCAAGGTTTCGTGTTTCGGAACAGGCGCCTCGCGTACCGCAGGACGGGCTTCGGGCACCGGCTGCGTGGTCGGTTGGGGAGCCGGTTCCAGGGACGCGCGCGGCGACTCGGCTGGCTGGGCAGGCTGGCTCGGCGGGTTCGCCGGTGCGGTGGATGGCTGCGGCCGCGACTCGCCTGGAGCAGCTCCGGGGGCGGGCGATGCGGCCATTTCGGTCTGCGCTTTCGCCGATCGCGAGTTCTCTCCCACCACGTATCCCATGGCGAAGGCGACTGCAAACAGCAGCACGATGATGAAGAAGCCGCTCAGCAGCTGCCGGTTGCCTACTACTAACTCAAATTCGCCAGTCTCGTTGTTTCTCATACCGGAGAGTTTCCAGGGCCCGCGTCATTTCCGTTCGCCGTCCGATCCAGAGCGCGCGCCAATGATGCAATTATATCGAGCGGCAGCGGGAATACAATGGTGGTGTTCTTTTCGGCTCCGATTTCCACGAGGGTCTGCAGGTAGCGTAGCTGAATGGCCACCGGCTGCCGCTGGATCACCTCGGCAGCCATGCTGAGCTTCTCGGCGGCAGTATACTCGCCTTCCGCATGGATGATTTTGGCGCGCCGCTCGCGCTCGGCCTCGGCCTGCCGCGCGATCACACGAATCATCTGCTCCGCCAGGTCCACCTGCTTCACTTCCACCATCGAGACCTTCACGCCCCACGGCGCCGTATGTTGATCCAGGATGGATTGCAGCCGCACGTTGAGCTTCTCGCGCTGGCTGAGCAGGGTATCCAGGTCTACCTCGCCGAGCACGCTCCGCAATGTCGTCTGGGCCAATTGCGATGTGGCATAAAGGAAGTTCGAAACCTCCAGGATCGCCAGTCGCGGATCCACCACCCGGAAGTAGATCACCGCGTTCACCTTCACGGTCACGTTGTCCCGCGTGACCACGTCTTGTGCCGGCACTTCGAGAGTGTCGATGCGCAGGGACACTCGCACCATCCGCTCGAACGGCGCGAACACGAAGATGAATCCCGGACCGCTCGGCTGCGGCAGCACTCGCCCCAGCCGGAAGATCACCGCACGTTCGTATTCGCGGAGTATCTTGATGGAGTTAAACAGCCAGATCAAAACAATGGCTGCGAAGATGAGAAACATCGGACTCAGGTCGATCAGATTCACGTCAGCCTCCGGAGGTCAGCCCCAATTCCTGTTGTGACTCGACTAACACCAAATGCCTTCTTGTTATGGGCCCGGTTCGACCGTAAGTTTGAGACAGTCGATGCCCGTCACCGTGACTCGCGCGCCCGCCGCCACGGGTCTCACCGCGACCGCATCCCAGTACTCTCCATGCACAAATACCTTGCCCTCCGGCGCGAGCTCGGTGACCGCTGCGCCGGTCGCACCAATCATGCCTTCGCTTCCGGTCACGACTTTGTTGCGCCGCGCTCTGACCGCGAGCGAGAGCAGAAAGACCGTGATCGCCGAAAACGGCAGTGCCAGACCGATGGCGGTGTTCCAATGGACGCGCATTTCGGGTTGCGGGCTGTTGATCAGCATGACGGCGCCCAATACCATGGCCACGGCGCCGCCGGCGCCGAGAATTCCGTGAGACGAAAGCTTCACTTCGAGAGCGAACAGTGAGAAGGCCAGCAAAAGCAGGGCTACACCGAGCCAGTTGATGGGCAGGACGGAGATCGCGGAAAGCCCCAACAGGACAAGGATGGCGCCGATGACCCCCGGGGCCACCAGGCCGGGATGAGAGAACTCCACATAAATCCCTAAAGCGCCAATGACTAACAACACGAGCGCGATGTTAGGATCGGCGATGGCCGAGATAATCGTCTGGCGCAGGGATTTCTGGTAGACGTCGATGACGGCGCCCGCGGTATGCAGCGTCTGCTGAGTGCCGTCCAGACGCGTGACGGTTCGGCCGTCCAATACCCGGAGCAGTTCCTGCTCGTTGGGCACAATCAGGTCGATCAGGTGCTGGTCGAGTGCTTCACGGTCGGTGAACGACTTACTTTCGCGCACCGTGGTCTCCGCCAGCGCGCTATTGCGCCCGCGCTTGCTGGTAATGCTGCGCATATACGCGGCGGCATCGTTCTCCACCTTCTGCTTCATCACATCGTCCATTTGGCCGCCGAACGCGACGGGATGGGCGGCGCCGGTATTGGTCCCCGGCGCCATGACCGCAAGGTCGCCCGATTCCAGGATGAAAAAACCCGCCGAGGCCGCGCGTCCTCCACTGGGAGTCACCATGGTCACCACCGGAATGGGGGACGATACGATCTTCTCGATCGTCTCGCGCATCGCATCCATCAGACCGCCGGGCGTATTGAGGCGGACGAGCAGAAAAGCGGCATCCTGCTGCTTCGCTTGCTCGATGGCGCTGCTGATAATCTCAACAGTAATCGGATGCACCATCCCGTCGATATCAACCGCGACCACCTTGGGCGCCGCCAGGACCGACCGCGCCAGCATCGCGAACCCGATCGTGCATATGCCGATTCGCCGCAACCTAACCTAAATATACACCCTGCCCGGACACGATGGTCCGAAAGGATACGCGTATAATCCGACTGATCGAAACTTTTGATGCGTAAGTGAGGATGAATCCGTTAAAATAGAAGGGATCGTATCATTCAGGGAGAATCAAAAACACAATAATGACAAGAAAGCGTACTTCCGAAAACGACCTGAGCCTATCCGCCGGAGCCTCGCCCGCGCCGTCCCGCCGCAAGTCTGCCAGCCGAACGCGCGCCAAGCATACCGTGCCCGCCGAGACGCCGTCGGCATCTGCCGCCGAGCCGGAAATCGCTGTCGTGCAATATGTTGCCGTCACCCCTGTCGCTCAGCCCACGCACGAAGATATTGCCCGGCTCGCGTTCCTGTATTGGGAAGCGCGCGGTTGCCAAGGCGGCTCCCCCGAGGAAGACTGGCTCCGTGCGGAGCAGGAACTCATGGTGCGTTCTGCGAGTGTTACTGTCTGAATACCGTACCGATTACTTAGCTATTTAGAAGCGTCTGTCTAAATACAGTTACTCAAGCGGGCTTGAGTCCGGTCCGGTCATTTGTATTTGCGGAGGACGGCAAGCAGCCTCCCCTGGATTTCCACATCCCGGGCGGGTACGACTATCGGTTTCACAGTCGCATTGGCTGGCTGTAGCCGTATCATGTCGTTCTGTTCCCGGTAGAATCGTTTCAGGGTGGTCTCGCTCCCGGCAACCAGCGCTACCACGATGTCGCCGTCGTGCACCTGTGTCACTCGCTCCAGGAGGATCAGGTCACCGTCGCAAATGTGGTCGTCTATCATCGAGTTGCCGCGCACCTCGAGGGCATATGTGTCGCCGTGCCCTGCAAAGTCCGCGAAATTCAACACTTCCCGTTGCTCCACCGACTCTACGGGCGACCCGGCGGCGATCCGCCCCAGCAGCGGAATCTCGCGCAATTGCGGTCGCGTCCGGCGTTGCTCCTGCAGATACCGCGCCGATAACTCGATCGACCGGCTCTGATTGAACCCCCGCTTCAGGTAGTTCTTGGCCTCCAACACCGAAATGTGTTTATGCACGGTTGCCAGGGAGGCCAGGTCAAGCCCCCTCGCGATCTCTTCGTAGCTCGGACAATACTGGTGTTCATCGACGAAGTTGGCTATGAATTCCAGCACCTGCTTTTGTCGCTTGGTCAGTGCCATTTGGCTCCTCGTGTTTATTGTGGGCGAATAAAAGGAGAAAATCAAGACCCAAGGCAAAGAAGCCTAAAGGAATTCTTATACCCGCCGATATTTGCCCTGGGGACGAGAATATGGTTTCGATCGGGGAATCGCTGGCAGCCCTGGAAAAATGCAACCGCGAGCGCGAATTCGTCGTGGAATGCTACACCGACGCCATACGGGCCGTCGCGCACTATACCATCGAAGTTAACCCTGCCCTTCTCGAGCCGCTGCGGAAGTATTTGAACGATCTGGCGGACGAAGCCGCCTCGGGAAAGCGGGAGACGCTGTGCGAAACCAGGGCTACTTTCCGCGGGCTGCTGCGCAGTTATCGGGATAAAGCTTCGGAGTATCTGAACCGGCTGCGGGCGGAATTGGACAGCACGGCTCAGGCATTTGAGCAAATCGTCGGCTCCTTCTCCCAGGCCGATGGGGAGCACGAATCGCGCCTTCGAGCCGCCCTGGCCCGCCTCCGCAACGTTGCGCGCTCTCCCGAAGGCAGCGGCGTGCGAGCGGCACTCATGTCCGCGACAGACGAGATCTCCGATTGCGTGGAACAGATCCGCAAGCAAAATCACTTCACTGTTTCGCAGCTCAAAGTGGAAATGGGTATGTTGCACAAGCGGATCGATTCCCTGGAGGCGGCTGCCTCCGTCGATCAGTTGACTGAACTTTACACCCGGCGCGAAATCGAGGAGAGGGTCCGCTCGGAACCTGGAGCCTACAGGCTGATACTCTTCAAGGTGAGCGGCATCCGCCTGGCGGAAGTCCAATTCCGGGCCGAGGTCGCCGCGGAACTTACGGCTGCCTTCACCAAGCGGCTGCGCAACAGTCTTCCGCCGAATGCGATTGTGGGCCGCTGGGGACCCGAAGAATTCGTCGCGATGCTCTCTGCCTCAGTTCCGGAGGCTACTGCTATCGCCAAATCAATCGCCGAACAACTGTCCGGCCCGTACGCGTGCCTGCTGGCCGGAAAGACGGTGCGGCCCAAACTTCAGGTCAATTTGGGTATGGTCGACAGCGACGGTGCCGGCCCAGATCGTATTCTCCAACGCATCGCGGCCTTCCTGACCAGCGGCTAAAGTCGTGTCGGAGGAGTGGGAATTCTTCGGAAATCTCTACGCCGTGAGCGCAAGCATTGCCGCCTGATAGAATGCGTCTTCCAGACCGGAAGGTGCTTTTTGTGAAAGCGGTCGTTCTGCGCCAGCCGAGACAACTCGAGTGGACCGAAGTGCCGGAGCCGCAATTGTCCACCGAACTGGAAGTCCTGATCGAAGTTGCGGCCTGCGGTATTTGCGGTAGCGACCTGCGGTATTGGGAGGGCGAGAACCCGTGGGCGCTGCACACGCTGGGATACCATGTCCCGAACCCTCCCAACATCATCCTGGGGCACGAGTATGCGGGGACCGTAGTCAGAGTGAACTCTCCCGCTCAGGAACATTGGCTCGGGCAGCGCGTCGGGGTTCAGGCCTATCGCACCTGCGGCCGGTGCAATTTCTGCCGCGCCGGCTCGCAGAATCTGTGCCCCAACACGATCCACATGGGCCACGCTCAGGGATGGGGAGAGATGGACTATTACCCGGGCGCCTACGCCGAGTACTGCCTGGGGTGGGCCGACTTGCTTTATCCGATTCCCGATCCTGTTTCCTTCGAAGAAGCCGCCATGGCCGACGTGGTCTGCGTGGCGGTGCATGCAGTAGGGCGGCCCGCGGTTCTGGGCGACGAGGTCTTATGTATCGGTGGCGGTCCCGTGGGGCTCAGCATCGCCCAAGTGGCCAGAGCCAGGGGAGCCCGCCGGGTGTTCGTCTCGGAACCATCGCTTTCCGCGCAGGCGGTCCTGCGATGCTTCGATTACATCAACGTCATCGATCCCTCCGCGGTTTCGCTCGCCGACGGGTTGGCTCGAGGTGGTGTGCGGCGCGTGTTATCCGTGTTCGATACGGTCGGCAGCGGCCCTATCATTGCCGAAGCCGCGAGTTTGCTGGCCGAGCGTGGAACCTATGTCAACCTGGCTGTTCACGACGCGCCGGTCGCTCTGAACGCCGCGGCTCTGGGCTCGGAACGAACCCTCACGAGTTCCTCCAATGCGTTCTACAGCGACGTGCGCGAGGCTTACGATCTGATCTGCTCCGGCCGTGTGAATGTCAAGCCAATGATCACGCATCGCATTCCCCTGAAGGACTGCGCACTGGGATTCGAACTGCTGCGGCGGTCGCCCAAGGAGGCGTTCAAAGTAGTTTTGTGTCCCGGCAGCGCTCGCGGTCCCCACATGAAATCTTCCTAACATTAACTTCGATTCACGCTCTGCAACGCCTGGCTGCCCGTCCACGTTCCTATGGGTAGGAGAAGGGCAGAAATGAAACCAAAGATTCTGGCTGGTGTTTTCGTTCTCTTCGGCACTATGTGGAGCGCCTGCGCCGGCGGCGGGGCGTACTACGTGCGCTACGCCCCACCGGCGCCGCGCTACGCGGTGGTGGGCGTGGCGCCCGGCCCCGGGTACGTCTGGACGACGGGCTACTGGGACTGGCGCGGCGGCAACTGGGCGTGGGTAGAAGGCCGCTGGCAGCGTCCTCCGCGTGCGCGCGCCGCGTGGGTCGCTCCGGAGTGGCGCCATGAAGGCCGGGGGTACCGGTTCCACCGCGGCTACTGGCGCTGACACCCGGCTTGTGGGCGAACCAGTCGCTCCAGGCTCAGTTCGCCCCATAGTGAGCCACCTTCCCCTGTAACGTAATTTCCCTTACATTTACATCCGCCGACCGTGCGATCCGTACCCGAAAGGACTAGTCGCCGGTAGCCCAGATGGGTGTGTAACAACCGGTTTCCGGGAACTCGCCCCTATAAAATGAAGTAACGGACCTGCGATCGAGTCCAATTGAGGATTAGGGCCAGGGAGTATCCAACGGGTTGGCGCATGGACGAGGAAGTTTCCCCAAAGAAGATTCACAGCACCATGATTGTCCCTCCAGAGGCAAAGCTGCCGAAACCGAGGCCGCTAAAAGCGAGACGGTCCCGATGGCGCTGGCTTTGGCTGCCGGTTATTGTCGTGCTCGCGGCTGGAGCCTGGTATTTGTGGTCGAGGGGCGGCGCAACGGCTGCCAACGCGGGCGGCGCGCCATCGAAGGCTGGCAAGAAAGGCGGCGGCGGGCCTGTCCCGGTGGTGGCGGTCAAGGCTCGCAGAGGAAACATCGGGGTGTATATCACGGGCTTGGGCTCCGTGGTTCCCATCTACACGGTGACCGTCAAGAGCCGGGTGGACGGGCAGTTGATGAAGGTCCACTATGCCGAAGGCGATATGGTGCATGCCGGCGATCTGCTGGCGGAGATCGACCCGCGGCCCTACCAGGTCCAACTGGAGCAGTTCGAAGGGCAGATGGCGAAGGACATCGCGACCCTCGATAATGCCAAGGTCGATTTGGACCGATACCAGAAACTGCTGGCGCAGAACGCCATTCCGGAACAGCAACTGGCCACCCAGAAGGCCCTGGTGGCGCAGCAGGAAGGCGTCGTCAAAAGCGATCAGGGGATGATCGACAGCGCCAAGTTGAACCTGGTGTATTGCAACATCAAGGCCGAAATCACCGGCAGGGTGGGCCTGCGTCTCGTCGATCCCGGCAATATCATACACGCCACCGATCCGAACGGCCTGGTGGTGATCACGCAAATCCAACCGATCAGCGTGATTTTCACGGTGGCCGAGGATGACTTGCCGGTGGTGCTCCGCAAAGTGGCCGCTCACCAGTCACTCCGGGTGGACGCCTACGACCGCGCCAACACCGCCAAGATCGGCACCGGGACCCTGGCGACCGTCGATAACCAGATCGATCCGACCACCGGATCGCTTCGCCTGCGCGCGGATTTCGACAACGCCGCGAATCAGCTCTTTCCCAACCAGTTCGTCAATATCCGCCTGCTCGTGGAAGAAAAGGGCGGCGTTACCCTGGTATCTCCGGCCGTGATCCAGCGGACCACCAGCACCACTTACGTTTTCGTGGTGAAGGATGACCAGACCGTCACCGTGCGGCAGATCCAGGAAGGCGTTACCGAAGGCGACAGCACCGAGATCATCAGCGGGATCCAGCCCGGTGACGTGGTCGTACGCACGGGCGTGGACAAGCTGGCGGAAGGCACGCCGGTCAGCGTGCAGATTGATAACGGCCAGGGAAGCGCGCCAGGTGCCGCGGGTGCGCCGGGAAATCCCGCCGGGCCCCCACGTGGCGCAAAATCGGGAGGGAAGAAGAAGTGAGTCCCTCGCGGACCTTCATCCTCCGCCCGGTAGCCACCTCACTTCTGATGATCGGCATCCTGCTGGCGGGGGGTGTGGCGTACGAACAACTGCCCGTCTCCGCGCTGCCTGAGGTTGATTACCCCACCATCCAGGTCGTCACGTTCTACCCGGGCGCCAGCCCGGATGTGATGGCATCCTCGGTCACCGCGCCGCTGGAGCGCCAGTTCGGCCAGGTGCCGGGCCTGCAGCAGATGACCTCCACAAGCTCGGATGGAAGCTCGGTCATCACCCTGCAATTCAACCTCAGCCTCAGCATCGATGTGGCCGAGCAGGAGGTGCAGCAGTCCATCAACGCGTCCGGCACGTTCCTTCCCACGGACCTGCCGATCCCGCCGGTGTACAACAAGACGAATCCCGCCGACACTCCGATTCTGACGCTGGCGCTGACTTCCAAAACGGAGCAGCTTTCGAAGGTGGAAGACCTGGCCGACACCCGGCTTGCGCCCAAGATTTCGCAACTGCCGGGAGTGGGCCTGGTGAGCATCAGCGGCGGGCAGAAGCCGGCTGTACGCATCCAGGTCAATCCCACCGTACTGGCGTCCTACGGACTCAACATGGAAGATCTCCGCAGCGCCATCGTCGCGGCGAATGTCAACCAGGCGAAGGGGAATTTCGATGGCGCGCACCAGTCCTACCAGATCGGCGCCAACGATCAGTTGTTGTCGTCGGACGACTACCGCCCGCTGATTGTGGCGTATCGCAACGGAGCGCCGGTGAAGCTCAGCAAAGTCGCCGACATCATCGATGACGTCGAGAATGTGCGTCAGGCCGCCTGGATGAACGAAGTTCCGGCTGTGATTGTGAATATCCAGCGGCAGCCGGGAGCCAACATCATCCAGGTGGTAGACCGCATCAAGACGCTGCTGCCGACCCTGACCGCCACGTTGCCGACCTCGATTCAGGTGAGCATCCTCACCGACCGCACCAACACCATCCGGGCCTCGGTGGAAGACGTCCAGTTCGAGCTGATGCTGACAATCGGGCTGGTGGTGCTGGTGATCTTCCTGTTCCTGCGCAATCTTTCGGCGACCATCATTCCCAGCGTCGCCGTCCCGCTTTCGCTGGTTGGCACGTTCGGGGTGATGTACCTGCTCGGTTACAGCCTCAACAACCTCACCCTGATGGCGCTAACCATCTCCACTGGATTCGTGGTCGACGACGCCATCGTGATGATCGAGAACATCGTGCGGTATATCGAGGAGGGAGAAGAGCCTCTGCGCGCGGCACTGAAGGGCGCCGAGCAGATCGGGTTCACGATCATCTCTCTGACGATATCGCTGATCGCGGTGCTGATTCCGCTTCTGTTCATGGGCGACATCGTGGGCCGCCTGTTCCGCGAGTTTGCCATCACCCTGGCGGTCACAATTCTGGTTTCGGCGGTGGTCTCCCTGACGCTCACTCCGATGATGTGCTCGCGGCTGCTGAAGCACAAGCCGGATCAGGCCCAGGGGCGGCTGTACCGCGCGTCGGAGCGGGCTTTCGAGGCGGTAATTGCGCTGTATGGCAAGATGCTGCGGTTCGTCCTGCGCTGGCAGACCGCGACCCTGCTGGTGGCGGTGGGGACGCTGGTGCTGACGGTTTACCAGTTCTGGACGATCCCCAAAGGCTTTTTCCCCATTCAGGATACCGGCGTGATTCAGGGCGTATCGGAAGCCGCGCAGACCGTGTCGTTTCCCGAGATGTCCAATCTCCAGCAGCAACTCACTAAGGTCATCCTGACCGATCCGGCCGTGGATAATCTCTCCAGCTTCATCGGCATCGACGGCACCAACACCACGCTCAACAGCGGCCGCATTCTGATCAATTTGAAGCCGCTGGCCGAGCGCAAGATCAGCGCCAGCGATGTGATCCGGCGGATCCAGCCCCAATTGGCCAAAGTCGCGGGCATCACTCTGTTCATGCAACCCGTCCAGGACCTGACGGTCGAGGACCGCGTCAGCCGCACGCAGTTTCAGTACACCCTGGAAGATCCCAGCGCCGATGAGTTGAACACTTATGCTCCGCAGATGTTGGCCCGGCTGAAAGAACTGCCGGATCTGGCGGACGTGGCCACCGACCAGCAGGTGCAGGGGCTGCGCGCCAGGCTGGTATTCGATCGCGACACGGCGGCGCGCCTGGGAATCACCCCCGCCACGATTGACCAGACGTTGTACGATGCCTACGGCCAGCGCGAGGTCTCCACCATCTTCACGCAGCTCAACCAATACCACGTGGTGCTCGAGGTGCAGCCGGCGTTCCAGCAGAATCCCTACGACCTGCGAAATCTCTTTATCCGCACGGCCGCGGGATCCGGCGGCAGCGCAACCTCGGGACTGGTGGCCGGCGGGTCGGCCTCCACTACCAACACCATCTCGTCCGCGCCTGCTTTTTCGACCTCAACCGCGGTGTCGAATACCAATACCGCGAGCGCGGCGGCCTCGAACAGCAATCTCGGAGGAGGTGCCATCGCCTCCTCATCGGTATTCCCCACCGGAGGCCAGGTTCCTCTGGGCGCCTTCACCCACGTGCAAACCCAGGCGGTCCCCATCACCGTGAACCACCAGGGGCAGTTCCCGGTGATCACGCTCTCCTTCAATCTCGCTCCCAATGCTTCGCTCGGCGATGCCGTGGCGGCCGTCAACCGCGTGAAGGATGAACTCAACATGCCGCAAAGCATCCAGGCCGCATTCCAAGGGACGGCGCAGGCATTTCAGGCGTCGCTGGCCAATGAATGGGTGCTGATTCTGGCGGCCCTGGTCACGGTTTACATCGTGCTTGGTGTGCTCTACGAAAGCTACATTCACCCCATCACGATTCTGTCAACGCTTCCTTCGGCGGGTGTCGGGGCGCTTCTCGCGCTTAACGTGACTGGGGCGGATTTCAGCGTAATCTCTCTGATCGGGATTGTGCTGCTGATCGGCATCGTGAAGAAGAACGGCATCATGATGATCGATTTCGCCCTCGAAGCGGAGCGCAAGGAAGGGATGCAGCCGGTGGAAGCCATCTACCAGGCCTGCCTGTTGCGCTTCCGCCCGATCATGATGACCACCATGGCCGCGCTGCTGGGCGCCGTGCCGCTGGCGCTCGGCACCGGCACCGGCTCCGAGCTCCGCCGGCCTCTGGGCATCACCA
>DATJWB010000068.1:0-47966 GCA_035501495.1 Bryobacteraceae bacterium | reverse complement strand
CCGACAGAATGTCGGAAACCGCTCACGAAGAATCAACGGGTTAGACGATTTTTTCCGACATCTTGTCGGGAAGAGTGGTTGGGCAGCCTCGAAAACCCCTCGTCGCCAGCGACACAGTACACGCCTGACAGGCGCCCCCATGAGTGGGGACGCGGCAGCCACGAGTGCCCGCGCCACGCTTGGCAGGAGTGCCTGCGGCACTAGCCGCCGTTCTACACTGGAACAAGATTCAACCCTGTGGACCGGACCACTTACAACCTGGAAGACCAGGACCGCATGAGCGCGGCGGAGAATTACTTCGCCTGGCAGAGCCGCCTCGTACGGAAGGAGTTGGGCCGCAGGGTCCTGGAAGTGGGCTGCGGGCTCGGCAACTTCACCCGCTTGCTCCTCGACCGGGAAGCCGTAATCGCGGTGGACGTCGAGCCAGCCTGCATCCGGCGCCTCGAGCAGCGATACGCGCACCGCAACAACCTCCACACGTTCGTCTGCGACGTGGCTGCTCCGGAATTCCGCAACCTGGCCAGCCTGCGCCCGGATACTTGTGTCTGCCTCAACGTGCTCGAGCACGTCGAAGATGAGCGCGCGGCGCTGGAGTCCATGGCCTCCGTTCTCGTGCCGCGTGGTGTGATTGTGTTGCTGCTGCCGGCATTTCAAAGCCTCTACGGGCCGATCGACAGGAACCTGGGGCACTACCGCCGGTACAGCCGCGGCGCCCTCCGGCAGTTGGCCCATCGCACCGGCCTGCGGATCCGCAAAGTGCAGTATACCAATGCGATCGGATTCCTCGGATGGTGGACCAACGCGCATGTCCTGAAGCGCCAGGCCCAATCGGCGCGCCAGATCCAGGTATTCGACCGGTACGTGGTGCCGCTGATCTCGCGCGCCGAGCGACTGGTGCGGCCGCCTTTCGGCCAGTCCCTGCTGGCGGTATTCGAGAGACCATGAAAGTCTCGGTGATCATGCCCGTGTACAACGAGTTCCGCACCTTGCCCCAGGTGCTGCAGCGGGTCCTGGCCGCGCCGCTCCCTGCCGGCTGCAGCCGCGAAGTGATCGTCATTGACGATGGCTCCACGGACGAAACCGCGTTGATCGTGGGAGAGCATGCCAAAGCTGGAATCGTGCTCGCGCATCGATCCGAGCGCAACCTGGGAAAGGGCGCCGCCATCCGCGCCGGCATCGCGTTGGCTTCCGGCGACGTCGCTCTCATCCAGGATGGCGACCTCGAGTACGATCCGACCGACTACGCGAGGCTCCTCGAGCCCATCCTGCGAGGCGAGGCCGATATCGTCTACGGCTCGCGATTCCTGGGCAAACCCACCGGAATGGCCTGGAAGAACCGCCTCGCCAATCGCATTCTCACGCTGGCCGCCAATCTCCTGTTCGACGCGCGCATCACCGATGAGGCTACCGCCTACAAGGCGTTCCGGACCTCGCTCTTGCGGTCGCTGGCGCTCAAATGCCGGCGCTTCGAATTCTGCCCCGAAGTCACCGCCAAGGTGCGGCGTCTGGGGTTTCGGATCCGCGAAGTGCCCATCAGCTATAACGCGCGCGGCATTGCGGAAGGCAAGAAAGTGCGCGCCCGCGACGGCTTCGAGGCGTTGTGGACGCTCCTCAGATACCGCTGTGCCCCCCGCGCCGCGCTGGCCAGGCAGGCTACTCCACCGTCAGAAATGGCCCGTTGCGCGCCGGATACGGAACCAGTTTGGGCGGCTGGGCATCCGGCTCCATCAGCCACACCTTCCGGTCGGGATAGTAGCGCTCGAGTTGCGCGTTCTCCTCGGGATTGAGTTCCAGCGCCCAAACCACGCGCGCGTGATCGATGTCGGCGTCGTTGTGGATCCACTCCTGGTAGCCGTGCGCCGGGAAATAGCGCACGAACACGAGCTGCTTCCCGGGTGCTTCCGCCAGACGCTTTTCCACCGCGGTCCGCCCCTCCGGATCGCCGAAGTTGATCCCCGGCGCGGTCTCGAAGTGCGTCATGGTGTACAGGATCTCCTCGTCTCCCTGGGCGTGCACGCCGTACCAGAACAGAAAATGCGCGCCGCAAAGAATCAGGATCGCTGCCGCCGCGAGACGTCCTCCCGGCCACTCCCGAATCCTCCACTCGCTCAGACGTTCCAGCCCCGTGACGCTGATCAGGATGAACAGGCAGGTGACCGCCGCCACGTAGTGCGGGAAGAAGTAGGGATAGAAATTTGTGCCCAGGGCGAAGAGCAGGACCGTCAGGGCAACCCAGGCAAAACGGAACTCCCGCACCTTGGCCAGAAAGAACGGCAGGGCCAGGAGCAGCGGCGACAGGAAGAAGAAGCGGTAGAACCCGGCGCGGCTGCCAAGGCGTTCCCAGTATCCGGCGAGCGAGTCTTCACCGCCGTGAACCTGCGCCTGTCCCATGTAGACCACTTGCTGCGCCTCGGTGAGCGTGTTGTGGGGCACGGCATTCGGTTGGAACGTGAAGGTGGTCGGCACTCCGTACTGATAGCGGCTCAAGGCGTACGGCAAGGTCGTCCAACTGCCGGTCACCGCGTGATTGTGGAGCAGCAGCAGCAGGACCGCGGGCGCGAGCGCCAGCGATGCGGGTATGGCGGGCTTGATCAGCCTTGGCCATTCCGTCCCGCGGCGCAATTCCGGCAGGAAAAAAAGCACCACGCCCAGATCCAGGAACAGCGACTCGAACGGGCGCGTGAGCATCTGCAATCCCAGTCCCAGTCCGAGCAGCACGGCATCGCGGGTGCGGGTGTGCTCCCGGATCCTCGGCAGGGCCCCGAATACCAGGCATCCGGCGATCGCCGAAACCGAGCCGCCCCAATAGCGGTTCATCCAACTGCACAGCGGCCCGAACTCGCATACCGCGAGCAGCCCTCCCGCCAACGCCCAACCCGGAGAAGTCCAGCCGCGCAGCATCCAATAGCAGAGCGCACACAACACTCCCATCGAGAGCAGCACTCCCGCCCACGGCAGCCCGAACAGCAGTTGGCCCGCCGCCAGGGCCAGGCCCGGACCTAACGCATAGATCGAGCTGTAACTCGGCTCCTGCAAAACGAAGGTCGTCTCGAAGAAGCGATGCATCGGGTGAGCCGGATTGGCCAGCCGGAAATGGGCCAGGGTGTCGCCAAGCAGGATATAGCTGAAATCATCGGAGCCGGAAGGAGTCGGAACGGGCTGCAGGGGAAGCAGTCCCAGGCGCAGCACCACCACTAGCGCGCACAACAGAATCATGCACCACACCGGTCGCCGCGCCAGCTTCTGCGCAGCGGGCATCACCCAGGCTCGAGCCAGCACCAGCCCTACGAGCAGGATAGCCAGCGCCAGTTCCACGAAATCGGACGCGCCGAAGCCGATGGGATTGTGAAGCGGCTGGAACGAGCGGAACAGGTGAAACAGGTACATGATCTTTGCCGCCGATCTATTCCGCCGCGTACCAATCCGAGTGCGGCGACCATTTCCCGCACGAGAGGCACTGCGTGGTGGTCCACTGATGCAGGCAGCCCGGACAAACGCCGCCGGTATCGAAGGTGTTCCAGCTGTGGCCGCAGACACACGACCAGCGGTGGTGGGCCTCGGGGCGCCACCGGCACTGAGGGCAGCGGATCCACGGTCCGGACCGGTCCCCGCGATCGTCATCCCGCGGTATGGGTTTCGAACCGGGAGCTTTTACTGGCACCGAACTCATGATTCCTATTATCGCCGGGCCGCCCCACTAATATCGCCGGCGAACGATCGACATTTAACCACGGGTGAGATGCAGTCGATGAGGTCACGCTGGTGGCCCTTGGTAACGCTGACGGTGGCAATGATCGCCCTGGCGGCGGGCGCGCTCGGGGTAATCGTAAGGCAGCGCCTGTCGACCGGACCGCCCCGGATTTTTGTGCCGGTCGGTCACGCGGGCACGGTCGGCTCCATCGGCTGGAGTCCCGACGGTAAAGTCCTCGCCACCGGGGGCGCGGATGCGGCCGTCAAGATCTGGGATCTCGCCTCCGGCAGCCTGGTACAGACCATCGCCGGCCACGACGAAGAGATCGCCTTCACCGGCTGGGATGCGGCCGGCAGGGTGGTGGTCACCGATGGCCCGAACCAGGGGATCTCGGAGTGGGATGTCGTCACGGGCGCCCTGGTCCGAACCGTCGTGAAGAACCAGGACCGCATCGTGCGGCTGGCGTGGAGCCCGGACCGGACGATGTTCGCCGCGATTGTGGACGCCAAGGATGGCTCCCGAACACAACCGCTTGTCCGCATCTGGCGTGCGGACACGGGCGACCTGATCGCCACCGTGGGCGATCGCACCGACACGCTCCACGATATTGCCTGGTCGCC
This sequence comes from Bryobacteraceae bacterium, assembly GCA_035501495.1. GTDB lineage: Bacteria > Acidobacteriota > Terriglobia > Bryobacterales > Bryobacteraceae > JAIQFL01. The sequence continues at coordinate 43,655 of DATJWB010000068.1, read as the reverse complement.
GGACAGCCGGACGGTCGCGGCCGTCGGCACGTCGCTGAAGCTGTACAGGGGAGCTACGGGCAACCTGGTCCGGACCCTGCGAGCCGAAACCACGGGAGGGATGTACGAGCACCTGGCATTCAGTCCCGATGGCGGCATGATCGCCGAGTCGGGTGAGGGAAACCTGAACGTTTGGAGCCTGGATTCCGGAAAGGTGCAGTGGAACGTCCACGACTACGATCACTTCTTCTCCTCGCTGGCCTTCAGCCCGGACAGCCGGACGCTCGCCACCGGCGGGCTCAGGGACATCAAGCTGTGGCAGGCCAAATCCGGAAGCTTGCTGCGGGCCTTCGACGCCCACGCCGAATGCGTGTGTGCCGTGGCGTGGAGCCCGGACGGGCAGACGATCGCGGGTTCCGCCGATCGCGGATCGGTGAAGCTTTGGCATGCCGACTCGGGCGAAATGGTGCAGGCGATTGGGATCCCCGCGAATTCCGTCTACGCTCTGGCCTGGAGCCCCGACGGGCAGACGATTGCGTCGGGTAACCAAGACCATACCGTCAAGCTTTGGAACGTAGACACCGGTGGCCTCGACCGCACACTGGCGGGCCATTCGGGCGAAGTCTTCTCGGTGGCCTTCAGCCCGGACTCGCGAACCGTCGCGTCCGGCAGCCGCGATCGCACCGCGAAGCTCTGGGATGTGAAATCGGGCGAACTGCTTCATACCCTTGCCGGGAAAGAGACCGGGGTACCCAAACAGATGGGGTACGGCCAGCCGAATACCGTGGTCGTGACGTGGTCGCCCGGGGGTCAAACCCTCGCGGCCGTGAACTTCGATGACCCGAAGGTGAAACTCTGGCAAACGGATTCCGGCAAGCTGCTTCGCAGTCTTGCCACGCCCAAGACCGGGATCTATTCGCTGTCGTGGAGTCCTAACGGGCAAAGGCTGGCTGCCGGGGGCGGGTACATCCAGATCTGGCGTGGAGATTCCGGCGCTTTGCCGGCCGAGGATTTCGAGCGGCAGTCGGCCGCGTCCCGGCTGGTGGCATACAGCCCCGATGGCAAGACCCTGGTATCGGTGGGCTTCGACCCGCAGATGGACCTGCTGCCTGTTTCGGAGTTGAGCGGTTCGGATGAACGCAATTTGAAGCGAGAGCTCGCCGGTGAAACGGTGGTGAAGCGGCCAGTCCGGAGAAAGACGGTTACCTTCCCGGCGAAAGCCCGCGCCGTAGCGTGGAGTCCCGACGGCAAACTGATCGCCACAGGCCACGACGACGGGACCATCCACCTGTGGCGCGGGGACTCGGGGGAGCCTGCCGGGAAGCTCGCCGGACACGCGGGATATGTCGAAGCGGTCGCCTGGAGCCCGGATGGCGAACGTCTCGTTTCGGGCGGAGACGACGCCACCGTCCGGATCTGGTCGATGCCCGGGGGCGAGGTGGAATCGGTGACCACCCTGCTGCCGCAGAACGAGTGGATCACGGTCCTGCCGAAGAACCTGCTGTACTCCGCGTCGAACGGGGCTCTGGAAACTGCGGAAGTGAGGTTCAATCACTTTGCATTCCCGCTGTGGGACGACTCCTACAAGGGTGTCTTGGAGAGAAAGAAAGTACGCCATTGTCTATCAGATATTGTCCCTGAGTTAAAACAGGACATTAGTTATTTACAGGTCCTGCGCGTGATCCGGCTCGAGCACCCCACAGCCGGCTGGGGATGGGTATTGGCGTACGCGTTTGCCGGCGGTTTCGTGCTCGTGGCACGTCCGCGAGCGCGCTGGTTGGTGTGCGCCGCTTCGGTCGCAATCGGCTTCACCGCCGCCGCCACCTGGACGAGGAACGCCATCCGGCCGTTTGAAAAGGGCGAGCCAACCACTGCCGCCAGTCCTGTGGCATCGGCTCAGGCGCCGCCGCAGGCACAAACCAAGCCGCCGAAAGTCAACCGGCGGGACGGTCTCCGATATGTCTGGGTCCCGCCCGGCGCCTTCCTGATGGGCTGTTCGCCCGAGGATGACTGCCCCGGTGAAAGCACCTTCGGCGGCTTGCATGATGAGGGCCACGGTTTCACGGTCACGATCACCAAAGGCTACTGGATGGGAGCGACGCCCGTGACGGTGGGCGCTTTTCAGCGTTTCCTCGAGGCCAAAGGCCTGACCATGCCGCCCGAGCCGGTACACTTCGCGAACTTCAACCCCGGCTGGCGCGACCGCGAGCAGCCCATGGTCAACGTGACCTGGAACGACGCGAACGGATTCTGCGATTGGGCGGGAATGCGTCTTCCCACGGAAGCCGAGTGGGAGCGCGCGGCGCGAGGAGGTTTGAACCAGCCGCGGTACGGCGAGATCGACGACATCGCCTGGCACCGTGAAAACTCCCGCGACGAGGACGGACCCCGGCGCGTCGGATTGAAGCAGCCGAACGCGTACGGACTATTCGACATGCTGGGGAACGTGCGGGAGTGGACCGCGGACTGGTACGGGCCAGACTACTATCAGACCGGCGATCGCACAGATCCCCAAGGATCCGGCCATGGCCGCGAGCGCATGGTCCGCGGAGCGTCCTACATCAGTGACGACCCGATCTATGTGCGGGCATCGACCCGCTATTCGTACGCGCCGGGAGAAGGCCAGATCGACGTAGGTTTCCGATGCGCGGCGAATTGATGCGTGACTGGCTCATGTGGTGGCGGTGCAGCGTCGAAAACCCCTTTGCGGGGAGTGGCACCGTGCGGGCTCGACAAGCGCCCCGATGAGTTGGGGGGCGGCAGGCCGGAGTGCCTGCGCCACGTCGATGGCGCAAGGGCTTTCATCACGTTCTGTGGGCGTGGGTACAGGCACCAGTGTCTGCGCCACACGGCCATCAGGCCGACGGGAACGCGTTCGGCTCGTGCTCCACTGAAACGAGCCGGTCCCGCTGTGCCACAATCAAGGCAGTGCGATATTTCCTGAGCCGGCGGATCCCGGACGCCACTTCCGTTCTGCTGGTGGAGAGCGGCTCGCGCGGACTGCTGGAAGGTCTGATTGCTCATCTTCGCGAGGCCTGGGGCGAGGAGGTCTTCATCGACCTGGTCACCTGTTACGCCAAGCCGCCCGCGGGCTTCCGGTCGGAGAATACCCGCGTTTACCGGGTGACCGAATATCGCGGGCGGGATGCCCGGGGAACGCTCTACCGGGAACTGTCACGGAATCGCTATTCACACGTGGGGATCATCTGTTCCGGTGAACCCCTGATGACGAAGTGGAAATGGGTGCTGGCACTGCGGCTGCCAGCCAAGATCTTCATTATTAATGAGAATGGAGATTACTTCTGGCTCGACCGCGGGCACCTGGCGCTTCTGCGCGAACTTGTACTATTACGCTCGGGTCTGGGAGGCGCGGGAGCGGTACGAACCCTGGCGCGCGTGTTTTCGTTCCCGTTCACGTTCCTGTATCTGGTACTCTATGCAACGGTCGTGCACGCGCGGCGGGCGCTTCGCAGAGGCTGATCCATGAAATCCATTCAAGTGAAAGAACCCGGCGGGCCGGAGAAGATGGAGTTGGTAGAGGTACCGACCCCATCGCCCGGGCCCAAGCAAGCACTGGTGCGGATCGCCGCTTCCGGAGTGAATTTTATCGATATTTACTTCCGGATCGGGCTGTACAAAGCGGACCTTCCAGTCACCCTGGGCAGTGAGGCAGCGGGGACGGTGGAGTCGGTGGGCGCGGGAGTGACCGAAGTCGCGGCCGGCGACCGGGTGGCCTACGCTATGGCCCGCGGCTCGTATGCGGAGTACGCCGTTGTTCCGGCCGCGCAACTCGTGAAGATTCCCAGCCACGTGGATTTCCACACTGCCGCGGCCGCCATGCTGCAAGGCATGACGGCGCACTATCTGACGCACTCCACCTATCCGCTGAAGAGCGGCGAGACCTGCCTGGTGCACGCCGCGGCGGGCGGCGCGGGCGGCCTTACCGTGCAAATGGCCAAAATGCTTGGGGCGCGAGTCTTCGGTACGGTTTCCACCGCGGAGAAAGCCAGGATTGCGCGAGAGAACGGGGTGGATGAGGCGATCCTCTACACGGAGCAGGATTTCGAGTCCGAAGTGAAGCGCCTCACGGGCGGGCGCGGGGTCGATGTGGTCTACGATTCGGTGGGTAAGACCACTTTCGAAAAGAGCTTGAACAGCCTGCGGCCGCGTGGGATGCTGGCGCTCTATGGGCAGTCGAGCGGCCCGGTTGCGCCATTCGACCCGTCAATCTTGAACGCCAAGGGCTCGCTCTTTCTGACGCGGCCCAGCCTGGCGCATCACTGCCTGACGCGAGAGGAGCTTTTGTGGCGCGCCGGAGATGTGCTCAGCTGGCTCGACTCGGGTAAGCTCAAACTGCGGATCGACCGCACCTACTCGCTGGAAAAGGCCGCGGAGGCGCACCGCGACCTGGAGGGCCGCAAGACCGCCGGAAAACTGCTCCTCACGCTACCGTGATCGCTCATGAACCTGCAGGCCAAGCTGACGCTGGGTTACGTGCTGCTGGTCGTGGTTCTGGTTGGTCTGATCTCTGGCGTCGACCTGATCAAAAGCATGGAGCAGCGGTTCGATGCCACGCTGCAGCAGGCGGAGACGATCAAGGTGTCGGCCGGCATGTTCGTCACCAGAACGGTGAATTCGCAGCGCACCACGCCACTCGACCAGGCACTAAGCGATCCTGAGCTGTCCAGCAATCTAGGCGACCTCCTGACAGCGGGCTACTCAGGTGCCAATCGGACCAATGCCATTTTCGAAATCGCGGTCACAGATCCCAAGACCAACAAAATCCTCGCCGACAGCAGTCCGGATAAAGTGGGGCTGCGCGCGGACCAATACGGGGATTTCGAGGAGCTCGTCAACGAAAAGCCCTGGTACGAAAAGTGGAGAGTACTGCGCGGGAGCGATCAGAAGTTCTATGAACTCGAAACTTCCTTCGGCGCGCCACCCGACCCCACGCTGGTCAGCGTGCTGGTAATCATCGCGCCGGCGCTGATCAAAGATGAAATTAACCCCGTCATATCCGGGAACGCCAAGATAGCGGCTTTGTTTCTGGTCGGCGCCATTTTCGTGACCTTCGTGTTCTCGGCGTTCGCCATCCGGCCGCTGGGACGCCTGCGTCGCCAACTGGACATGATCGCCAGCGGGGAGTTCGAGCAGGAACCCGCAGGAGCCTCCAAGCCGCCGACCGACGAACTCTCGGTCATTGCATCCAAGGTGAGCATGTTGGGACAGCGGCTGCGCGGCGCGCAATTCGAGGTATCCGATCTGCGGGGCAATTTCGACCGGCTGCTGCACGACCTGGAAGACGGGGTTTTTATTTTCAACCGGGAGCGCCGCCTGGTTTTTGCTTCCGGTTCAGTGGAGAAATTCCTGGGCAAGGAACGCAGCGATTTGCCCGACCAGACGATTGAAGACGTCTTTCCGCCCTCCTCGACTCTCGGCCTGCTGATCGGCCAGAGCCTGCAAACCGGCAGATCGATCCGCAACCGGCGCGTTCCGCTGGACGTAGTGGGAGGCGGTTTGTCGGTAGTGATGCTCTCGGTGGACTGGCTGGAGACACGGCCCGGCGGCTCGCCCAGTGGTTCCGGGCTCCTGGTGAGGTTGCGCGATCCGGAGGCGCAGCGTAAACTGGGCCGCGAGCTGCAAACCGCTGACCGCCTGGCGGCCATCAATCGGGTGTCGGGAGGCGTAGCGCACGAGGTCAAGAATCCGCTCAACGCCATCCTGCTGCACGTGGAAGTCGCACGCTCGAAGCTGGAGCGCGGCGACAACGATGTGGCCCCGCAGATGGAGATCATCTCCCGGGAGATTCTGCGGCTGGACCGGGTGGTCAAGACCTTTCTCGACTTCAACCGGCCAGTGGAATTGAACCTGGCCAACGTACCGCTTCAAGACCTGGTCAACGAAATCGTAGAACTGGCCAAGCCGCAGGCGGAGGCGGGACGGATTCAGGTTCGGGTGGACCAGCAGGCGGATGGGGTCGAAGTTCGGGTGGATCGCGATCTGTTGAAGCAGGCGGTACTGAACGTAGTAGTGAACGCGATGCAGGCGATGGCGGATGGCGGCGAGCTTGTTTTTGAGTCTTTTTCAAACGAGGACACGGCCGGAATCCGGATCTCGGATACGGGACCGGGTATCCCGGAGGAACTGCGGGACAAGATCTTCCGTCTATACTTTACGACCCGCGAAGAAGGATCGGGAATCGGTCTGGCGATGACGTTTCGAATCGTGCAGTTGCATGATGGTACAATCGATTTCACCAGCGAGCCGGGGAAGGGCACGACCTTCACCATCCGTCTGCCGATTGCGGGTTGACAGGGCACTTTAGAATGAGACGCGTGGAAGCAATCCTGGCCACCGCGATAGCGCTTGGCTCGAGCGGCTGCGTGCTGAAAAGGAAGCCGCAGACCGTGGCGGCGGCGCCTGCCCCTCCCAAACCCGTGTCGTTGCCAACGCCGGAACCGCCGCGGACGGACCTTTCCGTCCCACAGACCAATGTGGAGCTGCCTCCGCCGCAACCGGTGAATCCCGACGCAATCGCGAGCGCCGAGCCATCCGAGAAGACGAATACCATATCGGCTCCCCGGACCGATAAGCCGTCCCGAACGAGAGCCACCCAGGCGTCGAATGCGGCTGCCCAGCACACCGAGCCGGTGGGACCCGTGGTGCCGCCCGCCCCTCCCACGGAGTCGGTGGAGCGACCGCCGATTCAGGAGATTCTGCCACCGGCGGAGTTGCATCGCCTGCAGATGGAGGCGGTGAAGAACCGGCAGGAGATTCAAAAGAAGCTGCAGCAACTGGGGAGACGGCCCCTGAGCCCGGAACAGATCGACATGAGGGACAAGGCCCGGTCTTTCGTGACGCAGTCGGACGAAGCTCAGAAGGCTGGGGATATGCGCAAAGCCGCTGAATTTGCCGCGAAAGGCCTGGTGCTGGCGCGGGCTCTGGTCGAAGGCAGATGACCGGACCGTGCCGTCGTTTCCTTCCCAAACCAAACTGTTCCGGAGCGTACTGATCTTGTGATAGCCAACGAGTTTGAAGCGCGCCGCCAAACCGTCGTGAACGGTCTCGCCGAGCGCAAACTGGATGCCCTGCTGGTGTCGTTCAGCCCGAACCTGCGATACCTTTCGGGGTTCACGGGGAGCAACGGCAGCCTTCTGGTGACTCCCCAGAAGTGCATTCTTTTCACCGACCCGCGCTATCAGATCCAGGCGGCGCAGGAAACCTCGTGCCAGGTGAGGATCACCAAAGGACCGCTCACGGCGGTGGTGTTGGCGGCGATTCAGCGGCTTCGTCTGAAGCGCATAGGCTACGAACCAGCTCGCATGACCTGCGATTTCTACGAGTCGCTGAAAGCGCGCCTGCCGATGAGGGCGGCGCTCGAATCCACGGCGGGTTGGATCGAAGAGCTGCGGATGGTGAAATCGGCCGATGAGGCCGCGCGCATCCGGCGCTCGGTTGACACCAATTCGCAAGCCTTCGAGCAGACCGTGACCCACGTCCGCGAGGGCATGAAGGAACAGGACCTCGCCGCGGAACTGGAGTATCGGATGCGGCGGCTGGGGGCGGAGAAGCCGTCTTTCGAGACGATCGTGGCCGGTGGGGTCCGCTCGGCGCTGCCGCACGCACAGCCCACCGCGGCGCCTCTGAAATCGGGCGAACTGGTAGTGGTGGACATGGGCACGGTGCAGGACGGGTATTGCAGCGACATGACGCGCATGCTGTTCCTCGGCCGGCCGGGCAACCGGGTGAAGCGCACGTACCGCGCTGTGCTCGAAGCACAGTTGGCGGCTATCGACGCGGTCCGTCCGGGCGTCACCACGGTGTCGGTGGATCGTGCCGCGCGAGACGTGCTGAAGGGATATGGCCTGGACGGAGCGTTCGTCCACTCGACCGGGCACGGTCTGGGACTCGAGATCCACGAGCCTCCCAGGATTGGCCAGCGCGACAAGCGGCGCCTCGAAGCGGGAATGGCGATCACCATCGAGCCCGGCGTCTACCTCGAAGACTTCGGCGGCATCCGCATCGAAGACACGGTTCTGGTGAAGGAAAAGGGTTGCGAAGTGCTGACGCAGACTTCGAAGGAACTGCGGGTGATTGAGTAGAGACGTGGCGCGGATGGTCGTGTCTGCGCCACACCTTCCCTTCTGCCAACCAACTCGGGACGCGGTCGTCTGATAGGTGTACTCAGGAGAGAGTTGGGGACAGGCCGGTAAACTCCGGCATCGTCCCTTTCCGGAGGGCACCTCATGAAGCGTTTGAGACGGGCCGCTGTCCCGGCGGCGTTGCTGGCGTCCACGATTCTCGTTTCCGGTAGCGGCTCGGGGCGATATGATGCCAGACTTTCGAAAGACCAGCAGATTCTGCACGCGCTGAACCGATTAACCTTCGGCCCGCGCCCGGGCGACATCGATGAGGTTCGACGTCTCGGAGTGGATCGCTGGGTAGATCTCCAGCTCCATCCGGATCGAATTCCGGAAAGCCCGGAGCTCGAGGCCAGGTTGAAGCCGTTCGAGACCCTGCGCATGCCGCCCGGGGACATTATTAAGGAATACTTGCAGCCGCGGCGGCCAGTCACGGCGCCGGTGATGCGCTCTACGGATCTGATCCCGCCGGACCAATACCGCCGGCTGACGACAGGTCCGCTCGAGGAACGGATGGCCATACTGAAGGAGCTGGATCCGGAGAAGCGCGAGCAGCTCCTTGCGGCAATTCCTGCTCAATCGTTCGCCTGCACGCCGGACCTTCAGAAGGAAGCCGAGGCGGCGCGGAGGACGCAGGCTGCTCAGCGACAGAAGGAGTTCGGCCGGCGAATGCCTCCCTTGAGAGATCTGCTCGATCCGGACCAGGTGCAGGTCGCGCTGCGCGGCGATCCGGAGCAGCTCACCGCGCTCTTCAACTCCCTCGATCCGGAGAAACGCACGCAGGTGGCCGGGGCTCTCCCGGCAAAGGTGCTGGCCGCGTTTCCCGAAATGCGCCGCGAGGGGATGCGTCTTCGCAATCCGCAGCAGGTGGTGATGGAGGATTTGCGGGAAGGCAAGCTTTTTCGCGCGCTGTATTCCAACCGGCAGTTGGAGGAAGTGCTGGTGGACTTCTGGTTCAACCACTTCAACGTGTACGAGCAGAAGCCGTCGGTGCGTCCGCTGTTGGCGAGTTTCGAGCGCGATGCCATCCGCCCGCACGTGTTCGGGCATTTCCGTGATCTGCTGCTGGCTACGGCGCGCCACCCGGCGATGCTGTACTACCTGGACAACTGGGAATCGATGTCTCCCGACGTGTTCGATGTCGGCCCGTTCGCCGGTCCCGCCGGACAGGTCGTCAACCAGGCCCGGCGCCAGGCGCACGGCATCAACGAGAACTACGGCCGCGAGCTGATGGAACTGCACACGCTCGGGGTGGACGGCGGCTACACCCAGCAGGACGTGATCGCGGTGGCGCGCGCCTTCACGGGCTGGACGGTGCGCAAGCCGGGGACCGAGCCCGAATTCGCATTCGCCCGCTTCATGCACGATATGGGAGAGAAGGTGGTGCTGGGCCACAAGATTGCGGATAGCGGCGAGCAGGATGGCCTCGAAGTGATCGATATCCTGGTGCATCATCCTTCCACAGCGAAGTTCATCTCGCGCAGGCTGGCCCAGAGGTTTGTGGCCGACGATCCGCCGCAATCGCTGGTGAACCGCATGGCCGCGGTCTTCACCAAGACTGATGGCGACCTGAGCGCCGTGATGCAGACGATGTTCACGTCCACGGAGTTCTTCTCGGAGGGCGCCTGGCAGGCGAAGATGAAATCGCCGCTCGAGATGGTGGTCAGCGCGGTGCGCGCCGTTGGAGCCGACGCCACCGACGCATTCGCGTTGACGCAGAAGATCGCCGATTTGGGTGAGCCGCTCTACGGCAAAATCGAGCCGACCGGCTATCCCAATACCGCTGAAGCCTGGCTCAATACCGCGAGCCTGATGGGACGGATGAGCTTCGCCGCCGCGCTGGCCTCCGGTCAGGTTCCCGGGGTCAAGGTGAATCCGAACAGTTGGGAAGGCAAGGATGCCCCAGCCATTGCACGCGAGGTGCTCGGACGGGACGCGTCGGCGCAGACTTTGGAAGCGGTGGAGAAGGGTCTTCAGGGCAAAGATTCCTCCTCCCGGTTGTTGGCAGGACTTGTGATCAGTTCACCGGACTTTCAGAGGAGGTAAGAAGGCGATGATGACGCGAAGATTATTTGTGCGGGGATCGGCGGTGGTGATGGCCGGCATCGGAGCGGCGCCATCCTGGCTGGCTCGAGCCGCGGAAGGCGCCAGAGGAAGACGTAAGGTGCTGGTGGCGATTTTCCAGCGAGGCGCTGCAGACGGTCTGAACGTGGTGGTGCCGTTTGCGGAAAAGCGCTACTACGAGTTACGTCCCACGATCGGCATACCGGCGCCAGCGAGGCAGAGTGACGGCGGTCCAAATCGGCAGACCGCCGTCGACCTGGATGGACAATTTGCGCTGCATCCGCAGTTGGAGCCGCTGAAGGCGCTGTGGGACCGGCAGCAACTGGCGATCGTGGAAGCCACGGGCTCGCCCGACCCCACGCGCTCGCACTTCGATGCGCAGGACTACATGGAATCGGGCACACCCGGCAGGAAGGTTGGGGACGGCTGGCTGAACCGGGCACTGGCGCCTCCCGGTCCGCAGACGTCGCCGTTGCGTGCCATCGCCATGGGCTCGCAGTTGCCGCGCACGCTTCGCGGGGAACGTGCGGCGGTGGCGGTGAACGACGTGCAGACTTTCCAGGCCGGCGGGCAGGAGACTGCGTCCATCCTGGAGACCATGTATGCGACATCGCCTGACGCGCGCCTGGAGCGCACCGGCAAAGACGCATTTGCGGCGATGAAGATGATTCGCGATCTGACGCAGGGACCCTACAATCCCTCCGCGAATGCGCAGTACGGCCAGGGCGGAGAACTCGGCCGAAGTCTGCAGCAGGTGGCACGCATGATCAAGGCGGACGTCGGCGTGGAAGCGGCGTTTGCCGAGATCGGCGGATGGGACCATCACGGGCAGGAGCCGGGCCAGTTGTCGAACCTGCTGCGCCAATTCGCTGCCGCACTGTCCGCCTTCGCCACGGACATGGGTGACCGGATGGAAGACATTGTCCTGGTGACGATGTCGGAGTTCGGCCGAACGGCGCAGGAGAACGGCAACAGCGGGACGGATCACGGTCACGGCAGCCTGATGATGGTATTGGGCGGCCCCGTTCGCGGGGGCAAGGTCTACGGCCGCTGGCCGGGGCTGGCCCGGGAGCAACTCTATGAAGGGCGCGACCTGGCTGTGACCACGGACTTTCGCGCCGTGCTCGGCGAACTGGTCAGCGGGCACCTGGGCCAGTCCAACGTCGGCCAGGTCTTCCCGGGCTTTGAGGCAGGCGAGCGCCTGGGACTGCTGCGGGCGTAGGCACGCGCTCCTACGCCCCCAAGCAGCAACCGGCGCCTGGCACACGGCCGAGTTCGCCTTCTGCTTCGATAATACGAAACGCTGCGAACAGGGCACGGGTGATACGCCGGAGGCGCAGGTGCTTGCGAAAAAGATGGCCACCGCCTGGGTAAATTTCGCCCGCACCGGCAATCCCAGCCAGCCTGGATTGACCTGGATGCCGAGCGATCCGATCCGCCGCCAGACGATGGTGTTAGACAACTGCGTCGGATCTTGTTGAGTTAATGCACGGCTTAGCGCCCCGGCCCCTGCGGACCCCGGCTCGGGCCTTGACCAGGCGCCCCCCGGCCGGCGCCTTGACTCTGCCTCCGCTTCATATACTCTTCATATCGCTGAGTGCCCAGCTTCTCCTTCAGGTACGCGTCGTATTCTTTCTGCAGGGCCGGATCGTGTGGACGGCTATAGATGTCGGTGGAGATGTATTTGCCCTCATCGAATTTCTTCTTCGTCCACTCGTCATGAATGTGGGTAACGTCGGCCTCGTCCACCAGGTCCTGCACCTGGCTGGGCGGGATGAAGTACACGCCCTCCGGGTCGCCGAAGACAACGTCCCCCGGCATCACCGTAGCGCTGCCGATGCGGACCGGCACGTTGATGCCAGTCACCATCAGGTCGTGAATGGCCGGCGGCACGGCCGCGCGGTAGTAGCCGGCCATGTCCATGGGCGCGATGCCGCGGATATCGCGGATGGCGCCGTCGATCACGAACCCGGTGCCGGTTTTCGTCATGATGAAGTGAGCCAGGTTGTCGCCGATTACGCCGCCGAATTGTGCCCCGGCCGCATCCACCACCAGGACGTCGCCCTTCTGCAACATGTCGATGGCAGTCTGGTGGTTCAGGAGCAACTGGCCCTTGGCTCTCCTGTCCGCCTGGTCAACGCCCGAAATATCGGGCCGTGTCGGCATCATCTGCAGGGTTACGGCGCGGCCCACCAGGGTTTTGTTGGGATGCAGGACCTGCCATCCGGCCTCCCACTGGTTACGGTATCCGCGCGCGTTTAAGCCGAGCACCTCTTCGGCCGACATCTCTTTCAGTTTTTCGAGCAGGGCATCGGGAACTTTAGGCCGGCCGTCGGGGAATCGCTCGAACGGATTCTGCGCGGTGTATTTGAGCAGCTGCTCTTTGCTCAGGTTGAATACCTGTCCCTGCAGGCATGGCACAGCGGCCATTGCCAAAAACATCAACGTGTGTCTCATAAACGCTCCTCAAGCCGTGAACCACTGAGTACCGGGCCGCACCATTTTCTTGAGGGCCTCATCGTTGATGGTGAGGCCGATTCCGGGCTTGTCCGGCACCGTGATGTAGCCCTTCTCAATAATGTCGCCCTCTTGCACATATTGCTTCCACCTGGCCGTGCGCTCGGCGGGATGCCCCCAATGCCATTCCTGGACGAGGAAGTTGGGCACGGTCGCCATGGCGTGGCAGGCCGCCATCATTCCAATCGGCGAAGCCTGGCAATGCGGCGCGATCGGAACGTAGTAGGTGTGCGCGAGGTCTGCGATCTTTTTGGCTTCCGCCAAGCCGCCGCACTTCTGGACATCCGGCATGATGATGTCCACCGCGTTTTTCTCAAACAGGGGGCGGAATCCCCACCGCATATAAATGTTCTCGCCGCAGCAGATCGGCGTGTGTGTCGATTGGCGCACGTCGCGCATGGCGTCGATATTCTCGGGCGGAACCGGCTCTTCCAGCCATACGAGCTTGAACGGCTCGGTCTCCTTGGCGAACCGCTTGGCCGTCGGCAGATCGTACCTGGCGTGCATGTCGACTGCCAGCTCGATGTTCTTCGGCAGCGACTCGCGCATGAACGCGATCTTGTCGAGCATGTGATTGATCTCCGCGTTGTTGGCGGTCCAGTTCACGCGATCAAAGCGGGACGGATCGCGCGCATCGTCCACATCGATCTTCGCCATGGTCCAGCCGTTTTCGACAATCTGCGCGATGAACGGCTTGGCATTCGGATCGTCGCGGCTGTCGGTGCCCGAATCGATATAAATGCGGATCTTGTCGCGCATCTTGCCGCCCATCAACTGGTAAATGGGCATGCCGAGCGCTTTGCCGGTGAGGTCCCAGAGCGCAATTTCCACTGCGGTGAGGGCCGTGACATACTGCCCGGCTTGCGCGCCGCCGAAGACGCCGCTGGTGCGAATGCGCTCCCAGATGGCTTCCACGTTCAGCGGATCCTGGTTCATCAGCATGAAGCGGAATCCCTGGACAATGCCGGCGGCGCCGCTGATCGCGTCCACCGCCTCTCCGTCACCGGTCAGCCCCTGATCGGTGTAGATGCGGACGTGGAAGCCCTGCAGAGATGCGGTCTTCACGTCGGTGATTTTGAGCTTGGGTCGCTGATAAGGCCGGGTGGCTGTCTGCGCTGCGGCAGACAGTCTCGACAAACCGAACATGCCGGCCAAGCCAGCGCCGGCAGTTTGGAGGAACGATCTTCGATGATTCAAATGCATGACTCTTACTCCTCAGGCTGCGGGAGCGTTACGCAGCGCCATCGACTACCAGGTCATTTTCGCCACCAATTGCATGGTGCGCCACCCGTTCACCTGGGCGCGCCAAAGGCCAAAGTTGGGGTTCCCCAGCGTGGTAGCGCCTCCGAGTGGGCCGAAGAAGACGCGATTCAGCGCGTTGAACGCTTCAGCCCGAACCTCCAGGCGCGCCCTTTCCTTGAAGCTGAAGATCCGGGACAGGGATGGATTCTCCGACATCGTCGGTGCGGTACGGAACTTCGGGTTATACCGGGTCGAGTTGCCGAACGAGCTGATCGGCTGCGTCGGAAAGAAGGACTGGGGCTGGAGATAGCTGTCCTTAAAAGGATCGAACTTGCCCGTTTGGTGTGCCACCCAGTTGTCGTAAGTGGAGATGGTGGGCCGGTTGGTGAAGTCGCCAACGGGGAACGTGACGGTAGTGCCGATGTTCGATGGCAGCCCGCTGGCGTAGGTCTGGATAGCGGAGACGCGCCAGCCGCCCACGATTGCGGCAACCACGCCGCCGTTGCCAAGAAAGTGCTTCCCGTGTCCGACGGGAAGCTCGTACACCCAGGCCAGCTTCACCTGGTTGGTCTGATCAAAAGCCGCAATCGACTTCAGCAGCCTCAAATTGTACATGTCGCCGGGGATCGAAGCGGTTGAGTCGGTGTCGGTCAGCAGCTTCGAGAGCGAGTAGGAGCCCTGCACCGTTAGCCCCGAACCCAAGCGCTTATTGTACTTGATCATCATGGAGTGGTATGTGGAATGGCCGATCCGGTCGCCACCACCGTCCAGCGTATTGATAGTCGTGTATTGCGGGAAGGGCCGCATGGCTTGCGACACGGTGGCCGAGCTGCCGAACAGCGTGTTAAAGGAGACGCATTCGCTCGACGAGCCCGGGCCGCAAGTCCACGGCGGTCCGTTCACTCCGGCGGCAATCGCCGCGGCAGAGCCCACCAGCGACCCCAGCGCCGTCCGGCCCGCCGTGGTGAACGGGCTCAGGGAGGCCGGCAGCGACCGGTAGGGCACCTGGTTGAGTGCCAGGAAGTTGGATGTGATATCGCTGGCCAGCGTGCCCAGGTAGCCGATCTCGAGCACCGAGGTTGGCGTAATCTGCCGCTGGATATTGAACGAGTAGTTCAACTCGCTGTCCGACCGGTTCGCCTGGTTCCCGGCGTAGGCCGGTGGATTCGTGCCGATGCCCACGGCGGGGTCGATGGTCGGGGGAGTCGGCCAGGCAGGAGCGCCGTTCTGCAGATAGAACGCCGGGTTCAAGCCGCCGCTGGTGTTGCCAATCGTTTCTCGCACGGCGAATCCGAGATTGTGCGACGACTGCCCTATACCGGCCAGAGGGCCGAAACTTCGCGTGGCGGCACCGCGGATAGTGGTCTTGTTGTTGACCGCGTAGGCGAAGGCGAGTCGCGGCCCGTACCCGCCGTACCAGTTGTCGATAATGTTGCGTCTGCCAATCCGGCCTGCCCCGGTCCCGGCGAAAATCGTGGCGCCAGGGATCCCGCCCGCGCCCGGATTCGGAGTGGCCGGGGAGAAGTCGCTGATCTTGTCGTCTACCGAAATCGGAGCGAGGTTCATTTCATAGCGGAAGCCCAGATTCACTGTCAGCTTGCGCGAGACTTTCCAGTCGTCCTGGAAATAGAACTGGTGAGTGCGATACACCGCGGTCAGGTAGCGCGGCGTATCCAGGGCGAAATTGTTCACCGCTCCGAGCAGGAACGATGCAAACCCGCTGCCGCCTCCCGTCGCCTCGCTCGTAGCCAGCGGAACCGAGGTCGCCGTGTAACTGAATCCCAGGCTGCCGGACCCGTTCTGCAATCCGAAGCCGTCGTAGTGGCTGTCGCCGAAGAAATAGCCCCCCTTGAAGGTGTGCGCGCCTTTAATCTTCGTCACGTCCTCGTGCAGTTCGAAGACCAGGCGGTCGGAGCCGTTCGGGCCGTTGGTGCCCCAGCCCGCGAAATCGCCCGTGCTGATAATGGGGAAGTTCGCGCATTCCGGGTAGTTCGGGATGCAGATCCCTTTCGATTTCCAATATCCGGCAGGCAGCAGGCCGCTGATACCGGAACTCTGCGGCGAGTCTGCTGTTATCGCGGCCGAGCCGTGATCTTCCCGAAAGTAGTTGAACCCGCCGTAGAAGCGGCTGATCAGGGTCGGAGTGACGGTGTAATCCCAGGTTCCGCGATACACCTGCGTGATGTTGTTCCCGATACTGTAACCACCGATCGGGTAAGGCAATCCCGGAGGACCATTGGCGCCGTAAGCCGCGGTGTCCTTGTAACGGTTCATCAGGTACGAAAGGTGGTGCCTCGCGCCTATACTCTGATCGATCTTGGCGCTCCACCTGTCGCTCGGGCTGCTGCTGGTGCCCGTGGAAAAGAAGTTGTTCCGCACATAGGCGGACGTCCCCGGTACGAGATTGGGGACATTCGGCTGCAGCACCGTTTTCATATAGTTCAGGATCGGCACCACGACCGGGTCGAATCGTGTCTGCGGGATCTGGTTGTTGGGGAAAGGAGTCCTTGTGTAGGTTCCGTTCGACGTCAGGGTCTGCGATGCCGGATCGTAGACCTGGTACATCTTGCCGGTTGCGTCTACCCAGTTGTGCAGATCGCCGGTATAAAACTCCGGCGGCGGCACGCTGGACAGGGTGCCGTTTCCCGCGCCGACGCGGTTCCGAAAACCTTCATACGAGGCGAAGAAAAACGTCTTGTTCCTGCCGTTGTACAGTTTGGGGAAGTAGACCGGCCCGCCCGCCGTAACTCCAAAGTCGTTCTGCTTGTAAACGGACTTCACGGTATTGAAGAATCCGCGGGCATCCAGGTCCTGGTTGCGCAAAAACTCGAAGGCGCTCCCGTGGAACTGGTTCGTGCCCGATTTCGAGACAAAGCTGAGCGTTCCGCCCGAGACGTGGCCTGTCTCCGCCTTGAAGCCGCCGGCTTCGACGGTAAACTCCGTGAGAGCTTCCACCGACGGGCTGTTCATCGCGGCCGCGCCTCCATTTCCGGCGTCGCTGCCGATTTTGTCCCCGGCGAGAGATGAGCCATCGAGCGTGATGCCCACGGTGTCGTTGCCGCCGCCGATCCGGAAGGTGCCGGCTGCGTTCACTTCCGCCGTGGTGGACGCCAGGTCGAAGGGGCTGCGCGACGCGCCGTTCACCTGGACCGGCAGTGAATCTACCAGTGTGCTCGATACGGTTGTGGATACTCTGGCATTCTCCGACTGCACCATCTGCGCGTTGGCCATGACCTCGACGCTTTGCTGGGTCGTACCTACCTCGAGCAAGACGTCTACGCGGGCGGTGCCGCCGGGCACGACCACCACGTTCTCCGTGATATGTCGCTTGAAACTCGGCTTCTCGACTTTCACCTGGTACTCGCCGACCGGCAAAGACGTGGCGGTGAAATCTCCCGCGGTGCTGGTCGTCGTTTTGTAGGATACGTTGGTACTTCTTTGAGTGACCGTGATCTCCGCCCCGGGCACAACGGCCCCGCTGGCGTCCGTTACAGTCCCGGTAATAACACCCCGGTCCCCCTGTGCCGATATCCGCAAAGCCAACACACCCGCCAGCAGAATCAGGCGGACGGAAGCTGTCACCGTAGTCGTTCGCATCTCCTGGCCCCCCTTGCACCTCCCAACCACCAAGGTGGAGGTCCGTCACATATTCCGACGGTAGCGGCGACGGACATCGAAAATGCTGCAACCTGGCAGCCGGTGTGTGCGCAATATACACCAGGTCTTTCACGTTTTGCAAGAGCTTCCTCCTGGTTTTCTCCAATATCCCGGATCAGGGGCCGGCGTTATACTGGCGGGACAAGTGGGGAAGATCGGTAAACGGCGGAGATCGGGGCGAGCATTACCGCCCGCCGAAAAGCGGACCGTCGCGGTGGGAGGTCTACGTCAGGGGTGGCGGCATGGGTGGCGCCTGCTGGCGATTTGGGCCCTGCTGATGATCGCGTATGCCAATTCTTTCCATACCGGCCTGGTGTTTGACAACGCCTCGATCATTGGGCGGGACCCCCGCATCCGCGTAGCGACGGCCGAAAATATCGCGTCCATTCTTACCGGAGGGTATCGCTACGCCAGCACCACCGCCGGACTGTATCGGCCGTTCACCACTTTTTCCTATCTGCTGAATTACGCAGTCTTCGCCAATGGTACACGCCCAATGGGCTATCATGGGGGCAATTTCGCGGTGCATGCCGTCAATGTTGCACTGGTGTATGCGCTCGGCATCGTGGTATTCGGCGAGGTTGCGCCGGCTTGGGCATTGGCTGCGGTCTGGGGATTGCATCCGCTGCTCACCGAATCGGTTACGAACATTGTGGGGCGCGCCGACCTGCTGGCCGCTTTCGGCGTTCTGGCGGGTCTGTTGTGCCACATAAAAGCCTCGTCGGCCTCGGGGCGGCAGAGGCTGGCATGGCTGGCGGGCATCGCGGCGTTCCAGGCCACGGGACTTTTTTCGAAGGAGAGCGCCGTGGTCTTGCCTGGTATCATGCTGCTTTACGACTTGACGTGGTATCGGCGCACAACGTGGCGGCGGGGCGCGTGGGCGTACGGAGCGCTGGCACTGCCGTTCGCGGCGTTCTTCTATCTCAGAGGGCGGCTGCACCTGCATTTGCTTACTCCCTTTGCCGACAATCCATTGGTGAATGCCGGCTTCTGGACCGCGCGGCTCACCGCCGTCAAAGTAATCGGCAAGTTCCTATTTTTGTTTTTGTGGCCAGCCCGGTTATCCGCAGATTATTCCTTCAATGCCGTGCCGTTATTCGGCTGGCAGGCGGCAAACTGGGAAGATGCCAAAGCAATCATCGCGCTCTCGGTTTGCCTGGGCGCCGCGCTGCTGATCTGGCATCTGGGCATTCGCCGGCGTCAGGCGGATAAGCCGCTGCTCTTCTTCCTGGCTTTCTTTTTCGTTGCACTGTTGCCCACTTCGAATCTGATCATCCTCATCGGCAGCATCATGGCCGAACGCTTTCTTTACGTACCGTCGGTGGGACTGGCTGGATTCGTGGTCGCAGCGATCTATGCGCTGGGCCGGAGAAGTCCGCTGCTGCCGAAGACTGCGCGAGGTGCCTGGGCCGCGCTGGGGGTGGTGTGCCTGGCGCTCGCCGCGAGAACCTATGCACGCAATTCCGACTGGACCGACGAAGTCACTCTTTGGACCAGTGCGGTGAATGTCTGCCCCGGCAGTGCCAAGGCGCACTACAACCTCGGCGAAGCTCTTGAGAGGCTCCCCGGCCGGCTGCCGGATGCGATAGCCGAATACAGGGTAGCGGAGCGGATTGACCCCGATCCTGCCGATGTGCACAACAATCTGGCGAACGCGCTCTCGGCCATTCCCGGCCGGCTCTCAGAGGCAATCGCTGAGTACCAGGCAGCACTCCGGATCGAACCGGATCGCGCCGAACCGCACAATAACCTCGCAAACGCATTGGCGCGCGTACCCGACCGGTTGCCGGAAGCGATTGCCGAGTACCGGGCGGCACTGCGCATTCAGCCCGATGGCGCGGAAGTTCACTATAACCTTGCGAACGCGCTGCTCCGCCGGCCCGATGGGCTACAGGAAGCCATAGCCGAATACCGAGCGGCGCTGCGGATTGACCCGGATCATGCGGATGCGCACACCAATCTCGGAAATGCCCTGGCACGCTTACCGGGCCGCCTCCCGGAGGCAATTGCCGAGTATCGGGCCGCGCTGCGGATTGAACCTGGTTCTGTGGGCGCCCATATCAGCCTCGGGAACGTGCTATCGACGGTCCCTGGCGGGCTCTCCGAGGCGATTGCCCAATATGAAGGCGCCTTGCGGATTCGTTCTGATGACGCCGAAGCCCACTATGACTTGGGAACCGCGCTGGCACGCCTACCCGGCCGGTTGCCGGAGGCGATTGCCGAGTTTGAAGCGGCCCTGAGGAGCGAACCCGGCCTCGTGGAAGCACACGTCAACCTCGCAAATGCCTTGGCGCAAACTCCCGGCCGGCTTGCGGAGGCGATTACAGAGTATGAAGCCGCCCTGCGCATCAGGCCCGATCCGGTAGTGCGGCAAATGGTGGATCGATTACGCGCGGAGCGGCGGGCGCCAAAATGAGTTGGCGAAGTCAATCCTCTCAACGACTGCCGGCGGCCGCCCGCTCATCCGCGGCACATACAAACTGCGCGGCGTCGTCCGTGCTGCCGAAACCGCTCCACTTCGCGATCTGCGGATGGGGGCAGAGGGGGCGCGTCCGGTCCACCGTGCCATTGGTGGAATGCGACGCGATGATTTTTTCGGGCGCGGTCCCATCTACCACCCATCGATCGAGAGCCGCTAGCATGTCAAACGTGTTCGGCCCCGGACCGCCGCCGCAGTGGCCCATGCCGGGAACCATGAACAGCCGGAAGAACGGCAGGACCGCCACTGTTCCACCCATGGCTTGGGCGACCCTCTCGTAGTAGCGTATGCCGTCCTCGGGTGGAACCACCGGGTCGGCCCACCCGTGATACATCACCAGCTTGCCTTGGTTCTTCTGAAAGGCGGTCAGGTCAGGGTCGTTGGCGTCAATGAATCCGACTTTCCGATCGGCATCCGTCAAATCGCGATCGAAACTGAATTTGCGTGGATCCCAGTCCGGTTTGTCGAACACCCAATAACGCCAGAACTCGCTGCGAGCAGGTTCGGGCTGTCCCACAAAATAGGCTGCCCACCCGCCTCCTCTGCCGCCAAGTGCTTCACTGCCCCTGGCCCAGCCGGCGAAGACCCGCTCTCCCGTTCGCGGATTACGCGCCCCTTCATAGATTGTGCGAACCGCGGCCACTTCCGAGGCTGTGAGGCAAGTCCCATCGTCGGCGCCTTTGCAGAGTAGCGTGCCAGGGTCGAAGCGGCAACGGCGCGGGTCGGCAATCAGACCGTCCTTGATGCCGTCGAGGGCGTCACAGGCATCGACCACAGCCTTATTGATGAGGGGCAGTTTGGAGGCAGGCAGAGGGTGTGCGGCGTCGCGATTGGCCGCGAGCCAGGACCACAGAAACCCGGCGTTCAGCCGGATCCGGTTGTTTCCCGGATCTCCCGCGACAATGCCGTCATAGTCGGAGGGATAGCGCTGCGCTTCCATCAAGGCCTGGTGCCCGCCCGTCGAGCAGCCCGTGAAGTAGGAATGCGCGGGCGCACGCTCATAGTATGCGCGAACCACGGCCTTGGCGGTCTCGGTCATGACGTGGACGGCGCGATACGCCCAATCTCTGATTTTCTCCGGGTGCCCGGCGCCGAATTTCATGTCTCCGCCGTCGTGGCCGGTGTTCGATCCTGCCGTTGCGTACCCGCGCGTGATCGCCATCCGCATGTCGGTATAGCCAAGCGCGCCGGAGTAGCCGCCATTTCCCGTGCCCAGGTACTTGCCGTTCCACGCCGAGGCTGGCGGCAGCCAGATTTCGATCTGAATTTCGGAATCATCCACCGGCTTGGCCACGACCTTGACCTGACAATAAGCCGGCAGAGTCGCGGTTGCGGGCACGGGCACGGCAGCGGTGATCGTGGCCTTAGCGATGGGGAGCGAGGACAAGGCTTCGCACGCAGCGGCACTGGCGGAGACAGGACTGATCGCCGCGGCTAACAGGATACAAACTCCGGCGCCGGGAACGTTCTTCAGAAGCATTGCCATCAACTCTATCGCAAAACCGCCGCCACCCTGATGACGGGAGTGCATTTGCGATAAGATCGCGTGCAAAGGAGTCAAAAATGCGATCTGCCGCCCGAGTCCTGCTCTTTGTGGCGCTCCCGCTGGGCGCGGCCATTCAGCAGCCGGTGAAGATCGACGGAGGGCAGGTAGCCGGAGTTCCCGGCAAAGATACCTCCATCCTGGTCTTCAAAGGTCTCCCGTTTGCCGCGCCGCCGGTGGGCGACCTGCGCTGGCGCGCTCCCAAGCCGGTAATCCCGTGGCAAGGGGTCCGGAAGGCCGACCAGTTCGGCACCAGTTGCATTCAGAACATCGTCGCGGAGCGGAAGCCGTGGACCTACGAGTTCATGACCCATACGGAAGTCAGCGAGGACTGCCTTTTTCTGAACGTGTGGACCGGGGCGAAGAGGGCGGGTGAGAACCTGCCCGTATATGTGTTCATTCACGGAGGCGGAAACACGGAAGGCTCGGGCGCGGTTCCGGTTTACGATGGCGAAGGACTGGCCAGGAAGGGCGTCGTGGTAGTGACCGTGAACTACCGGCTGGGGATTCTCGGGTTCTTCACTCACCCCGGTCTGACCGCCGAGTCGGATGTACACGCCTCGGGAAATTATGCGCTGCTCGATCTGATCGCGGCCCTCGAGTGGGTGCGCCATAACATCGCGGCGTTCGGTGGCAACCCCAATCGCGTGACGATCGGCGGGCAGTCCGCGGGCGCTTCCAACGTGCATAGCCTGGTGGCTTCGCCACTGGCAAAGGGTTTGTTTCACGGCGCGATTGCCGAAAGCGGGTCGAGCGTCGGGGGCCTCGGACTGATGGGCGCCCGGACCCTCGCCGACCAGGAAAGCGTCGGCGTGCGCTTCGCCGAGGCCAAGGGGGCACATTCGGTGGCGGAGCTGCGCAAGCTTTCCTGGAAGGAGCTGACGACGCCGGTTCCCGGGTTGCAGGTGCGCTTTGGTGTCGTGGTGGACGGCTACGTGCTGCCTCTATCCGCGAACGAGGCTTTCGCGCAAGGCAGGCAGAACGACGTGCCGACTCTTACCGGCTCCACCAAAGAAGATCTCGGCGGCGCGTCCACCCATCCCACTGCGACCGTCCAGACCTTTCAGCAGACTTCGCAGCGCTATGGCGATCTGGCCGGGGCGTTCCTGAAACTGTACCCGGCCGCCACGGACGAAGAGGCTGGAGCGGCGCAGAACCTCAGCGCGGTGGATTCCATGCGTTCCTCGACTTATTTGTGGGCCCTGAATCGCGCGAAGACCGCGAAGACCAAGGTGTACACCTACTTCTGGGAGCATGCCATGCCCGGACCAGACGCCGATAAATACGGAGCCTTTCACACCTCCGAGGTTCCGTATGCGATGAACACGCTATCCATGTCGGATCGACCTTTCACCGGTGCGGACCACAAGATCGCCGACACGATGTCTGACTACTGGGCGAATTTCATTCGCACCGGCGACCCGAACGGCAAAGGGCTGGCCCACTGGCCCGCGATATCGGAGCAGCCGGGGATCACGATGGAATTGGGCGATCAGTTCGCCGTAATTCCGGTCGCTGAGGACCAGGAGAAGCTGGCGTTTTTCCAGGACTACTTCAGCAAGCCGAGGCCGCCGGCGATAGCACCGGGCAGGTAACCCGGCCTCAGTTCGGAACGCCGACTCGACGCATGGGATAATCAGCCATGCCGCTTAGCGGGCGCGCCGCCGCTGTGATGGTCCTGTGCGCTCTTTTTATCTCCGCTCAAGCGCCGGTCCAGGAGGTCGTGATTCATACTCACCCTTACACGCCGGTCCTCCATGCCGAATCGAACCTGGTCGAAACGGGGCTTACGGTGCGCGATTCGAGCGGCAGGCCGGTCGCGGGCCTGCAGGCATCCGATTTCGAGGTTCTCGACGACGGAGTGTCGCGGCCCATCGCGGCATTCTCGGAGTTGCGCGCAGACGGCACACCGGCTTCGTCTGGCGTCCCTGGAGTTCGGCCCGCCGGCTCGGTGCCGCCTTCCGAGGCACCTCCCTCCCAACCGAGATTCGTCACCTTTTTCTTCGACGACTTTCATGTGGGGAATGGCGGAATGCTGTTCGTGAAGCAGGCGGCTCGCGCCTTCCTCGCGAAAGGACTGAAGCCGGCGGATCGCTTCTCGATCATCGCCACCTCAGGCCAGGGCGATCTTGATTTCACGAACGATGCGAAGCAGTTTGCCGATCGGCTGGAACATGTAAGCTCCCACGTGCGCCCCATCCCGATCTTGCCCTGCGGTGTTTCTCCCACCGACTCCTACGTCTTTCTGCACAATCTCGACGGCGACATCCGCGAGGCCGCGATCGTCGCCGCTATGCCCTGCACGAATTGCAGCAGCAGCGACCCACCGGCACAGTGCCGCGCGAAGGCCGCTGCAATCGCCCAACAGATAGCCAGCTCCACGTGGGAGCAGATGCAGGCGCAGTCGCTCGACACGATCTCGGCGCTCCGTTTCGCCGTGAAGAGACTCTCCGAAATGAAGGGCACGCGCATTCTGGTGATGACCTCTGCCGGCTTCCTGCTGCGTCCGGGAATGCCCCCGGAGCTCGAGGGCGTGCTGGACGGCGCGGTTCGCGGCAACGTCGTCGTGCATGCGATCGGCGCGGAGGGCCTGGATGGCAGTATCATGGGGCGCAAAGACCTGCTGTATCGCTCGATTTATGCGGCACCACTCGCTGAGATGGCCGACGGGACGGGAGGTCACTACTTCCACGATACGAACGAGCTGGCGGGCGCCATGGACTCCGCCGCGAATCCCGAGGTCAGCTACCTGCTGGCGTTCCAGGCCGGGAAACCCGACGGGAAATTTCATAACCTGAAGATCCGCTTCCAGTCCAAGCGGACTGCCAGCATCGAATTCCGGCCCGGCTATTTCTCGCCCGACCCGAAGAAGGAGCAACCGCCGCGCGCCAGGCTCGACGAGGCGGTTTTCTCGAAGCAGACGTTGCGGGAGATTCCGGCGAGCGTTACCGTCTCGGCAGGCGCTTCCGAAGGTGGCTCCGTCCCCATTACCATTGCTCTCACGGTGGACGTCAATCGGTTGCAATTCGGCGACGCCAACGGGCGACACATGCAGCAACTTGTGTTTCTGATGACGCTTCTCGACGCCGGGGGCGGCCTGGTCACCGGCAAGGAGTCCATCATGGACCTCGCACTTACGGATGCGAAGCTCGAGTCGCTGAAGAAGGACAGTCTGAAGGCCGTGGCCACCTTGAGCGCGCCTCCCGGAACCTATCAGGTCCGCACGATTGTGCGCGAAGGCATGAAAGGCGGTATCGCGGCCGCCACCACGCCGGTGGAATTGCGGGCGCAGTAACGCGGCTGTAATTCTTCGCAGGGTCCAGCCCGCGGCAGCTTCGGATATCCGGCTCCCATCTGCTATGTTTGAAAAGCATGCCCCGCCGTTACGTTCATGTCCGCCGTGTGGATGAGTGCGAAACACTCGACGAGCTTTTCACTCACTGCCTCCCGGCGTTCGGAGGCGCCTACCTGCGGCGCATCTACCAGATCCTGGATCGCGCCATCGGGATGGGATGCCCGCTGACGCTTTCCATCTCCGGCCCCATCACGGTATCCGGCCAGCACCACACCTGGCTCACACCACTGCTCGAAACCGGGTGGGTGGCCTACTTGAGCACCACCGATGCCGTCTGCTACCACGACGGGCACCGCAGCCTGGATGCCTACAAATCGGGCCCCATCCACGAAGTTCCGATTTTCGGCGACGACGCTGCTCTGCGCGCGGAAGGCACCATCCGGGTCACCGACATGGCTTTCGACGAGGGCGTGCTGCTCGACCAGGATCGATTTGTGAGTGCCGTGCTGTCACGGCCCGAATTCCAGCGCAGGATGACCGGCACCGAAATGCGCTACCTGCTCGGCAGGTATTACGCGGCACAGGAGGAGCGAAACGGTATTGCGCCGGGATTGCTGGCGGTGTGCCACCACCTCGCCATTCCGGTATTCGTGGGCGCGCCCGCCGACGGCAGCGTCTTTCTGAATTCGATGAAACTCTGGGCGATGCAGGAGGCCGGGCTGATCCCGGAGCACCGGTTCGACCTCGACCTCCATGCCGAAGTCTTCGAAGCCTGCGCCTATCACCGCTGGGGGCTGTTCGATCATCCGGCGCACGCGTTAGCCACCTTGATCCTGGGAGGCGGAGTGCCCAAGAACTACAATCTCCAGCCCGAACCCGCCCTCGGCCAGGTGTTGGGCTTGCCCAACGTACGCGGCTACCAGTTCGATGTGCAGATCGTGACGGCTCCGGTTACCGACGGGTCGCTTTCCTCCTGTCCGCCGGCCGAAGCGGTCACGTGGGGCAAAGTCGACAAGGACACCTACCTGCAGACGACCGAGAGCCTGCAGTCGGACTACTCGATCGTTCTGCCGTTTTTGATCAAGGCTCTGCTCGACAATCGCAAGCGCTACGAACGCCGGGTGGCCGAAGAGGGGGAAGCGGCAGTCTTCGCGAACGAGCCCAAGGCTCGCGGGTATCTGCGGCCAAGCGGCGGCTACCGGCTCTTCGAGCAGCGCGACGAACTGGTGGGACGGCTTAAAGAAGACGTGCGCCGGAATCGCGAGTGGCTCATGGAGAGTGTCGCGTACCCGCTGCCCGTTTAAGGATGCTCCGAGGGGCACGCGCCACATCACCCCTATAATGAGAAGTACGTGGGGACTTACTTCGTTCAGAATTTCGGGTGCCGGGCTACTCAGGCGGACGGCGCGGCGTTGGAAACGCTGCTGTCAGCGAAGGGACTGGCGGCAGCCAGCGAGCGCTCGCGTGCAGACCTGGTGGTGTTGAACACCTGCACCGTCACGTCGTCTGCCGATGACGACGTCCGGCAGACCATCCGCCGCGTTCACCGTGAAAACCCCGCGGCGCGGATTCTGGTGACGGGCTGCTATGCGCAGCGCGCGCCGGAAGAACTAGCCTGCATGCCGGGCGTGCAGTGGGTCGTGGGCAACTCGCACAAGACTCACATTCCTGACTTGATCATGATCGGGTCTCCGGCGGATCCGTTGCCTGGCAGTGCTCCTTACCACGGCAATATCCACGTAGGTGACATCTTCGCCCAGCACGAGTTTCTGGCGGCGCCGGTGGAAGACGCCGCGGGCGACCGGACCCGGCCCAATCTCAAGATCCAGGACGGGTGCAACAACCGCTGCTCGTTCTGTATCATCCCCTTCGTGCGCGGACGCAGCCGCAGCGCTCCGGTAGAGCAGGTGGTGGAGCAGGTGCGCAGTCTTGGGGTGCGCTACCGCGAAATCGTTCTGAGCGGCATCAACCTGGGACGATGGGGAAGGGAACCGGGCAGCCGCATGCGCCTGGCCGATCTGATCCGGGTGTTGCTGTCGGAGACGGACGTCGAACGGCTGCGTCTGAGTTCCGTGGAGCCGATGGACTTTTCGGACGATCTGCTGGAATTGATGGCCGGATCCCCACGCATCGCGCAGCATGTGCACGCACCGCTGCAAAGCGGCTCGGACCGGACGCTCCGCCGCATGCATCGCAAGTACCGCCCCCGCCATTACGCCGCACGCGTTCTCAAGGCGCGCGGACTCATGCCGGATGCGGCTATCGGCGCCGACGTGATGGTCGGGTTTCCGGGCGAAACCGATGCCGATTTCGAAGACAGCCGCCGGTTCATTGAGGAACTGCCCTTCACGTATCTGCACGTGTTCACTTACTCCGAGCGCCCCGGCACGCCCGCGGTGGAGCAGCCCGGTGCGGTGCCCATGCCGGTCCGGAAGGGCCGCAACCACATTTTGCGCGAGCTCTCGGAAGCCCGGAACCGCGAATTCCGCGAGCGCATGGTAGGGCGGACGCTCTCGGTGGTCACCCTGCAGGAAGGGCGGACGGCTCTGACGGGAAACTACCTGAAAGTGCGACTCGCCGCACCTCGCGAGCCGAACGCAATGATCGACGTAGAGATCAATTCGGTCACGGCGGACGGCCTCGCCGAAGCTGCTCCGCGTTGAGCCTCTGCAGTCAGGTACCATGCCCACGCGTCCGGATTGGGACTGCGCCCCATACGCTAAACCCCTTCGGGTCCGTCATTCCACACCGTCTCCGTGCCTTCCAAGCCCCGGGGGGACTAGAACCATTTTGCGGAATCGGTTGGAAAAGCTATAGGAAGCCGAGCCTTTCGGTAATATACTGCTCTGAGAAGTTGCGGCCGCGGAGTTAGGAATGGCCGCCTCCCGCTGATGCTCGGGAAATCAACTGAGCGGGCTCCCGGTGGTAAGGTCTGGTGACTTTGGCCGTCAACACGTTTGCAGTAGAAGGAGATTGAACGATGAATTGGTATGTCGATGTTTTGAAGAAGTACGCGGAGTTCAAGGGGAGGGCACGCCGGAAAGAGTACTGGATGTTCGCCCTCTTCAATATCATCATTTCGTTTGTCATCGGCTTTGTGGCCGGCCTGCTCGCGTCCTTGGCGGGAGTTCCGGCGCTTGGCCAGTTGAGCCTGCTTTACAGCCTGGCGATTCTTGTTCCCAGCATTGCCGTGGGCGTTCGCAGAATGCATGATACGGGGCACTCCGGATGGTGGCTTCTCTGCCCCATCGTCAACCTGGTCTTCGCGTGCACGGACAGCCAGCCAGGACCGAACGAGTACGGTCCCAATCCCAAGATGGCTTAGAACTGCCGCCAGCTGCTATCCAGACTTCCTCTGTGGGCGAGCCGGGGGGCGGCTCGCCTGACCTTCAGAACTTGCTCCAGGCTTCGTAGCAATCGATAGCAATAAAATGTAAAATGGCGATGGCTCAGAGTGATGCCTCGTCGTCAAAGTGGGCGCGTTGCCACCCCGGTTCGCCGTCTCTCGTTGCATTCCCAAGGTGTTCTGGTCGTCGCCATCCCGGTTTGCGCGCTGCTGGTGGCGATGTTGCTCTTCTACCAGTTTCAGCGGGATACACGCCTGGCGGCCGCGACGGTCGAGCAGTCATATGAGACACGCTCCGAAATCCGGCGGGTGCTCACGCTGCTGGTGAATGCCGAGACCGGCATTCGCGGGTACCTTTTGACCCGGCGGGATGCTTTTCTGGAACCCTACCGGCAGGCACAGCAGGAAATACCGGCGAACGTCGAGGCTCTCCGGCACAGCGTCGAATCGAATACGTCTCAAACCGCACGCCTGGAACGCGTGGAAAAGTTGATCGCCGCGGTCATTCAAGAGTTCGATCGTTTGCGGGGGGAAGCAGTTGGGGGTCGCCCGGCGGCCGGCCTGGATGAATTGGAAGCCGCCAGGGCCTCCATGGACGCCCTTCGCCGCGAACTGGCCGGCATGCAGCAAGGCGCGGCAGAGGTTCTGGAACAGCGCCTTGCGGCCCAGCGTGAAGCGCAGCAACGACTGCAAAACGCCGTCTTTCTTGGAGGGCTGCTCGGACTGATGGGCGGCGTCGCAGCGGCGCTGCTCTTCAGCAGAGGGATCGCGCGGCGGATTCAGCATCTCGAAGATCAAGCCCGTTTGGTCGCTCAAGGACTGCCGATCGTCGAAGAGCCCTCGGGAACTGACGAGATCGGACGCCTGGAGATTACGCTGAAACGGACCTCGGAACTGCTGGTGCAACAGGGCGAAGAGTTGCGCAAGGCGCATGGTCAACTGGAAGAGCGGATCGAGAAGCGCACCGCGGAACTCCGTGAGGCTAACGAGGAGTTGCGCCAGGCGAACCAGGTGCGGCGCGCGGTAGTCCAGTCCTCCCCTTTGGCTATCTGGGCCGTGGACCTCGACGGGAATGTCACGTTCTGGAACCCGGCGGCCGAGCGCATTTTTGGTTGGAGCGAGGCGGAAGTCATCGGTAAGCCCCTGCCGGTGGTAGCAGGCGGCGAACAGGAGGAATATCGGGACTGGCTTGAAAGATTTCGCAACGGCGAGGCCTTCGCCGCAGTTGAGCGGAAGCGGGTTCGGAAGGATGGCTCGAGCATCGACGTGGTCATCTGGACCGCTCCCCTGCGGGATGCCGGCGGGCAGATCAGCGGCACAATTGCCATCGACAGCGATGTCACTGAGCGCAAGGCCCTGGAGGAGCAATTCCGCCAGTCGCAGAAGCTCGAGGCCGTGGGCCGGCTGGCAGGCGGCGTGGCGCACGACTTCAATAATCTGCTGACCGTGATCACGGGCTACTGCGAAATGCTGGTGGCGGAAGCCGGCCAGGACTCCGGCCTGCTCGATTACGCGCAGGAGATTCGATACGCAGCCGATCGGGCCGCCGCGCTCACGGCCCAATTGCTGGCATTCAGCCGGCGGCAGATCAGTCAACCCAGAATTCTCGATATGAACGAAGTCGTCGCCCACTCCATGAAATTGCTGCGCCGGGTGATCGGCGAGGATATCGAGATCAGCACTCACCTGGCCCAGGGTCTCGGGATGATCAAGGCCGATCCGATTCACGTTGATCAGGTGATCATGAACCTGGTCGTGAACGCCCGCGATGCCATGCCTCATGGCGGAATGCTGACCATCGAGACCTCCAACCAGACGCTCGACGCCGAGTACACCGGCCGTCACTTCGGCGTGGAGCCGGGTCCGTACTCCCTGTTGGCGATCAGCGATACGGGCGTCGGGATGGATTCGGCTACGAGGAGCCGTCTGTTCGAGCCATTCTTCACCACCAAGGAGGCCGGTAAGGGCACCGGCTTGGGACTGTCGATCGTTTATGGGATCGTGAAGCAAAACGGCGGCGAGGTCATGGTCTACAGCGAACCCGGTAAAGGCACAACCTTCAAAATCTACTTTCCCATGGCGGTGGTTCCGCAGGAATTTGCGGTGGTTGAGCAGAAGCCCGCCGAAATGAAGGGCTGTGAGACCATCCTGGTGTGCGAGGACGAGGCGTCCATCCGCAAGCTCGTTCATTCCATGCTGACCAGGCACGGATACCGGGTGCTCGAGGCGCATACACCGGAGGAGGCCATTGAGCTGGCACGCCAACATGCGCAGACGCTCGCCCTGCTGCTCACGGACATCGTCATGCCGCATGTCAGCGGCTTCGACCTGGCGCGCGAGATCCAGCGAAGCTGTCCTCGAGTCAAGGTCTTGTACATGTCTGGATACACCGATAACCAGGTGAGCCGGAACTGGGTCCTGGATCCGGGAACGCCCTTCATCCAGAAGCCCTTCACGGCCGCCGCGCTGACGCAAAAGGTGCGTGAGGCGCTGCAAACGCAGGCGGCAGCATCGTAGAGCAAAGCAGAACACGCGTGAGCACGATGTGGCGCAGGCCCTCCTGCCTGCCGCGTCCCGACTCTTCGGGACGTTTTTGGCCGCCTCCCGCGCCGGTGCCCGCGAAGGGGTTTTCGAGGCTGCCGCGGCCCGAACCGCGCTTGGCGTTTACGATTCCATCCCCATCTGCGTCAGGCGGTAGCGCAGCGCGTTGCGCGTCAGGCCCAGCAGGCGCGCGGCCTGGCTCTTGTTGCCGTCCGCGCGGCGGAGGGCTTCGCGAATGATCTCCTGCTCGTACTGATCGAGGCTCATGCCCGGAGGGACGAAATGCGCGTCGTTTTGCAGGCGGCCGGCTCCGCCCGGGCTGGGCGGGCTCTCCAGCTTGATGTCGGCGGCATCCAGTTCGGTGCCCGAGCACATCACCAGGGCGCGCTCGATCACGTTCTCCAGTTCTCGCACGTTGCCCGGCCAATGGTAGGCCATGAGCTTCTCCATCGCACGGTCGGTAATCGACTCCACGGGGCTGCCGGTGTCGGGCTTCAGCTTGTGGATGAAGTGATTCGCCAGAAACGGGATGTCCTGTTTCCGCTCGCGTAAGGCCGGAATGTTCATGGGCACCACGTTCAGCCGGTAGTACAAATCCTCGCGGAAGGTGCCCTGTTCGAGCGCCGCGCGCAGGTCCTGATTGGTGGCGGCAATTACGCGAACGTCGATGTGGCGGGTGACATTACTGCCCAGGCGCTCGAATTCGCGCTCCTGCAAAATCCGCAGCAGCTTGACCTGGATGACCGCCGGAACGTCGCCGATTTCGTCCAGGAAGACGGTGCCGGTATCGGCCTGTTCGAATTTGCCCGGCTTGGTCACGTTGGCGCCGGTGAAGGCCCCTTTCTCGTAGCCGAACAGCTCGCTCTCCATCAGGTTCTCGGGAATGGCGGTACAGTTGATCTTCACAAGGGGACGGTCACGGCGCGGCGAGTGGAAATGGATGGCGCGCGCAATCAGGTCCTTGCCCACACCGCTTTCGCCGGCAAGCAGGACGGTGGCGCGGGTCGGTCCCACGCGCTGGATGGTGGCGAAGATCTCCTGCATCGCCGGGCTGCGCCCGATGATGTTGTCGAACTCGTAACGGCGGCCGAGCTCCTCCTTGAGCTTGCGGTTTTCGTCCCGCAACGCGCGCATTTCGAGCGCCTTCGAAATCACCTGCATCAGGTGATCGAGCGAGAACGGCTTGAGCACGAAATCGGTGGCGCCGGCCTTCATCGATTCCACCGCCGTTTCGATGCTTCCGAAAGCCGTCATGATGATCACCGGCACCTGCCCATTTTGCCGGCGGATCAGCTCCAGGAACTGCAGGCCAGTCATATTGGGCAGCTTCAGATCGGTAAGCACCAGGTCGGCGCGGTCCACGATCTTCAAGCCATCCTCGGCGGTGGCCGCCTGGTCCACGTCGAATCCCGCGGAGGCGAGCTGCAATTGGATTACACGGCGGAGTTTGTCTTCGTCTTCGACCACCAGAATACGCTTTTTCATGCGGTGACAGATCCCGTGCCGGAAGGGGGCCTGGCTTGCAGTTCCAGTCCCTGACGCTCGCGGTTGGGCGGCTCCATGGGCAGAAGGACGTGGAAGATGCTGCCCTTTCCGGGTTCGCTTTCCACTGCTATCTTACCGCCGTGTTCATCCACGATTTTGGCTACGATGGCGAGACCCAGGCCCACGCCATCGGGCTTGGTGGTGAAGAAGGGATTGAAGACGGAATCCAGGTGCTGCGGATCTATTCCCACCCCGCGGTCGATGACTGCGACTTCTGCCATTCCGCCGGATGCCCGGGTCTTCACCGTGACGGTGCCGCCCGGAGCCGTGGCCTGCGCGGCGTTCAGCACCAGGTTGTAGAAGACCCGCTCCAGCAGTTCGGCGTCGAACGCAAACGGCGGCATCTCGAGCGCATAGTTCTTGTAGATGGCGATGGCCGGCGCCTCGCGCTCCACGAGCGAGATCGCGCGGTCGAGCGTCTGGGCCAGGTCGGCGGTCTCGAGTTGCAGCTTGAGCGGCCGCGCAAACTGCAGGAAACGCGTGATCAGGGAATTGCAGCGGTCCACTTCGGACTGGATGAAGCCGGCCATTTCCCGGGCGACTTCACTCTCGTTTCCCACGCTGCGGCTCAACATTTCCGATGACGCCTTGATGGTGCCGAGCGGATTTCGCAGTTCGTGCGCCAGTCCGGCGGACAGTTGTCCCAGGGCCGCCAGACGATCCGACCGGCGCACCGCTTCCTGCGCCTGCCGGATCTGTACGTTGGCTTCGGCGAGCTGCTCCGCGGCCTTGCGGTGCTTTTCGGATTGAATGCGCAGTTGCTCGGCCAGGACGCTCGCCAGGTTGCCCACCATCAGGAACAGGATGCCCCGCACCAGGTAGCTGGTGAAATCGTAATCCTCCGGGAGCTCACCTCGCAGATACACAAAAACCAGATAGGAATAGAAGGCAGCCGCGGAAAGGCCGGCGAAGAGCAGCGTCCCGAGTACACCGAGCGTGGTCGCGGCAGATAATACCGGCAGTACGAGGACCCACCAATAGCGATCGCTGAATCCCGATAGCCCAACGAAGAGCCACGCCAGCACCAGCTTGAGGATAAACCACACGATCCGCCATCCGCGTGAACCCAGGGCGGGGATCTTCGGCTCGAGCACCTGCACCAGCGCGAGAGCCACCAGCGGCGGCATGTCGTAAATGTCATGGTGTTGTGTGGTGTACGCGAGAATCGCAAACAGCGCCAGCCAGACCAGATCGTGAGGCTTGACCATCCGCAGCCAGCGAGTCACGGTTTGCCGCACGTGTGAATTATCCCAGTCGGGATTATGGCACATCGGCCGCTCTCACCGAGCGTTCGTCACCGGGGCCTCGTATTGGCTGGGCACGGACATTGGCCGGCGAACTGCTGTTTTGACAGTGGAGGAATAAAACGAATGCTTCACTGGTCACTCGTATTCCTGGTGCTGGCGATCGTAGCGGCGCTATTGGGTTTCGGCGGCATTGCAGGGGCGGCGGCGGGGATCGCCAAAATCCTGTTTATCGTCTTTCTGGTCATCTGGCTTCTGGCTCTGCTGGTAGGGCGACGGCCTATCTGAGGTCCAAACCGGGGAAAGGCCTGCATCCTGTCGCGGCTTGTGCTCGATGCCGTCCGGCGCTGGTTCGACCGAGACCGGCGCCGGGCGGTGCACCAGGTGACTGGTAGCGCGAATAACCTGCAGACTCTCTGGCCCCCCTGCGGCCTATAATCGCTAGACCATGACCGATCCGTTCGACCTCGCGAGATTTGTCAGCGCCCAGCAGCCCGTCTTCGAGGACGTCCAGGAGGAACTCCGGCAGGGCCGCAAGACTTCCCATTGGATGTGGTTCGTGTTTCCTCAAGTCAAAGGCTTGGGTTACAGCCGGCTAGCTTACACATTCGGGATCGCGTCGCGCGCTGAAGCAGAAGCCTATCTCGCACATCCCGTCCTCGGTGCCCGTTTGATCGAATGTACGCAGTTGGTCAACCAACTCGAGGGTCGTTCCGCGGAGCAGATCTTTGGAAGCATCGACGCCCTGAAGTTCCGATCCTCTATGACTCTGTTCGCCGCCGTGACCGGGGATGGGAGCGTATTCGCAGACGCGCTTCGCAAGTATTTCGACGGCCAGCCCGACCGACTCACGATCGACCGCTTGTAATCGGGCACTTAGCCATCATCCGGCCTCCAGAACTTCCGTTGACTTAGTTTACAGGTTATACAAAGAGAGTTTTTCAACACCCTGGGACGTGCTAAGTTTAGATCCTAGGCCATGAATATCCTTTTCATCGGCGACATCTTCGGCGCCCCCGGCCGCCGGATTGTTGCCGATCATCTTCAGGACATCATTCAAACCAACCGCATTGATCTGGCCATTGCCAATGCGGAGAATGCGGCCGGCGGCTTCGGGATTACACCCGCGATCGCCGAGGATTTATTCGCAATGGGTCTGGATGTCCTGACCACCGGGAACCACGTTTGGGATAAACGCGACATTTACGACTATCTGGGAAGGCAACCGCGACTGATTCGTCCAGGCAACTACCCGGATGCTCCCGGAAGCGGAGTGGTGGTGTTTCAGACGCGCGGCGGCTTGGACTGCGCGGTGCTGAACCTACAGGGCCGCACCTACATGCCGGCAACGGACTGCCCGTTTCGCAAGGCCGACCAGATCCTGGACAGATTGGATGACTCGATTAAAGTAAGATTCCTGGATTTCCACGCGGAGGTCACCAGTGAAAAGATGGCCATGGGCTGGTACCTGGATGGCCGAATCTCCGCCATGATCGGGACCCACACGCACATACCTACCGCAGATACCCGCATCCTCCCCGGAGGGACCGCCTACCAGACGGATTGCGGCATGACGGGACCCTACCGGTCCGTAATCGGTGTGCAAGCCGACATCGTGATCCAGAGGTTTCTCACCGGATTGCCCGTGCGTCTGGAAGCTTCTCGCGAAGGGCCGGAGTTGCATTCCGTGATCATCGATGTGGACGAGGAAACCGGAAAGGCGCGCTCCATCCGCCGCCACACGGTGTGCGGAGATTGACCCGGATGAACTCGACCATCGCGATTCCGGATCCCAGCACCTTCTACATCGAAGAGATCGGTGCGCTCCTGTTCGGGTTGGTCTTTCTGTTTCTCTATCGCCAGTCCCGGGCCGTGTATTTCGGGCTTTGGGCCATTGGCTGGGTCCTTCGGTTCCTGGGTGCCATTTTCAGTTTCGAGTTGCTCCGCACCGGCGATGTCCGCTGGCTGGCGCCCTACGCCACCTTCGAGTTCGCATTTTTCATCGTGCTGATCTCCGCCGCGCGAGCGGGCTTCGCGTCCGATCTCAAAGACTGGCGTACGGCCCTGCGCCTGATCGCCATTCTGCCGATTTTCGTGGCCCTGGTATATGCCATCGGCAGCGTGGAAAGGCTCGCGGCCTATCACACGTCGCACGCGCTGGTGCTGGCTTTCGTCTACTTTTACAATTTCGTGCGCCTGCGGGGACAACCGCGCGTGGGAGGGCGTTTCTTCCGCTTCTCGCTGCTGGTGCTGGCCTCCGCTTTCGCGGTGCATTCCTTTTTGTTCCTCATCCTCTACAACCGCGGCGTCGCACCTACGTGGGTCCGCTACCTCTATGGCGAGACGCTCTACGAGTTCATCCTGCACTGCGCCCTGGCCTTTTCGGCGATGGCAATGTGGAGTGAAAGCCAGATCGACCGCATCAAGGAGCTCGCCTCTGAACTGGACCACGTGCGGCGGGAGACGCGCCATAGCCTCGACCTCGACCGGCTCACCGGCCTGCTCAACCAGTCGGCGCTCTCCACGCGCGTGGAGGAGTCCGGAGAATTCTCCGGGGTCGTGGTGGTTTGCGACATGGACAATTTCAAGGACATCAACGACCGCTTCGGACACCTCGTGGGCGATGAGATCCTTCGCAACATCGGCAACCTGCTGCAAAGCTCGATCCGCCACGAAGACGTGGCCTTCCGCTGGGGCGGCGACGAATTCGTCATCCTGTTTCAAAACCAGAGGGATGACATCGCCCGCAATCGCATGGCGGCAATCGAACAGCGGCTGAAGGAATTCCGCGTGCGCGGGTTCGGAGTGCTCCCCATTACGTTCAGTTGGGGCACCGCCGAGGGCCTGGGACGCAGCTTGCGCGAAGTGCTCGACGAAGCTGACCGCAAAATGTATATTCTGAAGCGCGCCCGGTCGGGTGAGGGCTCTTCGCGCGAGCGTCCGCGGGTGGTCTGAGACGCTGAGCGGACCCACCGTCTTCGCGAAATCTCCGGTACAGTGAAACGACATGGCACCAGGGTTGAGCGATCTGGCGAAGACTACTTTGTTGGTGGTGGGAGCTCTGTTTCCCATCGTGAATCCGATCGGCAACACGCCGATCTTTCTGACCTTGACGCGCGGCTTATCGAGCCGCGGCCGGGCGGTGCTGGCCCGGATGATCGCCCTGGATGGCCTCATCCTGATCCTGACCTCGATCTTCGTCGGGACCTATATCCTGGCCTTCTTCGGGATCTCGTTGCCCGTGGTGCAGGTCGGCGGAGGCCTGGTGGTCATTACGACCGGTTGGACGCTGCTCCGGGAGCCCGACCAGGACGATGCCGGCCAAAAGGACGGCAACCGGGAATGTAACGAGGCCGATTACGCCCGGCAGGCCTTCTATCCGCTTACGCTGCCCCTGACGGTCGGACCTGGTTCGATCTCGGTGGCGATCACAGTCGGCGCGAATCGTCCGGAAGGATCCGAGGCGCGATGGTCTTTGATCGGAGGCCTCGTCCTGGGCTCGGTTCTGATCGCGATCT
This sequence comes from Bryobacteraceae bacterium, assembly GCA_035501495.1. Taxonomy (GTDB): domain Bacteria; phylum Acidobacteriota; class Terriglobia; order Bryobacterales; family Bryobacteraceae; genus JAIQFL01. The sequence continues at coordinate 6,544 of DATJWB010000068.1, read as the reverse complement.
CCATATACCTGAGTTACCGTTTCGCCGAGCGCCTCGGCCGCACGTTGGGAGATTCCGCGATGAACGTCGTCATCCGCCTTTCTTCGTTCATCCTGGTATGCATCGGCGTGCAGATTCTCTGGAACGGCCTCAGCACCTTATTGCGCACAGTTGCACACTAGCCCGATGACGTGGCGCGGGCACTCCTGCCCCGGCTGCCAAGGGTTTTCGAGACTGCCGCGCTCACTGCGCATGCGCCGGAATCACGCCAGAAACCGCTGGATAAACGCGAGATTCCTGCGGGTCTGCTCGACGCACAATTCGGGGGTATCGTGCGGCGTCTCAAAAGCGAGCCAGCCCTGATAGCCGCTGGCCTTGATTGCGGGCAGTCCCTTCGTCCAGTCGATGAGGCCTGGCTCTTCGAGCAAGGGAATCCTGCCGTTCTTCAGGTGCTGTTGGCAGATCAGGTCGCCCAAGGTCTCGATCCCTTTCAATCCCTCGGTCGGGTGGGCCATGCTGTCCACGCCGTGCGCGTCCCAGTAGATGCGGATGGCGGGGTGCGCGACCAACGCCATCAGCTTGCGGTGCTCTTCGAGGCTCAGCGAAAGTTCGAGGCCGAGAACGGCACCGACATCGCGGGCGGCGGGCGCGAGTTTCTGGAGCAACTCGACGACCAGGCCGTAGGAGGCTTCGTCGTCCATCTTCGGGCAGTCCTGGCGGAACGCGGGCACCAACACCACGCCAGCGCCCAGGATTTCCGCGCCGATGATGGCCTTGCGGATCGACTCCTCGGCGGTCGACGGCTTGGCGAGCGACGCACCCGGCGCCATGACGCCGCCCATCGAAACGGTGCGAATATTCCAGCGCATCGATTCCCGCTTATAAGTGAGAGCGGTTTCACGATCCCACAGCCTGGAGCGCACGGTTTGGACCTCCACGCCGGAGACGCCGCCAATGCCGGCCGCAAGCTCGTACACGGTCGGCGACGACTGTTTCAGCATGTTGCCTTCGCGGTGCGCAATCTTGATGGGAGCGCGTTCGGAATCGGCGGCAATGGCCGATGCTGCCGCGGAAAGCGAGGCGAGTAGAAACTGGCGGCGATCCGTCATGATGGCCCTATTAGATCACTTCGGGAACGCGTTCGGGCGGGCCGCCACCTTGCCTTGGCCGGTTTGACAAGCACTCTCGCGGGAGAGAGAATTGAAGCGTTTACATTCAGGAGGGGTGGATGTCTGTGGCTCGCCCGGCTGCGTACTGCCTTGCTGCCTGTCTGGTGTGGGGACACGCAACCGTCGCGCGCGCCGATGACTACCTCGCCGGCTATTCCGTACTCCAGGAGAACGGCACAGCGAGTTCGGCCGCCTTCCCATTTCCGAACGAATGGACGGCCGCGACCATAACGCCAGTGGATTTAGCGTGTGGCTGGCCGGGGGCGGAGTGAAGGGCGGCACCATCGTGGGCGCCACCGATCAGTACGGATATCGCGCAGTCGAGAACCCGAAGACGGTTTACGATCTGCATGCTACTATTTTGCGTTTGGTCGGCTTGGATTTCGAAAAGCTGACGTACCGATTCAACGGCCGGGACATGCGTTTGACCGACGTGCACGGACGTCTGATTCCGGAGGTCCTGGCATGATGGCGGCAAGCGCTCGCTTGCGGCCGCGGCTCTGTGTGGATTGCGGAGCCGCGAATCCGATCCACAACGGCAGGCGAAACCGCCTGCCCCACCTATTGAAGCGCAGGACTTGTTTGATGGCGCAGGCGGTTTCGCCTGCGTGCTTTCGATTGGTTCACACTGCCTCCGGGAAGTGTCGGGTCACCCCAACGAGTTTAAGGAGTTAAATCAATGAGCAAAATCAGCCGGCGGGACATATTGACAGCGCTGGGGGCGGCGCCAATCCTGCAAACGGCTCTTGCCTCTCAAGCAGCGGCCGCCGAGGATGCGCCGCTCAATGCCGTGGCCGGGGGCGATCGTGTGACGATTCTCCCGGGAAAGACCTACCTTCGCGGATGGGCGGGGTACGGCGCGCCGCCGCATCCGGAACGGCCTCGCGGGCCGCAGGCTGATCCCCCGCCTGCTCCGCCCACAGGCCCGGCATCGACCGTGGTGTGGAGCAAGGAATCCGGGCCGGGAGACGTGGCCTTCGAGAATCCGAGGGAACTCATTACCACCGCATCGTTCTCGAAACCCGGTCCATATGTTCTGAAGCTGACCGCGGACAACGGTCAGTCCAAAATGTCGTCCACGCTGAATGTGCACGTGGAAACTCCGCCGCCCGCAAAACAGCTTGAGGCAGTCTACGCGCGGAATTTCAAGATCAACAGCAAATTCTGGAATCCGCGCGTGAAGGCGCTGATCGCGGACTGGATCCCGCACTGCATCGACATCATCAGTCGCAGCGACGTGAGGCTGGGACCGGGCGGCATCGACAATTTCGTCGAGGCAGGCAAGAAGCTGCGCGGCGAGCCCGCCGGCTATCACAAGGGGTACGTGTTTTCGAATGCCTGGGTGCACCAGACCGTCGAAAGCATGAGCATCGCGCTGATGATCGACCCTCAAGGCGATCCGGACATTCTCCGCGCGCACGAGAAATTCCGCGCCACCCTGGACGACTGGATTCCCAGGATCCTCGCGGCGCAGGAGCCCGATGGCTACCTCCAGACTGCGTTTACGCTGGATCGCGTCAGCGCTCGCGGCACCGTCATCGAGAGCAGCAAATTCGGGCACTGGGACCCCGCGCACCGCGGCGACCACGAAGGTTATACCGCCGGCTACTTCCTGGAATCGGCCATCAATCACTACCAGATGACCAATCAGAAGGATGCCCGGCTTTACAATGCCGCCAAGAAGCTGGCGGACTGCTGGTCGAGCCACCTCGGCCCCGCGCCGAAAAAGCCGTGGTACGACGGGCACCAGGAGATGGAGCAGGCCCTGGTGCGCTTCGGCCGCTTCGTCAACGATGTGGAAGGCGGAGGCAAGGGCGACAAGTACATTCAGACCGCCAAGTTCCTGCTCGACTGCCGGTACACTGCGGCGGTGAGTCCGCAGCGCGATCGCCAGGAGTACGACCAGAGCCACCTGCCTGTGACGCAGCAGTACGAAGCGGTGGGCCACGCCGTCCGCGCGGCTTACACCTATTCCGGCATGGCGGATGTGGCGGTGGAGACGCACGATCCCGACTACCAGAGCGCGGTGCGTTCCCTGTGGGACAACATCGTCAACAAGAAATACTACCTGACGGGCGGGATCGGGAGCGGCGAGACATCCGAGGGATTCGGCCCCAACTACTCGCTGCGCAACAACGCCTACTGCGAGTCGTGTTCAAGCTGCGGGATGATCTTCTTCCACTGGAAGATGAACCTGGCCTATCACGACGCGCGGTACGTGGACAACTACGAGGAGACGATGTACAACGCTCTCCTCGGATCGACCGATCTGGAAGGCCGCAAATACTACTACACCAATCCGCTGGATGCCTCAATGGGGCGCAATCTCTGGCACACCTGCCCGTGCTGCGTGGGCAACATTCCGCGAACGTTGCTGATGGCGCCTACCTGGGCCTACGCCAAGTCGGCTGACGGCGTGTACGTCAACCTGTACGTCGGCAGCACCATCACGCTGGACAACGCAGCCGGAACGGAAATCGAGATGGTGCAGGACACCGATTATCCGTGGAGCGGGAAGATCGCCCTTACGGTGAATCCCAAAGCGCGCAAAACATTTGCGCTGCGGCTGCGCGTTCCGAACCGCACCACCAGCGCGCTCTATGCGCCCACGCCGGAAGTGAACGGTATCGTTTCCCTGGCGGTGAACGGCAAAGCGGTGAAGCCCCAGATCGAGAAGGGCTACGCCGTGATCACGCGCGAATGGAAGGCCGGAGACAAAGTCGAGATGGAATTGCCGATGAAGCCGCAGCGGATCACGCCTGTGGAACAGGTCGCGGCGCTGCACGGCAAGACGGCCCTTCGCTACGGTCCGTTGATTTACAACCTCGAAAAAGTAGACCAGGATATCAACAAGGCAGTCGGCCCGGACTCGCCGCTGACCACCGAGTGGCGCCGCGATCTGTTGGGCGGCGTGACGGTGATTCGCGGCAAGTTCGCCGATGGGAGCGAACTGCTGGCGGTGCCGAACTACGCGCGCCTGAATCGCGATCCCGAACTGCCGCCGGAGGCAGGACCACTCGCCGCGAGCCCGGATCTCTACCTGGGGAACGGGCCGCTTCCGCCGGAGGTGGCGCAGGCGGTCGCACAGCCGGGTCCGCGGGGCCGGCGGACGCCGAGGTCGATCGTGTGGATCGAGCGGGCATGAATCGCCGGGCGTTCGTACAAACGCTCACCGCCGGAGCCGCGCTGATGGCCCAATCTTCGAACGCCGGCCCGGGCCCTACCCGCTTGGCGGCCTTTGACTACGACGGCGTCCGCCTGCGCGACAGCCGCTGGAGCCGGCAAGTGGAGGCCGCTCGCGAGTTCTACCTCGGCCTGCCGAACGATGACATCCTTCACGGATTCCGAAAGGCCGCCGGAATGCCGGCTCCGGGCAAGCCTCTGGGCGGTTGGTGCCGCGAGAACAGCTCCACGGTCTTCGGCCAGTGGCTAAGCGGATTCGCGCGCCTCCATCGCGCGACCGGCGACGCCGCGGTGCGCGAGAAAGCCTCGGGCCTGATGACCGAATGGGCCAAGACGTTCGGAACGGATGGCAACTGCCGCATGCGCCATTACGCTTTCGACAAGCTGGCCGGCGGCCTTGTGGACATGCATCTGTATGCAGGACATGCCGACGCTCTCCCGTTTCTCGAGAAAGTCTCCGCCTATGCGCAACGCTCGTTCGAGCGCGTGCCGCGAACCGTGACGCCCAGCCACAACACCGAGTATTACGGTCTTCCGCAGGAATGGTACACCCTCGCCGAGAATCAATACCGCGCCTGGCAGGCCACGCGCAATGAGGCGTATCGCAAGTTCGCGGAGGTCTGGCACTATCAGCAGTATTGGAACAAGTTCGCCGACAGCATCCTTCCCGCGGGTACTTCCGGCGTCCACGCCTACAGCCACGTGAACACGTTCGGCAGCGCGGCCAAGGCCTACGAAGTGACCGGTGACGCCACCTACCTGAACATCATCCGCAACTTTTACGACTACATGCGGAACACTCAGTGCTATGCCACAGGCGGGTATGGCCCCAACGAGCGTTTCATGACGCCGGACGACGGCAGTCTGGGGCGGGCGCTGGAAACCCGCTCCGATACGTTCGAAACGCTGTGCGGGTCGTGGGCGGCGTTCAAACTGTCGCGCTACCTCATGCAGTTCACCGGGGAGGCGCGTTATGGCGACTGGATCGAGCGCCTGTTCTACAATGGCGCCGGCGCCGCGCTGCCCCTACGTCCGGGCGGCCGTAACTTCTACTACTCGGACTACCGCACGAGCGGCGGCATCAAGACCGACTACTGGGAGAACTTCACCTGCTGCTCCGGCACCTACCTTCAGGACATGGCGGACTACCACAACCTGATTTACTACAAGGACGCCACAGATCTCTACGTCAACCTGTACGTGCCTTCGGAAGTCCAATGGGGCGGGCGCTCCGTAATGCAGCAGACTGACTATCCGGAAGGGGAGACCAGCACTCTGACCGTGTCCGGCGCCGGGAAATTCGGGCTGCATCTGCGCGTACCGGCGTGGTCCCGCGAGATGTCGGTGGCGTTGAACGGCGCACCCTCGGGCGTTCCGTGCAGGCCGGGCGAATGGGCTGCGATCGATCGCGAATGGAGTGCCGGCGACCGGGTCGAGGTGCGCATCCCGATGCGTTTGCGCTATGAGGCGGTGGATCGTTGGCATCCGCGGCGCGTGGCGGTGATGCGCGGGCCGGTGGTGCTGGCACTCGACTACAACTATCACGCGCCATACTTCGAGCTGCCGCGAGCGGAGGCCGATCTCGGCAGGTGGCTGGTGGCCGACGAATCGCCGGCCGTTTTCCGCGTGAATCGCCCGGACGGCCGCCCGGTGCGGCTCAAGTTCCGGCCGTTCTACCAGACGCCCGAGGATTTTCCGTATCTGGTGTACTTCGATCTCGACAAGGCCCCGTATGCGCTTTGGTAGTTGTTGCTTTGGTTTGCGCTGCTTGTCGATCCAGCACTGCTTCCGGCAATTCGAAGCCACGGGCCGATTTGATGCGCCGCGCCGGATCGAGGCCGCCGCTTATATGCTCGCCAAGCGCAAAGACCCGGAGTTGCAGGCTTATGTCGAGCGAATGATCGACCGCGAAATCGCTAATGTGGAGCGCCGCATTTCCAACCCCGACCAGGCGATCCGCGTGAGCGGCTACTTCTTCGAAGCCGCGGTGGCGTGGCGCCGCCCACCGGCGAGAGCACAATGTTCGATACGGCGCCGGAAAGCCATTGACGCCATCGATGCGTCCTATGCCTCCGGGAAGAAGACCTACATCGCGGGCCACGAGGGGCTCGAGATCGGGCTGCTCGCGATGTACCGCGAGACCGGCGAGCCGCGCTACTGGAAGCTGGCCGGGTTCTTCTTGGATGAACGCGGCAAAGACGATTATCCGCGGC
>DATJWB010000067.1:0-67296 GCA_035501495.1 Bryobacteraceae bacterium | reverse complement strand
AGATCGAGGAGTCACGATCGGCTTTGTCCGCCTCGGAGACTTTTCTCCGGGAAGCCCCCCTGGCCTGACCCCATGCGATGTAAAACCGCACTTCGAACGGGGCTTGTCTGGGTAGCAGTATCGCTTGCAGACGATCCCGTTCGGCTCGAAGAAAGTCGGAATCCTGTTGCCGCTCCGGGTGCGCTTCCAGCCATTCCTCAATCAACCGGATTTCTAGCGCCAGTGCATCGTTGTTGAGCCCGGCGGCATCCACGGACCCGTGCAGGGACCGTGGTTCGGGCGGCGTCAAGGTGATGCCGGGCATCGTGAATTCGGGCTGGCGGAAAAGCTGTGAAGCGCCGGCAGACGATGCTGGCGAGCCAATACCTCCTTCCTGCTGCACAACGTGTGCCAGTTCGTGCGCCAGCAACTGTTGTCCGCTCCGCGTGCCCGGCACGTACTGGCCGGAACCGAAAACGATGTCCGAACCAACGGTATAGGCCCGCGCCTGAACAGCCTCGGCGGATGCGATGGCTTGTGAATCGGCGTGGACGCGCACGTTGCTGAAATCGTGTCTGAACCGTGGTTCCATAAAAGCACGTGTGACGGTATCGAGCGGCCGGCCGGGCGAGCGCAGGACATTGTGTACCACGGGTGGCGCTTCGGTTGCGCCCGAAACCCCTGGCGAAGCCGTCTTCCTCTGCATGGTTAGGAACTGATCGTCAGGCCGATGCTTCCGGCAATCCACGCACGTTCCGCCGCAATCGCATTTACGCCGCACGGCAAATGACGCGCCGGTCATTGACGCCGGGGCCGGTTCGGCGCCGGGCATGTGCATCACCTGTTCCGCAACGCGGTCGGCCTCCTGTTCGTAGCAGTCTCCTGGAGTGTTGATGGTCAGTTGGTCGGGACGTTGTACAGGAGATGAGGCGGAGCTTGGGGTATCCGACGCGCGAAGCATCGGGGAGAACATGCTGCCGGTGGGTTTCGCACGCATCAGCCGCAATACAGCCTGGTTGCCGATGGTCTCCTGTAATCTCGCAATCTCGCCTCCGCTGTAACCGGCATGCACCTCCGCGGGCGGACGCACCGGACTGGAGTTCTTTTTCACCGAAGCCGGGCTTTGTCCCAGACCCGAAGAGAACACGCTGCCGGCGGATTTCGCACGCATCAGCCGCAATACAGCCTGGTTGCCGATAGTCTCCTGTAATCTCGCAATCTCGCCCCCGCTGTAACCGGCATGCACCTCCGCGGGCGGACGCGACGGACTGGAGTTCTTTTTCGCCGAAGCCGGGCTTTGTCCCAGGTGAAAGTCAGACATCAATCTCCCTCCCGCTCCTCCGACGGACACTTCAGTGTACCGAACCCTTCCCAAAACTTGGACTTGTCCCCAATTTTGAGACAAATGGTTAAGACTCGTTTTTCATTTCATTGAATGGAGGATGGAGTCATGGGGTTGTCACGTAGGCAGTTCACCAAAGAGTTCAAACTGGCCGCCGTGCGGGCGGCTGGAACAAGGGGTGTCCATCGGCGAGGCTGTGCGCCCAGGAAGAGTGACTCTTGGGGGATTCGTGAGCCGAGGCGCGTACTCAACCCCTCACCCTCAATCCCCGCTTACTGCGGCGAGAAGTAGCCCGGCCTTGCCGAGACGTGCAGGTTCTTTCCCTGTACCAGCTTGACCTGGACCCGATGGTATTTGCCGTCGCGCTCCGGGTTCGCCGGCGTGAATCCCAGAACGTACTGATTGCGGAGCTCGAGCCCGATCTTGTCGGCCACGTCCGGCAATTCCCGGACATTTCGCAAGGCAAACTCCCGGCCCCCGCTGGCCGCCGCCAGCGTCGCCAGCAGATGCTGCCCGAAGGGCTCCTGCTCGGGAATCATCAACGAGTTCTCGTAAATGCCGATCGAGTAAACCCAGACATCGGCTTCGCGCACCAGGTTCCGCAGTTCCGCGGCGGTGTAGCGGCTGTCGTTATCGCCCCCGTCGGAGATCACCAGCAGCGCCCGGCGCCTGTTGCTGGCCTTCTTCATGTACTCGAGCCCCAGGTAGACGGCATCCAGGAGCGGAGTCCGCCCCTTGGACACGGTGCTCATCAGGTGATTTTGAATCTCGTTCGGATTGCTGGTGAAGGGTACCGCCACCCGTGCGCGGTCGCTGCACTCCACCACGAAAAACTCGTCCTCCGGATTGGCCGTCTTGAGGAAGGCGGCCACCGCCTCGCGCGACTTCCCGAGCTTGTCGCGCATACTCCCGCTCGAATCGAATACAATGCCCGCCGACAGCGGCGCATCGTCCTGCGAAAAGTGCGTGACCTTCTGCTCCGTCTTGCCGTCGAACACCCGAAAGGTCGCCCGATCCAATCCCACCACCGATCGATTCTGCCGATCGGTCACCGCCACCGGGATCAGCACCAGGTTCGATTCCACCCGGAGTGCTGCGTTCGCTACTGCCAGGCCCGCAGCGGCGCGCGGTTCGAGCATCACCCTGGGCTCGTCTCCCCCGTAAGCGGGCGCTAACAGAATGGCGGCAAACAATAGGGCGCCGGCAGACGCCTGCGCCGGGCGTGAAGATATACCAATCACGGTCCCCTCCGTTTGGGTCAAGTCTAGCATTCCCCGGTGAAACTTCACATGTGGAATTTTTCAACAGTAGTGGGATGGTTTTTGCGGTGACTCGATCCCAAACCCCTGTGGTACGATGTCAACCACTCATGCTGCCCCTGCCCCAGGACCTCCGTTACGCGGTGCGCGCCTTCGCCAGGAATCCCGGGTACACTCTGGCGGCGCTGCTCTCGCTGGCCCTCGGCATTGGCGCCAACACCTCCATCTTCAGCGTGGCGAACGCGCTCTTTCTGCGCCCGCTGCCGTTCGCCGATGCCGGCCGGCTGGTGATCTTGTGGAACCGTTCCCCTGGCCTGAATATCACCCGGGACTGGTTCTCCACGGCGCAGTATTTCGATATCCGGAATGGTCACCAGGACTTCGAACAGGTCGCGCTGGCCATCGGCGGCATTTACAATCTGACCGGCGATGGCGAGCCCGAGCGCATCGGCGCGGTGCGTGTCTCCTCCAGCCTGTTCCCCATGCTGGGCGCGCGCCCGCTCCACGGCCGCCTCCTCGTCTCCGATGAGGATCTGCCCGGCACAACCCCGGTGGCCGTGCTGAGCTACGCTTTGTGGGCGCGGCGCTATGGGCTGGATCCCCGCGTGGTCGGCCGCAAGCTGCTGATCAACGGCCAGCCTTACCTGGTGGCCGGTGTTCTGCCACGTTCCTTCGCATTGCCGCACGAAGTACTGCCCGTGCTGCGCGGCACTGGCTCGGCCGAGATTCTGCTGAATCTCCCGCTCGCCCCCAACGCGGCGCGCGTCCGCGACCACGAAGACTACAACATCCTCGGCAAGCTGAAGCGCGGAGTTTCGGTGCGCCAGGCCCAGGCGGAGATGGAAACCATCACCGCCCGCCTGCGCCGCGATTATCCGGAGATCTATCCGCCGAACGGCGGACTGACGTTCAGCATCGTGCCCCTGCTCGAAGAAGTGGTCGGCGGCGTGCGCCCGATGCTCTACATCCTGATCGGCTCGGTCGGGTTCGTGCTTCTGATCGCGTGCGCCAACGTCGCCAATCTTCTGCTGTCCCGTGCCATCGCGCGCCGGCAGGAGATGGGCGTGCGCGCGGCCATGGGCGCCACTCGCGGCCGGATCGTCCGGCAGTTGCTCACCGAAAGCGTCGTGCTCGCGCTGGGAGGCGGGGTTCTCGGCGTGCTCTTCTCGGTGTGGAGTGTCGCCTGGGTGCAGGCCATCGGCGCCGAAAGTGTACCGCGCCTCGGGGAAATCGCGGTCGACGGCCGGGTGCTGCTGTTTACGCTGTGGCTGTCGCTGGTCGCGGGAATGCTCTTCGGGCTGGCGCCCGCGCTGCGCATCTCGCGCCTCGACCTGTTCACCACGCTGCGCGAGGCGGGGCGCGGCGCCTCGGGCATCGGATCGATGTGGGGGCGCGGGCAGTCCCTGCGCCGCCTGCTGGTGATCGCGGAGTTGGCGCTTTCGGTGGTCCTGCTGATGGGCGCGGGACTGCTGATCCGCAGTTTCGCGCGCCTGGAGAACGTGCCGCCCGGATTCAATCCGGCGGGCGTGCTGACGTTCGAGCTGCGGCTGGCCGGCCGCAAGTACGACGATTTCCGCGCCGCGCTAAACTCCTTCCACACGCTTTGGGAGAGGTTGGAGCATCTCCCCGGAGTTTCCTTTGCGGGCGGCACGACCTCGATGCCGCTCAGCCAGGACTACGCCTGGACGCCCATCCAGATCGAAGGGCGCGTGCCGCCGGCCGGCGAGAAGTTCCTGAACGCCGATGCGCGGGTGGCCGGCGGCCATTATTTTCAAGCCATGGAGATACCGCTGCTCGCAGGCCGGTATTTCCACGACCAGGACACGGTCACCGCGCCGCGCGTGGTGATTGTTGACGAACGCATGGCCCTCGAATACTGGCCCGGCCCGCGCGGCGCCGCGGAGGCGGTGGGCAAGCGCATCCATGTCGTGCAGTCGGCCTCGGGGGAGTACTGGCAGACAATTGTCGGGGTGGTGGGTCGGGTGAAGCAGGAGTCGCTCGATTCCGACCCTCGCATCGCCTTCTATTCTCCGCAGACCCAGGTGCCATCGCGCGCGGTAACGATTGTGCTGCGCAGCGCCGGCGATCCGGCTGGACTGTCGGCGGCGGTGACGACGGAGGTCCACGCCCTCGACCCGGATTTGCCTGTCTACTCCGTGCGCACCATGCCGGAGCGCGTCGCCGAGTCCCTGGCGCGGAGGCGATTCTTCAAGCTGCTGCTCGCCTTCTTCGCATCGCTCGCGCTCGCGCTGGCCGCCGTCGGCGTGTACGGAGTGATGACGTACCTCGTGAGCCAGGCGACCCGGGAGATCGGGATTCGGATCGCGCTGGGCGCCACCCGGCGCGGCATCCTGGGCCTGGTGGTTCGCCAGGCGATGGCGCTGGCGATGGCAGGAGTGGCCGGCGGAGTAGCCGGGGCACTGGCGCTCACGCGCTTCTTGCGTACCTTGCTGTTCGGCGTGGCGCCCACCGATGCCATGACGTTCACGGCGGTCCCGCTGCTGTTGACGGCCGTCGCGCTGCTGGCCAGCTACATGCCGGCCAGGAGGGCATCGAAGATCGACGCGGTAATTTCCCTGCGCTGCGATTGAGCGGGCCGCACCGCGCTACCCCGCCGGCAGCGCGCGAATCGCGAAGGGCGTGGCGATCAGCGGATCGTCTTCCTTCACCAGGTTTTCCGGGTTGACCCAGGCCCCATCGGAGCGTTGCGCCCTTAACAGACCTTCGATCACGCCGCTGCCGGCGTCCTGCCGCAACGCCTGAAAAGCCTTCGTGGACGCGGCGGCATAATAAAAGGCCAGCCCGCGAGGCCAGCGCTGATAAGCCTCCCCGATGAAGCCAGGCACGGCCATGTCCCGATGGCGAGCCGCAAGCCAACGCTGCGCGGCGGCCACCCCGGGATCTCGAGCCGGCCGCCCTGCCGCGAGCAGTGCCAGGATGCCATCGGCGGTAGTGGTGCCGTAGCTCCGGAAACGCCGGCCGTCATGCCCGGCCTTATTAGTGTCGAATTCGGTTGTGGAGAAGAAGAAGCCGCCGTCGGCGGGCTCTCCGGTGTTCTGGCAACGCTCCAGAAACACGCAGGCGCGTTCGAACACGGGGTCGCCCGCCGGTGTCTCCGCGGCGCGCAGCGCTTCCAGGACGTGCCGCGTCATCGACAGATCCACGTGTCCGGTGTCGGGCGGCGTGCGCGTTTCGCCGCCCATGCCCCACGCACCGTACGCCGGATGGTCCCGGTTCCACCCATTCTGCTCCGCGAACTGCTGGCGGCGCAGATAATCCACCATCGGCTGGACCCACTCGGCGCGGCCGGCCCGGCACAGCGCGCTGACGGCGAGCGCGGTCGCGTAGTTGGGATAATCGGGGATGCCGGGGTCGGCCATCCCCAACGCGCCGTCCGGCCGGGTGTTTCGCCGGATGAAGGCAATGGCCCGTTCCACCTGGTTGCCGGGTAGCGGATAAACGGCCGCGGGCACCCCCAGCAGCGCGTCCAAAACGAACGGCGTCAGCGACTGCCCGGAGCGCAGCAGGCCGTAGGTGTGGCTGTGCCAACCGCCGTCGCCCTCCTGCTGCCTCCAAAGCCAGCGTGCCGCCTTCGCCATCGCGGATCGGGGCGCGCGCACGCAGGCCGCCTGCGCGATCAGCACTCCGAGGAAATAGCGGCGGCGCATCAGTTCCTCTTGAAACTGGTGCTCTGGACGGTCTGGTCGTGCTCCGCCATGAGGGTCAGGATCGCCGCGCTGGTGACGGCGACGCGCCCGGTAATGCAGTGGTGGCCCGCCCATGTGCCGTCCTCATTCTGCATCTGTAGCACCCTCGCCTTGATGTCGTTGTTCCACTTCTCCCATTGCGGGCCGCCGGTGCGGTGCAGGCTGTCGCTGATATTGAGGTACGAGAAAAACTCCTCTCCGCCCATGGATCCGAAGCCGGTGACGAAGCGGGCGTCGGAGAGCTGATCTTTAATGGCGTCGATCTGCCTCGCGTTCTTCTTGCGGTCGGCATCCGTGCGGCTGAGCTGTTCGAGGGCCTGTGCTCCCTGGTAAAGAGAGACCCCGGCCGAGGCCGACAGAGCGGGGCGCGAGCCCGCCGCCGTCATCACTCCGGCCGCAATTCCGGCGCTCCTGCCCGCGACCGGACCGGCCGCCGGCGCGGGCTGCGCCGCCTGCTGGGTGTAGTCATCGACCTTCGCCAGGATCACCGGCGACACCGCTACGCCTTTCTGCCGGGCAAGATCCAGGCTGCGCGAAGCCATGGACGTCCCCAGAATCGGCGCCCAGCCCCCGGCGATATTCCAACTGCCGTCCTGGAGCTGGTGCTTCTCGATCTTCGCCACGCACTTCTCCAGGCTCTGGCGCACCCGAGCGTTCGACCGCGCATCGCCCATGGTGCCGTCCAGTTCGGCCAGCAGCCTGGACGTGAGGAACGTATCGATGTACGGCCCCAGTTTGCGCTGGATCTGCGTTCCGGTGCGATCGGTCACCGCCAGGCCTCCAGCCGGGCTCTGCTCGACGTTCCTCAGAATAAAAGCGACGGCGCGCTGCAACGCCTCGCGGTACTCGCCGCTGGTGGGCGTGTTGCCGGTGTGCAGCAGCGCTTCGGCGGCCACCGCGGTGTTAGCCACGTCGTTGCCGCTCGATTCGAGGCGCTCGCCCTGCCGGACGTAGGAGGTTTCGCCTCCGTCCTGTCCCCAGCCTCCATCTTTTCCCTGCACCGAGACCAGCCATTTGACGCCCTTTTGCACGGCTGTGGCGACGGGGTCGGCCTTGGGAAGGCTGGTGTCTCCCGAGAGCCTGGTTTCGGCGTAGATGCCGGCGGCGGCAATAGCTACACCGGTAACGAACACACTCGTCCTCTTGGAAATCATGGTGTCTCTCCTGGTACGGCCTGCGACTGAGTGCGCGGCTTGCCACTCTAATGCCGCCACGAGAGACTTCCTTGCAGAGAATTTTTAGCTTGCCCTTCAACCGCGCAGATGGACGCTTTCCCGCAAGGTAAACACGACGCGAGTTTCGGGCGCGAGATGGAGCTGCCGTTTGCCCGTGATGGCCGCGCCCGTGACCCCGACCACCGCGCCTGCCCCGGCACCGACCGCGGCTCCCACACCGCCGCCGGCAATCGCGCCGATGGTCGCTCCAGTTCCGGCTCCTCCGCCGATCAGCGTCAGGTTGCGCTTCTTGTGCGACTGACTCGCAAAGGACGGAGACGAGGTGTCAATCGTGTACTTTCTTCCATCCCACTCGACAGAATCCAGCCTGAGGCTCAGGACGGCCCGGCCTTTCAAACGGCCGGAAGGCCTGGATTCAGCGACGTGTCCCCGACAGATCGTGCCGCGCGGAAGAATCACCTGCCCATTGTGCCAGACAGTGGTGGAAACATGCGCCAGAAAAGGAGTTCCCGGCCGGTCGCGGCGGGTATCGATGGACTGTGCCAGACGGATCGGAATGCGCGTGCCCGCCGGCAAGATCAGCGTGCGCTCCGGATTATTGCCCCCGGCGAACAGCGAGGCGGAACTCATCATTCCGAACAGGACCAGGAAAGGCAGACTCTTGCGGATCGCGAGTGTTCGAATTGGTACCATGCAAATCCTCCCCATTACTGCGCAAATCGCAAAAAGAGGAGCAATTCGGATGCCTTTGGACCCGCGACGGCAATGTGGCGCGGGCGCACTTTGCCCATTGGCTAATGCGTCATCGCGTAAGTAATGTAGTTGACGCCGATGCGCACGCCCAGAGCCGAGAACTTCGCGGGGTATTGCGGATTGTCGGCGTGCTCCCAGGAGTCGCCCAGATCCATGTTGTGGCAGATGGCCACCATCAGGCGGCCCGTGTCGTCGTAAATTCCGCGCCAGTGCGCCCCCAGCCCGCCGTTGTCGTAGCCGATGCTGCTATAGGTCGGGCACTTTTCGCAGATGCTGCGGGTCTGGATGAACTGCGCTCCCGGAACCTGGTAACGGTCGTCGAGATTGAAGACGGTGTGAAAGATCGCGTCAGCGTTGGGAAGGTCCACGATCGTCCGGTCCGGAAACACCTTGTGCATCGTGGTGATGAAGACGTTCCACTCGTCGTTCCCATGGAAGTCGTCGCACATGAAGAATCCGCCGCGTAAGAGGTACTCGCGGAATTTCGCGATCTGATCCGGAGTCAGTTCCCAGTGTCCGACCTCCACGGCATACAGCCACGGGTAATTGAGAACGTCCTCGGTCTCGTCGTCGAGGTTAATGGGCTGTTCGGCCGACCTGGTCTGGATGCGCGTCAAGCGGCGCAAGGCCTCCGACAGATGCCGGTCCGACCGGGGATAATCGATGGTCCAGTTGGTGTTGCCTTCCCGCCAGTCGTAGCCCCGGCGATGCTCGGACTGCCAGTCGATCACCAGGTGAGTGGAGGGATACATGAGGCGCGCAAAGGTCCACTCTCCCGGCACCAGGTAGTCTTTGGGCAAAGGATAGTCGTTGTACTCCCAGGCCGGATACTCGCGAAACGGGCGCTGCGCAAAGAGAGTAACCACCAGCCCAACCCCCGCTATCAAGAACAGAACCGGGACACGCCGCATCTTCTTTCAGTATAGCTGTGGCAGGACGCGCCTCAGCGCACTTATCTCGCGCGCCGGCCTCCTCCTGACGCGGTCAGGCGCCCGGGCATGTCGGCCAGCGCGAAGCCCATCACCGCGAGAGCGGCCAGGTTCTTGCGAAAGTCCTCCGGATTTACCTTGTCCAGAGTATCCGTCTCGGTGTGGTGCCAATCGAAATAGTGCGTGCCCATGGTGCGCTCCGCCAGGCCCGGAACGCCGTCGCGCATCAGCGGCGCGATGTCGGCACCTCCGCCCGCCGCATTGATCTCCCCCGCTCCCACGCGCTCCAGAAGCTTCCCGACCTGCCGCAGCATTTCCTGCGAGACCGGGTCTACGGCAGCGCCGAAGCCGACGGGGGTCTCCGCGCCTCCATCCATCTCGATTGCCGCCACCTGCTCCCGGATCTTGTCCCCCACGAATTCGCGATACGCCTCGCCGCCCCTGCCGCCGTTCTCTTCATTTACCCAGAACGCCACTCGAATCGTGCGTCGGGGTTCGAGGCCCAACTTCTTCATCAGAGCGAGCGCCTCGAGGCAGGCCATGATCGACGCGCCGTCGTCCTGCGCGCCCTGACCAACGTCCCACGAATCGATGTGCCCGCCCATCACCACAACTTCATCGGGCAGTTCGCGGCCGCGGATCTCGCCGATTACGTCGCCGCTGTCGGCATCCGGCTCCATGTGGGCGCTCATCTCGAGGCGGACCTTCACCGGAACGCCATCGGCCACCAGCCGGGCCATCATCATGGCATCCTCGGGCGACACCGCGGCCGTGGGAATCTTCGGCTGGGTGGGATCGTAGTTCATGGCGCCGGTGTGCGGAATCTGCATGGCCAGCGGTGTGATCGAGCGGACGAGGGCCGCCGCCGCGCCCAGAGCCGCCGCACGGGAAGCCCCGTTGGTCCGATAGGTCACGGTGGTGCCGTACCCCTGAAACTCCTGGTTGTAGAGAACGATCTTGCCCTGCACCCGGTCCCGCCCCAGGCGGTCCAACTCGTTGAAGTCCGCCACTGCCACCACGTCGGCCGTGATTCCACCGGGCGGCGTGGCGATGCTTCCGCCCAGTCCCAGCATGTGCAGCGGCTTGTCGAACGGCGCCAGCATGCGGGCCGACTCCGCGCCTCGCACCCAGTGAGGAACCTTGGTGGGGATCACGCGCACATTCGTGAGACCAGCGCTCTTCATCTGTTCCACTGACCACGCGATGGCCTTCTCCAGGCCCGCCGAACCGCTCAAGCGATTGCCGATCCGATAGCACAGGTAGGTGAGGCGCTGGTACCCCTCCGTATCGGCCAGAGCCGCGTCAATCAGCCGGTTCGCCACGGAGCGGTACTGCTCCGCAAGGTTGGGCGTGTCGGCGGCGAAGGCGGCCGCGGCAACCGCGAGAGCCGCAATAGGAACGGTGCGCATATCGTAGTTTGGCATTTTGTCAGAGGTCTTGACGTCCGCCTTATTACGTCGTACGATACTACGTGAGACGAAATAGCGATGTCTGACCCGACGCTCCTGGTCCTCGCCAGCCTGGCCGATGGCGACAAGCATGGCTACGCCATGATGGAAGACATTCAACGGTTCGCGAACATCCGGCTCGGACCCGGCACGCTCTACGGCGCGATTACGCGGCTGGAGGAGCGCGGCTGGATCAGCGCGGTGAAATCGCAAGACCGGCGCCAGCCTTACACGATCACAGCCTTGGGCCGGCGGTACCTGGAAGGCCAGATAGCAGCCCTCCACCAGGTGGTGCAGACGGCGCAGCGACGGTTGAAACACGCATGAAGCGCTGGATGCGGGTTGCCGCGGCGCTCTACCCGCGGGAGTGGCGCCGGCGGTATGGAGCGGAGTTCGACGCCTTGCTGGAGGACATTGGCCCAGGCTGGCGCGATTTCTGGGATGCGGCGCGAGGAGCACTGGAGATGCAGATGCAGATGTGGAGCCTTCCGAAAGTGACTGCGATTGGCGGACTGGCGGGCATCATCCTGGCCACCGTTGGCGCATTCCAGGTGCACGACCGTTACGTGTCATACGCCGTCCTGCGCGTCAGCCGCCCGGACGGCGCGGAGACGGACAGCCGCTTCGTAGCGGAGCGGCTCGGATCGTTGCAGGAAGATCTTCTAAACAGGAGGTCGCTGTCGGAGATCATTCAAAATCAGAACCTCTACCGGGGCGAGCTAAAGAATCTGCCGTTGGAGGACGTAGTCCTGTCGATGAATCGCGACATTCAGATCACGCCGGTGCGCGGCACGCCCGAGTCAAATGTCTTCCAGCTCGCGTTTCAATACTCGGACCCGGCGGGAGCCCAGGCGGTGACACGCGATCTGACCTCCCGGCTGATTTGGTTGAATCTCTCGAGTGCGGAGACCTCGAAGGCCCCGGCGGAGCGCATGGAGGTGCTCGATCCGGCCAATCTGCCGCAGAGGCCGATCGGCCCGAACCGCCTCGCGATCGCTGGCATGGGACTGATCGTTGGCCTTGCGTTGGGCGTAGCAGTCTGGGGCGTAGGGCGAAGAGTGCGGGCCTCGTAGTCGTCGTCTCGCTCAATTGGGCCGATCGGTGAACATTCGGGGGGCCGCACCTCTACCGCAGGATTCGCCAAACCGGAAGCTGCTCAGATAAGTTCCGTCTTCAAATCCGATTTCCAGGGGAGCTGTGGCAGTCGCGTGAATTCGGAAGGCACTGGCGGGTGATTTGGCAATGATTTCACGGTTCTCCGGACTCGTCAATGCCGCTTCGGCACAGAGTTGGCTGTCTCCAGCGCGTAGTCCCCAACATCCGCGACGGCTACGGCTATCATCGAGCCATTCCCCCCAGCAGCGTCCCGAAAGGGTAAACCACTGAACCGTCAGTGCAAAGACTGCGGTGAACCGTCATCTGCTGTTCGATCGAGATCGGAGGAGAGCGTGATTTCCTCGGGCGTCACGCGATCCGCGGATTTTCCGCGCCCGCGCTGGTCATAGTAGATGAGCCGGTACGAATCCGATAATCGATCCAAGTCTGGCAAGAGATAGCTCGTGTCAAAATCCGGCCCACCGTGGAGGACAATGATCGGCGCACCCTGCCCCACGTCGCGAGAATAGAGCGACGACGCATTTCCGGTTGGAATGCGGCTTTGCGCGCTCGTCGTCCGTCTGGCCTGCAGCGCGAGCGCCGAAGGGAGCGCGGTTAGGACCGCTATGCAGAGGCCGGCGGCCATGAATCGAGTCGTCATAGACAAGGGCCGGGCCTGGGCAGGCTTCGCAACCCAAATCGGAAGGCAGTCATTCATACCGCAGCACCTCTGCCGGCGCGATGCGCGACGCGTTTCGCGCCGGATACAGCGTTGCCAGAAAACTTACCGCGATCGCCAGCGCGGCAATCCAGATTCCATCCACCCAGCGCGGTTCGAACGGAACAAACGGCAGTGCATAAACCGCCTCCGGGAGCTTGATCCACTGGTAACGGTTCGCGAAATAGCAAAGCGTGTAACCCACCATCAGCCCGATCACGCTGCCGACCACCCCGATCAGCACGCCCTGCATCATGAAGATCCTGCGGATCTGGGCGTGGCGCGCGCCCATCGACATCAGCACCGCGATATCGCGGTACTTCTCCATCACCATCATTACCAGCGTGATAAAAATATTGAGCGCGGCCACGATCTCGATCAGCCCGATGGTGATGAACGTAACCACGCGCTCCATATTCAAGGCGCTCATCAACTGCTGATTCTGTTCCTGCCAGGTGGTGGTGGTGTACTTCGGACCGGCGATGGATTCCACTTCCTTGGCGTACTGCGGGGCGCGGTTCAAGTCATCCACGTTCAGTTCAATGCGATTGACGGCGTCGGGATTGCCCGTCATCTTCTGCGCCGCCTGGATCGAGGTGAACGCCCACTTGTCGTCCACCTCGAAGAAACCGGACTTGAAGAAGCCCACCACCTTGAATTTCTGAAATGAGCCCATCGGCCCGGCGAAAGTCAAGGTCCCTCCCTGTGGGTTCATGACCTTGATCACCGCATCGAGCCTGGTGAGCCCCGTGTCATCCGCCAGGTTCGCACCCAGAATGATGCCCGGCGGGTCGGCATTCGGATCGCGCAACCGGTCGAGCGAACCGGCGGTCAGGTGGCGCAGGGCGTCGCTGATCGACAGCTCCGCATCCACATCGATGCCCTTGATCAGCGCGCCGGTGGATTGGAGCGGTCCGCTGATGTAGAACGTGTCGTAGAGCGCCGGCGACACTGCCACGACGTGCGGCATCTTGCGCAGGCGGTCGCAGAGTTCGCGCCAGTTCTCGATGCCGTCGCCGGGCTGCCGCGGCTGCACCCCGATGTGCGCCATGGCGCCCAGCAGGTTGCGCTGCAGCGTGCTGCGAAAGCCGTTGTTCACGCCCAAGGCGATCACCAGGGCCATCACCCCGGCGGCAACGCCGAGGATCGAGATCACGGTAATCACCGAGATGACCTTTTCTTTGCGGTGTGCCCGCAAATAACGGCCGGCGATGAACAGCTCGAATCCCGAGGTCACGGCTTTTCCAGATCGCGCAACTGCTTCACCAGGTCGATGGGGCCTTCCGGACGCAGCAGTGGGAACAGGATCACGTCGCGAATGGAGCGCGAGCCGGTCAGGATCATGGTGAGGCGGTCGATCCCGATGCCCTCGCCTCCGGTGGGCGGCATCCCGTAAGAGAGCGCGCGGACGTAGTCCTCATCCATCTGGTGCGCTTCTTCGTCGCCGCGCTCGCGCATCGCGAGCTGCATCTCGAAACGGCGCCGCTGCTCCTGCGGATCGTTCAGCTCGGTATAGGCGTTGCCGATCTCCATGCCCGCCGCATAGATTTCGAAGCGATCGACAAAGGCCGGGTCTTCGGGCTTGTTCTTGGAGAGCGGCGACGTCTCCACCGGGTAGTCGTAGATCATGGCCGGCTGGATCAGCTTTTCCTCGACATGCCGCTCGAAAACATCGGCCAGGGCCTCGCCCGGCGTGGACTTGCCGGAGTGGTGCAGAAGCCAATCCGGACTGCTGACCTGCTCCATGGTGGGGCAGCCCGCGCCTTCCCAGAAACGGACCACAGCCTCCCGCATGGTATAGCGCTCGACGCGGCTGAAGTCCAGCTTGCGGCCTTCGTACTCCACTTCGGCCGAGCCCGTAGCGTCGCGCGCCACCTGCTCCAGGAGCTCGGCGGAGAAGTCCATCAGCCCCTGGTAATCCGTGTATGCCTGGTAGAACTCCAGCATGGTGAACTCGGGGTTGTGCTGCGTGGAGAGCCCCTCGTTGCGGAAGTTGCGATTGATCTCGTACACGCGATCGAGCCCGCCCACGATCAGCCGCTTCAGGTAGAGCTCCGGCGCGATGCGCAGGTAGAGATCCATGTCGAGGGTGTTGTGGTGGGTGACGAAAGGCCGGGCGGCAGCCCCGCCGTAGAGCGGCTGCATCATGGGAGTCTCGACTTCGATGAAGCCGCGGGCCTCGAGCTGCCGCCGGAGCGAGGCAATGATGCGCGCGCGCGTGACAAAGACCTTTCGAGACTCGGGATTGGCGATCAGGTCGAGATACCGCTGCCGGTAGCGGATCTCGACGTCCTCCAACCCATGCCACTTCTCCGGCATGGACAGCAGCGTCTTGGAGAGAAACTCGAGGCTCTCGACGTGAACGCTGAGCTCGCCGGTGCGCGTCCGGAAGAGGTAGCCTTCGACGCCAACCACGTCGCCGATATCGAGGAGCTTGAAAAGCTGGAAGCCCGGTTCTCCCACAGCGTCCTTCTTCACGTAGATCTGCAGCCGTTCCCCGCCCTGCTGCAAATGGGCGAAGCCGGCCTTGCCCATGTGGCGCAGCGTCATGACACGGCCCGAGATCCGGACGCGCATCTCGGGCGACAGCTCGTCGGCGGCCTTCGTGCCGTAGGCTTCGAGGATGGCGGGAACGGTATGAGTGAAGTCGAATCGCCGGCCGTAAGGCCGGTGTCCCAGCGATTCCAGCTCGCGGACCCGCGAGAGGCGCTGCTTGAGTAGCTCGTCTTCCAGCGACAAATAAATCTCCTGAACCCCGGATTGTGCGATGGGGGGAAATTTCATTATCGCCCGAGCCTTTGGCGAGGGCACTCCTGCCTACCCAGGGCCGCGCCGGGCGATGTGGCGCGGGCGCTCGTGCCAGGCATTCGAGGCTGCCGCGTCGCGACTCGTGCCGGCGCTTGGCGCCCCGTTATCGAAGCTGCCGTCTCGAACCTTCGCCGCTTTCGCTGGGCTATGATGAATCTTCAGTTTCGCCGGAATCGGGCCTCTTTCCGTGAAGCGATTTGCATTTCTGGACTGGATGCGCGGCCTCGCGATCATCATCATGATCGAGTGCCACGCCTTCAACTCGTTCACTCGCGCCGATCTGCGTGAAGGCGGGCCGTACCGGTGGTCGCAATTCCTGGGCGGGATGGCGGCGCCGCTGTTTCTCTTCATGTCGGGAATGACGCTCGCTCTTCAGATGGACAGCCTCGATCGCCGCGAGCCGTCCCGCATTCTCCGCTGGCTGGTGTCGCTCTGCCGGGCCGGATACATTCTGGCCGTCGCGTTTGCGCTCCGCCTCTGTAACTGGCTATTCAGTTTGCCGCATGCCGACACCCGCGAAATCACCAGGGTGGACATCCTGAACTGCATGGGAGTGGGCCTGATGGCGCTGTCCGTGGCAGCCGTGTTCGGGCCGAAGGAACGCGCGCGCTTCGGTGCTGCCGGCGGCCTGGCAATTGCCGCCGCGGCACCCGTGGTGTCCGCCCTCGATTGGAGCCGCACTCCGGCGCTGGTTCGCGATTACCTGGCTCCTTCGGCCGACCCCGGGATCTTTGGATTCTTCCCTTACTCCTCTTACATTGCCTTTGGAGTCGCGGCCGGCGTCCTGGTGAAGGGCGCGCCCGCCCAGCTCTTCGAACGCCTGATGCAGTGGTCCCTGTTAATCGGTCTCGGGCTCGCCTTCGCCGCGCAATACTCCTCCAACCTCCCATTTTCGATTTACGGCCACACGAACTTCTGGATCGACAGCCCCGCCCTGACGCTGATCCGCGCCGGCGTCTCCATTTGCCTGATGGCCGGCGCCTACCTGTGGACCGAGTACGCCGTGGGTCCCGCCTGGAGCTGGATGCAGTGCCTCGGCCGCAACTCGCTGCTGGTTTACTGGGCCCACCTCCCGCTCGTCTATGGCACGCCGTCCAAACCCTTGCAGCGCATGCTCGGCATTCCGCAGACTACCCTCGCTACGCTCACGGTTGTCGCGTTGATGGTCGCGCTTGCGGCCGGCGCGACCCGCTGGAAGGCACGCCGCTTGGAGCGTTGGAGGGCCGCTACCACCGTTGCAGGCGAGGCGGCGCCTGCCAAGGCTTATTGAGGTCGAACCAGGCTACTTCTTCTTGAGGATGTCCACAAGCTCCTGGACCGCGTCGGCGCTCTTCTGCAGCATGGCCTGTTCTTCGTCCGTGAGCTTGATCTCGTAGATCTGTTCGATGCCGCGCGCCCCAATCTTCACGGGCACCCCCACAAACAGTCCGTGGATGCCGTATTCGCCTTCCAGGTAGGCGGCGCAAGGCACCACTTTTTTCTTGTCCTTGAGGATCGATTCGGCCATCTCCACCGCGGCAGCCGAGGGCGCATAGTAGGCACTGCCGGTCTTCAGGTATTTCACGATCTCTGCGCCTCCGTTGCGTGTGCGGGTCACGATGCGGTCAATGGTGGCGGCATCCATCAATTCGGTTAACGGGATACCGGCAACGCCGCTGAGCCGGACCACGGGCACCATCGTGTCGCCGTGCCCGCCCATGACCACGGCTGTGACATTTTCAACCGACACGTTCAGTTCCTGCGCGATGAAGGTCCGGAAACGGGCGCTATCCAGGATGCCGGCCATTCCGATTACCCGATTCTTGCTGAACTTCGATACCCAGTAAGCCGCTTGCGCCATAGCGTCCAGGGGGTTCGTGACGACAATCAGGATGCAGTTGGGAGAGTACTTGGCTGCCTGCTCGGTGGCTGTGCGGACCACGTCGTAGTTGGCCAGCAGAAGGTCGTCACGGCTCATGCCCGGCTTGCGGGGAAAGCCCGCGGTGATGATGACGATATCGGAATTCGCGGTCGGCTCGTAATCGTTTGCGCCCGTGACCTGCACGTCATAACCTTGGACGGGACCGGACTGGAGCAGATCAAGCCCCTTGCCCTGTGGGACGCCCTCGACCACATCCACGAGGACCACATCCGCGAGTTCCTTATCGGCAATTCGCAGTGCGCAATTCGCGCCGACATTTCCGGCGCCCACAACCGTAACTTTCTTTCGCAAAGCAAGCTCCTTTTCGACCAGGGAATGAGGAAATACGATTATAGCAGCGGGATGTCTGAATGGGCCCTCCCCACAAAACTCCGCAACCGCCATGATGGTGTGCTAGAGTGACTCGTGGGAACCCGGCAGTAAGCTCGGGTCGTGTTCGCTCCTAAGTGAATCTGTTCCGCTCTCTGCCGGGTTCTCGAATTCAACTACAGGGAATAATTGAAATCGAACTCCCCGGGCCTACTGGATACGCGCGGTTCCGAAGGTCACGGCCGCATTGTTGCGGCTGTCGGGCCGTGACATTTCCCGCACCGTTGGCAAACAGGAATCCGTAGGAGCCACTCCGCGATGCACCGGGCTGCAGGGCGCGGGCGGCTCCGCTCAGCGCCACCGGCCCCCTGCAACACCAGGTTAATGGCGCCGGCCGGGCCGGCAGTGCCGTTCACTTCTCCCTCCATCGTCTGCGCCAAGCAGGTTGGAGCCTCCGCACGCCGTGTAGGACAGGGCCAGAACAAAATCGCCCGGCCCCGTGCAGAAAACGCCGTCGAAGAGCTGATGGGTGACCACCGTAAGCGCGGGCAGAGAGGCATTCCACATACCGGTGCTGCCATCGCTGCAAGGCACCGGCCCGCTGCCCTTCGCGCCGGCGGCTGTATATCGCCTGTGAGGGTCACGGGAATCGTCCCGGTGGCGCCGCCGAGTAAGAGAGACATGGGAAGCGCCCCGGTGAGGGTTTGCGTGATTCCCCTGCAGCGGAATCCCGGTCCACGCGATGCTGCAGGTACACGCCGTGGGGGTCAGTTGCAAGCCTTTGCCGCCTTCCGTGATCACGCTGGCAAACGGGATTGGTAACGCCCGCGTCGGTTGGGATGGCCAGGGTGCCGGTGCCGTCGGGATTCCCGGAATAGGTTCCCGTGAAGTTCCCGCTCCTCGCTCGGGAATTCTGCGAAGCCGCGATGGCGAGCCCACTACCATGGTGTACGGTCTGCTGATGTTGCCGGCTCCGTCGAAGTTCATCCCTCCCAGAATGGCCAGCCCTGGGCGTGCCGGAAACCGTCACGGTTCGGTTGGAAATTGGCGAATAAACGAAAACGGCGGATGCCCTGGTATCCGCCGTGTTCCGGAAACCTCGAGAGAACGCTGCTGTATGAGCGAAGCTGCTAAGCCGGCTAGTTCTTGATCGTGATCAACGCCCCGGCCGGCGTGGCAAAAGCGCCCAGCGATGCCACCACCGCCGCGTCGCCATCGGGCAAACCCGAGGGCACCGTCACGTTCAATTGATACAGGCCCGTTGCCGTCAGACCCGCGAACACCACGTTGGCGTTGATTCCGTTGAATGTAACGGTCGGAGGCGTCACCAGGGGAGAGACACCCGCCAGGATCTGGCCGCTGGTCACCGCCGGGTTGGTCACGCCAAAACCGGTGCCATATAACGCGATGGTTTCGCCGGGAGCCGCCGGCGCAGTCGTGGAAACCACCGCCCCGCCGCCGTGCTCCGCCGCGATGTGCCCGGCGGCATCCGCCAGGAAGAACGCAGGAGCCACCAACTGCGCCGGGACGTTCACCGTGGCGCTGGTCAAGCCGCCCTCGGTCACCACCACCTGGATCTGGCCGGCGGTCACCAGGTCGGGCGGCGTCAGAATATTGAGCTGCACCGGGCTCACGAATTCGACAAATGCCGATTCGCCATTCACCGTGACCGATACGCCATCGATCGTGGTCGGAAGGGCCTTGCCGGTGGATCCGAAATCGCCTGTCGCCCAGGCACGCTTGGTCACCGCAAGGTTGCTTCCCTTGATGCTGATGTAGGTGTTCGGTGCCATGCCAGCGGCGGGTTGGCCCGCGTTCACCACGCCGGCACTGGTGATGTTGGGATTCGCGGTGATACTGCCGAGCAGCCCATGCTGCTCCCCCCCGGGACCGGCCGTGAAATAGAGGGCATCCTTGTCACCGCCGCTGCCGCCGTTTCCGAAGTTGATGGACCAGAGCCCGGGAATCTTGATCGCGTTTCCGCTGCCGTCCGCCAGGGTGCCGAGCGTGACGCCGCTGTTGACGTCGAAAGCGCTGATCGTGCCGTCACCGAAATTCCCGACCAGCAGGGCGCCGGCGTACTTTCCGAAGGTCGTGGGGGCGATCGCAATGCCCCACGGCGAATTCAACGGGGCGCCCGGCGCGCCGAAGAAGCCCGGACCGCCGGAAACCAGGTGCTGCAGGAGTTTGCCGGTGAAATCGTAGACATCCACGTAACCGTTGCCAGGGCCCGCCACATCATCCATCGCATTAGCCGGGTTGTCCTGCTTCGCGTAAGTCACATACAATTTGCCACTGAGCATTTGTATATTGAACGGCGCAAAACCGGAGGGGATGGCGGGGTCTTTGAACGCCGTCGCCGACAGAGGCACCGGTTTGAAGTTGCCGTCGAACACGTCGATCGTTCCAGCCTTGAAGTTAGCGGCATACAGTTGCGGCGTGGGCGCGCCGGAGATAGCCAGTCCCTTGTAGACGGCGGTCTTGGAATTATCGATCATCGAGAAGGCCTGCGTGGCATCGATCGTGCTGGACCAGGCGGAGATGATTCCATCTTCTGTCGCGAAAATGAAACTCGCGGTGGCCGGACCTTTGCCAGAGGCACTGAATTGGAAAGCCGGCGGGTTTGTGGCGGTCACTCCGAGTGCTGCCGTGGACACGATGCCGGTGCAGCTGCCCTTGTTGGGTGCGCCGCCCGCACCCGGCACCAGCGGCTGCGTCGTGGCATTGGGAGTACCGAAGACCACTGTGCCGGTATCCGCGACCGTGTAGAGGGTCGATACGCCAAAGTCGCAAATCCAGAACGGGCTGCCCGTCGAGAAGGCATTACCCCACGGATTAACCAACCTCGGATCGTAGTTATCGGCAGTGGCTGTGGACTTGGAGTCGGCGACAAGATTGTGTACCAGATAGCCAGTGGCGGCTGGTAACAGTTGTGGCGAGAGAGCGAGAATCAAACAAACGGCTGCTTTCCTCATGCTTTCACAGAATACAGTAAGTGCTCCGTGGCTGACGCCCAACTCGAATCTTTTTACACTTTTAGCCACGAGTCTGCAGGCTTCGGAAGCGCTCTGCGAGCACCTGTGGCACCCAGTCACTGGCGCCATCCGTCGACGCCGTCGCTGCCTGACCGATCGGCTCATGCAACAGTTGTGAAGTTATTAACATTCGAAAGATTTGTTAACGCGACTTTCCTCGGGAGCTTGGCCCAAAGGGGCTATATCATCATTGCATCACTTGAACCCGAACAGTCCGGCTGCACGATCGCTTCCGCACAACAATTAAGCCCCTACCCGATGAACCATGTGGACCCGCCCCGAACTCCTCTGTCCACGAAGGGCTTTCGAGACTGCCGCGTCCCATGTGTGTGGGGGTCGGCGCCGCGTCGATCAGTTCTTGATCGTGATCGATGCCCCCGAGGGAGAAGCCGTTCCCAAAACCGTTGCCACCACCGGCGCGTCGCCATTAGACACTCCGGATGGCACCACGACGTTGATCTGGTACAGACCGGCCGCCACCAGCCCGGCAAACACCACGTTCGCATTGGTGCCGCCGAAGGTCACCGTGAGAGGTGCTGCCAAAGGCGCCACTGACGAGACTACTTGCCCGGCCGTAGGCGCGGGAGTGGTGGCGCCGAAGCCGGTCCCATAGAGTGCAATCACCTCTCCCGATGTGGCGGGAGACGATGTGGAGACCGCCGTGCCGTTGGCGTGAGTCGCACTGATGTGCCCGGCCGTGTCCGCCAGGTAGAAGCCAGGCGCCGCGGCCACCGGTGTGATATTCGTGGTGCTCACCAGGCCGTTGTTGTTGACCGCGATCGGCACCGGCCCGGAGGTCGACAGATCGGGCGGAGTGAGAATCGTAAGCTGCGTCGGGTTGACGGATTGTACGTAAGCCGGCTCGCCGCTCACGGTGACGGAAACACCGTCAATCGTGGTGGGCAGCGACGTTCCGTTGGTGCCGAAATCCGCCTTGGCCCACGACCGCTTCGTCACCGCCAGGTCGGTCCCCTTGATCGCCACGAAGCTGTTGGGGGCAACTCCCGCGCCGGTTTGCGCGGCATTCGTGATGTTGGCGGTAGTCAGGTTGGGATTGGCCGAAATGCTGCCGAGCACACCATGTTTCTGCCCGCCGGGGCCTGCCGTGAAGTACAGGGTGTCCTTATCGCCGCCGCTGCCGCCGTTCCCGAAGATGATCGACCAAAGACCCGGGATCACGATGTTCTTGCCGCTGCCGTCCTGCAACGTCCCCAGAAATGCGCCCGTCTTGGGATCGAAGGCATTGATCTTGCCGTCGCCGAAGTTCCCCACCAGCAGGGTGTTGGCGTACTTGCCGAAAGTCGCCGGCGCGAGCGCCACGCCCCAAGGCGAGTTCAACATCAGGCCGCCCGTGTTGAAGAATCCCGGTCCTCCGGCAATCAGGTGCTGCAGCAGTTTGCCGGTATTGTCGTAGGTGTCCACGTAGCCGTTGCCCGGCCCGGCCACATCAAAGTGGTTGTTGTCGTCCTGCCTCGCATAGGTAACGTAGAGCTTCCCGCCCAGCGGCCAGATGTTGAAGGGCGCAAACCCGGAGGGGATCTGGGGGTCGGTGAAGGCCCCCGCGGCCAGAGTCACCGGCTTGAAATTGCCGTCGAAAACGTCGATCGTACCGGTCCGGAAATTGGCCGCGTAGAGTTGCGGCGTGGGAGCGCCGACAATGGCGAGACCCTTGTAATACGCCGTCGCCGAATTGTCCGCCATCACGAATGCCTGAGTCGCATCGATTGCGCTCGACCAGGCGGAGAGAACGCCGTCTTCCGTCACAAAGATGAAGCTCGCCGTGGCGGGACCCTTGCCCTTGGCGCTGAACTGGAAACTCGGAGGCGTAGTGGCGGTCACGCCGGACGCGGCCGTCGAAACGATTCCCGTGCAGCTGCCCTTATTCGGCGGCCCGCCGGCGCCCGGAACCAGTGGCTGCGTGGTGGCATTGGGCGTCCCAAACACGGTCGTGCCCGTGTCGCTTACCGTGTACAGCGTCGATACCCCAAAGTCGCAAATCCAAAACGGGCTCCCTGTAGAGACGGCATTGCCCCATGGGTTGATCAGACGCGAATCATAAAAGTCGGCGGTCGCGGTGGATTTGTCGTCTGCGACGAGATTGTGAACGAGGTAGCCGCTCTGCGCGGGCAGAAGGCGCGTGGCGAGGATCAGAAACAGACAGACCGGAGCTTTCTTCATGGCTTCCACAGAATACAGTATTGAAAGTCCGTTGGCGATATTGAAGACAACATCGAAATTGCAAAAGTGTGCGATTTTACATCTATTTGGAACGAGAGATGCCCGCCCTGCATTGCGCCACCGCGGAGCGCCATCCCCGGTACAGATCGTCACGCACCGCTTCGGATATTTCGGGTTCGAACCGCCTCTCGGCGCGCCAGAACGACTCCAGGGCTTCCACGCTTGGCCAGAAACCGATGGCGAGGCCGGCAAGATACGCGGCACCCAGCGCCGTGGTCTCGACGTCCACCGGCCGCACGATCGGCTTCCCCAGGATGTCTGCCTGAAATTGCATCAGGAAATTGTTGACTGCCGCGCCCCCATCCACGCGCAGTTCCCGCAAGGGCTCGCCGGCATCGGCCTCCATACACTCCACCAGCTCGCGGGTCTGGTACGCGATGCTTTCGAGCGCGGCGCGTACGATCTGCGCGCGGCCCGTAGACCGCTCGAGGCCTGTGAGGATGCCGCGCACCGCGGAGTCCCAGTGCGGCGCCCCCAACCCGACGAATGCCGGCACAAAGTAGACCCCGCCGGTGGACGGCACCGCAGCCGCGACCTCCTCGGATTCCGCGGCCGAGCGGATGAGCCCCATCTGATCGCGCAGCCATTGGATGGCGGCCCCGGCAATGAAGACGCTGCCCTCCATGGCGAATCTCCGGCCGCCATCTGTTCCCGCAGCCCGGGTCGCCAGCAGCCGGTTCCGCGAGACCGGCCGGTGCGTGCCGGTGTGGAGCAGGGCAAAACAGCCTGTGCCGTAGGTGTTTTTGGAGAAGCCCGGACGAAAACACGCCTGTCCGGCGAGGGCTGCCTGCTGATCTCCCGCGATCCCCGCGATCGGGATCTCCCCGCCGAGATGGTGCGCCGCGGTCGAGCCCGCCACGCCGCTCGAGCTCACGATCCGCGGGAGCATGGCGCGGGGGATGTCGAAGATGCGCAGCAGATCGTCGTCCCAATCGCCCTCCAGATCCATCAGCATGGTGCGCGAGGCGTTCGAGGGATCGGTGATGTGGAGAGCGCCATCCGTGAGCTTCCAGATCAGCCAGGTATCCATGTTGCCGAACACCAGCTCGCCGTCTCGCGCTCTGGCCATCGCGCCCGGGACGTTGGTGAGGATCCAGCGGATCTTGCTGGCGGAGAAGTACGCGTCGATCACCAGGCCCGTCTTCCGGGTAATCTCAGCGGCCTCCGGTGACCGCGCCAGCTCCGCGCAGTAGTCCGCTGTCCGGCGGCACTGCCAGACAATCGCCGGCGACACCGGTTCGCCCGTGCGGCGGTCCCACACGACGGTGGTCTCCCGCTGATTGGTGATTCCCAAGGCGGCGATGTCCGAAGCGGCGGCGCGTTGCCGCTCCAGGAGGCGGCGCGCGGAATCGATCTGCGCACGCCACACCTGGTTGGCATCCTGCTCCACCCATCCCGGCTGCGGGTACAGGCAGATCACCGCCTCCGCTTCCATCCCGATGTTGCGGCCTTCGGAGTCGTAGAGCGCGGCACGAGCCGAGGTCGTGCCTTCGTCGAGCGAGAGTATGAATGGCATGTCTATGCCACTATAACTTTTCCCGTCCGGGTCAGAAACTGAACTTGCCCATTACGACGATCACACGCCCGGAAACCCCGGCGCCCTGCCCGGAGCCCCCTCCGCCCGGCAACACCCGGACGCCGGTGACGGTCATGGCACTGGCCCTGGCGGCCGCGAATGGCCGCGTGTCCGGTCCGTCAGGCGCCGCCGATTCAGCCGGCATGCCCACCCGATATTCTCTTGATTCGGATAGTCTTATGAGTTTCCAGCAACCCTCTCGCGCGGCCTGCATCCAATACGTATCCGCCCGCCGCGACCGCTGGCGCACTGATCACCGCGTCGGATTCCCCGCATTCGCAAAATCGAAAGGAGACAGCTTTGTCACAATCGTCAAACGATCGAGGATCCCACTATAAGCAGTATCTGTTAATCAGCGATTTCGACCGGACTCTGAGCTTCAACGATTCCGGCATCGTGCTGAGCGAGATGCTCGGCATCCCGGGATTCCAGGAGCGGATCGCCGGCCTTTCCCACATCCACCTGGTACAGCAGGGAGGCGAGTTGGCATACCTGCTGCTGCACGACCCGGAATATCGCAAGGTGCGAAAGGAAGACCTGATCGAAGCCGGCAAACACATCCGCCTCAAACAGAACATTCGCCTGCTTTCGCGGCTGCTGGAAGGGTTGGACGGGTACCGATTCAATTTCTACGTGGTTTCGGCGGCGCCCGAGGAAGTCATTCAGTCGGCGCTCGGCGGGATCGTGGCGCCCGAGCACATCTTCGGCACCCGCTTCCGCTACAACTCGTCCACCGGCGAGATCGAGTCGATCCTTCGCGTCCCCGCCGGCTACGGCAAGGTCGCGGTGCTGGAAGATTTCCGCGCTACCCTCCCCATCAGCCACGACCGCATCGTCTACATCGGCGACGGCAGCTCCGACGTCCACGTCATGCTCCACGTGAACCGCCTCGACGGACTGACCATCGCCGTCTCGGAGAACAAGTACATCACGCAGATCGCGCGCCGGACGATCCTGAGCGACGATGCGCTGAGCGTGCTGATTCCGATTCTCGAAGACATCCTGGGATGGAACACCGCGCACATCCGCGCCCTCTTCGAAGCTCACGGACTTCTGTTGCAGGAGTGGGACAAAGTCCGCACCGACTCGTTGACCATCGCCAAGGCCCCGGGCCCGCCTGCCCCGAACCCGGGAGTCGAGGTCCAGTGAAGCCCGACTGGATCGGCTGGATCGCCACCGCGTTGTTCGCCAGTTCGTACCTCTTCCGCCGCCCCGCGGCCCTGCGCAAGATACAGGCGGGGGCCGCGCTGCTGTGGGTCACCTACGGACTGATCATCCATGCGTTGCCGGTCGTGGTGGCAAACCTGGTGGTGGCGGGCGCGGCCGGTTGGACGGCACTCCAGGCCCGCCCGTTTGCGGGCAAACAATCGTAGACTCATTACCATGGACCTGGCAATCAACGCGGACGATGTCCGCCAGGCAGCGGCACAGATTCGGCCCCTGGCGCAGAGGACGCCCGTCCTGACTTCGGCAGGATTCGACCGCGAGGCCGGAACTCGCGCCTGGTTCAAGTGCGAGAACCTGCAGCGCGGCGGAGCATTCAAGATTCGCGGCGCCTCGAACCTCATCCTGTCGCTCCCCGCTGAGGCCCTGGCGCGCGGCGTGGTGGCGTACTCGTCGGGCAATCATGCACAGGCCACCGCTATTGCTGCCAAGCACGTGGGCGCCCAGGCCACCATCGTGATGCCCGAGGATGCTCCGCGCTCCAAGATAGAAGCCACGCGGGCGCGCGGCGCGAAGATTGTCACCTACAATCGCTTCACCGAGAGCCGCGAGGCTCTGGCGGCGGGAATTCTGAAGGACAGCGGAGCCACGTTGGTGCCGCCCTTCGACCACCCCAAAATCATGGCGGGACAAGGCACCGCAGCCCTGGAACTGCTCGAAGAGGTGGGACAACTCGATGCTTTGATTACCCCCGTCGGCGGCGGGGGTCTTCTTTCCGGCTGCGCCACCATCGCCAAGGCGCTCTATCCATCGATCCGCGTCTTCGGAGCCGAGCCGGAAGGCGCCAACGACACGTTTCTCTCGCTCCAGGCCGGCAAACGCGTCACCGTCGCGCACCCCGAGACCATTGCCGACGGATTGCGCGCCCCCAAACCCGGCGAATTGACGTTTCCGATCCTGCAGCGCCTGGTGGAAGGCGTCCTGTTGGTGAGCGATGCCGAAATGCGCGCCGCCGTGAAGTTCATGCTGCTGCGCGCGAAAATCCTGATCGAGCCCAGCGGCGCTTCGTCGGTAGCCGCGGTGCTCTTCCGCAAGCTGCCGCCCGAGATCCGCTCCGTGGGCGTGGTGATCTCGGGAGGCAACGTCGATTTCGAGGACCTGGTCACCTACTGATGGGTCCGGATCGCTTCGTCGATCGCCCTGTCTCCTGTCGGAGCCATCTCGTCATCCACCGGGCATCCCGCCGCTGGCAGCGACCTCGCCACACGTCCGTATTCGCCTTCGGGATGCCGCCTGGCGACCGTGCAACACCGGATCGCAAAGCCGAGCGGCGTCGCGTGAAAGGCCGGATCGCGCAAATCCACCGGGTGGCCGCGCTCGATGAGCAGATCCACCAGGTCCGCCGAGCCTGCCCATGCCGCGTTGTGCAGGGGCGAATAGCCGTGCGGCCGTTCCGGGTGCGCCACCGGAAAGCCGGCGTCGAGCATCAGCTTGACGTATCGTAATTCGTGTTGGTTTCCCAGCAGTAGCGCGCCGCGAGTTCGTGATCAGCCACGGGCAGCGACCCGGCCAGCCCGGATGACTCGCGGCAATCTCCACGGCCTCCTTCCGATGCGCCAGCAGGCACGAGACCAACTGGCGGGTGGACGTGTCGCTCGGCTGGTACATCCACCCGGTTGCCTTGGTGGCCGATAATGCTCATTCTGATTGACGTACCACGCTACGTAAGAGAGATGTTCGAAATATCGATCGAGACCATCAACCGGTCGCGAATGGGCAGCAGCGTTGCATCTCTCATATACGCCCTCCTCTTTGTCGGTAGCGAGATTCCCTGCACGACCACCGGCTCGAATACGTACTGGGCCGCGGCAAAGCCGCCGGACGCCTCCACGTGATAGTCGTGCCGGCGAAGCAGGAAGTCAGGCCCGAAGTAGAAGTCCTGCCGGCGGCTGTGGCTGGCGATGTCCCCAGGATAGGTCACCCGCAGACCTCTCCACAGTTCGTCGTGCTCGCGCCACGGGGCGATCTCCTCAACGTCGAAACCAGGCATCGCAAAATGGAACGGAGTCGTGAGGTAGGTCCACAGAGCATATCCGTTGAAGTACGCCCGATCGAGCGCGTCCCAGGGAGCATCGACAGCTTTGCCCTCGGCATGTTCCGCGGGGTCCAGCCGCTCTTTGACGACGGTTCCGTCCAGTTTCTCGATAGCGACCCGGCTCGCGGTGAAGTCGGTGCGCTGATCGTCCGCGCCATACGGCGCGACCGATGCCCATTCGCGATTGGTCGCCACCGTCATCCGGCGAGGAGTGGAATCCTGGGGCGTGCCCTTCATACCGAATAATGCGCCTCCTGTAACAATGGTGGCCTGTACCGTCGCGAAGCTGTTCCACCGGTCCAACCCGCCGTGAGCCTGGAGCACTCTCGTGAGAAGTTCACTTTCCACTTCTGATCACCTCGCTGCATTTCACGATAGCTCTCCTCCCTGTCCAACGGTGAACGAATAAACCTCCGCGCCCGAATCCCTGGCTCATACTGGCGCATCTTGCGGCTGAAGTCGTCCCACATCGATCGAATCTCGAGTCCCTCGATCGTGGGAAGCAGGAGTACCACTTATAGTGATGCTCGCTCGTCGGCAAATGACGATGGTTCATCGCTACTCGCCAAGGGATCGGGACCGTCCGCGAGTGAAGTCTGTTCTTTTCGGGTTGTTTCGAGTTGGTCCGTCAGGTGCATACTGTTGTGGGCGCCAAGATCGACACGCCGCATTGAGAAAGGGAAACGGATCATGAGCAATGCTAATCCAATTCTGGTCACCGGCGCGGCCGGGCGCGTAGGGGCGGTCGGACGCACGGTCGTTGAACTCCTGTTGAAGCAAGGCAAGGCCGTGCGTGCGATGGTGCGGACGGAAGACGAGCGCTCGCAAGCACTGCGAGACATGGGTGCGGAGGTGGTAGCAGGCGATCTGCTCGATCTCCAGTCAATGCATCGGGCAATTGGCGGCTGCGAAACCATGTACTTCAGCATGTCAGTATCGGACGGATACCTGGCCGCGACCGTGAATGCCGCGGCGGTGGCGAAAGATCACGGTGTCAAGGCATTCATCAATATGTCGCAGATGACGGTCGCGCAGATGAGCGTCACGGAAACCACCGGGAGCCCGCAGCAGAAGTTGCACTGGCTCGCCGAGCAGGCGCTGAACTGGTCCGGGCTTCCGGTGGTTCACGTGCGGCCAACCGCGTTATTCGAAGGCTCCTTTTTGATTCTCACCGCGGATTCGGTGAGGCGATGGAACCAGATCCGATTACCATTCGGTGAGGGCAGAACCTCACCTGTTGTAGTCGCAGACGTGGCACGCGCGATAGCTGCGCTCCTCGACCATCCGCAGCCGCACATCGGCAAGGTCTATCACCTGACGGGTCCCCAGTCAGAGAATCTGGATTTCTATGCGAAGGAATACTCGAAAGCGCTCGGCCGTACGATTACGTATCAGGATATTGCGGTCGAGGCGTGGCGGCGTGGACTAGTCGCGGGGGGGTTGCCGGAACATCTGGTAAACCACCTCGTTACGATGGCCGATCTCCACCGGGCGGGACGTTACGACCGGATGTCGGACGACGTTCGCATCCTTACTGACCGAGAACCGTTGACTGTACAGGAGGCCGTCAGGAATAACGCGCCCACATTCGCCGCTTCAGCGGAAGAGGGCGCTGGAAAGACATAGGAAGGAATCATGAACACCAGACACTCAGCTTCTGGAGACCAACGCAAACCGGAACTCCTCGGGCAAACGGTCGCCGTGATCGGCCGCACCGGCATTGGCCTCGAAGCAGCGAGACGGGCGCGTGTCGAGGGAGCAGACGTTATCCTCACAGCGAGGGACCCCGGCCGCCTGGAACGAGCCGCAGGCGAACTCGGCGCGCTCCGTACCGCAGCATTCGACGCCAGCGATCCGGCTTCACTCGAGAAGTTCTTTCTCGACCTGCCAACCCCAATCGACCACGTGATGGTCGCCGGCCCTGGCCCCCATTATTGGCCTTTGATGGAGATCGGGTTCGAGCAGGCGCGCCTCGCCATCAGCGAGCACATCCTGCTGGCACTCCGGGTCGCCCGTAATACCGCCCGCAGGTCAGACCGGGGGGCACGCTGTTGTTCATGGGCGGCACCCGCGCCCGCCGTCCGGCTCGCGGGTTCGCGCTTGTGTCGGCGGCCACCGCTGCGATGCCCGCATTCGATCTCGCGCCGGTCCGGGTTAATCTCATCGCCGCCGGCTTCGTCGACACGCCTCTGTCGGCATCGCTCCTGGGCTATCATCTCGACGCTCGGCGCGATCAGCTTCGCGCCACGCTTCCCATCCAGCGCACCGTCGGGCCGGCCGGCGTGGCCGGGCTCGCCGTCCACATCATGATCAATGAGACCCTCAGGGGCGACGTACGACATCGACGGCGGACACCAACTCGTCGCCGGCTGAAGGAGGCCTAATGAGCACGGCAACCAGCCGGTCCTGGACGCTCCTTCGGGTCGGTCGCCGTAACCCCACCATAGGGGATGTGACCTTCGCCCATCCTCCGATCAACACGATCACGGCGGCCACCGTGGCCGAACTCCGCGAGCTCGAAGCCTTCTCGTCGTTCTTGCGAGCGTGATACCTCTCCCGTAGTTTCCGGTCAAAAGTCGCTGCGAAGCCCAGCCCCGGGCCTCCTGATAGCCAAACGCTTCGCTGGCAGCAGGAAGAGCCGGCAGGCCCCAAATCTGTGGCAGCTTGAGGCCGATTTCCTGATAACTGATGTCCTCGTAACTTGGGTCGCATTGGCGGAAACGTGCGGCAAAAGCTCGGATAATGCCCCAAGGCAGTCGGCGCGGACATCGGCGCTGTCATGTTCGGACTCGATCAAGCCGAGGTTATAATGCAGCCCGCGCGTGATCGCAATCCTCTAATGTGAGAGCCGGATTGTGGTCCCGGTGTTTGCGCAGAAGCTTCTGGATCTGGGCGCCGACCCGGGTCTCGGACCCGTCGATTCGCTCCAGCAGATGCTCCGCGCCGGCAGTTCCCTGTGCATGCGAAAGGCGGCGACGGCTGCACGCTGCTGCACCTTGCTCGCCATGTAGAAATTGCCGGGCTGCTGACCGAGAACGGCACTCGCGGGAACGCGCGCGACGAGGATCACGATTCGATGCCTGAGCAGTGGCTGACGGGACGCGCTCCCGACGTGGTGCGTTTCTGCTGGGACAAGGGGCAGCCCCGGACATCTTTCTGGCGGCGGCGAACGGCGATCAGGATCGCGCTCTCAATTCGTAGGCAGATCGCGCTGCTGAAGGGGCACAAGGGCTCTGTTCCAGCGCCCATGCAGCACAGCGTCAGAATCCCTATCCGTGGAGCGTGCGTTTGATCAAATCATGTGGCGCCGTGGCACCTTTGTCCATTCGAAGCGGCAGGTCTTCGACGCTGCCGCCGCCCCAGTCGTGGGGACGCCTTTTCGGCCCCACAGGCCTGCGGGGCAGGACGTCACGAGTCTCTGAGTTTGGCAGCGCAGATGCAAGAACAGGATGCGCGCCCTGCTTCGCGGCAGTCACGAGCGCCGGGCGTGCTCCCGTATTCATCGGTACGAATGTGGCTTCCCAAACTCTCTGGTCGAGCTGGCAGGAACGGGCCCGGGCGCTTCGCAACATTCCTCCGCTGGCGAGTATTGTCTGGAACGCCGGCCCGAGTGTAGTTTCCGGCGGCCTGGCGTGCCGCATCGCCGCGGCCCTCATCCCGCTTGCCATGCTGGCGGTATCCAAGCGAATCCTCGACAGCATCCAGGCGCACACCAACGGCGTCCCGCTGCCCGGCTATTTCTGGATGCTCGTGGGCACCGAATTTGCACTCGCGGCACTAGGCGGAATCCTGGGCCGCACCATCGGATACTTCGACTCGCTGCTGGCCGACCGCTTCACGCGGCACGTGAGCATCCAGGTGATGCAGCACGCCTCCCGGCTCGACCTCGCATCTTATGAAGACCCGGTGTTTTACGACAAGCTCGAACGCGCCCGGGTGCAGGCCACCGACCGCATTGCGATGATCCAGGCGTTGGGGTCCATCGTGCAACAGGTGATCGCCGCGGCTACATTGGCGGCCGGAGTGTTCTGGTTTTCACCGTGGTTGCTGGCTGTGCTGGTAATCACGGTAGTGCCGGCGTTTCTAGGCGAGAGCCATTTTGCCCTCCTCGGCTACACGCAGAACATCCGGCAGACCCCAGTCCGCCGCCAATTGGACTACCTGCGGCTGCTGGGGGCCAGCAAAGAATCCGCCAAAGAACTGAAACTCTTCGGACTCGGCGACTTCCTCTCGGGCGAGTACACGCGTCTCGCCAACCAGATCTACCACCAGAACGTCGCACTCGCGCGCCGCCGCCTGCTGGCCGGCGCGGCCCTCTCGTTACTGAACACCGGCGGATACTACGGAGCGTACGCGTACGTGATCTTCCGAACGGTGACCGGAGCCCTCACCTGGGGCAGCCTGCAGTTTCTGGTGGGCGCAATTGCCGGGGCGAGCAACAACATCCAGAGCATCTTCTCCACCGTCTCGAGCGTCGCCGATCAATCCCTGTTTCTCACGGATCTCGTGGAGTTCTTGAAGGTCGGCCCGGCGATCGCCTCCAAACCCGATGCCATACCGGCGCCGCGTCCTGTTCGCGATGGCTTTCTGTTCGAGCGCGTGAGCTTCGCCTATCCCGGCCGCGGACCGTTCGTGCTGAATCGCCTGGATCTCCAGATTCACCCGCGCGAGCGGATTGCGTTGGTGGGGGAAAACGGCCAGGGCAAGACCACGCTCGTAAAACTGCTCACGCGGCTCTACGATCCCACCGAAGGTCGCATTTTGCTCGACGGCGTGGACCTCCGCGACTACAACATGGAGGATCTGCAAAGCCAGATCGGCGTC
The DNA here is from genome assembly GCA_035501495.1 of Bryobacteraceae bacterium. Taxonomy (GTDB): domain Bacteria; phylum Acidobacteriota; class Terriglobia; order Bryobacterales; family Bryobacteraceae; genus JAIQFL01. The sequence continues at coordinate 34,921 of DATJWB010000067.1, read as the reverse complement.
ATCTTTCAGGATTTCATGCGCTATGAAATGACCGCCCAACAGAACATCGCCGTCGGGAGGATCGAACAGACGGACGAGGAGGCAGTCCACCACGCTGCCTCTAAGAGCGGGGCGGACCATGTGGTGGAACGGCTGCCGCGCGGATACGGCCAGATGTTGGGCCGGCGCTTCGAAGGAGGCGTGGACTTGTCGGGCGGCGAATGGCAGAAGATGGCCTTGGCACGCGCCTACCTCCGCGAGGCGCAGCTTTTGATTCTTGACGAACCCACGGCTTCCCTGGATGCCCGCGCCGAGTACGAGGTGTTCCAGCGTTTCGCCGAGTTAACCGACGGAAAAATGACCCTGCTGATTTCGCACCGCTTCTCTACGGTCCGCATGGCCGACCGAATCCTGGTGCTGGAGAACGGCCGGATTGCCGAGCAGGGCAGCCACGATCAACTGGTCGGAATGGGCGGGCGCTACGCCAACCTGTTCGAGCTGCAGGCATCCAGTTACCGATGAGACTCGAGACCACAGACCGCGCTGAAATCCTCCCGGCTTCGCCCGCGGGTCCGGCCGGCCGCTGGCGCGAAGCGGGAGCAGCTACCGCCCGCCGCATGAGGCTTCTGCCCGCCGGGACTCTTCGCCCAAAGACCTATCGCCGCCGGCGGGTTGAGTTGCAGCAGTTTATCGCGGCCGTGACCGCCAAGCCGGAGACCGAGAATTCGGCGTGGATCGTGGGAAACGCGCGCCTGATCTCCGCGGCCGAACAGGAAGCCTTTCAGTTTGCCTCGGGCATGCATGAACTGCCCGCCTCAGCCGGTAACGCGGGACGTGCCGAACCGGCAGTGCGTGGCCTGGCGCGTGGATATCTCATCGAATCGGGCGACGTTCTTCACGAGACGACTTTGGCTGCTTTCCTCGAAGGCGTTCAAACCGTTCAGCCGCTGGAGATGGGTGAGATCTGGGGCCTCAAACCAGCTCTCCAGATGGAAATCGTGGAGCGGCTCTTTTTGGCGCCTCCGGCCGATTGGCGCAATCTCGTGGCCAGCCTCCGCCAGATTGCCGAAGCGAACTGGCCCGAACTGTTCGAAGCCGCCAGCTCAGTCCACCGCCTCCTGGCGCGGGATCCCGCCGGCGCTTATCTCGATATGGATTTCGAGAGCCGCGACCGCTATCGCAGAGTTGTCGCGGACTTGGCCAAGTCGAGCCGGCAGAGTGAGCTCGAGGTCGCGCAAGCCGCCATCGAATTGTCCCGCGGGGCGGACCGCACGCCCGGCTCACGAGCCGCGCTTCGCCGCACTCATGTCGGTTACTATCTGGTGGACCGCGGCCGTGCGCTACTGGAACGGACAGTCGGGTACCGTCCGCCAATCCGCACCTGGCCGGCACGGTTCGCCCTGCGGCATCCGACGTTCTTCTATCTCGGCGGGATCACGGCGGTCACGCTGCTGATCCTCTTTGGCGTACTGCTGGCGCTCGGCTCCTTTCACCTGGCGGCCGTGGTGATCCTCCTCCTGTTGCTCCCGGCCACACAGGCGGCCACGGATTTCATCAACAACCTGGCCGCCGCCCTGCTGGAGCCGCGAGTCCTGACGAAGCTCGATTTCTCCGCAGGGATCCCCGACTCTTGCGCCACCATGGTGGCCGTTCCCACCCTGCTGTTGAACGAGTCACAGGTGCGGCAACTGGTGAGCGATCTCGAGATCCGCTTTCTCGCGAATCGCGCACCAAACCTCTATTTCGCGCTGCTGACGGACCTGCCGGACTCCGACGAGCCCCGCGACCACGATCACGATGCGCTCGTGCTCGAGTGCCGCGAACGGATCGAGAGCTTGAACCGGCGATACGGGAAAGACGGACGCACGCCGTTTTATCTGTTTCATCGGCATCGCTCGTACAACCCGAGCGAGGGGCGGTGGATGGGCTGGGAGCGCAAACGCGGCAAGCTGCTCGACCTCAATCAACTGCTGCGCGGTGGCTTCGACGCCTTTCCCATCAAGGTGGGCGACGAATCCATACTATCCGCCATCCGGTACGTGATCGCACTCGACAGCGACACCCGGTTGCCTCGCGAGTGCGCCGCAAAACTGATTGGAGCCATCGCCCATCCCCTCAACCTGGCTGTGATCGACCCCGCAACCCGGGCCGTAATCGCTGGCTACGGCATCCTCCAGCCGCGGATTGGCATCGGCGTTCAGTCGGCGGCCCGCAGCCGGCTGGCGTCTCTCTACTCCGGGCAGACGGGATTCGATATCTATTCGCGCGCCGTCTCCGATGTCTACCAGGATCTCTTCGGCGAGGGCGTCTTCACCGGCAAGGGAATCTACGATGTCGATGCCATGCGCGAATCGCTGGAGCGCCGCTTCCCGGAGAACGCGCTCCTCAGCCACGACCTGATCGAAGGCGCCTACGCGCGCACCGCGCTGGTGAGCGACATCGAGCTCATCGACGACTATCCTTCGCACTTCAGCGCCTACAGCCGCCGGAAGCACCGCTGGGTCCGCGGCGACTGGCAGATCATGCGCTGGCTTCATCCGCGTGTGCCGGGCTTCCGCGGGCGCGTGCTGGAGAACTCCATCAGCCTGATCTCGCAATGGAAGATCCTCGACAACCTGCGCAGGAGTCTGCTCGAACCGAGCCTCCTGTGGCTGTTCCTGGGAAGCTGGCTCTTTTTGCCGGGCAGCGCGGCCTGGTGGACCGCACTCACCTTGGCCATCCTGTTCATGCCGGTTGGCTCGGGCCTGTTATTCGCGATGTGGCGCGTCCCGCGCAGCTGGCGGCTGGTGGGAGCGTGGGCGCGCAAGACCGCCCGTTGGTTTCTCGAAGGCTTCGCCACCACCTTTTGCACCCTGGTGTTTCTCCTGCACCAGTCGCTCATTTCGCTGGACGCCATCTTCCGGTCGGTGGCCCGGGTCTGGGTGACCCGCCGCAAGCTCCTGGAATGGGAGACCGCCGCCGAAGCCGAAGCGGAGAACCGCCCCAAGGCGACCGTGGACATTTATCTGGAGTGGACCCCGTGGATCGCGATCGTGATCGCACTGGCCGTCGCCTGGGCGCGGCCGTCCTCGTTGATCGCAGCCGCGCCGATTCTGGTTGTCTGGGTTGGATCGCGCGCTTTCTCGGACTGGCTGAATCGTCCGCCCCGCGTCGCTGACCGGCGCTCCAGCACGGCAGACTTGGAACTGTTGCGCGAATCGGCCGGCCGCATCTGGCGATTCTTCCACGACTGGAGCTCTCCTTCCACCAACTGGCTGATCCCCGATCACGTCCGCGAGGACGGCGTCCCGGAGCTCCGCCTCTCGCCCACCAACCTCGGCATGCTGCTCAACTCCCGCATCGCGGCCGTGCATCTGGGCCTGTCGAGCATCGAAGAGTTTGTCTTCGCCACAAACCAGACTCTCAAGCGTGTGCTGTCGATGCCCAAATATCGAGGCCATCTCTACAACTGGCACGACATCGGTTCACTCCAGCCCTTGCCCCCGGCCTGCATTTCCACGGTAGACAGCGGCAACCTGGCCGCATGCCTCTGGACCTTGAAGCAGGCAGCGGCCGCCTTCCGGGCCGGACCTGACGCAGTGGCGCAGGCGTTCCTGCCCGCCGGCCCGTCCAAACTGGAGATCACTCCAGCCCTGGCTTCCGGCCTCCAGAGTATCGCGGACACCTGCGACGCGCTGGTCAACGCGATGGACTTCGGCTTCCTCTACAACCGGCGCAAGAAGGTCCTGGCGATCGGCTATGACGTCGATGCCGGCCGGTGCGAAGCGTCGCACTACGACCTGCTGGCCTCCGAGGCTCGCATCGCCGGCTTCGTCGCCATCGCCAAGGGCGATATCCCGCAGGAATCCTGGTTTCATCTGGGCCGCGCCCATACCTTGCACGCGGGCGAGCGCGTCTTGCTGTCGTGGACCGGAACGATGTTCGAGTACCTGATGCCCGCCCTGTGGATGCGCACCTACCCCGACACCATCATGGGCCAGAGCATGCGAGCCGCGGTTCGCATCCAGCGGGAATATGCGCGGTCGAAGGGCGTACCTTGGGGGATTTCGGAATCCGCCTTCCGGGGAGATGGCCCGGGCGGTTACGCCTATGCCCCTTTCGGAATCGCCGCTTTGTCCGTCAGGAACAATGCTCCGCCTTCGGTAGTGATTTCGCCGTACTCCAGCTTTCTGGCGGCCTGTGTCGAGCCGGCACAGGCCATCGCGAATCTCCGGCGCATCGAAGGGCTCGGCTTTGCCGGTCGTTATGGCTTCTACGAATCGATCGACTATCGGCAGGGAGAGGCCGATGTCATCCGCATCTGGATGGCGCACCACCAGGGGATGAGCCTGCTGGCCATTCTGGATCTGCTGTGCGACGGCGTCTTTCGAAGGTACTTTCACGCAGAGCCTCAAGTGCAGGCGACTGAATTGCTGCTCGACGAGAGAGTACCCGCCGCCTCGCTGGCAGAGATCCGGCCTGAGGCCTTCTGACCTTTTTGCTAACCCTTCGTAAAACAGCGATTAAGAGTGTTAAGTCGCGTACCCCGTCCTGATCCCCGCTGCATCTGAAGAGTCGTAACCACTCCAGCAGTACAGCCCGTACCCCGCGCCCAGTCTGCCGCGGATGGAGCTGTTCCGAAGCAAAAAATCACAGAGGGGATTTCGTGTATGAGAACACTCAAACGTCGCTTATCCAGGTATTCAGGCCTGCTGTACCTGTTGTTCGCGGGCGGGACCCTGGCCGCCGGCCAGTCGCTCGAAGCCGTAGCCATCGACGGCGGGTCCGCCGGATTTGAAGCCGGAACCAATGTGCCCGGCATCGAAATCAAGGGCTCATCGAGTCAGTTGTCGGGCCGCGCGGCCGTCTCCCGCGCCGCCTCCGGGCTTACGATCGGCGAGGTTCACGTCAGCTTGCCGGCGAAGAGTCTGGCGACCGGCATGAAGGTCCGTGACGAGCACATGCAGAAGTACATCTTCACTACGCCCGACGGACAGATGCCCGATATCGAATTTACCGCCGGCGAGACGAACTGCCCCGCCGCGGGTGGCGCGGGGGAATTTACCTGCCCGGTCTCCGGCACGCTTACGATTCGCGGAACGGCGCACTCATTCGCGATGAACCTGAGCGTCAAGGAACCGGCCCCCGGATCCTTCCGCGTTTCAGGTGACGGAGTTGTCAAGCTCAGCGACTACGGCATCCCGCTGCCCAAGCAGTTCGGCGTGACGGCCGCCAACAATGTCAAAGTGCATCTCGCCTTCGCAGGGCGGCCCGCCCCCGCCGAGACCGCCGCCGGCGGAGGTGCCCGTTGAAGCGGCTGGCGCCGGCGGTTCTGGCCGGATTCTGCATTCTGTTATGCCTGACCGCTCCCAAAGGGAAAGCTCTTCCCACTATGATCCGTCTCGGCTATACCAACTGCTCCTCATGCCACTTCGCTCCACAGGGAGGCGGCCTCCTCAACCTGTATGGACGCAGCATCGACCAGGCGCAGAGCCTGGTCGGCGGAGAATATCAGCCTTGGGAGAATGACTGGGTGCGCGCCATCAATTGGGGAGGGCGGATCACCCAGGACTTCCGCGCGGTGATGCAGCAGCAGGATGCTTCGACCACCGATAAACCCGGCTCACAGCTTTTTCGCAACCGGTTTATCTATCGCAACGCAACCGAACTGGGCCATGGCTGGCGGATCACTGCTACCGTCACGGGAGAGACTGCCAGCGCTCCCCGTCCCACGCTCTCCTACGATCTTCCGACTAACCCGTCACAGGTCTTCGTGAACACGGCGTTGATCAGCTACCGCACGGAGCACAACCTGGAGTTCGACGCGGGACGCGACCAGTTACCGACCGGCGTCAACATCGCAGACCTGTCCGTATTCGTGCGTGCCAGAAACCGCCTCGGCTATTACGATGCCCCGACGCAGGTCAAGGCGTTCTGGTGGGGCAAACGCTACCTCGTCAATCCCTACGCCTTCGGACCGGGCGGTAACGAGCGGTCCGGACAGCACGAATCGGGCGGAGGGTTGATGGCCGAGATGGACGTTCTGGGCAATCATCGCACCATCGCCGGTCTCAACCTGCTCGAAGGCGAATCCGCGGCCGTCAAGCGGCGCCTGATCGGCCCGTACACCCGCCTCGGTTTTGGCCGGTGGGGATTCCTGGCCGAGCACGACATTACCGGCCGCACGCTGAAGACCGGCTCGCTCGCGAGTTTTCGTCAAACGGCGACCTACGGTCAACTCTTCTGGGCGGCGCGAGAGTGGCTGGTGGCGTCGCTCATCGGAGAGCGGCTGCGGGTCGAGGATCCGTACGCCGAGCATCTCAATGCCGCCAAGTTCGAACTCGCCGCACGGATCTCTAGCCAGGCCAGCATCAGCATCGGCCCGCGAATTCAGTGGGACCCGTCAACCGGCCGCATCACGCGTTCGGTGGTCTTCCAACTGGCGATGAAAACAGTTCACTGAGTATGTGGCCGCGTCCCCACTCATGGGGAGGCTTTTTCGGGCGTGCATTGTCGCTTGGGGTTGCCAGAGTCCGAATTCTAAGCCTGAGCGGGCGGTCACTGGTCCGAGCCTCGGGGCTTCGCCGTCCCCGGGGTCACATCTTCCCCCTCCATGCGCATCGCCCACCGGATCGCCGCCAGATACATCTTCTGCACCAGCGGATCGTCCCAGGTCTCATCGGCGTGTCCGAAAGTGGCGTAGAAGACGCGCCCCTTCCCATGCATCTTGGCCCATGCCACGGGAAAGTCGCGGTCGGTGCGGTGGACCTTCGGATTCGTCAGGTCTAACTTGGAAGCGTCCAGGCTGGCCAGCACGCGCACCTTGCCGCGGTCGAAGTTCTTGTGCTGGTAAATTTCGTCGTGGATGGTGAAGCGCGCGGGGAATCCTTTCATGGCGGGAAAGCCCGGCTCCTCCACGATCACCGGCGCATCGAAGACTCCCCACGGGTGGTCGTCGAAGTAGCCGCCGATCATCTCGCCGAACTCCGGCCAATCGAAGAACGCGTCATCGCCGGTGTGTGCGCCAACGAAGCCTTTGCCGTCTTCTTTGATGAAGGACATCAGGTCCTTCTTCTGCTGGGCGCTGAGGTTGTCGCCCGTGCCCATGAAGAAAATGGCGTCGAAATCGTTCAGGTTGTGGGTGTGGCGGGCAGGCTCCGCAATCGCCTGCCTGGTGATCCACTGCGAATCCGTGCGGATGAACGTATCGAACGCGCCCGACTCCCGGCCGAGGCGTTCGATCGTGGCCAGCGCGTGCGAAATCGAATCGTGCTGGTAGGCCGTGATCGTGTCGCCCCAGGCGAGCAGCTTCCTGCGTCTCGCGGGCTGACCGTCGGAAGTGTGCGGGACCAGGAGCAGCGCCGCGGCCAGCACGGTTCCCGCGGCTGCCAAAGATCGGATCATAAGACCATTATGTACGGAACGTCCTCACCCCACCTCGCCGCTTACAGGCAGTCGCGCAGGTTCAGCATGCGGATCAGGCGGCGAAGCGAGTTCGGATGGATCTTCAATATCGCCGCGGCGCGGTTGTGATCGCCGCCGCTCTCCCGCCATGCGGAGAGAATCAGTTCGCGCTTCGTCTGGGTCACCGAGGTTTGCAAGGCTCCCGGCACCGCCGCCGTCGAAGCTCCGTCCAGAATCGAATCCGGCAGGTCTTCCGCCAACAGCATTTCGGACTGGCCTAACACCACCGCCCGCTCAATCGCGTTCTCCAACTCGCGCACATTGCCCGGCCAGGCGTACGCCAGCAGATAACGCTCCGCTTCGGGCGAAATCCCTTCCACCCGACGCCGGCACCGCGCTCGAGCCAGATCGAGGAAATGCCGCGCCAGCAGGAGAACGTCCCCCGGCCGCTCGCGCAGCGGCGGCACCCGCAGCGACACCACGTTCAGGCGGTGATAGAGGTCTTCGCGAAAAGCCCCGCGCCGCGCCTCGGCGGCCAGGTCACGGTTGGTCGCCGCCACGATGCGAACGTCCAGCTTCAACGTCCGCACCCCGCCCACCCGCTCGAACTCCCGCTGCTGCAGAACGCGCAGCAGTTTGGCCTGCAGCAACGGAGCCATCTCGCCGATCTCGTCCAGGAAGACCGTACCGCCTTCGGCCAGTTCGAGCTTGCCCTTCTTCTGCGCGGCGGCGCCCGTGAATGCGCCCTTCTCATGGCCGAATAATTCGCTCTCCAGCAACGTATCGGTAAGCGCCGCGCAATTGATCGCCACGAATGGCTGCTCCGACCGCGGGCTGAGCTGGTGGATGGCACGCGCCACCAGTTCCTTGCCGGTGCCGCTTTCCCCCAGAACCAGTACCGAGGCATTCTGGGGAGCCACGCGCGCTATCATCTCCAGCAGCTTCTGAATCCCCGGTGTCTTTCCGATAATCCCGGTCGGGGGGCCGTCAAGCTGTTCGCGCAAGAGCCGGTTCTCGGCACGAAGCCCATCGACATCGCTTACATTTTCAAGAGCCGCCGCCGCCAACGTCGCCACGGCGGTCAAAGTCTCGCGATGGCCGGCCATCCGCTCGGCCTCTTCGGGAGAAAACCACACCGCCAGATGGCCGCCGACCTCGCCGCGCACCTCGAGTGGAAGAACCACACAGTCCTCAGATACCTCCACCGGCTCCGATCCCAACACCACCGCGCCGCCGGAACACGGCACCAGGTCGCCGATCAGCCTCACGATCTGCTCCTCCCAGATGATCCGCTGCTCCTCGTCTCGTGACCGCGCCAGCGCCCGAACCAGAAACAGCAGCGAACATGCCTGCAGGAGTGTGTGTTCGGGTGATTGCGGCGCGGGCTGCGACATCATGCCGCGTGTCAGTGTAGCAGGTTATGAGAGCGCTGAACGGACTGGTTCGCGGGGATGAACCGAGCGGTTCATTCCCGAGCCTGGCTCATTAATGAAGTTCCATATTTACAATCACTTACAGTTTGGCACCGAGCTTGCCATAGAGAGTCCCGTAAGACAATTCAAAGCCGGCCCCGGACAGGGCGGCCCCAAGGAGAGACGACAATGACAACTTCGACGACTCGTTTGATGATCGCGGCGGCTGCCCTGGTAGTCGCTGCCGGCAGTGCCTCGGCCCAGAGCTACAAAGCCCAGATCCCGATGGCCTTCAGCGCCAGCGGCGCAGTCATGGAGCCGGGCTCCTACGAAATCCGAGCGGTGCATGCCGCCTCCCCGACATACTACGTGCAGAACCTGGAAACCAAGCGCTCCGTGCTGGTGGTCGCCGGTTCGAAGGCGGATCCTCCCAAGGCGTGGAAGGACTCCGGCGCTCCGCGGATCGGTTTCGCGTGCTGGGAGGATGGCTGCGCGCTCACCAGCCTGTGGGACGGACAGGCATTCGCCGCGGACCGCTTCAGCTACAAGCAGTCCACCACGCTCGCGTACCGGCACACGCAAATGGTGACGGTGGCCATGATCAGGACCCGCTGACCTTTCGGTGCAAACACGGCTATCTTCAAATGCTACGCGGCGCCGTTCGTACGGCGCCGCTTTTTTGTCTGCCGGGTACCTGATTATTGGGATGGTGGACGCGGCGGCAGCGGATCGCGAAAGCTCTTCGGCATCGCTGGAGGTGCCGGCGGAACGCCGCTGGTGCCGCCACTCATGTGCGGAGAAGAAAACTGCGGAACTTCGGCCTGGTCAGGAATGAAATTGATCGGATGCCCGAAGATGATGTTAAAGCGCCTGATTTGTTCGGCACCGTAAGCGGTGCCTTCCAGTTCCGCGCGTCCCATGTAAATTTGCATCAGACTGTCGGCGGGACCAAGGTACAGAAGTGCATCAGCAGCATCCTGGAGCCGCAGTGCGGGAAGGACGGGAGGTGGCCCACCCTGCGCTCCTCCGCTCGCCGGCCGGCCGGCCCCGGACCCTCCACCCGAGGTGATGGGTACCGCCGGTAATTCGCCGACCCACCCTGCGGAGGTTGAGGCCATCGCCGGCGCGTTCCAGGAGTCGAATCGATGCTCGATTTCGCCGGTGCCAATCGTGTTTGTACCTGCCAGAATCAGGTAAGGGTTCGCGCCACCCTCGCGCAACTGTTGCTCGATGTAACCTGGCCCATTGCGTCGCAAAAGATGGCCGCTCCCGATGATCAAAAGCGCTCGATGGTGTTTCGCCAAAACTTCATCCTTCACAACCTGCGTGTACCATTCGTCGCGATGCGATAGAAATGGACCGACGTCCTCGATGTCCTTCACCTTTTCCCAATCGATATAAGGATCGCCGCATAACATTCGGATCTGATGTTTGCCGCGCCGGTTCAGGTTGCTGCCGCGCACCGCCTTGTATAGCGATTCGTACACCGGCGAAGGTGGGCCGATTGCCCCCACCATATTTCGCCAGGCTTTCTGCACCTGCTCGAGCGGAACATCCTGACCGCCGATATACCGGTCTATCGATCGCTGGTAAAGTGAATTCCCAAACTCCATCACAATGTCATCCACCCGGTCCGCGAAAGCCGGGCTGGTCACAAGCGAGCGCAGCCACTCGTACAACTGCTGGTTGCCGTGCATTTCGCCGAGAGCGACGATCTCGTGCGTCTCAAAGGCCTGCAATAGGGCAGCCGTGGCCGGTTGAGGTTTGGTGGTGGATTGGGCACTCGATACGGCGCCGGCCATTACGCAAATGGCCGCAAGCAGCGTGGCACGTAACGACCTGTAGATCGCCTTCCAGCGAAACGGTGTGCAATACACATCAGTGCCCTGCACAGATTATATTTCATACAGAGGAGAGGGAGTTGGCCCGTTTTGGCGAAGCCTGATTCGCCATCGCGTCAGCGTCAGGGGACGTGCATCACTCCACTTCACTCTGACCCGGCACAGCGCCTCTAGCGCCCGCGCTGCATACGCCTGCGAAGTTCCTGACCCGCCGGATGCCCGGGCTCCAGTTCCAATGCCCGCCCCAACACCCGCTGTGCGGAGTCCGAATCGCCTGCCTCCAGCAATCGTTGGGCCTCCGCCACCATCCCGTCCACGCGATCCTTGCGGAACGCCGCTTCGATCGGTCCCAGGTCGAACAACACTTCCTCCATGCTCCGGTAGCGCTCCGCCGGCCTCTTCGCCATACACATCCGCACCACCGATTCCAGCGCCTCGGGACAGTCCGCCGACAGCATCCGCACGGGCGGCGGAATCGTGTTCATCACCATCGACATGGTGTTGGCCGGATTGGCGCCGCGAAACGGCTGCACGCCCGTCAACCACTCATACGCCACCACCCCAAACGCATAAATGTCGCTGAGCGCCCTGGCGCCCCGGCCTTCATATTGCTCCGGCGCCATGTACTCCGGGGTGCCTGTTGTGATGTCGGCCGATGTCTGCCGGGTCACACCGGGAGCCAGGGTTCCGCCAATGCCGAAGTCGAGAATCTTCACCCCGCCATTCGCCAGGAGCATGATGTTCGCAGGCTTGATGTCCCGATGGATGACGCCCGACCGGTGCGCATACGCGAGGCTCCGCGCAATCTCTCCCAGGATCCCCGCCTTCTCCGCAACGGAAAACGGCGCTCGGTTGTCGATCGCGTCTCTCAGGCTTCGCCCCTCGAGTAACTCCATAACCTGGTACGGCGCGGAATCCTCCTCCTCCCCAACATCGTAGACTACAGCGCTCCGAAACGAGTGAGCGCTATTATAGTGCAGTCAGTCTGCTTCTGTTGAGCAGTGACAGATCTTCGAGATTTTTTTCTTCTTCGTAAATGTCTCAATCCAAATGGGGGCCGCATTCCCACGGTTGCCTTCCGGCCCTGCTCCGCTTGACACCGCCTGCTATTTTGGAATTGTCAAAGAGGTTTGCGCCCCACCGCGCAGGCCGCAACAAGCTTTATCCTGGCCAGGATACGTTGCATTTCAGGTGGAATCTGATCTCCCAGTAGGCCGGTCCATAGGCCGGCGGGAGACCACGGGTTCGAATCCATCGGTTGCCTTTGGTCGCAAGACATCGGGTAATCAGAGAGGGCCGGCAACGGCCCGAAAAACATCTGGGCGGCTGGTACGAGGAACGCATATCTACCTCGAACGGGGATATCTTCCAAACGGCCGGCCGCCTGCAACGCCGCCGCTTCGACCTCTACTTTCCAGCCTTAGTGTCTCTTCTTTCCGATCCTCAGTGCTGCACACCCATTACCACTTCCACCTCGTGCACCGATCCCGGAGACTGTGGCGGAATTGCGCCCGCGACGAACCCTCCGTCCAGAGTCACGCTCTTCACGCCCTTCTCCACGCCGTCAGGATTATGCACCGAGATCCGGAACGTCGCCCCGCGCCAGCGCCGCACCACCTCGAACGCCTTCCATGCCGGCGGAATGCACGGATCCACGATCAGCCCATCGAACGTCAGCCGGACTCCCAGGATCCACCGCGTGGCGGCGGTGTAATTCCACCCGCCGCTGCCGGTCAGCCAGGGATGCCGCGCGCGGCCGTAGGCGGTGTGGTCCCTTCCCATCACAAACTGACAGTAGGAGTACGGCTCGGCCTCGCGGATCTCGATGAGATCGTTCTGATGGTAAGGCAGCAGCGCATCGTAGAACTTCATGGCGCGGCTGCCGCGCCCCAGCTTGCACTCCGCAATCACCGCCCACGGATTGGGGTGGCTGAAGATCGCGGCGTTCTCCTTGATGCCCTTGTAGACCCGCGCCACGAATCCGATATCGTCGTTGGGCTTCGAGAAGGCCGGCCACAACAGGTGGATGCCGAACGGCGAGTACAGGTGTTGGTCCACCGCGTCCATGCAGGAGGCTCCGCGCTCGGGCGATGCCGCATCGGAAACTACCGCCCAGGTATTGCTCTCGATGAAGACCTTACCCTCTTCGCTCTCGCGCGTCCCGATCTTCACACCCTTGGCGGTGATGCCACGGATGTACCACTCGCCGTCCCATAACTCGCGCTCGCACGCCGTTCGTACCCTCTCGGCCAGGATGCAATACTCGTGGGCATCGTCCTCGCGGCCGAGATGACGTGCCGCCTCGACGAACGCACGCAACGCCCAGTGGTGCAGGAACGAGACCATGGCGCTTTCGCCCCCGCCGAGATTGAGGCAGTCGTTCCAATCCGCCCGCAGACCCTTGCAGATGCCCGTCGGCCCCACCTGTTCGGCCGAGAAATCCAGCGCCCGCTTGAGGTGTTCGTAGACCGTGGCCTCGCCCTCGTCGGCGAACGGCACCACCTCGTCGAACAGGGCCGTCTCGCCCGTCTCTTTCACGTACTCGCAAACGGAAACCACCAGCCACAGCGCATCGTCCGAGCAGACGTCGGCCAGCCCGTGGACGATGCTCTTGCGATCCGGCGCGGGAGTTACCGTCGGCGACTTGAACTTCGGCGCCTTCTGTTTCGCCGGATCGAACCAGTCGGGGTCGAACAGGTGCAAGCCGTATCCCCGCCTCACCTGTCCCTTCAATAGCTCGATGATCCGCTGCCGGCACTTCTCCGGATTGGTGTGCACCACGCTCATCACGTCCTGCGACGTATCGCGGTATCCCAAGCCGGTGCGCCCCCCAACCTCGATGAACGACGCGAAGCGCGACCACACCACGCAGGTCTCCGCCTGGTAAAGCGTCCAGGTGTTGATCATGGTGTCGAGGCCCGGGTGCGGCGTGCGGCACTGGAAGACGGCCAGTTTCTGCTGCCAGTAGTTGCGCAGCGCTGCGAACGCGACATCTACATTGCCCGCGTCGGAGTAGCGTGCCCTGATCTCGCGGCCCTTGGCACGGGAGCCCACCCCGAGCATGAAAATCACGCGCGCTTCCTCACCGGGAGCCAGTGTCAGCCGCTTGTGCAGCGCTCCGCAATGATTCCCGCCCAGTTCGGACCGGTTGCCGCACTCGCCGCGCTCCACGGCAATGGGGTTGGTCTCGGTCCGGTAGAGTCCCAGGAAGCTGTCGCGCAGGCTGTCGTAGCTATCGGGGTCGAAGCTCGCGGCGAAGTAATGGAACGTCCACGGCTCGTAGAAAAAGTCGTACTCGATGATGCCGTCCTGGCAGCTCGAGCCGGCGGCATACAAGCTCATCTGCAGGTTCTGATTGTCGATCTCGATGTGGTGGAAGGAGAACTCCACGTAGGAGAAGACGCTCAACTCGCGCGCCGTGGTGCCGGTGTTGCGGATGCGGACGTCCCACAGTTCGACATCGTCTTCGGGCGGGATGAAGACGGTCTGCTCCGCGTGGATGTCCTGATAGTCGCAGGAAAAGCGCGAGTAGGACAGGCCATGCCGGCACTCATAACGGGCGCGCGCCAGGTCTTTGCCGGCCGGCTGCCACGAGATCGTCCAGTACTCGCCGGTCTGGTCGTCGCGCAGGTAGCAGTAGTGCCCCGGACGGTCGAGCGGGACCCCGTTGGCGCGGAACCGCGTGACGCGTTGATGCTCGGCGCCGCGGAAGAACGAATACCCGCCGGCATTGTGCGAGATCACCGTGCAAAGATCCTTGACGCCCAGGTAATTGGTCCACGAGACCGGCACATCCGGACGCTCGATGACGTACTCGCGGTTTTGGTTGTCGAAGTAGCCGTATCGCATGGGTCCTCATTTTTCGCGCCCGCCCCAAAAGCGTCGGCATGAGTCTCGACGCGGCAGGCGGGAATGCCTGCGCCTCAACTCACATACGCCCGCAGGTGGCCGATCAGCTCGCGGGCCTTCTCCATCGAGTCCGCCTCCACCGACAGGCGCAACAGAGGCTCCGTTCCCGAAAATCGCAGGAGCGCCCAATTGTCGTTCTCCAGGTACAGCTTCGTGCCGTCCATATGTGACGTTCGAATTACCCGGTACGGCCCGAGATTCTCGGTAGGCGACTCCCGCAAGCGGCGCGGAATCACGATCTTCATTTCCGGTGTGGCGCGCAGACTCTCCTCGACGGTGTACAGCCTTCCGGTGATCCCATACACCCGCTCCAGCAGCCGCGAGACCTTCTCACCCGTGCGCGCCAGCATCTCCACCACCAGCGCCGACGCGAAGATTCCGTCCTTACCGAGAATGTGCCCGCGGATGGTCAGCCCGCCCGACGATTCGCCGCCCAGCACGGCACGGTGCTCCAACATGGTCGAGACGATATGCTTGAACCCCACCGGCACCTCGTAGCTCTCTTCGCCGAGCGCGTGCGCCAGCCGGTCGAGCAGGTGCGTCGTGGAGAGATTGCGCACCACGCCCCCGCGCTCTCCGCGGACCTCGTGCAGATACCAGTACAACAGCAGCAGCACGTCGTTGATCGAAATGTATTCGCCGCGCTCGTCCACGATGGCGATGCGGTCGGCGTCCCCATCCATCGCGAGACCCAGGTCGTAGCCGTCGTCACGCATGGTCGAGGTCAACATCCGCAGCGCCTCGGCATTCGGCGCCGGAGAGCGTCCGCCGAAGAGCGGATTGTGGCGCTCGTGAATGAACGTCACGCGGCAGCGCGCCTCGGTGAGCACCGTGCCCAGCGTGAGTTGCCCCACACCGTACATCGGGTCCACGATCACCTTGAGTCCGGCCTCTCGAATGGCCGCGAGGTCGATCAGCGCCTCCACCGCGTCTACATATTGGTTGGTGTAATCGCGGCGCCTGACCATGCCCGCTTCCAGCGCGATATCGAGGTCGAGCTTGATCACCTCCTGGGCCGTCAGCCGATTGGTTTCCGCTTCGATCTGTCGCGTTTCGTCGTCCAGCAGCAGCGATCCGTCGCAGCGGAATACCTTCAGGCCGTTCCATTCCGGCGGATTGTGGCTGGCGGTGAACGCCAGGCCGTAGGCCGAGCCCTCGGCGGCCGTCGCATAGGTGATCAACGGCGTGGGCACTCCCTCGGTCAACAGGATCGTCGGGATGTTGTTTCCGGCGAATACCTCCGCGGACGCCTCGCCCGCCTGCTGCGAGAGGAAGCGCCGGTCATATCCGATCAGGACGCCGCGCTGCTCCTGGCCCCGCCGGGTGATCTCGTTGGCCAGCGCCTGCGAGAGCCTGCGGACGTTGTGCATGGTGAACGCTTCGCCGATGATGGCGCGCCAGCCCCCGGTGCCGAACGTCACCACGTTCTCCTCTTCCTGGCGGCGCGGCCGGAAGAGCCGCTTCTGGAGGATGAATTCGGCCTGCGCCAGGTCCGCGTCGCTGTTGATTCCCTGCACTTCGTCCTGATCGTAGAGCCGGTAGCTTTCCACCTCGAGGCGCGACCGGATGAGCTGGTGCACGGCGTCGGTCAGACGGTTGGTCTGCGGGAATTGGCCGACGCTCCCGCCGCGCAGGACGTACGCCCCGACGTTGAGTTCGCGAATCTCGCGCACGGCGGCCGAGGCTTCGACGTCTTCGATGATGTCGATGATCCGCCCGGCGGCATCCCGGATGATCCTGCCGTAAGGCAGCGGCCGATCCACCACCGCCGTCAGCAGCGTCAGGTGCGCCTTCCGCAGGCGATGTCGATTCAGCAGGCCGCGGATCGAATGGGGGCGGAACAAGGGCGTGTCGCCGTAAAGGATCAGAAGATTGCCCGCGAATCCGGGCATCGCGGCGAGCGCCTGTCCGGCGGCATGTCCGGTACCCAGGCGCGGTTCCTGGACGACGTAGTGGTAGCCCGGCCCGAGGTGGGCGCGGACTTCTTCCTGGCGGTCCCCCACCACCACGTAAATCTCTTCGGCAGGCGCCACCCCGAGCGCGTTCTGGACCACGCAATCCAGCACGGTCCGGTCGCCTAGCTTGCGCAGCAGGAGGTCTCCGTTACCCGCCGCTAACAGGATGACTCGCACAAACGCTCCTATCCTCCGCTTCCGAGGCTTCTTCCTTCCGCGACCCCACCGGAATCAACCGCGAGAGAATCATCGCCGGCACCGACGAAATTAGCACCCATACGAAGAACCGCCGGTAGCCGAGCGCCATTTGAATCTTACCGCTGACCGTCCCCGGGATCATCAGCCCCAGATTCATCAGCGAGTTGGCGAAGGCGTAGTGCGCCGTCTGGTATTTGCCGGGAGCGATTTCCTGCATCATCAGCAGGATCACACCCACGAAGCCAAACCCGTAGCCGAACATCTCCACGCTCAGCGCCGAGGCGATCCAAAGCCGATCGGTCGGCAGCACCGCACTCAGATACACGTATGAAAGGTTGGGAAAGTTCATGACGCAGATCAACGGCAGCAGCGCCCGCCGCAAGCCCAGCCACGAGGTGAAATATCCGCCCAGAACGCTGCCGGCAATGAACGCCACCGTGCCCACCGTCCCGTAAATCGTGCCGAACTGGTCGGTGGTCAGCCCCAGGCCGCCCGCGCTCTGCTTGTCCACCAGAAAAAGCGGGCCGATCCTCACCACCTGTCCCTCACCCGCGCGATACAGAAAGATGAACAGCAGCAGCAGATAGATGTTGGGCTTCCTCAGGAAGCTTACGACGACGTCCCAGAACGTCGCTTTTTCTTCCGCTCCCTCACCCGCGCGGATCCGGCTGTCTGCCGGCAACACCCGCGAATGGTAAAAACTCAGGGACATCAGCATGGCGCCCATCGTCCCGAAGATAATCATCCAGGCGTGGGGAACGTCCGTTCGAGTCTCCAGGTATCCGGCCAGGATGATCAGTCCACCCTGCGAAACGAATCGCGCAACATTATAAAAGCCGCCCTGCCACCCGGCATAGGCGGCCTGCTCCTTGGCCGAAAGGCTGGCAATGTACAGCCCGTCCGCGGCGATGTCGTGGGTGGACGAGCAGAAAGCCACCAACACGAACAGCGCCAGGGTATACCGGAAGTAGCCGGCCAGCGGCAGGCAGAGGGCGATCAGCGCCAGGCTGATCCCCGCCGCCAGTTGCAGGGTCACCACGAAGAACCGCTTCGTCTGGAACATCTCCAGCAGCGGGCTCCACAAAGGCTTCAGCGACCACGGCAATAGCAGCCAACTGGTATACAGGGCGATCGTGTCGTTGGCCATCCCCATCCGCTTGTAAAGGATGCCGGCAATCAGCGAGACGGCGAAGAACGGGACGCCTTCCGCGAAGTACAGGGTGGGCACCCAGCGGGAGGGATGACTCTTTCCGGTCACGACACCTAGAGCCTACGACGGCGTTCTCCGGCCTGTCTAGTTCGCAACCGTTGCGAGGGTTCGAAACCGCCCTCGAACATACTGAAACTGCTGACGTTCGATGCTGTTACGAACGTCCCGCAACATCCCCGCAACCGTTGTGAACTAGACAGCGCAAGCGACCCGGCACAGTATGACGATGAAGTGAAATTCCGTTGGTTTGGGCAGGCGGCACGAGCGCGCTCCGCTCAAGCAAAAGGGGTCATAGAGGTGATTATGAGGAGAAACGAATTCCGCTTACGGACCCGCTGCGGGCTCGTATTGATTCTAGTGACAGCGCTGCTCGCCGTGATGACGCCCACCGGCTTGGCCCAAGAGGTCACCGGAGCCATCACCGGCAAAATTACGGATTCCTCCGGCGGCGCCATCGTGGGCGCCACCGTCAATGCCAAGGACGTCGATCGCGGCACCGTCTGGAAGGCATCCACCAATGAGGAGGGCGTATACAACCTGCCCCGCCTCCCAATCGGACGGTACGAGGTGCGGGCGGAAGCCGGCGGCTTCCAGACCGCCGTCCACGCACCGTTCAATCTGGAACTGAACCAGACCGCGAAGATCGATATCGTCATGACCATCGGGCAGGTGTCGCAATCGGTTGAGGTCTCGGGCGCCGCCCCGCTGCTGCAGACCCAGACCACCGAACTCGGCACCGTCATGGACTCGCATTCCATCGGCGCCCTGCCCCTCGAAACTCGCAACTACAATCAACTTGCCTTGCTCATGCCGGGCGCGGTGGCCACCAGCCCGGGCTCCTTCAACACCGGCCAGAAGACCTTCAACGCCGGCCGCCCCAACATCAACGGGAATCGCGAGCAGGCCAACTACTACATCCTCGACGGCATGGACAACAACGAGTTCGTGGACAACAACGTCGCCTACTCCCCGAACATCGACGCCATCCAGGAATTCAACGTCATCACCAACAACCCGAGCGCGGAGTTCGGGCACTTCCTGGGCGGTGTGATCAACGTCAGCACCAAATCGGGAACCAACCAGTTCCACGGCGACCTGTTCGAGTACCTGCGCAACGACTTCTTCAACGCCAACGAGTGGTCGCGGAACTTCAACGGACTGCCCACGCAAAGGCAGCGCTGGAACGAGTTCGGCGGAACCGTCGGCGGGCCGATCAGGCACGATAAGCTGTTCTTCTTTGCCGATTACCAGGGCTCGCGCTTCGACACCCCGGCCAGCGCGCAGACCATCACTACCTTCACCGCACAGCAGTTGACCGGCAACTTCTCCGACATCCAGGGGCTGCAGCTCCACTATCCCGGCACCACCGTGCCGATGCCCGCGAATCTCAATCAGGCGGCGATCTGCGCGGCCGGCCAGCAGATGGGCTCGGCGCCCTGCATCACCGGCCTCAGCCCCACGGCCTTCAAGATCCTGGCCGCGCTTCCCAAGGCCACACGTCCCGGACTGATCAACAACGCCGACAACACGCAGCAGACCTACACCCACGGCAATCAGGGCGACATCAAGGCCGACTGGATGCCCACCGAAAAGGACCACATTTTCGCGCGCTACACCCAGCAGCACATTGAGCAGCCCACCATCAACAGCCAGCCGCTGCTTTACAACAGCAACGGCAACAACCTCTTCCCGCTGCAGAGCGCAGTGCTCGACCACACCCGCACCATCAGCGCGAGTTTGCTGAACGACTTGCGGGTGGGCTTCAACTACTACCCCGCCGAAGCCAACACCCAATCGTCAACCGCGGCCGCCGGTGCCGGCCTGATTCCGGGGCAGCCAACGGCCTTCCTGCCCGGCCTCTATTTCGCGGGATCGCCGGTTGGTGGCGGCCAGAACGGACCCTTCCCGTTCGGCACCACGGACTCGCCCGAAGTCTTCCATCAAACCGCGATCCAGGTTTCCGATACCGCGATCTTCACCCGCGGCCTGCACACCTTCAAGTTCGGATTCCAGTTGCAGCGTTACCGCAACAACTATATCCCGGCGACCAGCAACGACGGCGCGGCCGGCCAGGTCGGCTTCAGCGGCCAGTACACCGGCAGTGCGGAGACCGACTTCCTGCTGGGACTCCCATCCTACATGGCCTACGGCCAGGGATTCGCCGGCACCGTCGGCCAGCGCAACGACGCCATCGGCGCCTTCTTCCAGGACGACTGGCGCCTCACGCCGAAACTCACCATCAACCTCGGGCTCCGCTGGCAGGTCTTCACGCCCATCTACGAAGTCCACGATCGCATGACCAACTTCGGCGAATACACCGGACAGATCGAACTGGCCGGGCAGAACGGCAACAGCCGGGCGCTGTACAACCAGTACAACGGCATCGCCAACTTCCTGCCGCGCCTGGGAATCGCCTGGACACCGTGGGGTGACAAGACCGTGATTCGCGCGGCCTTCAGCCGCTCGAGTTTCTGGGAGGGCACCGGCGAGTACAACCGCCTGGCCACCAATGCACCGTGGAACGTGGACCTGGTCGGCACGTTCGCCGCCGGAACCAACGGGACCATACCGGCGAACCAGGTGACCCTCGATCAAGGATTCGGCGGACTGGGAGCGGCCGGCGGCGGCACACCCTGCAACGTGACCACCGTGCTGTCGGTTCCGGCCTCGTGCTTCGCTGGAGTCCGAATCCACGCCACCGACCCCGGCTACCGGCCGGCGGTCTCCAACCAGTGGAACCTCACGCTGCAGCACCAGCTTTCCAACTCGCTGACCCTGCAGGCGGCCTACGTCGGGCAGCACACCGACCACATGGCGGCCATCTATAACATGGGGCAGAACGTCCTGTTCCCCAATGGCACCAGCATTCCGGGGCCGTACCTTTCCGGCAATTCGCTGCTGAAGAACATCGGCACCGGTCAGCAGCGGCTCAACACTTCCACCGGCATCCAGAACTACGACGCCTTGCAGCTCACCGCCCAGCAACGGCTCGCCCGCGGCCTGTCGTACCAGTTCAACTACACCTGGCAGAAGTGCCTGACCAACAACCAGGGCTACTATGGCCGCTACGGCGACGCGCAGGCAAGCCAGGCCAGCGCCGACGTTTCCTTCCAGGAGTACGTCTACAATACCCGGCTCGACTACGGACTCTGCGACCGCGATGTGACCAGCGTCTTCACCGGCTACGTCAACTACGACCTGCCATTCGGCCATGACCGCAAGTTCAAGACCTCCAACAAGGCCGTCAACGCGGTGGCCGGCGACTGGATGGTCAGCTCGATCCTGACCTTCCACGGCGGCTTCCCGATCTCCATGCTGGACTATTCCGCCGACCCGACCGGGGCCTTCTTCCAGCCGCGTCCGGATTGCCTCTCGCCGTCCGTCGCTACGCCGTTCAAGAACTACGCAGGCGGCGGCTACATCTGGTTCGATCCCACCACCATGCGCGATCCCGCCACCGGCAAACTGGGCAACTGCCCGATCTCGTCCGAGCGCGGGCCCGGATTGCGGCAGATCGATCTCAGCCTCTCGAAGAAGTTCCGCATCACCGAGCGGCAGAACCTGGAGTTCCGCTTCGACGCCATCAACGCGTTCAACTCCCCGATCTTCACCGTACAGGGCTACCAGATCGACATCTTCTCGAACGCCTACTCGCTGATGACGGCGAACGGCGGGCCGTGCACCTCGAGCACCGCCACCTGCGTGCGCAATCCCAGCGCGCTGACCGGAGTGGTGAACTCATCGTTGGGCGCGCGGAACCTGCAGTTCGCCCTGAAGTACACGTTCTAACCTCTTCCGCCAACCCACAAACAAATGCGGCGCCGGTTGACCGGCGCCGCATTGCTTTTCTCAGACATCCCCGTGGTGTGCAGCGTACGTCAGCGGACCCTGATCATGGCTACGGCCACCGCCTCCGTGTGCCGGGAGGCGAGCGTCGTGGAGTGCTTATAGTTGAAGTTGTTGGTGGCCGAGGATTCCCCATCCCACAAGCCGGTCAGCGCGCAACCATCCTCCCAGCAAACAAAAGTGAGCTTCGGATCGCCCGCTTCCGTCCACGCCTTGGGAGTATCGGACTTCGAGGCTGCGACCGCCAGGATGGTATTCCGCGTCTCGAGATTCCGCAGAGAGTATGCCGGCGCGGCCCCGCCAAGCGTCTGAATCGAATAAGAGCCCGGTTGCATGACTGCCCCGTTGGCCGTGAACGCCATCGGGATTTCGGCTTTGAAAACCTGTGCGGAAGCACTTCCGGCAGCGACTACCAGGGCAGCCGCCGCGATCATCAAACGAGTCATCGAAGTGGTCATTGTCGTCTTCTCCTTTGGTGCCGCCCTGTTTGGGTCCGGCTTGGTTTTGTCTTACGGGCTCTCTATGGCACACACGATGCCAAACCGTAACTTATTGTAAATATGGAGCTTCGTTAAGAATCCCGGCGCGGGAATGAACGCTCCTGTTCATCCCGGCGAACCGTTCGGTTCAGCCTGACGCCGCCGACGTGGTGCGGGCAGCCTTTCAAGGCGCGGCTTGACCTGGAAAGCCGCTCCACGTACGATTGAGAAAATCTGAAAGGAGGTGACCATGGCGAAGTCTGACGCAAGCCGCGTCGGGCGCCGCGGCTTTTTGAGAGGCGCTGCCGCGGGCGCCGCCGCGCTGGCCTCCACGCCTCCCCCGGCCGCCCGGGCACAGGACGTTCCGAAGCGCGGCTCCACTCCCCTGCCCTCGGCCAGCCAGGCCGCCGCCGAAACCAGTCCGCCTCCGCCCCGGGCCGACGTCTACACCACCAGCCGCCCCGGCTCGGACTTCATGGTCGATGTGGTGAAGTCGCTGGGCTTCGAGTACGTGGCCGCCAATCCGGGCTCGTCCTTCCGCGGCCTGCACGAATCCATCATCAACTATGGCAACAACCGCAATCCGGAACTGCTCACCTGTTGCCACGAGGAGTCTTCGGTGGCCATGGCCCACGGGTACGCGAAGATCGAAGGCAAGCCGATGATGATCATGGCGCACGGCACGGTCGGTCTGCAGCATGCCTCCATGGCGATCTACAACGCGTACGCCGACCGTGTACCGGTTTACATCGTTCTCGGCAACATCCTGGATGCCACATACCGCCGCAGCGTGGTCGAGTGGACCCACAGCGTTCAAGACGCTGCCGCGATGGTCCGCGACTACACCAAGTGGGATGACGCGCCGGTCTCGCTGACCCATTTCGCCGAATCCGCGGTGCGCGCTTACCAGATCGCCATGACGCCGGCCATGGGTCCCGTGGTGCTGGTGGCGGACGCGGTGCTCCAGGAAGAACCGGTGCCCGAAGCCGACCGGCCTTCGCTGCGCATTCCCAAGCTCAGCGCCATCGGGCCCCCGGCGGCTGATGCTGCCGCAATCCATGAGGTGGCGCGCCTGCTGGTTGCCGCCGAGAACCCCGTGATGGTCGCCGGCCGTTGTGCGCGGACGCCGCAGGGTCTCGAGTTGCTGGTGGAGTTGGCCGAGGTGCTGCAAGCGCCCGTCCAGGATCGCCCCTTCCGCTTCCGCATGAACTTCCCCACGCGCCATCCTTTGTATGGCGGGAACCTTGGCGAGGCGGACCTGGTTCTGGCGTTGGAGGACCCGGACTTCTGGCAAGCCACCCACGCGCAAACGCCCGTGAACCGCATGGGCATGGAGACACGTTCGACCTCCAAACCGGGAACCAGGCTGATCACGATCTCCTCCATCGATTTGAATTCGAAAAGCAACTACCAGGACTTCGGACGGTATCCCGAAGCGGACCTGGCCATCGCGGCCGATGCCGAAGCCAGCCTGCCCGCCCTCATCGAGGCCTGCAAACGCCTGATCACCCCTGACCGCAAACATGCACTCCAGGAGCGTGGAGCGAAGCTCGCCGACGCGGCCAGGCGGACTCGTGAGCGCGCCCTCGAGGAGGCGGCCTGGGGTTGGGACGCGAGTCCCATCACCACCGCCAGGCTCTCCGCCGAACTCTGGAATGCGGTGCGGAAGGAGGACTGGTCGCTCGTTTCGGACGTGGTGTTCCTCAGTTACTGGCCGACACGCCTTTGGGATTTCACGAAGCACTATCAGTACATCGGCGGACAGGGAGCCTTCGGGGTCGGCTACGGCGCCCCGGCCGCGGTGGGCGCCGCGCTCGCCAACCGCAAACATGGCCGCCTCTCCGTGAACCTTCAGTGCGATGGCGACCTGAACTACGCTCCCGGCGTTCTCTGGACCGCCGCACATCACCGCATTCCGCTGCTGACCGTGATGCACAACAATCGCGCCTATCATCAGGAGCGCATGTATGTCCAAGACATGGCGTCGCGGGCGGAACGCGGCATCGACCGCGCCAACATCGGCACCTCCATCACCGATCCCAACATCGACTACGCCACCATGGCGAAAGCGTATGGCGTATACGGCGTGGGGCCGATCGAGAACCCGGACGACCTCGCGCCGGCGATCCGCCGCGCCCTGGAAGTGGTCAGACGCGGCGAGCCGGCGCTCATCGACGTGCTGACACAACCGCGATGAGAGTGGCGATGAGATTTCTACTTCTGGCAGTCTTCCTGACGGCTATCGCCCACGCCCAACAGCCCGCGGGCAATGCCGAAAACGGCAAGCGCCTGTTCGCTCGGGATGGCTGCTATGAATGCCATGGCTACGCCGCGCAAGGCAGCCGGGACGGTCCGAGACTGGCGGCCACATCCCTGCCCGCGCAGGTGGTCATCAACTACGTGCGCCGTCCCTTCGGTGCGATGCCCGCGTACACGCCGAAGGTCCTCTCTGACCACGAACTGGCCGACATTTACGCGTTTCTGAAGTCCTTGCCCGCGGCCAGGCCGGCGAAGGACATTCCCCTCCTGGATCAGCTACGCAATGAGTGACGGCCGATTTCACTCATTTCGCAAAGCGGCCAGCGGATCTACCTTCGTGGCGCGTTGCGCCGGAAGATAACTCGCCAGCAGGCCCACGCCAAGCAGCACCACCGCCACCGCCGCGAAGCTGAGCGGATCGCTGGCCTGCACGTGGAAAAGCAAGGTAGCCAGCGATCGTGTCAGCACCAGCGCGCCCGCCAGCCCGACTGCCAATCCAATGACGATCAGCTTGCATCCTTCTTTCAGCACGAGCCCCAAAACGTCGCTGCGGCTTGCGCCCAGAGCGATTCGAACCCCGATCTCGTTGGTCCGCCTGGAGACCGAGAACGCCAGCATGCCGTAGACTCCGACCGCCGTCAGCACCAGCGCCACGCCCGCAAAGGAGCCGAACAGCCAGGCGTCGAAACGTGAATCGGCCGTGCTCGATGCCAGGATCTGATCTACTGGCCGCAGGCCTTCCACCCGTTGGCTCGGATCCACTTCGGCCACGGTGCGCCGCAGGCTTTCCGCCAGCCCTGTCGCGGCGTTCGTACGCACCACCCACGCCAGCCCATCGCTATACCAGGGAGCCTGGGCCGCCGCGACATACACCGTCGGACGCGGCGGCTGCTTCAGGTAGACGGTCTTGGTGTCCGCCACCACGCCCACCACCTCGCGCGGCGGATCGTCGGAATAGTCCTTCCCATGGAACCTGCCGACCTTGACCTGGCTTCCGAGGGGATCGCCGCCGTGCCACCAGCGGCGGGCCAGCGTCTCGTTCACCAGAATCACGGGCTGAGCCGATTGCGCGTCGCGCGTTTCGATCGGTCTGCCGCGAAGCACGGGAATCTCCATCGCCTCGAAATATCCGGGCGTGATGATGCGGATCTCCATGCCGCCGATGGCTTCGTCCGGATGTCCAATCCACTCGCTGGGATAATTGAACTGGCTGGTGAGCGGGAACTGGCTGATGGACGCCACGCTGCGAACTCCCGGGAGCGCGCGGAGACGCTCGGCCAGGTTGGATTCAAAGATCCGGGTCTGCTCCGGTTTGCGAAGGCTGGCCGGCGGCGGTGGCGTGCGAAACGTGATCAGGCCGTGCGGCGAGAATCCCAACTGTTCCCGCTGCACAAGGT
Organism: Bryobacteraceae bacterium; assembly: GCA_035501495.1. Classification (GTDB taxonomy): domain Bacteria; phylum Acidobacteriota; class Terriglobia; order Bryobacterales; family Bryobacteraceae; genus JAIQFL01. Next base: position 9,053 of record DATJWB010000067.1, on the reverse strand, counting down.
ACAGGCTTTGAATGAGGAGCGCCGCGGCCACCAGCAGGCTTACCGACAAAGCCACCTCTCCCACCACCAGGACCCGGCGAGTGCGCTGGCGGACCTGCACGGACCCGCCACCACGGCCCGCGGCCTTGAGTCCCTCGTGAAGATCGAGCCTTCCGGCGGTGAGAAACGGAACCAGCCCGAACACCACGCCCGTCGCCAAGGCAAGGGCCCCCGTGAAGGCAAGCACCGGAAGGTCCAAGGCAATGGGTGCGGAGGCCGGCAGCTTAAACGGAACCAGGGCGACCAATCCACTGAGCAGCCAGTATCCGCACAAAATGCCCGCCAGGGTGCCCGCCACCACCAGCAGCATGTTCTCGGTGAAGAACTGCCGGAGCAACCGGCTGCTTCCGCTGCCCAGGGCCAGCCGAACAGCGATTTCCTTCTGGCGGGCCGCAAGCCGCGCCATCAGCAGGCTCGCGAGATTGGAACAGGCGATCAGGAGCAACAGCCCCACCGCGCCGAACAACAGCCAGAGGCTCACCCTGACGTCACCCACCAGCCATTCCTGATACGGAATCACCGTGAGGCCTGCATACTTTCGGGCTTCATCCGCCGGAAGTGTGCGCCGGAACCTCTCCGACAACGCTGCCATTTCGGCGCGCGCCTGCGGGATGCCGGCTTCCGGTTTCAGGCGCGCAATCATGTAGGTATTCCTTCCGTTGTCGCCCACCGTTCCGGATGGGCGCAGCGCCACAAAGGCATCGGCCGGATCCGGAAACCAGAAGCCCCTCGGCAGCACGCCGACCACCGTGTAGCTGGCGTCGTCGATTCTGACGGCGCGGCCGATTACCGCGGGGTCGGCGCCGAAACTGCGCCGCCACAGGCCGTCGCTGATGATGACCGCAAGCGCGCCGCCCCTGCGCGTTTCGTCCGCATTGAAATCGCGCCCCAGCGCCGGATTGACACGCAATGTGTCGAAAAGCCCCGCCGTCGCCCTTCGCGTTTGGATCCACTCGAGCCGGCCGGCAAAAAACAACGCCTGCTCGCCGACTCCCTGGTGGCCGACAGTTGCCCCGAAGGATGCGCTATTCCCGGTCCAGAACTGGTATTCCGGAAGAGTGACCGACTCGACGCCCGGCAGGCCCAGCATCACCAGCCGGCCGGGGTCCGGGTACGGCAGCGAGCGTAGCATTACCGCGTGGACCAGGCTGAAGACGGCGGTATTGGCGCCGATCCCCAGTGCCAGAGATGCCAGCGCGATCGCCGTGAATCCCGGGCTCTTGCGCCACACGCGCAGAGCGTGACGCAGGTCCCGCCAGATTGTCTCGAAGAGCCAGCGGGTGTTCATGTGGTTTGCCATTATAGCCAAAGACGGAAAACGAAATGGAACGATAGGGCGGCCAGGGTGCTTGACCGGTCCGGGGCAGATCTCGTCTCATCGGTCGGGAGCGTTTTCGGCGGTAGTGGCACCGAAATCTCCAAAGCGGTTAAGCACCCCCGGCGGTACCCTACATTGAATTCCGACCTGCATATCTCTTATACTGTGTGGTCGGTTCCTCTTCGAGTCATTGAGTTCGTTCTCCCCGAGCGAGGCTGGGCTCGTCGATAACCTTCGGCAATCCTAAGGAGGATCTCCGTTTGATGCTCGCACATACGGACACGAATCGTGTCGGACGGCTTACCGGCCTTCGTAGCGCGGCAGGGGCGCGGACTGCGCCATTCCTGCGTATCTGGTTAGCCCTCCTGGCATTGTGGGCGTGGTCCGCGCCTTTGATGGCACAGGAACAAGGGGGCGGCGAAGCGAATCTCGTCCTCCCGGATCTGCATGCCGCCCCCCCGTTCGTCGGCGGCATCAGCGGCGTCAGTCTGCTCATGAGTGGCATGGTAGTCAGCGCCCTCGGCCTGGTGTTTGGACTCACCATCTTTGTCCGGCTGCGGAACATGCCGGTGCACACTTCCATGCGGGAAGTTTCCGAGCTCATTTATGAGACCTGTAAGACTTACCTGGCCACCCAGGGAAAGTTCCTGCTGCTCCTCGAAGTCTTCATCGCGGTCATTATCATCTTCTACTTCGGGTTTCTGCAGTCCATGGGTGCTTTCCGGGTGCTCATCATTCTGCTGTTCAGCGTGATCGGCATTTCCGGGAGTTTTTGCGTGGCTGCCTTCGGAATGCGGGTGAACACGTTTGCCAACTCCCGAACCGCATTCGCCAGCCTGACGGGGAAAGCCTTCCCCTGTTATGACATTCCTCTGCAGGCCGGCATGAGTATCGGAATGCTGCTGGTCTCGGTGGAACTGCTCATCATGCTCTTCATCCTGCTGTTCGTGCCAGGAGCGCTGGCAGGCCCGTGTTTCATCGGCTTCGCGATCGGCGAGTCGCTGGGCGCCGCCGCGTTGCGCGTGGCGGGCGGAATCTTCACCAAGATCGCCGATATCGGGTCCGACCTGATGAAGATCGTGTTCAAGATCAAGGAAGACGACGCCCGCAATCCTGGCGTGATTGCCGACTGCACCGGCGACAACGCGGGAGACTCGGTAGGCCCTTCCGCGGACGGTTTCGAAACCTACGGTGTTACCGGCGTTGCGTTGATCACCTTTATTCTGCTGGCGGTCGGCACGAAGAACCCTGCCGGTGAATTTGTTGCGAATCCCACGGTTCAGGTGCAGCTTCTGGTGTGGATCTTCTCGATGCGCGTGATGATGGTGGTTTCCTCCGCGGTCGGCTACTTCGTCAACGGGTTCATCGCCAAGCGCCGCTTCGGCAATGCCGCCAAGTTCAACTTCGAAACCCCTCTGACCACGCTGGTCTGGATCACCTCGCTGCTTTCCATCGCCTTGACATACGTGCTGAGTTCGGTGCTGATTCCCGAGCTCGGCGGCGACAGCTCGATGTGGTGGAAGCTGGCAACCGTGATCAGTTGCGGCACCCTGGCTGGAGCGCTCATCCCCGAGTTCGTGAAGGTCTTCACTTCCACCAATTCACGCCACGTGCGCGAGATCGTCACCAGTTCGCGCGAAGGCGGCGCGTCGCTCAATATCCTCTCCGGATTCGTGGCTGGGAATTTCAGCGCCTACTGGCTGGGCTTCACCATGTTGACGCTGATGAGCATCGGTTACCTGATCAGCACCACGTTCCCCACCAATCCTCCCCTGATGTTGGCGCCTGCCGTCTTTGCCTTCGGTCTGGTAGCGTTCGGCTTCCTGGGGATGGGGCCGGTGACGATCGCGGTGGACAGCTACGGGCCGGTGACAGACAACGCCCAGTCGATCTACGAGCTTTCCACTATCGAGACGCTGCCGAATATCAAACAGGACATCCAGAAAAACTTCGGCTTCGCGCCCAATTTCGAGAAGGCCAAAGACAACCTGGAAGAGAACGACGGCGCTGGGAACACTTTCAAGGCCACCTCCAAGCCGGTGCTGATCGGAACCGCGGTGGTGGGCGCCACAACCATGATCTTCTCCACCATCGTGAAGCTGACTCATGGGCTGGAAGCCAGGTACTTCGAGCAGATCTCGCTGATGCACGCGCCGTTCCTGCTGGGAATCATCGCCGGCGGCGCGGTGATCTTCTGGTTTACCGGCGCCAGCGCGATGGCTGTTACGACTGGTGCCTATCGGGCAGTCGAGTTCATCAAGGCGAACATCAAGCTCGAAAGCAGCGACAGGGCATCGGTGGCGGACTCCAAGAAGGTGGTGGAGATCTGCACGCGTTACGCGCAGAAAGGTATGTTGAATATCTTTCTGGTAGTGTTCTTCGCGACTCTGGCGTTCGCCTTTCTCGAGCCGTTCTTCTTCGTAGGCTACCTGATCTCGATCGCGCTCTTCGGGCTCTACCAGGCGCTTTTCATGGCGGATGCCGGCGGCGCCTGGGACAATGCGAAGAAGGTGGTGGAGACGGAATTGCGCGCCAAAGGGACGCCGCTGCACGATGCCTGCGTGGTCGGCGACACCGTAGGAGATCCTTTCAAGGACACCAGCTCGGTGGCTCTCAATCCGATCATCAAGTTCACGACGCTGTTCGGATTGCTGGCGGTCTCACTGGCAGTGGAACTTTCGAGCAAGGGCACGGTGTTGACGACGTCTCTTGCCGCGGTGTTCTTCGTGATTTCGGCGGTCTTCGTCTATCGCAGCTTTTACGGCATGCGGATCGAAAGCGCCAAGGACTGAGTCAGCGCTCGATTATCCTTTTGGCAACCGTGGGATGATCTCCTGAACCACACGGGTCAGGATATTCAAGCTCTCTTGTGTCGATTTCTGCGCGTCGGCTAGTTCCGCGTGCACCGCGAGATCGGCAGTGTGCTGCCTGGCAACCTCCTTGAGGCCGGCGATGTCCGCAGTCAATTGCTGAATCTGAATCGTGCTCGCAGAATTCCGCTCGAGAATAAACTGCATCGTCTTTCCACGTCCATTGCGGTCCCTATTGTACAATCTGAAGTCATGCACTCGCCGCTGACGCCGGCCGGTCGTGGGCGTGAAACCCATTGGCGGAACCAGGAGCGCCGGGTCGAAGGATAACCAGACATGTGGCAACAAAACTACTTCCCGGTGGCCGGCAGCCTGGCATTATCGGCGCTGGTCGCGGGCATTCCCATTTTTGCGTTGCTTTTGCTCCTGGGTGTGTTTCGCAAGCCGGCCTGGATGGCATCGCTGGTGGGTCTCGGCGCCGCCGCGGTCGTGGCGCTTGGGGTCTATGGCATGCCGGTGGACAAAATGGTGGCCGCGATCACCAACGGGGCCGTGTTCGGACTCTTTCCCATCGGGTGGGTGGTCTTCTCGGCCATCCTGCTGTACCGCATCACGCTCGAGAGCGGCAAGTTCGACACACTGAAGGATTCCATCGGACACCTCACCGACGATCCCCGGCTCCAGGCGCTGCTGATCGCCTTTGCTTTCGGTGCATTCGTCGAGGGCGCCGCGGGCTTCGGCACGCCGGTCGCGGTTGCATCAGCAATGCTGGTGGGCCTCGGTTTCGAGCCGTTCAAAGCCGCTGCCATTTGCCTGTTGGCCAACACGGCACCGGTCGCTTTCGGGTCCATCGCCATTCCGATCCAGACCCTGGCCGGCACCACCGGGATCCCCTTCGACCGGCTCAGCGCGGGGGTGGGGCGCATCTGCGCGCCGGTGTCACTGATCGTTCCCGCGTACCTCATCGTCGTGATGTCGGGTTGGAAAGGGCTGCGCGCCGTACTGCCATCGGCGGCGGTGTGCGGAATCGCCTTTGCCGGAACGCAGTTTGTGGTTTCCAATTTTCTGAACGGTCTGCTTACCGACATCCTGTCGTCGTTGATTGCCATGGGAGCTCTGATCGTAGTGATCCGCTTGAGCGGCGGGACGCGGCCGCAGCCGCGCCACAGCGCCCGCGATATGGCCGTGGCATGGGCGCCGTACGCGCTGCTGGTGGTGTTTGTCCTGATCTGGAGCTATCCGCCGATTCAGGCGAAACTCGACAGCTTCAGCAAGGTGATCAGTTGGCCCGGGCTGCACAACACCATTCAGCGGATGCCCCCGGTGGTTCCGAAGCCAGCCGGCTACCCCGCCACGTACAAGTTCGCATGGCTGTCCGCCTCAGGAACCGCGTGTCTGTTTGCGGCGATCTTCGCCTCCATCGTCGCCGGCTTGAAGCCGCGCCAGTTCGCCGGCGTGATCTCCCACACGGCGAAGCAACTGGCGCTCGCCGAGTTGACGCTGGCGGCGGTGCTCGGCCTGGCCTACCTGATGAATTACTCCGGCGCCACGGCCACGCTGGGACTGGCTTTCAGCGCGACGGGGACGGTGTTTCCATTCTTCAGCGCGCTGCTCGGGTGGCTGGGCGTCTTCCTGACGGGCAGCGATACTTCCGCGAATGCCCTGTTCGGGTCCTTGCAGGTGGTGACCGCCACCAAGCTGGGAATGAACACGGCGCTCATGGCGGCCTCCAATTCGTCCGGCGGTGTCATGGGCAAAATGATCAGCCTGACCAGCATCGCGGTGGCGGCTGCAGCGACTTCCATGAAGCGCCAGGACGAGGCCCTGCTGTTCCGATTCACCATGAAGCACAGCGTCCTGCTGGCCAGCGTGATCGGGCTGATTGTGATGTTCTACGCCTATGTGATGCCCGCCTGGGCTCCGTAAAGAGTCTTCGTGGCGCAGGCACTCTTGCCACATCGTCCGGCGGTAACCTTTTTCCGTCCGCTCGGTATTCCGACCATGCCGCACCTTCGCCAGGACCTTGTCTATGCCGTCCGCGGGTTCCGCCGATCGCCGGTATTCACGTCCATCGCGATCCTCTCGCTGACACTGGGCATCGGCGCCAACACCGCCATCTTCAGCCTGATCGACCAGCTCATCCTGCGCCTGCTCCCGATTCAGGATCCCCAGCGGGTCGTGCTGCTCGCCGGCATGGGCAGACACTATGGCGGCAACGACGGCCGCAACGCACTTGCCTATCCCATGTACCTCGACCTCCGGGAACGGAACCAGGTCTTCACGGGCATGATGGCCCGCAATCGGCAGCGCCTCCTCGTGGGAATCGATCAGCAGAGCGAGGCCGTTTTCGGCGAACTGGTTTCGGGGAGCTACTTCCCTTTGCTGGGTGTTTCGCCCGCGATCGGGCGCCTGCTGACGGACGCCGACGACCAGCACACGAACGAGAATCCTTACGCAGTTCTGAGCTATGCCTACTGGCAGACGCGTTTCGCGGGCAACCCCGGCATCCTGGGACAGACCATCCGGGTCAATACCTTTCCGTTTACCGTCATCGGCGTCTCCGCACCCGGCTTCGATGGTCTGGAGCCAGGAATCCCGGCACAGGTCTTCATGCCGATGGCCATGGCTCCCAGCATTCGCGGCGGCACCAACATGCAGGATCGCCGGCAACGCTGGATCAATGTATACGGCCGCCTCAAGCCCGGCGTCAGCATCGGGCAGGCCAAGGCCGGACTGCAGCCGTTATTCCACCAGATCCTCGAAATGGAAGTGCAGCAACCGGCTTTCCGCAACGCCGCGCCCTATGACAAAGAGCAGTTCCTCCGTATGTGGATGGATGTCATGCCCGGGTCGCAGGGCAACACCGTCCTTCGGCGCCAGTACGAGAAGCCGCTGGTGGTGCTGATGGGAATGGTCGGCCTGGTGCTGCTGATCGCCTGCTCGAATCTCGCGAGCCTGTTGACGGCGCGCGCCGCGGCGCGCCAGAAGGAAATCGCGATCCGGCTGGCGATCGGCGCCAGCCGCACGCGAATGATTCAGCAGCTCCTTACCGAGAGTCTGCTGCTCTCGGTAGCGGGCGGGGCCGCCGCGGCCGGGCTTTCGGTGCTGCTTGTCAGAGGGTTGCTCACCTTCCTCCCCGCGAGTCTCACCGGCTACACGATCTCCAGCACACCCGACTCTCAGGTGCTGATCTTCACCTTCAGTTTGGCGGCAATCACAGGCATCGCCTTCGGGCTGGCGCCCGCGCTGCAGTCCACCCGGCCGGAGATCGCGCCCACGCTGAAGGATCAGGCAGGCAATGTGATGGGCGGCGCGGTGCAAGCCGGCCTCCGCAAAGTCTTGATGGTGGCCCAGGTCGCTTTCTCGCTGCTGCTCCTGATTGGCGCGGGGCTTTTTGTTCGGAGCCTGGACAACCTCCGGTCCCTCGATCCCGGATTTCGCACGGGGAACCTCATCCAGTTCACCGTCTCGCCGCGCTCGATCGGCTACGATCCGGCTCGCATCCGGGCGTTCTACCGGCAAATGGAGGAGCGCCTGCAAGGCCTGCCGGGAGTGCGCGCCGCGGGACTGGCGCGAGTGCAGGTGCTTTCGGGAGACGAATGGGACAACGGCATCACCCTCGAGGGCTACGAGCCCAAGCCCGGGGAGAAGATGGATCCGCACGTGAATTTCGTCAGCCCCGGTTACTTCGATGCGCTCGGCATTCACCTCACCTCCGGCCGCGGCTTCACCATCAAGGACGACTTCAACGCGCCACGCGTCGCCGTGGTGAATGAAAGCTTCGCCAAACGGTACTTCGGCGATGCGCTCGCCTTAGGCCGCCACCTTGGCATGGGTACCGACCCAGGCACTGCCACCAATATCGAAATCGTCGGAGTGGTGAACGACACCCGCTATGAAAGCCTGCGCGACGAGGTCCCGCTCCAGGTATTTTTCTGCACCGCCCAGCGCACCGATCCACTCCTGACCGGGTACGTCCGCACCATCCACGATGCGGGCGCCGAGTTTCACGCGGTTCGGGCGCTGCTTCATGAACTCGACCCCAACCTGCCGATCACCAATATGAAGACGCTGGACCGCCAGCTTGACGAGTCGCTCACCACCGAGCGGATGATTGCGACACTGTCAGGCATATTCGGCACCCTGGCGGCGGTGCTGGCGGTGATCGGCCTCTACGGAGTGATGGCCTACATGGTGGCGCGGCGCAGCCGGGAGATCGGCATCCGCATGGCGTTGGGCGCGAACGCTGGAAGCGTGGTCTGGATGGTCATGCGAGAGGTGCTGATGCTGGTGACCGCGGGTATGGCGATCGGGCTGCCGTCCGCGCTGGCGGTGACGCAGTTGGTGAAGGCGCAACTCTACGGCCTGACGCCCGCCGATCCCGCATCTATCACGATCGCGACGCTGGTCCTTTTCGGTGTTGCGCTGCCGGCGGGCTACCTACCCGCGCGCCGCGCCGCATCGTACGACCCTGTGGCGGTATTGCGTTCGGAATGACGCAAGGCACGCGGCCCCGCAAACGGCTAAAATGGAGTTTCCTATGCCGGGATCGGAATCTCCATGGACCATGCGCGCTACTATGTCGCCCTCATGTTGCCGATGACCCTGCCCGGTGGGATCCTTTACTGGTTCTCGATCCATCCTTTCATCTCCTTTTGGCGGAAGCTCGGAGTCCCGGTCACCCTCGCGCTTCACGCCATTTTTCTCGCGCTTTTGGCCTCGCTCGCGTTCGCGCTTCGAAAGCCGCTTTTGTCGATCCAGTTCGGTACGCAGGCGTGGCTGATCGTGCCGGCCGCGTTGTTGTTCGGCCTGTCAATCGCGCTGCGAATCGGGATCTCGCGGCACCTCACGGGAAGGATCCTGGTGGGGATTCCGGAGATGTCGCC
>DATJWB010000066.1:0-25515 GCA_035501495.1 Bryobacteraceae bacterium | reverse complement strand
GGTAGAACGGGAACGACCAGAAGTAACCCTTGCGCCAGGTCTCCACCGCCGGCCGGTTCTCGGTCAGCGCGATGACCCCCGCGATGCCGGTCGTATTCAGCATGAAATACACCAGGGTGCCCGTGATCAGCAGCGCAGGGGTGACCTGGTTGATCTCTTGAGCGAAGGGCAGGTGGTAGGTGTACCAGGCGGCGAACACCGCCACCGCGCTGTTGAGAACACTGAATACCGCCTGCACCGGCCTGATTTCGCTCCGCGGCCTCCACACACACTGAGCCAACGCGCCCAGGCAACCCATGAGCATCGTCTGCCCGGCTCCCAATTCCAGAATGCCAATCAGAATGAACAGGAAATTGACCGACATCGTCCCGGGGACCCCGGGCAAGTTCACTTTGAGCGCCGAAGCCAAGACACAAATCAGAAGGTAGCAACCGAAGCGGATGGGGTGCTCCATCTCCCAATTCGCCCGCAGCAGGCAGGCCAGGCCCAGGGCGCAGACAAACGCGATGTAAGCCTGAGCCCGCACCGACCGTAGACCTTCCCGCCGCTGATTCAATCCGTTCATCCGCTTTCGTCGAGGTGCCCGTTTTACCCGGCCCGGTGTCTTGCGGCGCCTCAGTAGCCGGCTTGCGGCCCCTTGGAAACACATCACTACAAGTAATTGATGCCGGATCCTATCGGCGAGGATAGCATCAAAATAAGCTCTTCCCACCGGCTTCTGGTACGTGAAAGACTGCCGTTAATAAACTGCTGCTAACCAAGATCAGCAGACATACGCTGACTCTGGATTGGTCTTGAATCGCAGAGCCGCCGTCAGTTGTACCTGGCTTGGTTTCCAGCCGTGACTCAGACTCAATGCTGGGGTTGCGACCCGGCGCGCGATGCGCTACAAAAAGGTTCTTCGACCACAGCTATGAAAATTCAGAATGACGCCGGCCCTGCACGATGACCGGTCTCATGAATCCGGACGAGTTCGGCAATATCGCCAGGAGTGAGCGAGACTTCTGGTGGTACCGAGGGATGCGCGCCATTCTGTTTGCCATGCTGGGGCCCTATTTGTCCGGCCGTAAGATCTCGCGCGCGCTGGATGCCGGGTGCGGCACGGGCTATTTCTCCTACCTCCTTCAAACCGAACGGCACTGTCCTGTCGTTCCCATGGACATCAGCAGTGTCGGACTGCGCTATGCCCGCCGGATGGGTGTGGAACGCGCTGTGCAAGGCGACATCGTCAACCTCCCGTTTGCCGAATGCAGCTTCGATCTGGTCATCTCGCAGGATGTGCTGTCCCACCTGCCGGCGGGCGAGGAACTTCGCGCCGCACGAGAGTTGTCGCGGGTGCTGGCGCCGGATGGCCTGCTCTTCCTCCGAACGCCTGCCTTGGACCTGTTACGCAGCCGGCATTCGGATTTCATTCTCGAGCGGCAGCGGTTCACCCGCCGCCGGTTGCTGGGACTCATGTCGAGTGCCGGCCTGCGCGTCCTGCGCTGTACCTATGCCAACTCGCTGTTGCTGCCGGTCACACTCGTAAAATTCCGAATCTGGGAGCCTCTCTTGCACCGTCCCGCGGCTAGCGGCGTCGATCCGTTGCCCGCATGGCTGGACCGGCTCCTGTACCATCCTCTGGCGATGGAAGCGGAATGGCTGGCCGCGGGCCACAATTTACCGGCCGGCCAATCCCTCATCTTCATCGGTGAGAAGATGGTGTGAGGGTGAGACGAGGGGATCTGAGATTTGCGTCTTTGAGTGTCTTTTTCCCGGCGTACAACGATGCGCCGTCGCTGCCGACGCTCATTCGCAAAACCTTCGCGGTGCTCCAGCAACACGTGGCCGACTACGAAGTCATCGTGGTCAACGATGGCAGCCGCGACAAGACCGCCGATGTCCTGGCACAACTCGCGGCCGAGCATGCGCCGTACCTCCGGGTAGTCACCCATACCAAGAACCGCGGCTATGGAGGCGCGTTGCGCAGCGGTTTTGGCGCAGCGTGCAAGGAATTTGTGTTCTACACCGACGGGGATGGACAGTACGATGTCGGCCAGCTTCCACGTCTGCTCGAGCTCGTCGGCCCCGATACGGGCCTGGTCAACGGGTACAAACTCGACCGCCACGACCCGGCGCACCGCATCTGGATCGGCAATATCTACAATTTTTGCGCGCGCCTGCTGTTCCGCATCCGCATCCGCGACATCGATTGCGATTACCGTCTTATCCGGCGCGAACTCCTCGAGAAGATCCATCTGACGTCCACCAGCGGCACCATCTGCGTGGAACTGGTGCGCAAACTGGAGATGAGCGGCTGCGCCGTGGCCGAGGTGGGAGTCCACCATTATGCCCGCCAGTACGGCACCTCGCAGTTCTTTCGTCTGCGTTCGCTGGCCGTCACCTTTTACCAGCTTCTGAGGCTGTGGATGCGAACCGTTATTCTGCGGCGGATATGACCAGCGGTTCGAATCCCGCTTCGCTCAGAATGCGCGGGGGCGGGGGAGCCGCCTGCACCGGCAAAATCAGCGAACGGACTGCGATCTTCCCATCGAATCCCTCCGCCAGAATGGTGTAGTGGGTGGTCTGCTCCGGTACGATATCGACGCAGCGGCTGGAGGCTGGATAAACGTCTTGCGCGACGTGCGCGATTCTGACCGACTTAGCGTTCTCGACGCCATAACACAGCAGCGCCTTTTCGCCCGCCGTAAGAATTCTCACACTGGCATAGAACTGGACGATGCGCACCGGTCCCGGACGCGTTCCGATGGGACGAACCGAGCCGCCTCGTTCCAACCGGCCAAGCGTCGTTACGCTCCATAACAACACCACAAGGCCCAAACCGACCCATAGCCTGGTGAACCGGAACAGCATCATCCCAGTCTACTCCTTGACTCTTAGACTCGCCCATATCGCTTCGGGATTCAAGTGCGCTACGCTTCTAAATCATGTCCATTCGAATCGTCCAGGTAGATGCATTCACAAACCAGCCGTTTGCCGGAAACCCCGCAGCGGTCTGTGTTCTGCCGCAGCCCAAGCCCGACCAGTGGATGCGGAATGTCGCTCGCGAGATGAACCTGTCGGAGACCGCCTTCCTGACGCCGCACAATGGAGGATTCAACCTGCGTTGGCTTACTCCCGCGGTTGAGGTGGATCTGTGCGGACACGCCACGGTGGCCAGCGCACACGTGTTGTGGCAGGATGGGCATCTTCCGGAGGGCCGGCAGGCGCAATTTCATACGCGCAGTGGACTGCTCACGGCCGACCGCCGGGGTGACTGGATCGAGCTGGATTTTCCCGCGAAGACCGCCGCTTCAGCCGAGCCCCCCGCGACCCTGCTTCCCGCGCTGGGAGTGAAGCAGGCGAATTACGTGGGCCGCAACGCGTTCGACTACCTGGTGGAGGTGGATTCCGAGGAGACCTTGCGCGCGCTGTCGCCGGACCATAGCACTCTCAAGCAGGTGCCTGTGCGCGGCGTGATCGTGACGGCGCGATCGGCATCCCCCGAATTCGACTTCGTTTCGCGTTTCTTCGCTCCGGGGTCGGGCATCGACGAAGACCCTGTCACCGGATCGGCACACACGGCCCTGGGACCGTATTGGGCGGAACGGCTCGGAAAAAGTGAGTTCACAGCCTACCAGGCGTCCGCGCGGGGCGGCGTGGTGCGGGTCCGTTTGGCCGGAGAGCGCGTCATTCTCGGAGGACAAGCCGTGACCGTCATGACCGCCGAGTTACTCGCGTAAGTTCCTCAATCTCCCGGATGATAAGCCCGCTCCAGGTGAGCTTTGATCTCGCTCAACTCGAACCACGCCGGCTTGAACTCCTGCTTCGAATAAAGCGGCGCTTGATCGAAGTAGTGCGGTGAGCTCGCGTCCGCACTTTCGCCGAAGACCAGCAGCGATCGGGCTGCCGGCTTCTTGCCGAACTCGACCACCGACACGTAGGTGTCGCCCACGGTGCCGTACCAGCGCTTCTGCCCGGGAACCGTGCGCGCCCCGAACGTGAGAATGGTCCCGGTGAATGTCGGCGCACCCGCCACCGGCAGGCTGGGCTTGTCGTCGCTGAACGGTTCCTCGGTTCCGCTGGTGTGAACGCGCTGCAGGCGATTCACGTCACCCCAGGGCACCCGCCAGGTTCCAAACACGGCTTCCAGGCCCGAACGCGCCTGCTCCAGGGCCGCCAACAGAAGTGTCGGATTTTCCCGGTCGCTCCGGCGCAATTCGATCGCGCGAATCTCCATGCGCACGAACAGCGTCGTCGCTACGGAATCGTGGCGCCCTACCTGGTCCCATTCCCGCAGCACGGCGATCGGTTCGGCCAGTTTCGCCGCGCGCGCCGCGTCGTCTTTTTGCATTTGCTCGTAAGCCGTCAGCAATTCCGGAATGCGCGTCGCCGCCAGCCCTATCCTGGTGTCGAGCCCCAGCCGTGTCCAATCCGTGAAACTGAACCGCGATCCTCCGCCCAGAATGGCGCGCGAACGCTGCGCTCGCGGCGTATCCGGCTCCGGAGCCAGGTACGCGGGATACTGCGAAGCTTGCGGGTTGTCTGCTCCGTCTGTGGTCAGAAACGGGGTCGAATTGCAGTTCTGCACGTACCCGCTCCGGGGATTCAATACCTGCGGCAGGTCCGCCAGAGCGTGAAGTCCCTGCCATTCCGTTTCGGGATTGCTCCCATCCAGCGGCTTCAGCCAGTCGATGCCGGTTGCCCGCCGCGGAACTCCGTTGCCGTGAAGATAGTAGATGTTGCCGGCGCGGTCGGCGTAGATCGTGTTCGATCCGGTCAACGCGACGTGTGCCAACGCCGCCTGAAACTGCTGCAGATTGCGCGCCTTGGCCATGGCCCACCGCTGCGCCATCACGCCGCCCTGCGCGGACACCGCTCGCACCGCCAGCCCTTCATTGACTCCGTCCGGCCCGGTCCTTAATCCCAGCACCGGCCCGTGATGTGTTTTGCGGAATCGAAACGTCCGGACCTCGATGCCGTGATTCGTTTTCACGCGAATGCCGGCAGTCCACTCGATCGCCTTTCGATGCCCCGTCCCATACCGGTAGGACAGCGGATCGCTCGGATCGTCGAAAGTCTCCAGATATACGTCGGCGGTCTGAGCATAGTTGTTGGTGTGGCTCCAGCCGAGAAAGCGATTGTGTCCCGAGCGAATGTAGGGCGTGCCCAGAATCGCGAAGCCCGAGACGTCGAGCCCTTCGTTGCTGTGCAGGTGCGCCTCGTAGCGCTGTCCGCCGCCGAAGAAGCCCACGTGCGGATTGATCAGGAGCATGGCATGCCGGCTGGTGGTGCGGCTCGCCGAGACGGCCCACATGTTCGAGCCTTCATCGGTGTCGGACCTCTCTGGCAAGTCTCCAGGAAAGCGCAGATCGCCGGTCTCCACCGGGCCGGTCAGCCCTGGAAACGCCTTCTGCCGTTCGGCCGCGGTGATGCCGCTCCCGGCGGGTCCCCGCCGCTCTTCCGCCAGGATGAACCATGGCTCGAATCGGGTGATCAGCCTGGGCTTTACCTCGGGGTGCTTTTCGAGATAGTAGTTCAAACCGCCGGCGAACGCATCGCACAGCGCTCGCAACTGCGGCGTAGCCTTCTCGTAATCCTCGCGCGCCCGCTTCTCGCTCTCATAGGCGCGGACCAGCAGATCGCTCGCGATGCCGCCTGGACCCTGCAGCTCCGCGGACCTCCCGATCTGGCGAATGAAGTCGGTTTCCAGTTGCCAGAAGTTGTCTTCCGCCTGCGCATACATCAGTCCGAACACCACGCTCGCGTCGGTCTTGCCGTAAATGTGAGGCACGCCATAAGTGTCCCGATAAATGACGACAGACCTGGCGAGGTCGCGTGCCGAAGGGGCTGTGCCGGCCCCGAACAACGGCAAGCAGGCTAGTGCCGCTACCGGCAGGAAGCGAATCATGAGGGAATTAGATCACACCTCGGCAGCCGCCACTACTGCGACGGTCGCATCCTGCAGCTTCAGATCGCGTGATCGGCGGTTGCATCCTCGCCGCGCCAAATCCGGCGGGCCGTCCAATCTTCGGCCGGCGCGCTCCAGAAATCGTGGCCTGAGGGCAGCCCCAAGGGCAACAGAACCACTGAGCAAAGATACAGGCTGCCCGTGGAAATGTAGCTTTCGCCCAAGTGGGGCTGATGGCCGCAGAGCCCGATGGTCAGCCACCCATTCCCGTCGAAGGTCCCGGGAGCCTCGAGCGAACGGCGCATCACCGCGGTCAACGCACTGCGTGCGCGTCCGCCAGTCAGGGGCGCCGGCAGCTCGCCCATCAATGCCATCTGCGAGAACACCTGGAAAGCGCCGCAACGGTACGTGATGGATCGCCCAGCCGCGGGAAATGTGCCGTCGGGAGAGATCAGGCGCTCCTGGATGGCCGCAAATCGCTTTGCCCGCGCCATGGTGTCCGGAAGGAAACTGTCCCAGTTGCGGCTGTGCGCTCTGATATTGCGCAACACGTCTACCAGCATGGGCTGAATCACGAAGGCGTTGTAATAGTCCCAATGGAAGTGCGGGCCGTCTCCATACACCCCGTCACCGAGGTACCACTGTTGATGCTGGCGGACAGCGTAATCGATCCGCATGGCGTCCCACCGCTCGTCCATCGCGGCCAATCCGGCCTCCACCGTTGCGGAGAAGAGCAGCCAGTTGTTGAAGCCGGGGGTGATGACGCGTGAAGACTGTAGTGCTGCCGCCAGGTTCCGCTTCACCTGCGGATCCAGTTTGCCCCAAAGCTCGCCGGGTGCGCGCAGGATCGCTTGCGCCAGGAATCCGCAGTCCACCACCGGTTGCGCCCCGTCGTGAAAGTTCAGGAAATCGGGAGAGCCTGGGTCCGTTCCGGAATCGAGGGCCTCGCGTGCCAGAGCTGCGTATTGTTGTTGCAACTCGCGCTCGGGGCCGGGCTCGAGGGGCGCTTCCAACCACGGCGCTATGCCCGCGAGTAGTCGGCCGATGGCTTCCAGGTGCGAGTACTTGCGGCGGTCCGCCGGGTTGCCGGTGACGCATTCCACCGGCATGTTGCGTTTCAGGGTCCGCGAAGCCAGGTTGCGCAGCACGGGATCGGCGAGCTTCGTGAGCGTTCGCACCCAATATTCGCGATCGCTGGCTGCCGCCGGCTGCGGTGTCGCAGCGGCCAACCCGCCTCCCGCCACAGACTGGAAGAACGCCCGGCGATTGGTCATGATTGCAACCACCATAACACTGCTATCGGCATGCGAAGGCCCTCCTTCGCTGCGCTACGATAGAGCCATGCGCTGGCTCACTTATACTCTTGCCATTACCTTAGGGTGCGCGCCACTGTTCGCCAAGGACGATAAGGAAAAGAACGCCGAACGGCTGGACGACGCAGCCAGTTTGTTCTCGGAGATCATGGCGGCGCCCGACAAATCGATCCCCCAGGATTTACTGAACAAGTCTTTCTGCATCGTGCTGGTGCCCGGTTTGAAGAAGGGCGCCTTCGGCTTCGGCGGCAAATTCGGGCGGGGGTTCGCTCTCTGCCGCGCCACGAGTGGCGAGGGGTGGGGACCGCCGGCCGCCGTTCGCGTGGAAGGCGGCAGCTTCGGCTTGCAGATCGGCTTCTCCTCGAGCGACGTAATCCTCCTGGTGATGAATGAAAGAGGCATGAAAAAGCTGACGTCCAGCAAGTTCACCGTCGGCGCGGAAGCCACTGCCGCAGCCGGCCCCGTTGGGCGCGACGCAACTGCCCAGACGGACGCCCTCATGACCGCCGAAATCCTGTCGTGGTCCCGTTCGAAGGGCCTGTTCGGAGGGGTCTCTCTGGACGGTGCGACATTGCGCAACGAGATCGACGACAACGAGCTGATGTACGGGCAGCGCTGGACGAGCAAGCAGATTCTCAACAGCGGCGCCAAACCGCCGGCTTCCGCCGCCAAACTCCTCGCGGTGCTGAACAAGTACTCCAGCCGGCGCACGCAATAGGGGCGAGGCGCAGGCATCTTGCCGAGATCCGTGGTCCCGGCCGACCGCCACCCCCGCACGAAATGCTCTTGGCCTAAGCGAATTCGTTTGCGGAGACTGGCGATCGTTCTGCGACGGAAGCTGCCGGAGCCCGGAATGCCTGCATGGAAACGCGTGCCGCAGCCTGTCGGGTGACCTGCTTTGAAAGCCGGACCCGCCGCATACCGGATCCGGCCCCCAGCAGAATGAGTCCTAGAAGCGTTGCGGTTGCCGGTAAGTCCACCTCGTCAATCCGGAAGAGGATCCTGCTAATCAAGGGAACGGGGTAGGAAACCGCCACTTCGGTCTCGCTGAACGCACCCTGCATGATGAACTCGCTTGTCAGCGTCGCGGCACCCGTGGAAGTATCGCCGTCTGCGGGCTGGTGAAGCCTGCAGGTACCGCCATCGCCACGTCGCCCATGCCCTGCACGGGGATATTTTCGGTCGGGTTGCTGGAATACTGCGGGTCTGCATCGTTCTCGTCGAAGATGTCATTCACGTTTGAAGAGGGATACTTCACCGAGATTGCTTCCGACGCAGCCGGAAGAGCCCCCATTACCACCGCCGCCAGCAGGATTGATAAGCTCTCTTTCCGTAACAGGAGATTCAGTAACCGCCGGCAAGCCCCTGCCGGCCTGCCTGGGCGATTTCGCATCTAGCCGTCCGGCATGCTTCAAAAGATGGTGTAGGACGGCGAACGCTTTGGGAGTCAATAGGACTCGTTCATCCGGGCCGGCTTCGCGGCGGCGCCAGAGACACTGGTTGACGGTATCCAACCGGAAAGGGGGAAATTCCATCATGGTCGCGCACCTACGGTATTCGTCCGGTAGCACTTAGTTTAGCCAAAATCGCAGGCACATTCCTCGGCCTTCCCGGTTTCCGGAACTCACAATCCACTCACGCGAACGCCATCTCTGCTGTGCGGATGCGAACTGGATGTCCGGCTTCGATCGTCAGATCACTACATCCGGATCCTTGCGCCATGTGAGCTGCCGTAATTTCGACAACCTCACGCAGTGGCTCGGGAACCGATTCCTCGATCCGCCGGCGAATCCAAGCTCTCCGCGCCGGCGTCAGCCGCCCGTAGAAGACCTCGCGGTGAAGGGCGTGAGCGAACTCATATACCTGTGAAATACCGTCACTATCCAATTGCTGCGCCCCTGCCGCATGCACCACCCGGGATCGGCGGGAAAGCGCATCGAGAGTCTCTTCCACCAAAGCAGTGCCGCGTTGAAGCGCTGCCGCAAGCGCGTTCGCCGAGAACCTCACTCCAGCTACGCTGGCGGCCTCGAGCACACGCTGCTCCTCTGTCGTCAAGTGATCAATTTGAGCTTCGATCATCTGACGCATGGCGTCCGGCACCCCGAGATCGATTTCTTGGAGCGGCACCTTCAGCCGCCAGCTTCCGCCTTCCCGGGCGATCGATCCGTGCTCCGTCATATGATCCAGGGCAGCCATCATGAACAATGGATTGCCTTCCGAACGCAAATAGATCAGCTCGGCAAGCCCCTCCGGCGATGTTTCGCCGGACTCTTCGCCCAGGTACCCGGCCACTTCGGCTTTGGAAAGCGCCTCCAGAGCGATTTCCTGGCAGAGGTGATGCGCTAACAATTCCTGTTTTGCTCTCCTGAGCGGATGATCCGCCGCTTCCATGTCCACCGGCCGCATAGCGATGACGATCACCGTTTTCGCTGTCGTCCGTTGGCGGGCAAGAGCAGAAATGAGATCGGCCGTTGAACGATCTACCCACTGCAGGTCCTCGAAAACCAGCAGCAGCGGCGCTTCCAAGGTGAATGCATCCAGCGCTTCGCGAATCTCGCGCAACATGCGATCCCGCGTCGCTCCCAGGATCTCCTGCTGCAACTCCTGCCGCTGTTCGCGATTCACCAGGAGGGGAACTGGACCAGCCAGGTGGGTGCGTGTGCGGCCAAGATGACGTGTCCGCGATGAATCTTGACCGTGAACTCGGTTATGTTCAGTTCGGCCGCAATTTGCTTGTTGAGGAGGCCGGAGATCACCTGTTGCATGACTTCCTGCTCGCGCGCGGTCAGCGATTCGTACCGGTCCCGCAACGCACGCGTCTCTTCGTGCTGCTGTCGGGTGCGCCGGTCGCGTTCGATGGCCTCTTGAATTGCCTGTAAAAGTTCCTGCTCATCGAAGGGCTTGGTCAAAAACTCAACCGCCCCCGCCTTCATGGCCTGCACGGACGCTGGGATATTGCCGCGGCCCGTAAGGAAAACGATGGGGATCTCCAGCCCGACCTCGGCCATGCGCTTCTGCAGGTCGAGCCCGCTCAGCCCCGGCAGTTGCAAGTCCAACACCAGGCAACTTGGTGCCTCGGCGCCGGGACGGGCGAGGAATTCCTGAGCCGACGCGAAGGTCTCGACGTGCAGGCCCGCAGACCGAATCAGACTACTGAGTCCCTCCCGTGCCGAGAGGTCGTCGTCCACAACCGCGATGACTGCGTCAGACTCCCGCGACTTCAGCATTAGATTCTTCTCTTTGATACTTCGGAAGTGTGAAGTAGAAGATTGTGCCTGGGCCGTGATTGGCCGTAGCCCATATCCGGCCTCCATGGGCCTGAAGAATGGAACGGCTTATGGAAAGTCCCATGCCCATGCCGCCGGGCTTCGTGGTGTAGAAAGGATCAAAGATCTTGTCTATCGTGTTCAGGTCGAGACCTGTCCCCGAGTCCTCAACTGTCGCCTGCACCTGGCCGGCATCGATGTTCCGCGTGGTGATCACCAGCTCGCGCGCCCGCTCACCGGCCCTGCTCATCGCTTCGATCCCATTCATGACCAGGTTCAGCAGCACCTGCTGCAACTGCACCCGATCGCCTGAAACAGGCGAAAGGTCATCCGCGAACTGCATTCGGATCGTCACGCTGTTTCTTTTCGCCTCGTCCCTGACGAGCGCGAGAACTTCCCGGATCGTCTCATTCAAGTCCAGCTCTTCTCTGGGCGTTGCAGCCCTTTTGGTCAGAGCCCGAATCCGGGCGATGATCTCACGGGCTCGCTTGCCGTCGCGGTCGATCCGGTGGGCTGCCTCTCGGGCCTCCTCTATATCGGGCACATCTCTACCCAGCCAACGCAGACAGGCGCTGCCGTTACTCACCACGCCCGAAATCGGCTGGTTCACTTCATGCGCGATCGAGGCCGCCAGTTCTCCCATCATGCTCACCCGGTTGATGTGCGCAAGATCCGCCTCGAGTTGCCGCAGCCTGTCGCGCTGTTCTTCGGCCCGCACGCGGTCACTAATGTCCCGGGCAACCTTCAGCAGGAAGTGGCGCCCGCCATACCAGAAAACGCTGGTTTGAATTTCGACCGGGAACAGCGATCCGTCCTTTCGCCGATGCCAGTGTCTGTCGAACAACACCGTCTCGCCCGCTGCCGCCCGCTCCGCGACGGATTCGAGGGTCGGTCGGTCCAGATTCACATCGAAGTCCATCGGGGTCATCCGGATCAGCTCCTCCCGGGTATAGCCAAGGCTCTCGCAGGCGGGCCGGTTCACATCGAGAATGGTTCCTTCCTCGAAATCCACCACGAAGAATGCCTCCGCCGCGTGGTCCACAAATGTGCGGAAGCGCATCTCGCTCTCTCGCAGCGCTTCCTCGGCCCGCTTCCGTTCGGTGATGTCGCGAGCGGCGGCGAAAACACCAATGACCTGGCCCAACTCATCCCGATAGATCGAGGCATTGTACAACACCGACATCACGTGTCCGTCCCGATGGCGGAGATCCAGAGGATAATCTCGCACCACCCCTTCCCGGAACACCTGCTCGTAACCGGCACGGGCTTGTGCAGGCTCGGTGAAGTAATCGCAGAAATCGGTCCCGATGAGTTCGCTGTGTGAGCGACCCGTGGCCGCTTCGGTCGCGCATTGACGTCGGTGACCTTCCCATCCGGCCCGATCGTCACCAACGGATCAAGGCTAGTTTCAATAAGGCTGCGGTTATAGGCGTTGGACAGCCGCAAGGCCTCTTCAGCGCGCTTGCGTTCCGTCATATCGATCACGGTACCCACCAGCTCAACGACGTCTCCCACATCATTCTTGACAGGGTGCCGGATCGCCTGAACATGTTTGACCGTTCCGCTGGGCAGCACGATCCTGAACTCGGTCGAGGTATCCACTCCTTCGCGGAGGGACCTCTCAAAGCTCTCCCGCACCCTGTCCCAATCCTCTGGGTGGATATGTCGGGAAACCGCTTCCCTATTCGGGAGCCCCTCTTGTGCATCCATTTCAAAGATCCGTAAGCATTCCTCCGAAACGTAGATGTACTTGTTGCTGGCCAAATCGAAAGCCCAGCTGCCTGTGTGGCTCAGCCGTTGCGTTTCCGCCAGGTACGCCTCACTCTGCCGCAAGGCCTCTTCGGCGCGCTTGCGCTCGGTGATGTCCTGCACGGTGCCAATTCCTCTGACTGCGTTCCCCTGCGGATCGAACTCGACTTCAGCCCTCTCCCGAACCCATTTCAATTCGTCCCCGACCAATATGCGGTGCTCGATGTCGTAGGGCGCTCCTTGAAGAGCGGCCGCCCACGCGCCATTGAGACGTTCCCGGTCTTCGGAATAGGCCATATCGAGAAAAGCGTCATAAGTAAGAGCTTCGTCTCTCGGTCTGCCAAACATACGATATACTTCGTTTGACCAGGTGAGTTCGTTGCGGGCGGTGTCGAGATGCCAGCTCCCAATGCGCGCGATCTCCTGCGCCCGGTTGAGATTGCCCTCGCTTTCACGCAGAGCATCCTCGGCCCGCTTGCGGTCCTCGATGTCGGTGGCCGAGAGGTACCAGCGCGTGACACGTCCCTGCTCGTCGCGCAAAGGATTGTCACGGAACAGAAACCACCGATGCGCTCCATCCTTTCTCCGTATCCGTGCTTCGAACTCGTGCGGAAGGTCGCTTGCGGATCCGATGTACACATCTCTCGCCAGCCGTTCCCGGTCGTCCGGATGGAAAAACCAAAAAGGATCCGGGATACTCCGCCATTCCTCAAGCGTTACGCCGAAGTAATCGAGCGCAGGCCGGTTGGCATAGAGTCGGCGCCTGTCGGGTTCGAATTCTCCGACTAGCTGTGGTGTGAGATCCAGGATTTATTTCACGGCAAAGGTCGCAGACTCGCGTCAGGGCATTGCGGTCGACGACACCGCGGCGCGACACGGAGCGGCATAGAAGAATGTCGGCGCGATTCACGAAAAAGTCTGCGTTCGCAGACAATGCGTAGGCGCGCTGCAGTTTGTCATCCGCTTCCTCGTAAAGCCGCTCCCGCTCCGCGCCCGCCTCATAGGCGGCGATGTTCGAGAGTGCAGGGCCCCAGACACCCAGGATGCGGGCGTCCTGAGGGCCGCTGGCGTAGATTCCGGTCCACTTCTCGCAGAGCTCACAAACCTCGCGCAGAAGCCTGCGGCCCTTCTCGTCGGGGTAGAGCATCGCCCGCCGGCGCAACATCTCGACACGCTCGGCGTGAATCTCGCCGTTGTTCGGCTCGATTGCCAGAGCCTGAACGAACCTCTTGTCTGCCTGTTCATAGAGACGGCCGGATTCGCTGTCGGAGGCGCTTCCGGCGCGCCTCCATAGCGCGGAGCCCCACTTATGGAGCACACGACTATCGTTGGGTTTCTTCTCGTCTAGCAGCCGGCACTCGTCGCAGAAGCCGGCGAGGAGATTGTCGCGTTGTTTGCCCTCGGCGGCGCAGGCTGCGATGAAATGTTGCTCGAACTTGCTGATTTTGGGCTCCCCGCGCTGCTCACGCCACGAGGCGAGATCCAGGCCCGAAGGATAAAATGTCGAGGATCAAACTCCAGGCCATCAATGGAAGTGTAGCGCCGGGCGGGCTGGGTGAAGCAGGAACGAACCTACCCGAGAGGCGCCGACGTCGTGGATGCCCGAAAAGCGTCCCGATGAGTCGGGGCGCTGCAGCCTCGAAAACCCCTTCGCGGGCACCGGCGCGGGAGGCGGCCAAAAGCGTCCCGAAGAGTCGGGGCGCGGCGGGCCGGAGGGCCTGCGCCGTCGATGGCGCAGGGGTTTTCATGGAGTTCTGTGGGCCGGCGGGGGCCCATGGGTACAGACACGAGTGTCCGCGCCACAGGGCCTACAGCCCCAGGAGAAAGGGCGAACTTCCGGCTCATTTAGTTCCGGCTCGCTCAGTAGACATCCTACAAGATTTTTAGTAGAATGCCTACACAATGGGCAGACAACCTTCGCGCATCGAACTTCTGCAGGGGACACTCGACGTCCTGATCCTGCGCACGCTGCTGGGCGAGCCGAAACACGGGCACGCGATCGCGAAGCACATTCAACGGACGTCGGAGGACCTGCTGCAGGTGGAGACGGGCTCCCTGTATCCCGCGCTTCACCGGCTGGAGGCACAGGGGTGGATCGCAGCGTCGTGGGAGCTGTCCGACAAAGGCAAGCGCGCGCGCTATTACCGCCTCACGCCGCGCGGGCGGAAGCAGCTTGCGGCCGAGCAATCGAAGTGGGAGAAATTCTCGCGGGCGATGGGGCTGATCTTGAGTCCGTTGAACCAGGAGGGGCAATGAGCTCGTTCTTTCGGAAATTGGGGTGGCTGGCCGGGCGGCGCAGCAAAGAAGAGCAACTGGCCGCGGAACTGCGGTTCCACCTCGATGAGGAAATCGACAAGCGCGAGGCAGAGGGGATGTCCGCCGAAGACGCCAGATGGGCGGCGCTGCGGGAACTGGGAAATCTTGGCGTGGTGCAGGAGAATACGCGCGCCGCGTGGAGTTGGATCGTGCTGGAGCAATTCCTCCAGGACCTGCGGTACGGAATGCGAAACCTCCTGCACAATCCGGTCTTCACGCTGCTGGCGGCGTTGTCGCTGGCGTTGGGGATTGGCGCGAACACGGCGATCTACAGCTTCATGGATGCTTTGCTGCTGCGGTCGCTGCCGGTGGCCGACCCGGCGTCGCTGGTGGTGTTGAAGTGGCACATCTCGGGGGACAAGGGCACGGACGACTCCGTCGTCCATTACGTCAGCGGGCAGATTTATGATCATCCCAAATACGGATCGGTGTCGCCCATCTTTCCCTACCCCGCGTTTGAATTGCTTCGAAAATCGGAAGTGCTTTCCACGCTCGTGGCGTACCGCCCCGCACGCAAGCTGAATGTCATGGTTCTGGGCCAGGCGGAAGTGACCGGCGGCCAGTACGTCTCCGGGGAGTATTTTCGCGGGCTCGGAGTGATGCCGGCGGCCGGCCGGGCGATCGTGGAAGACGACGATCGCGCAGGGGCGCCCGGGGTCGCGGTGCTCAGCTACGGATTCGCGCAGAGGAGATTCGGGGACGCGCCGGGCGCGGCGGGACAGATCGTGAAGATCAATAATGTACCGTTCACGGTGATCGGGGTTGCGCCTCCGGGCTTCACGGGTGTGGACCCGTCCAAGGTGCCGGACCTGTACCTTCCACTGCATGCCGATCTGCTGTTTAATTCGCAGCCGGGTCCGGGTTCGGTGAACCGCTACCTTGACGACCACTATTACTGGAACGAGATGATGGGCCGGCTGCGGCCTGGCGTAACAAAGGCGCAGGCACAATCCGTATTGGGATCGATGTTTGCGGCGTGGGTCGCTTCCACGGCAACTTTCGAACTGGAGCGTAAGAGCCTCCCGGAATTGCTGCTGCAGGATGGCGGGGAGGGCCTGGATAATCTGCGGCGGAAGTACACCGAACCGCTCTACGTGCTGCTGGCGATGGTGGGTCTGATTCTGGCGCTGGCGTGCGCCAATATAGCCAACCTGTTGCTGGCCCGAGCCACGGCACGCCGGCGCGAAATGGCGGTGCGGCTCAGCATGGGGGCGGGGCGATGGCGAGTGATCCGGCAGATGCTCACCGAGAGCCTGCTGCTGGCGCTGCTGGGAGGCGGAGCGGGCGTGCTGTTCGCAATTTGGGGGATCCGTCTCCTTGAGAATGTGGCGTCCGCCGGAGCGAACTTCACCCTACATCCGGAGTTGAATGGCGGCGTGCTCGCGGCCGCGGCGATACTCACGGTCGCGAC
Organism: Bryobacteraceae bacterium; assembly: GCA_035501495.1. Lineage (GTDB taxonomy): Bacteria > Acidobacteriota > Terriglobia > Bryobacterales > Bryobacteraceae > JAIQFL01. Next base: position 9,570 of record DATJWB010000066.1, on the reverse strand, counting down.
CGGCCTGGTGTTCGGGCTGGCTCCGGCGCTTCAGGCGACACGCGTGGATCCCATGCCGGTGCTCAAGGAGGGCCGCGTGGGCGAACCGCACTCGCGCTCGCGGCTCAGGTTCGGCATGGGGCGGATACTGGTGGTGTCGCAGATGGTGATCTGCCTGCTGCTGCTTGTGGGAGCGGGCCTGTTCGTGCGCACTCTGGCGAATTTGCAGGGGGTGGCCGTGGGGTTCGAGCGCGAGAACCTGCTGCTGTTCAAAGTGAACGCGAACCAGGCCGGCCATCGGGATCCGGAGATGCTCGCATTCTACAACGATCTGGAAAGGCGGCTGGCGGCGATTCCGGGCGTGCGCAGCGCGACGATGGCGAATTCTCCGCTGATCGGCGACGGAGCGTGGGGCTGGCCGGTGGTGCCGGCCGGTAAGCCAAAGCCCGAGAAGGCGCCGACGGGGCACGGATCGGGCGCCTCTCGAACCGCTACTCGGGTGCTGGCGATCGGTCCGGGTTTCCTCTCGACGATGCGCATTCCCCTGCTGGCGGGCCGCGAATTCAACGAGCGCGACCGTGTGGGCACACCACCCGTCGCGATCGTGAACGAGGCGTGGGTGAAGGTGAACCTGGATGGCGGCAATCCGGTGGGCCAGCGCGTGACGAGCTACGGGATGCGCCTGAAGCCGCAAGAGATGGAAATTGTCGGGGTGGCAAAAAACGCGAGGTACGACGACCTCACAGGCGATTTTCCGGCGGTGGTGTACCTGCCGTATGAGCAGAATCTGGACGTGTCGATTGACGAGACCACGTTCTTCCTGCGGACCGCCGGCAATCCGGCGGGATATGCGAGCTCGGTTCGAGAAGTGGTGCATCAGGCCGACCCGCGCATCCCGGTGGCGGGTCTCGCTACTCAGGTGGGGCAGATCGCTGGTGAAATGGCGCAGGAGACGCTGTTCGCGTGGCTGTGCACGGCGTTCGCCGGGCTGGCCCTGGCGATTGCGTGTGTAGGATTGTACGGGACCACATCATACGCGGTGGCGCGGCGGACGGGCGAGATCGGGATCCGCATGGCGCTGGGCGCACCGCGCGGCGGGGTGGTGTGGATGGTGCTGCGAGACGTGCTGCTGCTGGCGGTCCTGGGCCTCGCGATCAGTCTGCCGCTGGCGTTGGGCGCATCCAAGCTGATCGAATCGCTGCTCTATGGAGTCGAGCCGGGGGACCCTCGAGCTTTGGCGTGGTCGGTCGCGATCCTGATGGCAGCGGCGCTCGCGGCAGGGTATCTGCCGGCGTGGAAGGCGTCTCGCATCGATCCGATGACGGCCGTGCGGCATGAGTGATCTGGACGCGGGGCGGGCACGAGTGGCGAATCATTCGCCGATTAGTTGTGGCTCAGAGCTTCTTGGACGATGGCCAGGATCGCTTTCGCATTACTAATCGTCTTCGCCGCCCGCTCCAAGTAGGGCACAGACTCCAGCATGGTGCGCTTATCCAGCGCAAGCGCGGCGCCAGAATAGATTGGGGCTGGGGCATAGTCCGGAGCCAGACGCAGGGCCCAGCGTGCCGCTTGGATCGACTCGGGGTAGTCTTCGAGATGGTAGTCAGCGATTGCCTCGTTTGCAAGGCTCGGGCGTTTCGGCCAGCCGGGCGGCTTGCTCGAGAGATTTCAGTCGCCGCCTGCCCATACGACCCGTTCTGATGTGTACTGCGGCCAAGCTCCCATAAACATCTACGTAACCGGGGGACAGTGGGAAGAATCATCGAAGGGGAGCTGCAAGCCGCCAGATGTGTTCTGCTTTACGGATGCGACCTCGAACGACACCGACGCTTGTGAGGGTGCCTGGGCGTGAGCCGGTTGTGCGTGGAAGAGGCCGATCGCGATAGGGACACCCGCTGCTGCGAAGGCCACGCTGGGTAATAGCAGCCTTCTCTCCCATCCCGGATTGCTCTCGACGACGAGGTGTACGGCGCTGGTCAGATTATCGTGACGCCGTACGTGGCACAATTCACGTGGGCCTTGCCGAGCTGTCTCTGTGCGGCGCCAGCAGCGCCACCGGAAAATGACACTTGCAGCAATGCTGCAGAAGCAGAGGCTGAACGAAATGGCTGGAAGGAGGTGTACAACCGTCGCGGCAGTGTCGTGTGGAACAGGGACCGAAACGGCGACGGGACGGCTGATGTTGTCCACCCATCGACGGCATGTAAGTAGGAGTCATCCGGTCTCTCCTTTTCGGGTGTTTTCGCAGGGCGTTTTCGGCATCTTTTGACATCACGAACATGGCTCTCCCGCCGAACAGGGAGAGCCGTTCGGCAAGCAGGCGGCACCCATCCTTGCGCGAGACTACCGCTTCGAAATACATGCGATAGTGATTCGCACGAAACAGCACCGTGCCACGGGGCTAGTTCTCGAGGGGTACTTTGTTGACAGAGTCGATCACCAGGACCTCGATCGGCGCTTTCCGCGCTTCGAGTTTCAGGCCGAGGTCGTTTTGTACTGCCGTGAAGATTGACGGCCCGGTGTTTTCGGCGGATACATCTCGGCCTTGGACGGGGAGACCGGAAATGTCCACTGCGTAGTCATAAGTCCCCTGGAGTCCGGTCATGTCGAGGACCGGACGGTCGAGTCGGCGCGTCAGCAGAAAAGCAAAGCGCGAGATTGGCTGGTTGTGAAACGTAACCGTGCCCGCGTTGGCAGCGAGGCTCGGGGCGACGTCCTTCTCCGCTGATTTCACTTTCGGTTCGCCTTTGCCGCGCACCAGAACGTAAACACTGAAATCCTTCGATTCGCGATGCGTCTTCATCTGGAAGCGCTCCGTGAGCAGCGACTGAAGCATCTGACGGACCTGGCCTTCGGGAACCGGCCCAGCGGTTTTGGCAACGATGTCGTAGCGCTCATCGAAATTGATCCAGTCAGGACCGGAAATCTGGTAGTCCTTGAGATCGTATGCCCATTCCAGGCAGTAGCGGAGGGGAACGTTACGCATGGCGAGATGTCCCGGCGAAGAGTCCATGTTTCTGGGGATGTCTCCCGGAGGCCCGCCGCCAGCTCCGCGTTTGACGGACGCTACCTCAAACTTCACGGGCTCGGCGGAGGATTGGCCAAAGGCCGCGCAGGCCATTGCCACAGACAGGGTGCTGCAAACCAGGCTGTGCATCATCGTTTGGTCTCCCTTTTGAGTTGGATTTGTTGAGCGCTCACGGCGCCTGCGGGAGGAACGAGGCGCGAGGCGATTTTTTCGGCGCGCTCCGAAAAACGAGGTGGGCCGCTCGTTCTTGTTTACAGAGGCCGTGTGAACGGTCGAGAATGATGAATACCAGACTGGCATGGACCCCTTCGAAATTGTCGTGCTAGAACGGCCGGATCAGGATCTCGAAGACCCGGCGGTCCGGGTCGTCCGGCTGTTCGACGAACTGCGCGACTCGCTGTTTCGCTACCTGAGGTGGCTGGGTTGCACGCCGGAAGAGGCCGACGACACGATCCAGGAGACGTTTGTGCGGCTGCACGCGCATCTGACCGCGCGCGGCTCCGATGAGAATTTGCGATCGTGGGTGTTTCGGGTGGCCGGTAACCTGGTCCGCGATGAGCGCAAGAGCTGGCGGCGGAAATGGAGCCGGCCGTTGGAAGGGACGTCGCCGGGGTCGTGGACCGACCCATCGGCAGGTCCGGAGCAGACGGTTCTGGCAAAGGAATCGAGCGAGCGCCTGGAGGCTGCGATCCGGCGCCTGCCCAAGGACCAGCAGAAGTGCCTGGCGTTGCGCAGCGAGGGCTTGCGCTATCGGGAGATCGCCGAGGTGCTGGGGATCGGCGTGACGACCGTGGCCGACGCATTACGGCGTGCGGTGAACACGCTGTCCAGGGAGTTGCAGGGCAAAGACGGTTTGACATGAGAAACCAGGACGATCATCTGCCGGATGAGTGGTTGTTGCGCTACCTCGATGGCGAGCTGGACAACGGATTCGACGCTCACCTGAGAGTTTGCGGCGAGTGCCGCGGGCGCATCGGCCGAATGCGCCATGTTTCGGACGCAATCGCAGAGTACGGCACATCGCTTACGGATTCACGCCGCGGTGGGAAACAGAGGCATTCTTTGATCGAGGCGATTCGGAGCGGTGAGGCCGCGGTTGAGAAATCCCGTACCTCCGGCAGAGGGCGGGCTGTGGCCGCGGTGTTGGCGATTGCGGCCACGGTAGTGCTGGCGTTGGTATTCCGGCCGGCACCCGCGCCCTCCACGCCCGTGGGCGGAGTCAGGGGCGCCGCGACGGATGCGAACGGGTTTATCGCGCTCCCCTATTCGGACGAGAATCTGGCCCCGGAGGGCGCCGTCGTCCTGGAGGTCGAGGTGCCGCGATCGGCATTGTTGCTGGCAGGGATCCCCTCGGGCGAGAGCGGCTCCACGGACCGGGTGAAAGCGGAAGTGATGGTCGGCGCGGACGGGCTGGCGCGGGCGATCCGGTTTGTGAACTGACGATATGTGGCGCGCGACGATTGCGATCTTGTTCGCGGCATGGGCTGCCGGCCAGGATGACGCGCTTTTCATCTCTCCGGACTTCATCGTGGAGGGCCGCGTTGTGAAGGGTGTGCCCTATTCGGCGCAGGCGGTCACTTCGGTCAGGCAGACGCTTTCCACGGGCAGCGAAATCGTCACCCAGATGACGGCCATGGTGGCGCGCGATGCGGACGGGAGGACCCGGCGGGAGCAAACCATTCAAACCATCGGGCCGTGGGCGGTGGAGCGGCCCAGCGGGGAGATGCCGTCCGTGATCCTGATTCAGGATCCCCTGAAACAGCTCAACTACATGTTGAACGCCAGGACGCACGTCGCGAGGGTAACCCGCCAGAATATTGCGCCCCCGATGGAAGAGCGGCGCGGCGCAGAGGTGGATCGTCGGAGAGAAGAAGAGCAGCGGCGAGCCTCCGAGCGGCCGCTCCCGAAAGCTGAGCCGCTGGGTACGCGCACCATCGAGGGAGTGGCGGCACAGGGCAAACGGACGACCACTACTCTGGGGCGGGGAGATGTCGGTAACAACTCGCCGATCCAGATCGTAGTGGAGACCTGGTATTCTCCGGAGTTGCAGGTGGTCGTTCTGGGAAAGAGAAACGATCCCCGTATCGGCGAGATCACGTATAAACTCGTGTCGATCAAGCGCGGCGATCCGCCGGCTTCGCTGTTCGAGATACCGGCGGATTACCGGATCGATGGCAACGTAGAGCGCCGCAAATAGATGCGCTACTCGATCTTCAGAGCGGCGACGGGCGAGATCGACGCGGCGCGCCGTGCCGGGATGATCGCGGCGAAGAAGGCGCAGACGGCCAGCGAACCGGCGGCTACGGCCAGCGCAGCGGGGTCCCAGCTAACCACTCCGTAGAGTTGTGCCGAGATCAGGCGGCCCGCGCCGATGGCGAGCGGGACTCCGAGCAACAGACCAACCAGCACGCGCGCGCATGTGCCGCGCAAAACCATCCCCATTACCTGGGTTCGATCGGCGCCCAGGGCCATGCGGATCCCGATCTCGTTCTTCCGTTGTGCCACGGCATATGCCGTGACACCGTGGAGACCCACTCCGGCGAGCAGCAGCGCCACCAGGCCGAAGAGACCCGCGAGGCTGGCGACGGCGCGCTCCTGGTCGAATCGGAGGGCGACCTGCTGCTGCATGGTCTGGACGCTGATGATGGTCAGGTTCGGGTCTACATCCGCCAGGAGCTTGGTGAGCACCGGTTCGAGCGCGCCGGGGGTGGCATTGGTAGTGAGCATGATGCCGCCGATGAAATGAGACTGCAGTTCGACGCGCTTCATGATGTCGTCATTCGAATAGACGACATTTTGCGCGAGGGGCACAAAGAACATGGGCCGCGCGGGACGACTCAGGCCCCAGCCGGCGAACTTGGCATCGCGCGCGATGCCAACGATGCGAAACGTGTTGGCGTCTTCAGGGCGGTCCAATCCGAAATGTTGATCGAGCGGATCTTCGCCGCCTGGAAAGAAGCGCTTGACGAAGGCCTGGTTGACGATCGCGACGGGCGGGCTTTTTTCGTTATCGGCATCGGTGAAGTTGCGCCCGCGCAGGATGGGGATGCCGAAATTCCGCAGATACCTGGAGCTGACACGGTCCCAGGACGCGCCGGATTCGCCATCCATCTTGGGTGCGGGGTGCCCGGCCACGTAAATCATCTCGCCCCAGTTGTCGGTGAGGGGATTGTAGAGGGCCATTCCGGTGCCCTGCACGCCGGGCAGGCGATTGAGGCGGTCCTCGAGGTCCCGGTAGAGGGCCATCAACCTGGGCAACGTATAGGTGGCCGGCGGGCTGTTCAGAGAGACCACGATGCGGCCGTTCACCTGGTATCCGAAATCCTGGCTCTCGAGCTTGTCGAGGCTGCGGGCGAGCATGGTGGCGCCGGCCACCAGCACCACCGAGAGACACGCCTGCACGGCCAGCAGCGCTTTGCTGGCGAGCGAAGAATGGGCGCTCACGCCGCGACCGGATCCCCGCAGGGCCTCGGCGGGGTCGGTTCGGGTGGCAAACCAGGCGGGCGCCGCGCCAAAGACGATGCCGGTGAGCAGCGCCAGCACGAACGAACAGCCCAATACCGCGGGCGAAGGAACGATGTTGAGCGGAAGGAAATGCGCGTGCTGAAACGCCAGTGCGACCAGCAGACGAGAGGCGGCGTACGCCACGACCAGGCCGGCAATGCAGCCGCCGATCGCCAACAGAACGCTTTCGGTGAGCGCCTGGATGACGATTTGCCGCCGTGTGGCGCCCACGGCCAGGCGGACGGCGGTCTGCGAGCGGCGGGTCACGGAGCGGGCCAGCAGAAGATTGGCGACGTTGGCGCAGCCGATCAGCAGCACCATGCCGCACACCGAAATCAGGATCCGGAGGCTGGTTCCGTACTCCTCTTTCATTTCCGCAACTCCGGCTCCGGCGGGAACAATGTTGATCACCTGCTTCGGCAGCATGCGGATGACATCCGGCATCCAGTTCGAGGGGTAGCCGGAGTCGTGCTCCATCCATTGGCGCAAGACGCCAGTGAGCCGGGGAGCAACTCCTGAAATCGAAGCGCCAGGCCGCAACCGCCCGATCACGCGCAGAAAGGCCGGCACCGACTGGTGCACCAGGCCGCCTTCACCGGAAATCAGAGGTTCCTGATGCACCGGGACCCAGATGTCGGGCGGATCGCTGCGAAGGGTTTCGCCGAAGAAGCCGGGAGGCGCCACACCGATCACGTTGAAGGGGTGGCCTTCGGCGATGAAGGTGGAACCCACGACGGAGGTGTCGGACCCGTAGATGGTCTCCCAGGCGTGATGGCTGATGACGACTACGGGTGGGGCACCCTCGCGGTCGTCGTCCGGCGTGAAGAGCCTGCCGCCAAACGCGCTGACACCGAAGGTGGAGAAGTAATTGCCTGTGACGTACTCCGAACGCAGGGGCCTGGCGGCCAACTCCGCGCCCTCACGTCGAACGCTCAGGCGATTGCCTCCGGAGGCTTGAAAGGCCGCGACTTCCTCAAACTCCGGCATGGAGGCCTTCAGCCGTTCGTAGAGCATATAGGAGTACATGCCCCAACGGTCCTGCGGGCCGCCTTCCACGCAACAATCGTCGCCATCGCCAATCCGGTACAGCGCGGCAGGATTAGCGACCGGCAGAGATCGGAGCATTACGGCATCGATGAGCGTGAAAATCGCGGTGGTGCCGCCGATGCCGAGCGCCAGAGTGAAAACGGCCGCCGCGGTGAATACCGGCGACTTCCGGAACTGCCGCAACGAATAACGAAGATAACCGAGCAGGTTTTGCATCTGTGACTCGAAACAAGGGAGCTGGTCTCAACAGATTAATACTCCGCTCAGAAGAAAAGGTTACGTGCGGGGAGTCGGGACACGGTTTTCCGAGTTCGATCCGGCAGAACGATTTTATGAATGGCCGGCGGCAGAAGCGGTTGGAGCCTCCTGACCATTGGGTTCGCCGGTGCGCTCGAGCACCAGCGATTGCAGCGAACCCAGCGCCTCGACAACACGTTCCACGAGATCGTCAGTCTGCGCCGTCGCCATGCGCACGGACTCGATCGCGGCGGTTTGCGACTGCAGCGTCTTTTTCAGTTCGTCCACATCGCCCGCGACAGTATTACGCAGCCCCGCCGAATCGCCATGGGCCGCCGCAAGAGCCTCTTCGAGATGACCGAGACGCTCCACCGAAGCCTGCAGCAACTGCTCCATGGCGGATACGCGTTGGCTGACCTCCTGAAGCACCTGCTCGCAATGTACCAGCCGCGCGCCCATCCGGGCTTCGATCTGCTCCATGTCGGCCCGGAGGACAAGATCGGGTTGAGGGCGCTCCGCGGTTTTGGGTTCGGTTTGCCAGATCCCCGCCGAAAGAACTCTCAACTCGAGAATCAGTTTTTGGGCGCGGCCCCAGCGAAGGGCCGGGTCTTTGGCGAGGCAATTGTTGACCACGCGGTCGAGAAACGGCTTGCCGATTGGCGGCGGAACGGAGTTCAGGATGGAGTTAGACAGGACCTCCGCGCTGTCGCCCTGGAACGCCGGGCGCCCGGTCAGCATTTCGTAGAAGATCGCGCCGAAAGCGAAGATGTCGCTGCGCTCGTCCGGCGGCTTGCCCTGCACCACCTCAGGAGCGCTGTACGGTGTAATGGAAACGCCGGTGTTGGGGGCCGGCAGCAGTTCGAGGCCTGCGCCCAGGAGAACAACCCAGGAAGGCGACACGAAACCGTGGGATCGGCCGGACTCATGCACCTTGCGCAGTTCTTCGGCCAGAAGTGTGGCGGACTGCAAAGCCTCAGGCACTGCCATTCTTTCCGAGGCCAGGCGATCGGCCAGGGTCTGCGAACTGCCTCCAGTGATGTCGGGCATGTCGATTGCTCCAATTGCCGTTGAGTCGGCGGGAGTATCCTCACGCTTACCAAAATTATCGTGGTTTCAATGCCCGCCTTTGTACAGTATCGTACAGAACCACCCAGGAAGGCTCGCTCCTAGCCGCGGCCGGAGTTGGAGGGCGGGCCTGGTGGCTTGCGTCATATGGAATCGAGTCCACTCTGCTTCATCTAGTCACGCAGGATCAACTCCTTCAGGCCGTTTGGCCTGACACGTTCGTTCAACCCGAGGTATTGAAGTATCAAATCGCCGATATCCGGAGTGTATTGGGTGACCGTCCGAAGAACCCCCTGTTCATCGAGACCTTGCCGCGGCGAGGGTATCAGTTTGTTGCCGCGGTGCGGGAGATTGGCGACGCGGAACCATCTTCTTCGCCGGGTGCGCCACGGGGCCGGCTGGTGGGCAGGGCGCGCGAACTGGCGGAGTTGAGAAGCTGCTTTGAGAAAGCATTGCAGGGTGAGCGCCAATTCGTCTTCATCACCGGCGAGCCGGGCATTGGAAAGACTGCCCTCGTCGATGAATTCCAACGCCAGGCCGTTGCTGAGCGACCCTCGCTGCTCATCGCCCGCGGGCAATGCGTGGAAGGCTACGGTGGAACGGAAGCCTATTACCCGATGCTGGAGGCGGTGGGCCAGTTGTGCCGCGGTCCACAAGCGGCTCGTGTGGTGGAGGTTTTAGCCGCATACGCACCCACCTGGCTGGTGCAG
>DATJWB010000065.1:0-19015 GCA_035501495.1 Bryobacteraceae bacterium | reverse complement strand
GGAATGAAGATGATCAATGCCGTGTCCGCGAATCAGCGCAAGCACGATGAAAACCTGCTGCGCATGGAAGGGCAGATGGAGGTCGTGCGGAAGGAAATGCGGGAATTGGCCGCTTCTCAGCGCAGGACGGAGACCATGTTGCAGAACTTCATCCGCTCGATGGAGAGGGGCAATAACGGGCGCAACGGGCACCAGAAGTAATCAGTAAATCTCACCGCGCCGTATGCGGAAGCGCGCCATTCTCAGCGCCAGCAAACCCACATCGCGGATGGGGTCGGGACTCTCGGGTGACCAACGGTCCACGATGTGGTACTGTCCGCCCTTGACGCCTTCGAGGATCCACTGCGCCCCATCGAGGTGGACCGCGCTCCCGGTCTCCTCCAAGGTGGGCGTGTTCCAGAAGTTCACGGAATCGATCGCCGCCAGAAACGACTGCGTCTTCGCTTTCGTCAGCCACGATTTGCTGTAGCGGGAGATCCGGCCCGTCTGGTACCCGCCCTGACCGCTGGTCATGCGCGCGTTAAGCCAGCCCGACCCGCTGGGTCGCACGACCAGTCGAACGGCTATCGGATGATGGAAGGAACGCAGCCAGAGAAACCGATAGACCTCCGCCTTGGCATCCGTGCGGGACAACTCCCACAGCGAGGGCTCGTGCAGGGCCTTGAGATGTTTCGTGTACCATTCTGCATTGGCCTGCTCTTCCGCGGGTGTCCTGCCGAGCACGGCAGGGGGGAAGTATTGCTGGGCCGGCAGGGCCGCGCTTGCGAGCAGCAGAAGAACTGAAAGCGCCGAGGATCGCATCGCGTTTCTTTCATCGTACGCGATGGGCGATTGCGCGGGGCAAGGAATTTCAGATGGCTTCCAGCTCTTCTTCGAGCATCTGCTTTTGCGACAGTTCCGCGTAGTAGCCGCCCGACTCGATCAACTCGGCGTGAGTGCCTTCTTCCACGATCCTCCCGTTCTCGAGGACGACGATGCGATCGGCCTGCCGCACGGTGGAGACCCGGTGCGAGATGAGGATCACGGTGCGTCCGGCCATCACCCCCGCCAGGCGCGTCAGAATGCGCTCCTCGGTCAGCGTGTCGACGCTCGACAGAGCATCATCGAGAATCAGAATACGGGGGTTCCGTAAGATGGCCCGCGCGATGGCGGTACGCTGCTTCTGGCCTCCCGACAGCGTGATGCCGCGTTCCCCGACCATGGTTTCGTATCCGGCCGGGAAGCCCTCGATGTCGGTCGCAAGGCCGGCAATGTCGGCCGCATTCCGGATCTCTTCCGCAGTTGCCGTGTCCACGCCAAAGGCGATGTTCTCGGCAATCGTGGCGCTGAACAGGAAGGTCTCCTGCGGCACAAAGCCGATGTGACGGCGGAGGTCGGCGGGATCCAGATCGCGCAGCTCGATCCCATCCAGCGTAATGCGGCCATCCGTTGGATCCATCAGGCGGGGGACCAGGTTGACCAGGGTGCTCTTGCCGCAGCCCGTGCGGCCCACAACTGCAATGGTGGCGCCTGCCGGGATGCTCAGATCCACCGACGCGAGCGCGGGACCGCTGCCATAGTCCATCGAAACGCCGTGGAACTCGATCCTGCCGAGCGGGTGCGCCAGATGCTGAGGCTCGCGTGGAGCGTGAATCGTGGGCCTCTCCCGCAGGATCTGGTTGATGCGCCCCAAGGATGCGGTTCCACGCTGCATCAAATTGACCACCCAGCCGAGCGCAATCATGGGCCACACCAGCAGCCCCATGAAGGTGTTGAACATGACGAACCCGCCGAGGGACAACCGGCCCTCCAGAACCTGGTGGCCGCCGATCCACAGGACCACCAGAAAGGTCAGGCCGATCAGCATCTCCATCAGCGGCTCGAATATGGCGTCGATGCGAACCAGGTTCAGGTTCTGCGCGATGTAATGGCGGTTGAGCTCCTCGAACCGGCGGATCTCGGCCTGTTCCTGGGCAAACGCGCGGACCATGCGGACGCCCGACAGGTTTTCCTGCACGCGGCTGGAGATGTCGGAGAAGATGGCCTGAATGCGCTGGAAGCGGGTGTGGATGGCCCTTCCCGAAATGAGGACAATCAGGCTGACAACCGGAGCGGGCGCCAGGGAGAGGAGCGCCAGACGCCAGTCCACCGAAACCATGATGGCGATAGCCAGCGCGAACGTCAGCGAGGTTTCGAAACAATACATGACCGCGGGGCCGAGCATCATGCGCACCGCATTGAGGTCGTTGGTGGCGCGGGCCATGATGTCGCCGGTACGGGTGCGGCCAAAGTAGTCCGGCGAGAGCCCGATCAGGTGCTGAAACAGGTCGTTGCGGAGATCGTACTCCACGTTCCGCGAGATGCCGATGATGATCACGCGCATGCCGTATTGGAAGATGGCCTTGAAAAGCGCCAGGACCGCCATGTAGGCAACGAATCGGAGCGCCAGGGAGCGGGCGCCCGCCGCGGCGGCACCGCCCCGCACCATGACGGACAGCTCATCGATCACGCGGCGGATGAGCAGCGGCTGCCCGGCCACGGCGAGGTCCTTCAGGGTCAGGCAGACGAATCCCATGGCCATGCCCCAGCGGTAACGCCAGAGGTATTTACGGAGTGTGCGGAGCGATTCCCACATCGTCAATGACCCAGCGCGGTGGCGATGGTCTTCGCCCACTCGAAGAAGACGGTTTTCTGGCTCTCGCGATTGAGCCACCAGCGATCCTTGCGGAAGAATTCGTCCGGCGCCGAGACCACCCGCATATCGGGTCCGCCTTTGGACAACGCCGCCATCCAGATCCGCCGGGCACGGGCGCTGTGGTAGTCGCTCGTCACCAGGATAAAGTGCCGGACGCCGCGGCGTTCCAGTTCGGCGAGAATCAACGCGGCTTCCTCGCGCGTGGAGTGCGTGGAATTCGGAAACGGAAGGAACCACTGCAAAGGGTATCCGCGGCGCCCGGCGAAGGCCATGGCCACATCCGACTCGTGGATGTCGAAGTACTGCGGACCGCTGATCAGCGCCAGCGGCACATAACCCTCGCGGACCAGCTCGGCACCCTTCAAGATTCGTCCGCCGGAATCGTCGCCCGCCAGCACGACCGCGATATCGGCCTTGGCCGGCCCGTCATCGTGCACCAGGACCCGGCCAAACCAGGGAAGCCATAACCCATAGCTCGCCCAAACAGCAAGCGCCAGAGCCAGGAAAATGAAGAAGGGAGACCGGAAAGGACGGCGAACCACGGACTACTTCTCGTCCGCGTTCTTTTGATCGAGATTACCGACGGTTTTCAATCGCTGATAGAGGCGTTCGACTTCAGCCTCGTCCTCCGGCCGCAGAATACGATACCGGGGCATGGGAGAATGCGCCTGTTTCCGTTCGTTGCCGGGAGAGAGCACTTCGCCCCAATATTGACGGTAGGGGATCCCATCGATCAGTGCATCGCGCGAAAGCCGGCGCAGATGGCGGAGGAGACTGTTGCAGGAATCGAGATCGCCGGGATACACCAGCAGGAAGCGCGAATCATCGAACAAGGTGACCCGGATCACCAGCGGAGCCACCCACCCGGTGGTGCGGTCCAGCCGGCGGATATCGATCCAGGGAACAACTCGCTTGCCGATCGAAAGGTATCCTTCGTGGATCTCGATGGCCGGACGCAACGCCATGGCAAACAGCACGAGGGCGGTCAAAAGCGACAGACCGGCGGCCACGTACCATAACGGAAAGAAGGTACCAGCGACCCACCCAAAGACAGCAGCCAACACGACCGCGCCGATTCCGAACCAAAGATAATGGCGGGCTGGCTGGTAACGCGTCATGTGCCTTCTCACTTTAAGACTACTCCCGAGCGCCCACCTCGTCAATGAGCACGTGCAAGTTGTACCCCCCGCCAGGTATAGTGAAGACCGCTCCAGACCGTAAAAGCCAAACAAGGCCAGATAATTACGGAGGAAAGCAAAGCCAATGCTGGAAGTTCCAGGACATCCCGGCTCATCCACACCACCACCGTCACGATTTGCACGAAGGTGGAGATCTTGCCCCAGACGCTGGGAGGGAACTTGCGGACGGAGCTCGCCAGAAGGAAGACCCCGGCTGCAGCCAGGATGTACAGATCGCGCCCCAAAACCACGCCAACGAACCACCAGGGAGCGATACGCGCCGCGCCGAGCGCGAGAAATGCGCCGCTGAGGAGCGCTTTATCCGCAATCGGGTCGAAGTACGCCCCGGATTGGGTGGTCTGCGCCCAGCGCCGCGCGGCGGCGCCGTCCAGTACGTCGGTGGCGGCGGCGATGGCAAAAAGCTCCAGCGCCCGCAAATGCCGTCCGGCCAGGATATCGCCGATCACAAAAGGGACCAGCACCAGCCGCGTCAACGTCAACAGATTGGGCAGGGTGAACCAATGCGGCATCTAAGGTTGAGTGTAACTGATGGCAGCCGGCCCCCCCGGAGTTCCTCAGAAGGAGTGCTGGTCCCAATTTCAGACAACTCATACTGATTCTTTGCCTTGACGGCCATACCCGATTCCCCTACCATTGACTCACACGGCCCGGCCTCCGGGCCCAATGTGGTTTATGAAATACCGTGTAAAGCCGGGAGACAGTCTGTGGTCTATCGCCGAGTCGCAACTCGGCTCCGGGGCCCGCTGGGAGGAGGTCGCCCGGATGAACGGGATCGATGCTCCTTACAATCTGGTCATCGGTCAAGAGTTGAAGTTGCCGGGTAACGCGGCCCCACCTCGCCCACTGCCACGCACTCCGAGTACGACAGGGATTCCAGCGCCGTCCTCCACAGCCCTCGCCTCTACATCGCTTGGGCCGCGAAAACCGGCCTGGACGGTGCCGGCGCGCGGTTCCCTGTTCCTTGTCCTGCGCACCGTCGCCGCCAACGGCAAACTGGTGCGAAAGGTCGTGCCTCTGCCGCCGACCGATATCGCCGCGCTGGTGGTCAACAATCCACAGCAGTTCGGCTTTCATCCCCGGAATATGAACGGCGTTGTCAGTCTGGGCGAGCACGCCTTGGGCGACACCATGAGCAGGTACATTTCGGCCAGCACGAAGCCCCACGGCGCCCCAAACTTCAATGGAGATGCCTGGTACATCGACATTCCCAAGCTGCAGAAGGAGGGCATCCGGATTCACTCCACCCAGGAGATCATTCAGGACTTGGATCGGATTCACCAGAACGCCACTCCTGAACTCCAGGCTCGCATCGCCAGGTTGAAGGGAGTCATCGACTCCCACGAGGGAGAAGTCCTGGTAGAGGGGCACATCCCGGCTTCGGCGGTCCAGTCGGCCGAGGCCGCGGCGCGGGAGATGACGCTGTTCAAGACTCTCGGGCATGCCGGCCGCGTCGTCACGGTAGTCGGGGTGGTGTTCACGGCCTATGATTTGGAACAGGCGTCGGTCCGCTCCGTGGAGTCGCACTCGGTCCGGCCCATCGCCGCCGAGACGGTCCGGCAGGCGGGCGGATGGGGCGGAGGGTTTCTGGGCGGTTTTGCGCTGGGCGCCGCGCTCGGAATCGAGACCGGTCCGGGCGCCATCATTACCGGCCTGGTGGGCGGGGTCATTGGCGGTATCGCGGGCTATGCGGGTGGTGACTGGGCAGCGAAAAAGATCGATCCCGGGCACTAGCCATGGAACTCGACACGGCGCGCATTCAGCGCATCTTCGGCATCCCACCAAGGGACTGGCGGAGGATTCTTACCCGAAACCTGCAAAGCGGGAGGCAACCGGCCGGCCAGTCTCTGGATATTTTTGGGTATGCCGAACTGCACCGGTTCGCGTTTTACCTGACGGTGGATGGGCTGTCCCGGTGGATGCGCGAGAGTAAAATCCGGTTCCCGGCGGCTTGTTGCGTCTGCGCCCGGGAGCCCTCGGTGTGGCTTGCCTCAGAACCGGTACAGGGCAGTTTCCCGGAAGGTCCCCGGGAGATACAAGTCGCGGGTATTCCCCACTGTCCCGAACACGGATCGAGCGGACACGCGAGGCTGCTGGTGGAAGGCGGCGGGATGTCGGATCGGGTGGTTTGGCTGTCCCTGACGGGAACCGATCCCCGGTTTCTGACGGAGACCCGCGACCTGAACCAGGACGGCGAAGTGCCGCCCCCCTGGGTGGCGTTCCCAGGGCAGGACTCGACTTCGGGATTCTGGAAGCAGAGCGGCGAGCCTTGGATGGCCACGGTATTCCGCCCTTTCTGGCGGGCGCTCGACTCCGCGGGTAAGACGCGATACCTCCAGAAATGGTCGGCTCCGCAGGAATGGCGGGAATGGCTGGAGTGGTTGGATCAAAGGGGCTAGATTCGCTGATTCGGGTGCGCTGCGGCCTCAGCGCTGGGAGGCCGGTCCCAGGAACGACTCCACGGGGGTCACCAGCGCCGGCGCGGCACTGATCGAATAATGCGTGCAACCGGGGATCACAGCCAGTTGGTTGGCCGATCTGCGCGCACCGTCCTGCCCCGCGTCTCCCAGTCCGCCGCCGAGCAGTTTGTAAAACTCGACGATGTGCTCCGGGCGGACCGCGTCCGCATCCGCATACACCAGCAAGGTCGGCGCGCGGATCGCGCGCACCTGCGCGGACCAATCGTAGTCCTTGGAGAGCAACTGCCCCAGTTTGGTGAAGAGCGTAGCCCAGTTGACACCGGGATACATTTTTGCCAAGGGGGACTGCTTCATCACCTCGCCGGCTTGGGGCCCCATTTGAGACATGGCGGCCAGCACTTCGGGATACATTCCCTGCCGCTGGAAGGGAGCCGAAACAACCACCAGTCTCCCGACCAGTTCCGGGTGACGGATGGCCGTCTGGAGCGCCACCCCACCGCCCAGGGAGTACCCCATCACGTCAATCCGCTGCAGGCCAAGATGCCGGCTCAACGCCGCAACGTCGTCCGCCATGGCCTCGAACGTCAAGGGACGATCGATGTCCGCGGTATGGCCATGTCCCTGCAGTTCGACCGCGATGACGCGCCGATTGCGGGCAAGGGCTTCGACATTGCCGCCAAACATAGTGATGCCGACGACACCGCCATGCACCAGAATGAGGGGCGCCCCTTTCCCACGGCTCTCAAAGTACATCTTCAGGCCGTTTACAGGAGCATACCCGCTTTCCACACCACCCTTCCCTGGGGTCTGTGCGGACAATGTTACGGCCAGAACCGCCAGTAAGCACACACCAGGTTTCACCAAGATTACCCCTCCCGATGAAAAATCACCCGAACCACTCCAGCATACCGTGGAGGGGCAGGGTCGGGTGTGCACGCCGGCCAGGCCTAATGAACGCCCGCCGTCTCGGCCAGCGGGACGAACGGGCTAATCAGATTCCCGTCGCCGTCGAAATCGAAATCGATCTTGCCTTCGACCTCGAGTTGGGGATTGGCTTCGATCTGCTCGCGCAAGCTTTCACTCAGGGCCAGGCGGCCCAATTCCATGGTGTTCCGGATCCACCCGTAGGTCACAGTAGACAGATCGAGTTTGCCAACCGTGGGCGCGATCCGTTCGAGGCACTCGCGGTCCGTGGGGAAGTGCACAGGAGTGCGGATGGCCGCGGGAGTGTTCGCAGTCAACGAATTGATGATGGTCGGCTCCCAGTTGGTGCGTTTCACCAAGCGATCTGTCACGATGTCGGCCATTCCGAGTCCGACGGCGCTGTTGTAGGTGAGTTCGCTCAAATCGCGGACGAAGACGCGCTGGAACCGGGGAACGCCCGGCCAGGGATTGTACTCGCCGTTGACGCCGCGGTTCACGACCTTGGTATCCATGCCCGCCCCGCTGATGTTCTTGCCGATTTCGTCCAGGACGAGAATGTCGAGGTCCATGGGAATCCGGGCCATCCAGGACTTCGCCAATGCCAGATTCTGCTCCTCACGCTGCTCCATCTCTTCCACCGGCACCGCATCGACGTACGCCGTATTGTGGTAAGCATCCTCGAGGATCGCCAGTCCGCCGATGACTTTGTTGGACTGCAGGACTTGCCTTCCGATGCTGCGGATGACGTGCTCCAGGCCGAGGTGGTAAGCATACGCATGGTACCGTTGCGCGCCGGCGAATTTGCCCAGCCCAATGGCCATCATCTTGAAGAGCCCGCTTTCGATCTTCCCGGAAAAGTCCGTGTGCCACTTGACCCGCCCCACCAGCATCACTCCATCCGATTCGTACGCGATGCGGTCCATGAAGGTCTCGATGCCGTCGGCGGTCTTGCCGAGCGAGACGACTTCGAGCTGGCTGATCAGCGGGCAGCCCATGGAGGACTCGGTGATCCCGTAGTGAGCGAGCACGTCCGCCTGGCCGGCTGCCGATGCCGCGCCGTGACTTCCCATAGCGGGAAAGAGCACCGGGTGCATGCCGGCATCCTTCCAGTACGCCACGACGCTGCGCACGATGGCGGCGATGTTGTGGATCCCGCGGCTCCCGACCCCGATGGCGACCCTCGAGCCGGGTTTCAGGCGGGCGGCGAACCCCGAGGCAGCCAATCGGGCGTGGACTTCGGCCGCCGGATCGGCGAGGCGGCGGTCGGGAAACTTCTGGCGAACGAGCAGCAGGTGAGGAAAAGGCATGGTTCTCTTATTCTACCCAGGTGCGCGGCGTTCCATCACGTGGTATAAGTGATTGTCGGTAATGCAGAAGGACATGCCCATCCGCATGGACAACCGGAAATATTACGACGCCAAGTGGCGCAAATTCCGGCTTGCCATGCTGGAAAGCGCAGGCAACGTGTGCGAGCGCTGCCACAAGCCGCACCGACTTCTGAACGTGGCGCATCTCAATCACGACCCGGCCGACCGCCGGTTCCTGGCGGTTCTGTGCCCAAGTTGCCACTCGCGCAACGATACCGCGCAGCGTGTGGCTATGACGCGCCGCACCCGGGCGCAAAGGCGCGGCCAGCTGTGGCTTTCCGACGAAATCCGCCTGGCGCCGTTCCCCTTGCGCACGTGGCCGATGGCGCTGCGTCAACTGGACTTGTTTTAGACCCATACGTAGCGCAGACATTCGTGCCACAGCGCGAATCCTCCGGATAGAATCTTTGCTCTGAAAAATCTCTTGACAACCGCGCCCCCATCTTTCCATAATCAGACTGTTATATAACCAGATGGCAATGAATGCTTCGGAACAACTGGATGCAACGTTCGCCGCGCTCGCGGATCCCACCCGGCGGGCGATTCTGGCCCGCCTCATGTCAGGCGAAGCTTCCGTGAACGAACTGGCGCAGCCGTTCTCCATGAGCCAGCCAGCCATCTCCAAGCACCTCAAGGTGCTGGAGCGCGCGGGCCTGATCGAGCGGCGACGCGACGAGCAGCGCCGTCCCCGGCGGCTGGACGCGAGGCCTCTGGCGGATGCCAGCGCGTGGCTGGAGAACTACCGCCGCTTCTGGGAGGAGAGCTTCGAGCGGCTCGACTCCCTGCTGGATGAAATGAAGAGTCAGCAGAAGGCACAACCACCCATCAAGAGAGGAAAGCAACGATGAAGAATACGGGAACCTTGAAAGTCACTTTGCCCAGCGACCGCGAGGTTGCTTTGATACGTGTCTTCGACGCGCCGCGCCAGATGGTGTACGACGCGCTCACGAAACCCGAGCTGCTCAAGCGCTGGTTCGGGCCGCACGGCTGGTCGTTGTCGGTCTGCGAGGTGGATCTCCGGGTGGGTGGCGGCTTTCGCTTCGTGCTCTGCGGACCTGACGGACGAACAATGGGGATGCGCGGCGTCTACCGCGAACTCAGTCCGCCGGAGCGGACGGTCCACCTGGAGTCATTCGACGACTTTCCGGGCAGCGAGGCGCAGGTGACCACGGTCCTGGTCGAGCAGGACGGCAAGACTACCCTCACCGCGACGGTGCTCAGCCCGTCTCGCGAAGTTCGCGACGCCGTGCTCAAGAGCGGCATGGAGCACGGAGCGGCGGAAACCTATGACAAGCTGGCGGCCCTGCTGGCGTCCGAAGTAGCGGCGTAACAAGCGCGGAGAGAAATCGAGAGAGGGAGGAGACCGATGAACAGCACAATGACATTGACGGTGACCATGCCCAGCGATCGCGAGGTGATGCTGAGGCGAGTTTTCGATGCCCCACGTGAGATGGTTTGGGATGCCTTTACCAAGCCCGGGCTGCTGAAGCGGTGGTTTGGCCCTCGCGGCTGGTCTCTGGAGGTCTGCGAGCTCGATCTGCGGGTGGGCGGCGGCTTTCGTTTCGTGCTCGGCACGCCCGGCGGAAAGCAGATGGGCATGCGCGGTACGTATCGCGAGCTGACTCCGCCGGTGCGCTCCGTACACATGGAATCGTTCGACAGTTTTCCCCGTGAATCGCAGGTGACCGCGGTCTTCACCGAGGAAGGCGGCAAGACCACGCTTACCGCGACGGTGTTGTATCCGTCGCAAGACGTTCGCGACATCGTCCTCTCGACCGGCATGGAGCACGGCGCGGCGGAATGCTACGACAAGCTGGCCGAAATGTTGGCCGAAACCATGAGCGTCGCGAATGTGGACGCCGCTTGAAGGGAGAGCCGCCGTGCAAAAAATCACTCCATTTCTGTGGTTCGATCACCAGGCCGAAGAGGCCATGAACTTCTACGTTTCGGTCTTCAAAAATTCGAAGGTCGTGAGTGTCACGCGAAACGGCGATTCGGGCCCGGGGCCCAAAGGAACGTTGTTTGTGGGGGCCTTCGAAATCGAAGGGCAGGAATTTCAAGTGCTCAACGGCGGTCCGCTCTTCCAGTTCACGGAGGCGATTTCGTTCTTTGTAAAATGCGAGAGCCAGGAGGAAATCGACGACTTGTGGCAGAAGTTCACCGACGGCGGAGGCAAGCCCGACCGCTGCGGATGGCTCAAGGACAAGTACGGCGTGTCATGGCAGATCATCCCCACGGTCCTGGGCAAACTGCTGCATGGCCCCGATGCCGAAGGATCGAAGCGCGCCTTGGCGGCCATGATGCAAATGATCAAACTGGACATTGCCGCGCTGCAGAAGGCGTATGACGGAGCATCGTAAGGCGCGGGACAAATCGGGAGGCGCAGACGGCACGCGGGCGGTGGACGAGTATCTGGCAAGGGTCCCTGAGCCCGCCCGCAGCACCTTGCAAAAGATTCGCTCCACAATCCGTTCGGTGGCGCCAGCCGAGGCGACTGAGGCCATCCGCTACGGGATTCCGACCTTTCAGTACAAAGGCGGGCTCATGGGGTACGCCGCATTCTCGGAACACTGCAGCCTGTTCCCGATGGATGGCCGCCTCGTGGAGGAGTTCCGCGAGGAATTGAAGAGCTTCCAGACGTCGAAAGGCACCATCCGCTTTCCGATTGAAAGGCCGCCGCCGGCCACGCTGATCAAGAAACTGGTGAAGGCGCGGATTGCGGCGAACGAGTTCAAGAAACCGCGCTAGGGTGTGGCGCGGACACTCCCCGAGCCGAACCGGTGGGGACCAAAAGGCGTCGGCGTGAGTGCCGCGCAACGTAGAGAAGGGATGAGTCTATGAAGAGGAAAGCAGTGGGGACCAAGCCCGTGGACGGTTCGCGGGACGTAGATCAATACCTGGCAAAGGTTCGGGAACCCGCCCGCAGCACCTTGCAGAAAGTTCGCACCAGGATTCGGTCGGTGGCCCCGGCCGAAGCCGCCGAGGCGATCAGCTACCGGATTCCCAGCTTCCAGTACAAAGGGGGCCTGGTCTGGTACGCGGCATTCGCGAAGCATTGCAGCTTGTTCCCGATGAGCACACACCTGGCCGAGGAGTTCCGCGAAGAGTTGAAGAACTACCAGACCTCCAAAGGGACGATTCGATTCCCCATGGACAAGCCTCCATCGGCGGCCCTGGTCAAAAAGCTGGTCCAGGCGCGAGTCGAGGCGAACGAACGCGGAAGTCGTACCGATAGCCGTCAGCGCATGTAGAACAGGCTGAGGCGCGGCAGTCCGGCCTTCTCCAACAAGCCGCGCTCCAGGTACTGCTTCTCAAGCATGTTGAGTTGCTCGGCCGTCATCTTGCCGCGGTAGGGGCGCAACTGGCGATCGAGTTCCTGCCGGGCAGCCAGCAGCTCCTCTTCGCTCTGCCGCACTCGCGCGGCGGCGACCATCTTCTCTTCCAGGATGGTCAGGCGCTGCTCCAATGCCTCCAGGTCGGCGTAATGCTGTTCCGCTTCGTCCGAAAGCTTGCGCAACGACCTGGCGATCTCGTCGTACTCGGGCGGAAGCGCGGCGGCGTTTTGCGCCAGCCAGGTGCGCAGTTCTTCAAGCGGAAACGGCGGAGCGGTCTCTTTGCGCGCCTTGGGCTGCACGGTTCCGGCCATGATCTGCGCCTCGGTGAGCACCGCCTGCGCGCAAAAGGCCAGCGAGTTCACCATCTGGGTCTTGATCTTGCGTCCGCGCCATTTCTCGAAGGCCGTGTCGATTCCGCGCAGCACGGCCTCGAGAGGAACGCCGGCCCTATTCCACGAATCGATCAACGCCCAATCGAGCGGCGACAGCAGGAAAAGGCTGGTCGCCCGCGCGCGTTGGAAGTGCTCCTCGATCTCGGTGTAATAGTTGTAATAGTTCACGCGTTTACTGCGGGGCCCTGAGGCGGCGATTCCGCTCCCAAATCATCTCCAGGCCTTCCAGCGTGAGATGCTCGTCCACCGTCCTGAGGAAGCGCGACCCGCTGACGATCATGTGCGCCTGCCCGCCCGTGGCGACTGTCCTGGTTTCCGGTCCGAGTTTCTCGATGATGCGCTCCAGGATGCCGTCAATCATTCCGATCGTGCCGAAATACAATCCGGATTGAATACTGGCCACCGTGTTGGTGCCTACCACGTCGCTGGGCGGCCGGAAATCCACCTTGGGAAGCCGCGCCGTTTTCTTGAACAGTGCGTCGATCGAGATACCGATGCCTACGGCGATAGCGCCGCCCAGGTACTCCGCATCTTTGGAGATCACGTCGAAGTTGACGGTGGTGCCGAGATCCACGATCACGCACGGGCCTCCGTACTTGTAGAAGCCGGCCACGCCGTTGACCAGCCGGTCGGCGCCCACTTCGTTGGGATTGTCGTAGCGGATCGTCAGGCCGATATCCGTCTGAGGTCCGACGAACATGGCGTCGGTATGGAAGTAGCGCTGCGCCATGAACGCGAGCGTGCTGTCGATGGGAGGCACCACGCTCGAGATGATCATTCCGTCTACGGTGGCGATGTCGAGCCCGGCGGGCGAGAACAGATTGTGCAGCAGGATGCCCCATTCGTCGGCAGTCTGTTCATGGACGGTCCGCAGACGCCACTGGGAAACCAGCTTGCGGCCTTCGAATGCTCCAATCGTAATGTTGCTGTTGCCTGCGTCAAGAGCGAGCAGCACGCACGCCTCCTGCAAGAATCAGGGTATCGGTTCCGTCGTCCTTCCGCACGATCAGGAAGCCGGAGGGGTCGAGGCCGGCGGTGACTCCCGTAACTACGCCGCCCGGTTGTTGGACAATGACCCGCCGCCCGGACGCGTAGCTCGAGGCGTGGGTGAAAAGGCGGAGGATGGACTCCTGGTCCTCAGCGGTGAAGGTATCCACGGCACGGAGCAGTGCGATCAGAATGCCGGTGGCGTCGAATTCGCGTGCCGCATGCAGTTTGAGCGAAGTCGCCTCGAGGGCGAGTTCGGGCGGGAAGGCGGTATGGTTCAAGTTGATGCCGATGCCTGCGATGGCGTTGCCATCCACCAGTTGCACCAGGATGCCGGCCAGCTTTTTTCCGTCCAGCATGACGTCGTTCGGCCAACGAAGATCGCAGGTGATGCCCGTGGCTTCGAGCAGCGCGGTCTGCGTGGCCAGCCCGAGCGCCAGTGTGAGCACAGGCGCGGGCGTGAGCACCATCGAGCAGTAGAGCCCGGCGCCGGCCTCCGAATGCCAGGAGTGTCCATGGCGGCCCTGCCCCGCGATCTGCTCACCGGCGAGCACCACCGTGCCGACGGGACATCCGGCCGCGGCAAGCATGGTGGAATCGATCGTGGGGTGGTAATCGATCCGCCGGCCGGGGAAGGCAGCGCGAAGGCTGGGTAGATTAACGCTCATACGATGTGGCGCAGGCGGCCCAAACGCATCGGCATGCGTGCCGATGCGGCAGGCAGGAGTGCCTGCGCCACGTCGCGCAACAATGGCCTCATGCCAGCTCCAGGCGGAAGCTGATGTCCACTGCGCGCGCGGAATGCGTGATCGCGCCGGACGACACGAAGTCCGCGCCCGTCTCTGCGTAGGCGCGCACGTTGTCCAAGGTGATGCCGCCGGAGAGTTCCACCTTGGCGCGGCCGGCGATTTCGCGGACCCAATCAGCCGCCTCCTCGGGCGTTAGGTTATCGAGTAGCAGATGTGCAGCCCCGCACTCCAGCGCCTCGCGCAACTCTTCCCGCGAACGCACTTCGATCTCGATCGGGAATCCACAAGTGCGCGCGCGTTCAATGGCGTTGCGCACACCTCCCGCCGCGGCGATGTGATTATTCTTGATCAGAACGGCATCGAAAAGACCCATCCGATGATTCGTCACGCCGCCGGCGCGCGCCGCCATCTTCTCCAGATGGCGCATTCCCGGCGTGGTCTTGCGGGTATCGAGCACCTGGCAGTTCGTTCCAGCCACAGCCTCCGCGAAGCGGCGCGCCACGGTAGCCACTCCGCTCAGGCGCTGCAGGAAATTCAGCGCCACCCGCTCCCGTTCCAGCAGCGTGCGCGCGCGGCCGGACACCTCCGCAATAATCTCGCCCTCCGCGCACGCGTCCCCGCCCCGCTTTCGCAGGTGCACCCTGTCATACAACTCCGTCAGCAGTTCCAGACCGGCCACGATCAGCGGCTCCCGCCCCACGAACCGCCCGCTCGCTGCCTGAAACTCCGGCACGCATGCCGCGGTAGTAACATCCCCCGAACCGATATCCTCCTCGAGCGCCAGACGCACGATCGGCGTCATTCAGGAACACCCGATCTTACTGAACTGCGCCTTGTAGTCCGCCAGCTTGGTGCGAATGGTCTCGATTACTTTGGCGGGCGCTTTGACCAGGAATGCCTCGTCAGCCAGTTGTCGTTCAGAGTTCGCTATGTTCTTCGCGAGCTGCTCGCACTCCTTCTCGAGGCGTTTGCGTTGCGCATCCTCCTGCGCCTTGGGGACCTGGAGGACCAGGTCGAACCGGACGGTGGACCGCATGGCAGGAGCCTTGGGCGCGGCTTCCGACCGGAATTCGAGCTTCACGTTGGCCAGCTTCTGAATGGCCGACGCGTGCCGCCGGGCGACGTCCAAACCGGAGCTGCGAGCGTACAACACACCTTCCAGCTCCTGTTTCGGATCCAGCCTGGCCTCGGTGCGCAGCGTGCGGGCCATGGTCACGATCTCCTGCAGGATACCGATCTCATATTCGGCCTCGTGGTCGGTCATTTCCTGGCGGTATTTCGGACAGGCCGCCACGGCGATCGAGAGTGGACGGATGGAACGGTCGGTGGCGAGGCGCTGCCACAATTCCTCGGTGAGGAACGGCATGGCCGGATGGAGCAGGCGCAGGGCCGTCTCGAAAGCCGCCAGGGTATTACGCCACCCGGCATTGAGTCCCGAGTTCTCCTGGAAACGAGGCTTCTTCAGCTCCAGATACCAGTCGCAGAATTCGTGCCAGAAGAACTGCCACAGCACCTGCGCGGCATCGTGGTAGCGATACAACTCGATCGCCCGGTTGGCCTGCTCGGCGCAACTGTTCAGGCGGCTGAAAATCCAGCGGTCCTCGATGGGCACCTCCAACGTCTCGCCGTCGGGCTCGGGTCGGAACTGTTCGAGATCGCCGGGAACCCACGGCTGGACGCCCGACCACTCCATCTTGAGGAACAGGAAGCGGGCGGCGTTCCAGATCTTGTTGGCGAACGCGCGCGAGCTTTCCATGCGCTCTTCGGTCAGGACGATGTCGGTTCCGGGTGCGGCTCCCTGGAGCAGCGCCATGCGAACGGCGTCGGTGCCGTATTTCTCGGTTACCACCAGCGGGTCCACGACGTTTCCACGCGTCTTGGACATCTTCTGACGCTCGGCGTCGCGGACCAGGCCGTGGATGTAGACTTGGCGGAACGGCACGTCGCCCATGAATTCCAGGCCCAGCATGATCATGCGGGCCACCCAGAAGAACAGGATGTCGAACCCGGTAATCAGCAGGGAGGTGGGATAGAAAGTCGCCAGATCTTCGGTCTGGGCGGGCCAGCCCAGCGTCGAGAACGGCCAGAGGCCGGAGCTGAACCAGGTGTCGAGCACATCGGGGTCCTGCACGAGGTGGCTCGACCCGCAACGCGAGCAGGTGGCGGGCGCCTCGCGGGCCACCAGTATTTCGTGGCATTCCTGGCAGTGCCACGCGGGAATGCGATGGCCCCACCAGAGCTGCCGCGAGATACACCAGTCGCGGATGTTGTACATCCATTCGTAGTAGGTCTTGGCCCAGTTCGGAGGAATGAACTCGATGCGGCCGGATTCCACCGCATCGATGGCTTTTTCGGCCAGGGGCTTGGTTTTGACGAACCACTGGGTCGAGATCAGCGGCTCGACGGGGGTGGCGCAGCGCGAGCACTTGCCGAGGCTGAGAGGATAATCCTCGATCTTCTCCAGCAATCCGCGCGCTTCGAGATCGCGCACCAGGCGCTTGCGGGCCTCGAAGCGGTCGAGCGAAGCATACGGCCCGGCCGCGGCGGTCATCTTGCCATCCTCGTCGATGACCTGGATCTTGGGAAGGTTGTGACGCCGCCCGGCTTCGAAGTCGTTCATGTCGTGCGCGGGCGTCACTTTCACCACGCCGGTGCCGAACTTGGGATCGGCCAAGGCGTCGAGGATAATGGGGACTTCTCGATCTACGATTGGCACCGTCGCAGTTCGGCCATGGACATCGGCGTAGCGGGAATCTTTAGGGTTGACGGCGAGCGCCGTGTCGCCAAGCATGGTCTCGGGGCGGGTGGTGGCGACGGTCAGAAAACGGCCTTGGAGGCCATTGACCGGATAGCGGATGTGCCAGAGGTGCCCCTGAATGTCCGCATGGGCCACTTCCAGATCGGAGAGCGCGGTGTGGCAGCTCGGGCACCAGTTGACCATGTACTCACCGCGGTAGATCAGGCCCTTTTCGAAGAGCTGCACAAAGACTTCGCGCACGGCTTGGGAAAGTCCGGGATCGAGGGTGAAGCGCTCGCGGGTCCAGTCGCAACTGGCGCCAAGTTGAACCATCTGACGTTTGATGGTGTCGCCGTATTGTTTCTTCCAATCCCAGACACGCTCTTCGAACTTCTCGCGACCCAGGTCGCGCCGGTTGATGCCCTCTTCGGCCAGTTTGCGCTCCACCACCATTTGGGTGGCGATGCCGGCGTGATCGGTGCCGGGCAGCCACAGGGTGTTGTCGCCGGCCATGCGATGCCAGCGCACAGTGACATCGATTTCGGTGTGTTCGAGCATGTGGCCGATGTGCAGCAACCCGGTCACGTTGGGCGGCGGAATGACGAGCGAGAATACCCGGTTGCCGCCGCGCCCGACGGCGCGGAAGATGCCGGAGTCGATCCACCACTGAGCCCAGTGCGGCTCGAACCGCCGCGGCTCGTACACTTTTTCAATTTGCATGGGAAAATACCAATATAGCAAGCAGGGGCGAGGGGTTGTCCCATCTTTGGCCACTGCCCGGATGAGTGCCCGCGCCGCCTGCGTACATTCCCGAAACTATGTACTAAGCCAGGGGAAGGGTTTGAGTTGCCTTGGTCTCGCGGTCATGAAAATCGATCACCTCCCGAAATTCGTCTTCCCGGTATCCCTGGCCCAGGTCAGCTAAGAAACGGCAGGTCGCAAACTCTCTCGTTTTTTCGTTGTACTCGTCCTCCCACCGCGAGTATTGGTTCCGAGCCTCGCTGGTCTCGTAAGGGAACTCAACTGGTGGAGCCGGCATTCCACAGCGCCACGGCTTAGGGGTCAGCCGTGCGCGAAATGACTCCTGCATGCGGCAGAGCCGTACGTACAGCGGGTCCGCCTGATACTCGGCGAGCAAACTCTCCGCCTCGGGGCTGCCGGGAGCATAGCGCGCATCCGTAATCACGAGCCGGTAGCCGGCCGCCGTCTGATAAAGGCGCGCCGTTCTACCACGCCCGATCGTGACTTTGCGCAGCCTTTCCGCGATCATGTCTGTTGCACGCGGCGCTTTCCCGAACATCGACGAGAACAGTTGGCCCCAGGACGATGCAGCCGGGGACGGTTTAGCGTCGATGTCGGCAAACAGGAGGTGGCCGGTATTCAAAACCAGCGCCCCATAGGCGTTCCGGGTCACGATGGCGCTGGTGCTGGTGAACTCTCGAATGATCGGCTCCGGCAGCGGACGATCGCCATACGGGTACCGTGACTGATCAACGGAACCCGACGCAATGCGCTCGGCTACCCTTCGAGCGATGTCGCACGCGCGAACGCGCGCGGAGGCGATACTATCGTCGGCCCAGCCCCGGGCTGTGGTCCGAATCCGTTCGCCTCTTGGGCTCTGGGCGTCTGCAGAACCGCGAGTCCAGTACCGCGCAGTTTTCATCTTGGCCATTGTATTACCGGTTTTAGCCGGCGCGCGCTTCACCATGCTGGCTGTGAGCTGTCCACCGACGAGCGCTTCTTTCATGCGCCACTCGACGATGCCCGGTTCGCGCCAATCGATACCGGAGGTGAGGAACATGGCGCCGGGCGGACCGATTTCGCCCGCTTTGTAGCGGATGGTTTTCGGCTCGACGAACTGCTCATGAAAACGGATGGAGCCAATGCTCCCGGTGACATAGGTTTTGCGGTAGACGGCGTCCTGCCAGATCAACTCGGACGCGTGCAGGTACGCAGGCTGGCCGGACAGCGCCGCGATTTCCGCCAGAGAGATGTATAGATTCGTGGCGCGAACTGCGTGGCCGACGGCCTCTGTCTGCCGCACCACCGGCATGTGATCCTGCGCGCAGGTGCGGTCGATGGCGTACTCGCCTGCCGCGGATAATCGTCTTTGCCGCGTTCATCCAAGAAGAACCCGGCCAGCTTCCAGTAGCGCGGCTCGCCGGTCTCGCGGTACATCGCGAGCAGCCCGATCTCGAGCCCCTCGTGGCCCGCGATGTAGGTCTTCTTCCCGG
>DATJWB010000064.1:0-49156 GCA_035501495.1 Bryobacteraceae bacterium | reverse complement strand
AAGCTAAGAGCAAGCAGATAGTATCCGTATGGGGAAGAGGCATAGCCTGCGAGCACTTGCTTGCCGATTTCGATGGCCGCGGGATACTCTTTTCGATAATAGCGGACCCACCCCAGAAAACCGAGTGTTGGCAGCGAGACTGGATCCAAGCGCCGCGCTACCTCGGCTTCACGTAGCGCCTCATCTAGCCGGCCGGCGCGCATCAGATAATTGGCGTACCAGGAGTGGGCCGACATCAGGGATGGGTTCACCGATAATGCCCGGCGGAACGCGCGTTCGGCGCCCGCTTGGTCCCATTCCAGGAGGCTGTCGAAGAGACCGAGGGATGTCTGTATGTCAGCAGATTCCGGATCGAGCGAAAGCGCATGATCGAGAGCAGTGCGAACCTTGGGAGCAGCGACTATCGGGGAAATCCATGCATAATCGGCAAGAACCGTGTAGCTGTCCGCCAAAGCCGCGTACGCGAGGGCAAAGCTCGAATCCATCCGAATCGCTTGCTCGAAATACTCCACACCTTTCAAGAGTCCTTCCCGCGTTCGCGTGTTCCACAGATACCGTCCCTTGAGGTAAAGGTCATAAGCATCCGGGTTGGAAGTGGGTTCTCGTGCCGACTTGCGCGTGGCTGGCCCGGGCGCCAGGCGGGCGACTACCTCATTGGTGATTTCACCCTCTACCGCATACACCTGCCGCAGTTCGCGATCGTATATCTGGGACCACACTTCACGTCCCGTGGCCCCGTGGACCAATTGCACGGAAATGTGAAGGCGGCCTTCGGAGCGTCGCACGGAGCCCGTCAGCAGCATCTCTACACCGAGCGCACGCCCGATCTTGGCAGGTGGCGTGGCCCCGTTCCGGAACCCGAAGGCGCTTGCCTGGGACACCACATGCAGCTTCGGATATGTGGAGAGCGCGTGGGTGAGTTCCTCGGCGATTCCATCGCTGAGGTAGGACAATTGTGAGTCGCCGCTGGCGTTGTCGAACGGCAGAACAGCGATCGATGCGGCCGTTCGTGCCAGAGGCGCATTTCGGCCTAAAACAAAAGCTACGCCTCCCGAAATCACGGCCGCAATCAGCAAGATGCCCCAGAATCCTCGCGAAACCAAGACGCGCCGCGACAACGCTTTCTCCTTCGGAGAAATCGCACGAATGAAATCCAGGGTGTTCGCAAAGCGTTTCTCCGGGTTTCGCCGGACTGCGCGGTGGATGGCATCCACCCACACCGGAGGGAAACCCGAGCGGCTGGAGAAAAGTTCGGGATCCTCCGGGGCCAGCTTCTGCAACGCGCAGGCAAGTGACGATTCTGCGGCATATGCGCGCTTGCCCGTGAGCATTTCGCAAGCTACCAGCCCGAGCGAATAGATATCGCTCGCCGCAGAGCCGGGCTCCCCGACGATCTGCTCGGGGGACATATATGCAGGAGTCCCCGCGACCAGCGAAGCTCCGCTTGCGGACGTCTGCGAGAGGCCCGGATGGGAGGTTGATCCGTGTTGCGCCGCGATGCCAAAATCCGTGACAATCGCCTGCGTTGCCTTGCCGGCCGGTTCCGAAATGAAGACGTTTCCCGGCTTAAAGTCGCGGTGTACGATTCCGGCCAGGTGCGCGGCATGCAACGCGGCCGCCATCTGCTCCAGTAAGGGAAGCGCTTGCGCCGGGGAGAGCGGTCCGTGGCTCACCATCCACTGCGAAAGAGTTTCGCCTTCCAACAGCTTCATCGTGAAAAAGGGGAGTTGTGATCCGTCGGGGCGCGTGTGAGTAAAAAGATCGTAAACTGGTCCGACGCCGGGATGCGTAATCTGACGCGCGAGCATTACTTCCGAGCGAAACCGGTCCAACGTGGCCGAATTGACAACTCCAGGCCGGCGCAGAGTCTTGATTGCTACACGCTGCCGCAATTCGGAGTCGTACGCCTCATAAACCTCTCCCATGCCGCCCGCACCAAGCATGCGGATGACGTGAAACCGGCCTGCCAAGACATCTCCCTCCAGGGAGACGGAGTCTTTGTCGCTGGATTCCGGGGACAATGCTCCCCGGTCCAGCGCCGGAGTCTCCAGAAATTCGCCCGCGCAATCCGACTCGGACAGGAGGCGTCGAACCTCGCGCTCCACACACTCATCACCGGCACATTCACGGCGCAGATAGGACGACCGCTCGGCAGCAGGCAACTCCAGAGCGTCCGCGAAGACGTCGGAGATCCTTTGCCAAAGCTCCCCGGTGACGGTGCTGTCTTGGGGCGGCTTCACAACGGTGCTGTGTATCACCAATTGTAGCGCGGCCGTTGTATCAAGTGAGATAGCGGGGCGGAGGAACGGAAGAAGCAGCGCGAGCCGAAAAGCGAAGGGGGCGGACCCTTGCTATAGGCCCGCCCCGATTGTGGAAGAGCGTTATTGGGCAGTGACCGTTCCAGTAACAGTCGTACCGTCATCGATCCGGATCAGAAACATCTCTTTCGAGCTGTTGAGGACGACGCCGCGGAAGTTCACCAGCGATCCGTCGCTGTTGGCCGCCAGCGTCATATTCAGAGTGCAGTCGGAGTTCAGCGTGATGGTCCCGGTCGTAGCCACCTGGGAGTACGCTCCGTTCCCGAAGCGTGACTCCGAGGTTGTCACATTTCCCTGGCCATCCAAATTGAGCGAGCCGATGGAACTGACCGGCCCCGAATCCGCAACTGCGCCTGCAGTCCGGAAACCGAAGCCGCCGCCGATATCGGAAGTCTGGCAGAAGCCACGTGCGTGCCGCAGCGACCCCGACACTCCCACGCCCTGGTCGGTTTGCAGCAGGTTGACTCCATCGCCGCGGTTTACGACCACACCGTCGAAGTGCTGGGTTCCGCCGCTCGAGTCAGTGAGTGTAATGGAAGCGCTGCAATCGTCGTTAACGTTGTACGTGCCGCTCACCGGACCCTCGGACGAAACCCCGTCCACGATCGCTACCGCGTCCCCAAAGAAGTTTCCGCCTCCGTCCATGATGACAGTCGCGAGCCCCGTGACCAGGCTGGTTCCGGGTGCATCCGAGGCAATGCGTGACATCACCTTGACAGGCGTGACCGCCCCGGCGACACCGCCGGACAGAGCCGGGGTCACGGTGCCCGATACCTGCCAGCCATAGGCGCCCGAGAGCAGGTTGTTCGTGCACCCGGTGATGGCCTGCGCGCGCGGCACCAATCCGATTGCCAACGCCAGGCCCGTTGCGATTTTCAGTTTCGTGTGTGTGTTCATGATCCTCTTCTCCTCACATGAGCGCAGTCTCAGCAGTGCCGTTGCGCAGAGTTGTACGGCGTCACCCCGCGGGATGGCCCGAGGGGCGAGGAAGCCGGGTGTGGAAATGTAAAGTGGGACTATACGAGCTGGTAAAAAACCAGAGTGCAGCCCTCGCCCACCGCGGGAGCTGCGAGATTCAAATTCTCGACGGCAGGTCTTGCCGGAATCGGCGATTCAGAGGCAATCGGAGCCGCCTTCGTTTGCTTTGTGACTCAGATCACAGGAGCGAGCTTCGTGTCATTTTTGAGCCGCCCTCCAATCGCTTCATCCAGTAAAGCGGAGAGAGCCGGGAAAAGGGGACAGAGTCTGCGTGTAATATTGCTCTCCGGCTGCCAGTCAGTCGATTCTGCGGGCTCACCGGCAGACACACGGAGTGGGGTGCAATGGTACCGCTCAAGGAATCGCGGCCTCGAGTCATGCCGGGCCAGGTCAGCGAGTCATCCACAACGGCGACCGTCAGGCTGCGGCCCCCGCGCCGAACCCGCTCGAGAGAGCCGAGGAGTGTTGACGCGCATCTCGAAAAGGAACATACTGAATCGCAAAGCGGTTCATCTTTTTTCTCAGGGGAAATGTAAATGCCGAAGCTCAATTTCCACTCCCGTGTTCTGGCCGTTGTTTCGGGGTGCGCTCTGTGGGTGACGTTCGTGGGCGTGCTGACGGCTTCCGCCGTCGCGCAAACCCAGGCCATCAATGGCAGCATTCGCGGACGGGTCATCGATTCCGCAGGCGCCGCGGTGCCGCTGGCCAAAGTGACGGTCCTCAATGACGAAACCGGATTCACTCGCACGGTCTCCAGCGAAGATGACGGCTATTACGTCGTTCCCAACCTGCCCCTTGGAACCTACACGGTTACGATCCAGAAAGAAGGCTTCCAGACGGAGCGCCACCCCGGCGTCTCGCTGACTGCCGGCGCCGAGGCCGTTGTCGAAAGCCAGCTCAAGGTGGGCGCCCTGAGCACCGAAATCGAAGTAACCGGAGGCGCGTCGATGGTGGAGCCTTCGCGGGTCAACACCGGCCGCACGATTGATCACGCGGAGATCGACAACCTGCCGCTGACTTCGCGGAATCCATACAACTTCATCATTTTCCAGCCGGGCGTAAGCGGCCACCCCAATCCCGAACTGGGCATTCCACGGACCCTCAATACCAACGGACTGCTCGACCGCATCAATTACCAGATGGACGGTATGGTGGACACCGAGAGCGACCGCTACGGCCTGCGCCTTTTCCCCATCTCCGACATCTACGTGCGGGAAGTGCAGACCGTCTCGAACAGTTTCGCGCCGGAGTTCGGCAACACCGCGGGTGACATCTACAACGTGATCACCAATTCGGGCTCGAACGCTCCCCACGGCGAGTTTTACTATATCGGCCGTCCAACCGCACTGTCGGCCCGCCCGATGCTGCTGGCGCTTTCGTCTCCCAAGCCCGACCTGACGCTGAACGACTACGCGGCGAACGGCAGCGGTCCGGTGATCAAGGACAAGCTGTTTGTCTTTGCCGGCTACGAGCACCTGGTGCGCGGGCTGCCTGCACCCAACACGATTGCCCCTTCGGACGCGGCCGCCATCGGACTCCCGGCGAGCCTGCTGGCCGTGGCGCCCAGCGTGCAGCACGCTCAATTCTTCAACGTGCGTGTGGACTGGACGGTGAACTCGAAGAACCAGGTCTTCCTGCGTTACAACTATTTCCGCAACGAGTACCCGTTCAACACCGCGGTCGGCGGGAAGAACGCTCTCGACGCCGCGAGCGATTTCCGAGACCGGGCGCACGTTATGGGGGCGCAGGTGCTCACCACTTTTTCACCCACCGTGCTGAACGAGCTCCGCTTCGGCTGGCCGTACCGCAACGAGCACCACTACGCCGATCCGATCACCGGGACGGGACCGCAGATCAACATCAGCGGCATCGCGATCTTCAACGGCAGCACCGGCGTGGGCGACCGGTACCAGGAGAAGATTCCGAATCTGAACGACAGCGTCACCATCATTCGCGGCCGCAACACTTTGAAATTCGGGGCCGGTTTCCAGCAGATGCTGGATACCCAGACGGCCGACGTGTACAGCCAGTACAACTTCTCTTCGGTGGCTCAGTACCTGGCCGCCAAGGCCGGCAGCCCGTTTTCTTACAACACCTACTCCACGGTCATCGGCCTGCCGGGCGCCTGGTATCACTCGGTCTTCTGGAACTGGTTCGCCCAGGACAGCCTGCAGGTGCGCCCGAACCTGCTGCTGATTTTCGGCCTTCGCTACGACCGCTTCCAGGGTCCGCCGGCCGATCCCAACGCCCTCTTCAGCTATTCCCAACACTTCCGCACGCCGGGCAAGGACTTCGCGCCGCGACTCGGCCTCGCATGGTCGATCACGCCCAAGACGGTGCTGCGCGTCAGTTCCGGAATTTTCTTCGAGCCGGTACCGACCAATCTCTGGTACAACACCTTCATCAACAGTGGCAGCACCATGGCGTACTCGGCCTCCATCCCATCGAACAGTCCACTTGCCCCGGCGTTTCCCGGCGTGATTTCGTTAACTCCCGGTTCCGTGCCTCCATCGGCCGATATCACCACCATCACGCCGAATTTCCGCAATGCGTACACCATCAACACCAGCGTCCAGGTGACACAGGCCCTCACGAACAACGACTCGCTGACACTGGGCTATGTCAATACCGGGGCGCGCGAACTGACTTTCCTGCGAAATCTGAACCTGATCAATCCGACCGGATTCCTGGGAGATGGCCGCCCGATTTACTCGACCGTGCAGAGCGCAGCCACCCGGCTCGATCCGCGGTTCAACAACATCACCCTGCAAGATGTAGGGGCCGTTACGGACTACAATGCGATGATCCTGAACTACCAGCATCGCATCGCCCAGGGATTCCAGGTGAGCGCTTCGTACACCTGGTCGCACTCCATCAGCGACGCTCCCGACGCCAACAGTTTCGAGCAGAACGTGTTCATCGAAGACAACACCAACCGGCGGCGGGACCGCGGCAACAGCATCGTCAACCGGCCGTCAGCGGTGACTGTGAGCGCGGTGTTCTCGCCCAAGGTCAACTCGAGCAATCGAACGTGGAATTACCTGGCCAACAACAACGACCTGACGCTGCTGGGGAACTTCTCCTCCGGCGACCAGCAGAACATCACCACCAGCAAGGCGTTGAACAACGACCCGAAGGCGGCTACACGTCCGTTATTCATCGGCCGCGATGCCGTGCGCGGTCCGAATATCTACCAGGTGGATCTGCGGTACACCCGGACGTTCTTCACCCTCTGGGAGCACCTCAAGCCCAAGTTCATTGCGGAGTTCAACAACGTATTCAACCGCGAGAACATCACGGCATTGAATACCTCGGTGGGTGTGGATGCGCTGGGAGTGATCCAGCCACCCGCCAATTTCCTCCAGCCGTCCTCGACGGTGCTGGAGAAGCGCATCGTGCAGTTCGGCGTCAGGTTGGACTGGTAGCTCGCGGTATCTATCGCGACCGCAGCCGGTCCGCATGCAGGCGGACGGAATCTGTCCCGGCATAATTGGGTGTCAGGAGAACATATGCGTCGTACATTTCGACCGCCCTGGGAATGTTGCGCGTGACTTCATAGGCCTGCGCCAGTTCCAGATAGGCCGGCGCATAAGTGGGATCCAGCTTGAGTAACTCACTGCCCTGGCGCTCGACCTCAGTCATTTGGCCGAGAAGCCGGTCGACGTGCATCAGGCTCCAGCGCGTCCCCACCGACCGCGGGTTGTAGGCCACGGCCTTTTCCAGGTACGGCTGGGCGCGTTTCAGGTCCCCTGCCGCAATGTACTGCGAGGCAATCTGGAACGGCGGCAAGGCCCATTCCGGAGTGAGCCGGGCCGCCGTGTCGAACGCCTGGCGGGACTCCTTGGAGCGATTCAGTTTTCCAAACGCAACACCCAGGGCGTTGTAGGCGCAAGCGAATCCCGGATCGAGCTTCAGGGCCGATTCGAGCGTGACGACGGCGTCCGAGAACTGGCGTTTGGCGATCTGCAAGCGGCCCTGGCAGAAGACCCGCCGCACTTCGAGGCCGCGGTCGTAAGGACGCAGTTGCTTGAGGCGGTCGTATGCGTCCACTGCATTTTCGAGCAGGATGCGCTTCGGCCCGTTGGCCGTGGACTCGACGTAGTCTGCGACGCACGCTTGTCCAAGCCCTTCCAAAGCGGCGCCCACCAGGCTGGTGGCGGCGGCCTTCTCCGAAAGCGCGAAGGTGTTGCTGCGATAGAACTCCCAGGCGCCGTCCGTTCCGAGAATACGGTGGGCATCCACCCGCGCCTTCAATTGAGATAGCAAGGTCGGCGGGGGCGGAGCGATGCGGAGGTTTGCCGGCAGGTCGCCCAGCGTGAACGTCCCCTGGAGAGTGGAACCATTCGTAAAGTCCGCGGAGATGGCATGGGGCCCCGGAACCAGCGCGTCCACGCGCAACGTTCCCGAAGGACGGATCTTGCCACGGAAGATGTTGTCGATGTAAAGGGCGCTGCTGACCGGGCCGGTGACGTCCATGGTTACCGTGCGCGGCGCGGGTGGCGCGGAGTTGGGCGCCAGCGCAATCGCCACCTGCGCATCGAAGGTGCCGGCCACCCGCGGGTGCTGCCGCGAGTCGGTGAGGTCCGGGACGCGGCGCGAAAGGTAGTCGATCGCCTCCGATGCCCGGATCACGTGGTCGCCATCACGGTCGGCCGGGCCGTTCAGTCCTTCGAGCAGGGCCTGCGTGAAAGCTCCATGGCCGCCGCCAAACCTCGTGTCTTCGAACGATTGCTCGCTCGGGCGGGTGGATAAGAGCTTCAGAAACGACCGGTCGCCTTGCCCGATCCTGGCCAGAGGATCCGCGGCACGGCTGGGCACTCCCGGAGAGTAGGTTGACCAGCCGAGGCGCCCGGTGTGGCACGCATCGGCCAACAATACCACGAGGCTGGCCCGCAGGCGGGTGCTCAGGATCTGATCCACGTCTTCGAAGGCGATGGCAGTGGCGTGCAGGTTTTGGGGGTCGGAATCGTGCGCGACGAAGTATCCTTCGTCATGATCGTCCAGGACTCCATGTCCCGCGAAGAAAACATAAACGATGTCTTGCGGTTGCGCCGATCCGACCAGCCAGGTGTCCAGGGCCGCGCGGACCTCCGCGAGGGTGGCGCCCTCGTTTTCGAGGAGCTTGATGTGGTCGGCCGGCAGAGCGCCTCCCGCATAGGTGCGCAGGAAGGCGGCGAAGTCCTCCGCGTCGCGATGAGCGAAACGCAACTGGGCTGCGGGTGGGAGATACTCGTACGACGAAATGCCGACTACCACGGCCCAGCGGGTGCCCCGGTCGTTCAGCGGATTGGACGGACCCACGGCTTCGATCCGGAGATCGCGCGTCTGTTGCGCGACGAGCAGACAGGCCAGGCCGGCCAAGGCAGCGACAGCGAGAGAGCACCGCATAGCGTGATGATATACCCCTGTGGCACCGAACACTGCCACCTGCTTCTGCCAGACGTACAGTCCCGCGATGCCGTTTACGGTCTGGTACTAGTGAAAAAATTCACAGCGACATCCCGTCGATCGCGAATCATCACACTGTCGTCTTGCGACTCCTCTTCTGCCCGGGCATCCTTTCAACAAAGTCGCTAGAGGAGAATCAACTTGTCCACTACTATTCCAAAGTTCAGGATCGATGTCGATATCCACGATCTTTTGATGAATTCCTCGCCCGCCACCGTACGGGTTCCTACGCCGAAGGGAATGACGCTACCTGCACCGGTTTTTCCACAGTATCCGGAGAAACTGACGGATCCGGGGCCCGCAAGCCCGCCGGAAAAGCGCGACTGGAGCCTGCCGCTCGTTCAATGCGTGGCTGGCTTTTCCCGTACATCCGCTCGCGGGTCATGCCGGGTGACTTCCAGCCAGTCACGGCATATCTGTTCGTCGAGTATAAGTGCAATCTTGATTGCTGGTACTGCTGGGCGTTTAACAACCAGGTAAAGGGGATGACCGAGGACGTAGCGCGCCGATCCATCGACTGGCTACACGATCACGGCTGCCGCGTCCTGGCGCTGATGGGCGGCGAGCCGCTGCTGCGGCCCGATTTCGCTCACAAGGTGGTCTATTATGCGGCGAAAAAAGGTTTCTGGATTTACGTTGGAACCAACGGGCGCCTGCTGCGGCCGGATGTCGCTGACCGTTTGGGCGATGCCGGGGCCGCGGTTTTCAATTTCGCCGTGGATGCCTGGGACGAGAGGCCCGGACTTCCCAAGGCGGTGGTACCGGTGCGCAAGCACCTGGAGTATCTGCTGAAGAAGCAGTACGTGTACGGCTACATGGTGTTCTTCAACATGAACATCTGCCGGAATAATCTGTCCGACATCCGTCAACTTACCGAGTATGCTCACGACAGCCATATCGCCACGGACTACCACATCAACGAGACGCCGATGCTCGAGCAGGACGAGCATTTCAAGCATCTCGACAATGACCCGACCTACATTCGTCCCGAAGATTGGCGGGAGATCGACTCGCTCGTAGACTGGCTGATCGACAAGAACCGGGCCGGATACCAGATGGTGAACTCGGTGCAGCGGCTGCAGGAGATCAAAGCGTTCGTGCGCATGGCCGGAGGGGCGGACTTGCACCGCCTACGTTGGAACGGCGACGGCACCGGTAAGAACAGCGATATTGCCCGGCGTCTGGCCGGGACGCCCGGGATCGTGCAGGATGCCCACGGCGATCTGCATTTTGCCGAATGGAACTGCCGTGCCGGACAGAACAACGTTATCATCCGGACCGATGGTACGGTGGCGCCTTGTTTCCCGATGTACGCTTCCACATTTGATTGGGGCAACATCGACGAGCACAAGTTCGAGCGCACGCAATTGGCACGCGTGAAGCAGACGTGCCAGCAGCACTGCTTCTCCACGTTGAATCACAATCTGGCGTATTGCTACAACGATGCGCGGGTGATTAAGTTCGTGTGGACGAACTTAGTGACGAATCGCATGAAGGGCGGCGCGAGAAGCTTCGAAGATTAAGGCGCTGACAAAGGTGCGCCCTCATTTCTGGGATTCAGGTCAAGGTTTCCAATCCTGACCCGGCGCACACGATGACACTCCTACACGCTGTTAAACTGCTCCAAACGGAGGTCAAGAAAGCTGCACCGGGCTGATCTGCCGGAGTCGGCCCTCGTCTCGCATTGGCCGTTCATCGCTGAAGGAATTTTCTCGAGATACCGGGATACCGGGGCCCCGCCGATTGCCGCCAGCGTTCTGTCCATCACGAGGCGCGAATCCTGTCCGCGGCCCTGCAGGCCAATGAACTCCTGAGGGTTGCACCGGTGCCGTAGTAGATTAATGCATCGGGCAGAGCCTCGACGTTTGTCGACGTTAATTGCACACCGGCGCACGCCGGCGGCCGGACGTTAAACGAAGGTAGTGCAGGTCCTTCCGGAAGCAGACCGCTAGCCGCCTCGCCGCTACAAACGGATTCGAACACGTCTGCGATTCCCGTGCGCTCCAGAACTTTCCGGCCTGGCAAATACTGGTTAGCCGCGCGGCGTCCGTTGCTGACCAACGCGGCAACCGTCTCCCCGGGCTGCACCCGTTGCTCGCGGCTCACCAACCAGAACTGTTGTGTCCGCCAGGGAAGGCTGATGTTTATACCCGTACGGCCCTGAAGTTGAGTTTTCGAACCCAATGCGGAATAC
Source organism: Bryobacteraceae bacterium (assembly GCA_035501495.1). GTDB lineage: Bacteria > Acidobacteriota > Terriglobia > Bryobacterales > Bryobacteraceae > JAIQFL01. The sequence continues at coordinate 38,218 of DATJWB010000064.1, read as the reverse complement.
ATGGTGGTGGAGTTGCAATTCCACATCCCAGCACCGCATACCGAACGCCCCGGCCACCGCCGCGGCCAATGGCAAGCAACAGCGTGGTTTCCTGAAGCGGGGCATCTCCATAGTGGACTTCTCGGCAGAATCTGCTGATTCTTCACTCACGAATCCCTTTCCGCCACCCACCCAACTCACGAATTCTTACGGCAACCGGGGCACTGATGACCTGGAGGCTATCTCTTGGCGCGGATATCCAACTGGGCCGTCCGGCCCGCTCTCCCATGCCTTCGATACACCAGCCACGCCGAAAGAATCACTGCCGCAGTACCCGCCGCGAGTTTGCCTTCGAAGAGCCAGACATTCGTGATCTCCGCCGTAGGCGCCACGGCGCAGACAATCGCTAACACCGTGACTCCCCACCCACCGATCGCGCTGAGCCGCTTGCCGGCCTTCCAGGCGCTTCCGAAAATATAAAGGTAGGGCAGAAAACCGGTGATGACCATCAGTGAGACCAACTCGTCGTAGGCCGCGCGCATGCTATCGCCCAATTGATAGACCACAAGCAGGAAGGTCGCCACTACACCCAGCGCGAGGATCGCGACGTGCGGCGTTCCCCAGCGCGGATGGACTCTCGCGAAAGCCTCAGGAAGCAGACGATCGACGCCCGCGGCAAACGGCAGGCGGGAAACCGAGCTTCCCAAGCCGCCGATCTGGCCCACGCCGCTCGCCAGAACCAGCAACGCGATCAGGGGCAGGAGCCATCTCACCCCCAGGATCACGCCGGCGGCTTCACCCACATCCGCAAAGCCGCTCAACTCGCTGATTCTCTCCGGAGGCAGAATCGCCAGCAGCGCCACTGTCCCCGCCCCATAGAAGACCGTTGCGAAGCTGGATGCGATCCAGGCAGCGCGCGGCAGCGTGCGCCGCACATCGTGGATCTCGCCTCCCATCGCTCCGGCAGCCTCCATGCCCGACATGGCATAAGCGATCGAGGCCCAAAAGCTGACGGTCCTCCAATCCCACTTGGGCAGGATGTTCATGCGGGTCGCGAAACCATGCCGCGTCCACACCAGAACCGCGACTCCTACGATCAGGCCGCCCAGAATCCATGTGGCCGCTGCCCCGATGTTCTGCGTCCATTTGCCGGTTTTGACACCCACCAGGTTCGTCGCCAGCGCGATCCAGATGGCTGCCAGCGCGACTCCCAGGAGCCAGGCGCGGCTATCGCTGAGGCGGGCGAAGGAGGGTCCGAGCATCGAGAACCCCGCCTTCATGTAGAACAGCGCGGCCGTCGGGAACCAGGTCGCGATTCCCACCCAGTACATCCAGAAGCAGACAAAGCCGTGCCAGGGACCGAAATCGCCGCGAGTCCAGAGGTACAGGCCACCGGCTCCCGGGTATTTCACGGAAAGAGCCGCCACGGCCACGGCCAACGGCACCACGAAGAAGATCGCCGCCAGAAGCCAGAGCGTGATCGAGCCAGGACCGGCGTGCGCCGCGGCAGGAATCCAGCGTGCGCCCACGATACAGGCCACGCAAAACAGCGTCAGATCGCGCAGGCCCAACTCGCGCTTGAGGCCCGCTGCATTGTCCTCGTTCACAGGTTGCAGACCGCCGTCAATTCCACCCGGATTCTCCGCAAGCCCTCAGTCAGGAATTCCGGCCTGCCGCCCAGCCAGATGCGGAGGAACCCTTCCAATCCCAGTTGCGAGCCGGGCACGATCAGCACGCTCTGGTTCACGCGAATCCGCTCGCACAGCGGATAGCTCGGCGCATCCGAATCGTAGCGGACCAGGCAGAGAGCGCCGGCCTTGGGCTCACGAAACGTCAGGAAGCCGCCGAACCCGGCAGCCCAGTCGTGCATGACCGGTACGTTGTGCTGCAGGATGGCGCGCGTCCGGGCGTAAAGCTTCTCGCGATTCTCCGCCTTCACGGCCGTTCGCGCCACGGCGTCGGAGATTTTGTTCGGGCAAATAGTGATGTAGTCGTGCTGCGTCCAGCACTCCGCGATCACCTCCGGCGGTCCCACAATCCACCCGATGCGCACGCCCGGAATGCCATAAGCTTTCGACAGCCCGCTGGTGACAATTACGCGATCGCTCATGCCCCAGAAGCTCGGGGTGCGCTCGCAATGGATCTCCGCGCCCTGATAGACTTCATCGGCGACCAGGTAAGCGCCCGTGGCCTCGCACCGGTCCACGATGCGCCGCATGGCCTCGCGGGAGAGCACCGAGCCCGACGGGTTGTTGGGATTGGAGAGGTAGACCAGCCGGGTCTTGGCGTTCACGGCGCGATCGAACTCTTCCCAGTCGGGCTCCCAGTCCTGATCGATGCGCAGGTGGAAGCAGTTGACTTGGGCGCCGAGGCTTCGCGGCGTGCCCCAATACTGCATGTAATTGGGGACTTCGAAGGCCACCTGGTCGCCGTCCCGCACCAGCGAGAGGGCCAGCAGGTAATTCGCTTCGGAAGTGCCGTTGGTGACCTCGATGTGGTCGGGGCTCGCGCCGGGGTAGATCTCGGCCAGACTCTCGCGCAACGGAACGGTACCGTTCGACTGGCTGTACGTCAGCGGCATGTCGAGGATGTTGTCGATGTCGAGCCCCATCTCGGCCAACTCCCGAAGGCTCACCGGACGGACGCCGCTTTCGCTCAAGTCCATTTCGACGACGTTCTCCCACGTCGACTGCATCCGCTCCATTTCAAACTTTTCGATTTTCAACTGCCGCTCCTCTCGTAGCAGTACTCCGCGATATACAGGTCTTCGACACCGAGGCCGGTGAAGTCGCACACGGCAATGGGACCGTTCGGCGTCTCCCGGTCGGCCATCGAAAACCAGGCCCGCTCGATGTCCTCTCGCTGCCTGGCCGGCACTCCGTCGGTCCGGTCGCACCAGGCGCCAATTTCCACGGCGCGGCTCCACTCGCCAGGCGCGTGCTGCAGTTCTCCCAGCTTCTCACACTGCGGCTTTGAGTCCGCGAGGATGAGCGCGGCGCGGCGCAGGATCTCGGGGTCCAGTTCCTGTTTGCCGGGCGAGTCCGATCCGACCGCGCAAATGAGCGTGCCGCCCTGCAGGTCCCCGGCTCGCAGCAAAGGGGCGCGGGACGGGGTGCAGGTGATCAGGATGCGGGCGCGGCGGGCAAGCTCCGCGGGGGAATCGACCGAATAGATTTCGGTGTTCGGCAGCAGGGCTCCCATTTCCCGCTCGAATTCAGCAACCCGCTCGGGATCGCGGCCCCAAACACACATCTGCACCAGGTCGAGCACCTGCGCGTGCATCAGGGTTTGCAGGCGGGCCTGCACACCGGTTCCCAGGACGCCGATGATCTCGTCGGGCCGGCGCAACTCGTGCGTGACCATCGCCGTGACTGCCGCTGTACGGACGTCCGTGAGATGGCCGGCGTCGGCGAGTAGGGCCACCGGTTCGCCCGTTTCGGCCGAGCAGAGCATCATCATGCCGTTTCCGGTGGGCAGCCCGCGGGCGATATTGCCGGGAAAGGTGCTGGCAATCTTGAGCGCAAAAAGCTTGCCGCCCCGCCGGTAGCTGGATTTGATGTGGACTTCGCCCGCCACCGGCCGGATGTCGAGGTGCATCGGCATGGGCGTGTCGCATTCGCCGCGAGAGCTGGCCATCAGCGCATCACGCATCCGGCCGATGATCTCGTGATAGACCAGCGTGCGGCGGATCTCCGGGAGTTCGATGATTCGCATCGGACCCTAGAACCTTAGCACGCCGGCGCCGAATCCGGATAAGCACCACCTTGTGGATGTGCTTATTCGGCGTTACAATCGAGGTCGGCTGGAGGCATTGTCGAATGAGCATCTCACGAGCGATCGCCGAGCAAATGGAGCGCTCGTCCTGGATACGACGGATGTTCGAGATCGGGATTCAGCTCAGGAAGGAGCGGGGGGCGGAGAACGTTTTCGATTTCACCTTGGGCAATCCCGACGTCGAGCCCCCCGAGGAAGTGTTGGCCGCGTTGCGTCGCGTCGTGGCACTGAATCGCTCGCACTCGCACGGTTACATGCCCAACGCCGGCTTCCCCGAAGTGCGCGCCCGGATCGCGCAAGGTCTCGCCACACGCACTGACCTGCCATTCACTGCGGACGACGTGATCATGACGACGGGAGCTGCCGGCGCCATCAACACGGTGCTGAAGTCCATCCTCGACCCTGGCGACGAAGTGATCGTCTTGAATCCCTACTTTCCCGAGTACCGCTTCTATATCGAGAATCACGGCGGCCGCGTGGTGGAAGTGGAGACGGACGGGAATTTCCAGCCGGACCTTCCGCGTATCGCGGAGGCCATCACACCGAACACCAAGGCGCTGATTCTGAATTCGCCCAACAACCCCACCGGTACGGTGTACAGCGAGCGGGTGCTCCGGGACCTGGATGCCCTCATCCGCGAGCCCATGATCGTCATCAGCGACGAACCCTACCGGCCCCTCACCTTCGACGGCGTCAAACCGCCCGAGACCCTGAGCATCATCCGGCGGGCGGTGATGGCGTGGAGTTGGTCGAAGGCGATGGCGATCGCCGGCGAACGCATCGGCTACCTGGCGATTCCGCCGCACCTCGCCGAGGCTGCTCCGCTGCGGAACGCCTGCACCTTCGCCAACCGGATCCTGGGATACATCAATGCCACCGCGATCTGGCAATGGGTAGTGGCCGAAGTCCCCGAGGCTACAGTGGACGTCGGCCAGTACCAAGCGAAACGCGATCTGCTCTGCGATGCTTTGACGGCCATGGGGTATGAGGCGCCGCGCCCGCAGGGGTCCTACTATGTTTTCCCCAAGACGCCCATCCCGGACGACATCGCGTTCATTCGAGCGCTGCAGGCCGAAGGCATCCTGGCGGTTCCCGGCTCGGGATTCGGGCGCGCAGGCTACATGCGCCTGTCGCTGACGATTCCGCGGGCGGACCTGGAGCGCTCGCTCGCCGGCTTCGAGCGGGCGATCTGCGCGAGCGTCGCGTGTGTTTAGCGGATTCCGAAACGGCGGCGGAGCAAAACTCGCACCTTTTCGGAGGTGACGGGGGGCTTCACTTCGCGCGTGGTGGCTTCCGCGCTCTCGTTCTGAGAATTGCCGTTGGCCGGTGTCAGCAGAAACCCGTGGACATCTCCGCCCTGAGTCGCTCCGAACCCGACGATCTCCCCGCGGGAATTGACCGCGGTGGCGAACAACAGAAATAGGGGAGCATCGTCCGGAACAAGAGTGTTGAGGTCGGTCATCGTGCCATTCCGCCAAAGAAACGCGCGAGGGTTGCCGTCCGGGTCAAAGGATACGCCGACCACATCGCCTGGGTCATTGATGCTGGTCGCGCCGCTCGCCACGTCGCCGGGAAGCGTCCCGAGGTCTTGCATCTTGCCCGTTTGCCTGGTCCACAGGAACGCGTGAACTCCGTTAGACGGTGTGCTCGTATCGGTGACTTGAGACCCACCCACCACCTGGCCTTGATTGTTGATCGACAATCCGGCGTTCACAAAACCGCCGCCCAGATTGCCGAGGTCGTGAGGGGTACCGTCGCTTCCCCACAGGACTGCATGCGGGCCGTACGCCAATGGCGGAAGCACCGTGTTCGCGCAGGTGCCGGTCGCTCCCACGGCCTCTCCGGCGTCGTTGATCCACAGCGCCACACCCACCGTGTCGCCCGGCAGGGGGCGCAACATCCGAAACTCGCCTTGCTTCGGTCCCCAGACCACTGCTTCGAAATCGAGAACCTGAGGACCTGTTCCGGCAACGGTAACTCCCGTCGTACAGGCAGGGTCCCGCGTGGCGGTTTCCGCAATCCCGAGCACCTCGCCACGGGCGTTGATGTTGTCGATCGTGCCGTTGTTCCCTCCGAGCAGCGGAAGTGGCGTCAGGTATCCGCTCTGCCAGAAGAAGGGAAGACACTTCAGGCCGGTGCCGTAAGCGCAGAAGTTTTCATTGTTGGGGTCTTTTGCGGTGCTTTCGCCCAGGTAAGATGCCTGGCCGGAGGGATTAATGCTGAAAGCTAAGCTGTTCGGTCCCAGCAATCCGGGCTTAGAGATGTCGATGACTCGGCCCTGGTACCACAGGGCGGCGTGCTGAGCGCCGTCGCCGGCCGTAAAAAAGCCGCTGATTATGCTGTTGTAGCTGATGTCGGTCGCTTGGGCGAACGGGCTGTCTGACGGGCCGAGGTCGGTGACGGTGTAGCGTCTTGACGGTTGCGCTATGGCGAGAGTAGCGAGCAGGCCGCCCGCGGCGATGGATCTGACGAAGAATTTCATAGTTGCCCTCCATCCGGATAGGCGCAGAACGGGGTGAAACGGGATCATTCCTCTGCAGGCGGTATAATTCACAGGTAGTGTTGGGTGATCGGCCGGTGGACGAAATCAGCACCATGCTCCGCGCCTGGGGCGAGGGTGACCAGGGGGCGCTCGAAAGGCTCACGCCGATCGTTTATGACGAACTCCGCGGCTTGGCGCGCGGCTACATGAAGCGCGAACGGCGCGGCCACAGCCTGCAGACCACCGCCCTGGTAAACGAGGCTTACATGCGCCTGGTGGATTACAAGCGCATGCAGTGGCAGGATCGGGCGCACTTCTTCGCAGTATCGGCCCAAGTGATGCGGCGAATCCTGGTGGATTACGCCCGCCGCCACAACGTGAAACGCGGTGCAGGCTTACAGCACATATCTCTGGAAGAAGCGGCGGTCGTGGGTGGTGACGATAATACCGACCTGGTGGCGCTCGATCATGCCATGAACGCGCTGGCGCAGATCGACCCGCGCAAAGCGCAGGTGGTCGAGATGCGCTTCTTTGGCGGCCTCAGCGTGGAAGAGACCGCCGAGGTTCTCAAAGTGTCCACCATCACCGTGAAGCGCGATTGGAGATCAGCGAGGGCCTGGCTGTACCGCGAACTGACCGGCGAAGCGCCGGCTGAGGATGGCGATGGACTCTGAGCGCTGGAGGCAGGTGGATGACCTCTTGCAGAACGCGCTCGACCATCCGCTGGACGAGCGCGAGTCGTTTCTGCGAAATGCCTGTGCGGCTGACGAAGCTTTGGAGCGCGAAGTCCGGTCCTTATTGGCGTCGGACGAAAAGGCGGGCAAATTCCTGGGAAGTCCGGCGATGCACGTCGCCGCGAAAGCCATGGCAGGCTCGAAGATTGGGGACGAGACGAAGAGCGTGGCCCCGCCAATCCTGCCGGCGATCTCACATTATTCCATTGTGGAGCAATTGGGCCGCGGCGGGATGGGGGTAGTCTACAAGGCGCAGGATCCGCGGCTTGGGCGATTCGTGGCTCTTAAGTTTCTCTCGGAGCATTTCACTCGCGATCCGAGCGCGTTGCATCGCTTCCGGCGCGAGGCCCGAGCCGCTTCGGCATTGAGCCACCCGAACATCTGCACCGTTTACGATATCGGCGAACAAGAGGGCCGGCCATTCATCGTGATGGAGTACCTGGAAGGCGAGACCCTCAAACAAAGCATCGCGGACCGGCCAATGCAGATGGAAACGCTGATGCCGCTCGCGGCCCAAATTGCCGGAGCCTTGGAAGCCGCGCACAATGCGGGCATTGTTCATCGCGATATTAAGCCCGCCAACATTTTCATCACGACCCAGAGTGGCGGGCAGGCTGGTCATGCCAAGATTCTGGATTTCGGCTTGGCTCAATTCGGGGCGGAAGAGCCGCTCACCAATCCTGGAGTGGCATTGGGGACCCCCGGCTACATGTCGCCGGAGCAGGCGCGCGGGATGCCGCTGGACGCGCGGTCCGATCTCTATTCCTTCGGGCTGGTGCTGTACGAGATGGCGACCGGCAAGTCGCCTTCCCCAGGAATGCGGCTCAACGAACTCCCTCCGGGGCTGGCGCGCATCGTCTCCAAGTGCCTGGAAGGTGACTGTGAACTGCGCTACCAGCACGCTGCCGAGCTTCGCGATGAACTTCAGCAGCTCGCGGCCAGCCCTGGCAGTGACACGCGGACTGCCAGACCCTGGAAGGTGGCCGCCGGAATCGCGGCGGCACTCGCAGCGGCCTTTGCCGGCGCGTATTTCTACCTCCACCGGACGCCGAAGCTCTCGGACAAAGACACGGTCGTGCTCGCGGCTTTCGAGAATCGGACCGGGGATCCCATCTTTGACGAGACACTTCGCCAGGCGCTGGCGGTCGAGCTTTCTCAATCGCCGTTTCTCAGTTTGATTTCGGAACAGCGGATGGGGCAGACGATCCGCCAGATGCGCCAGCCGCCGGATGCGGGCCTCAGTCCTGCAGTCGCCCTAGGGATCTGCACGCGCACGGGGAGCACTGCCACTATCGAAGGGTCCATCGCTCCGGTCGGCACACAATATCTGTTGCGATTGAGCGCCCGAAACTGCTCCACCGGCGACATATTTGCGGAGGAATCTGCGCAGTCCCAGAGAAAAGAGGACATCCTCGGCACCCTGCGTCAGATCGCGCGCAAGTTCCGGGTGCGGGTCGGAGAGTCGCTTACCTCAATCCAGCAGCACGACACTCCGCTCGAAGAGGCTACCACCTCGTCGCTCGAAGCCTTGAAAGCGTATTCCGAGGGATGGAAGGCCCACGATGTGAGGGGTCCCGCTGCCGCTCTGACCTTTTTCCGGCGCGCCACAGAAATCGATCCTGAATTCGCAATGGCCTTTGCCGCTCTGGCGCGAATGTATGCGGATCTCGACGAATCCGATCAATCCGCGGAGAACGCTCACAAAGCCTGGCAGTTGCGGGCGCGCACCAGTGACCCCGAGCAATTCTACCTCACTACTTCCTACGAAGTACTGGTAACTGGAAATATAGAGCTGGCACGTCAGACTTGCGAGGCGTGGGAGCAGGCTTATCCGCGTGATGAACGTCCGCACCAGTTTCTGACAGGAATGCCCAATAAGGAGTCGGGCCGCTTTCTGGAGGCGGCTGCCGAAGCCGCGAAAGTCATCGATGTCGATCCCGGGTTTGCAATAGCGTACTACAACCTCGCCGTCAACAATATGTATCTCGACCGGCTGCGGGAAGCCGAAGAGGCCCTGCGGCGTGCTTTTGATCGAGGACTGGAGGTCGATGAGCTCGACCTGGCGGCATACGACCTTGCGTTTCTTAGAGGCGATCGGGCAGGAATGGAACGACAAGCTGCCCGGGCCCGCAGGAGAGCCGGCGTGGATAGTTTGATGTTCAGCAGAGAAGCGTGCTGGCTGGCATATTCAGGCCGCATACACGAGGCGCGCAACACATCACGCCGCTCGGTCGAGCAGGCGGAACAGATTGGACAGCATGAGCGTGCAGGTCTCTGGGAGGCTGGAGAGGCAGTCCGGGAAGCGCTGTTCGGAAACGCGCTCGAAGCCGTACGAAAAGCCAGGTCCGCGCTGCAGCTTTCGAAAGCCCGTGAAGTGAGCTATGGTGCAGCTCTTGCGCTCGCGCTGGCAGGGGAGTCTGCGGCCTCGCAGGCAACCGCGGACGATCTGGAGAAGCGCTTCTCCGACGACACCTCAGTCCGATTCAATTACCTGCCGGTCGTTCGCGCGCGTCTCGCATTGAACCGCGGCGACACCTCCAAGGCTCTCGAATCGCTCGAAGCCGCTGTGCCCTATGAACTGGGCGTGCACCGCTGCACTGGCAGCGGTACGTTTGGAGCCCTCTACCCCATCTACATGCGTGGGGAGGCTTACCGGGCCGCCAACAAAGGAGCTGAGGCCACGGCAGAGTATCAGAAGATCGTCGCCCATCCCGGAGTTGTCTCCTACGATCCCGTGGGCCCGTTGGCGCGCCTGCAATTGGCCCGGGCGCTGGCCATGACGGGCGACCACGCCAAGGCGAAGGCAGCCTATGAATCCTTCTTTAATCTATGGAAGGAAGCCGATCGCGACATCCCAGTCCTGCAGAAAGCTCGGACCGAATACGCCAGGCTCTGACCCATAGATATTCTCGATGCGCCCGATAACAGAATCTTCTCTCGGGGCGAAACCTGCTGCGTCATACTGAGATCGTGCGGGAGGGCTCCAATCGAGTGTCGGGCACGGACACCCAGGAATCGAAGAATCCGCAATCCACCACCGCGTGGATTGCAGCCAGGGAAGAGTTTCTGGTCACAGGCGATGTCACCAACCTTCAGGAGGCGTTGACCCGCGCGGCGGACGAAAGCGCCGCCAAGGCGTATCGCGCCGCCATCGGGAATGTGGCGCCGTGCGGGGTCGCGATGTTGGCGGCGGGCGCACACGGCCGCGGGGACATCTACCCATATTCGGGCCTGGAGATCATCCTGCTCACCGATTCGGCGAAGGAAGCGGCCGCGGTCAAAGAGCTTCTGCCGGAATTTGTTCGCCTGTTGTGGAACGCCGGACTGCGGGTGAACTCCACGGTGGCGTGTATTCACGAATGCTGCAAATCCATCGAGCAAGCCCGCGGGCCGGCCCTCAGCCTGCTCGGGCGCCGCTTTCTGTTGGGCGACCGCGCCATCCATGAAACACTCGAACAGCAACTTCCGGACCTCTTGTCGTCGCGAAGCCAGCCACTCATCGAGGCGCTGTGCCAGACGGCCCGCGAGCGCCATACGCGTTATCGGGATACGCCTTACCATGCGGAGCCCGACGTCAAGCATGCTCCGGGCGGTCTTGCGGACTGGCGCCTGGCCGGTCTGCTCGCATCGTTCAAACCAGATCTGGATGCGGGCGGCGACGAACTGAAGCGGGCGGGCGAATTGATGGCAGCGGTCCGCTGCTATCTGCATTACCGCGCGGCGTGCGATGACAATCTCTTGAGCCTGGAAGCGCAGAGGTACCTCGCGCAGCAGGCTTTCGCGGGCTCCGATTGCACGCGGCGATACTTTGCCAGCGCGCGCACCATTTTCAATGCGGCGCGGTCCGCGATGGATGGCGCGGAAAAGAGCCGGGGTTCCCTGCTGGATAACTTCCGCGACTATCGCTCACGTCTCTCGAACCAGGACTTTACGGTAGTACGCGGGCAGCTGCTCCTCCGCAACCCGCCCGATCTGGCAAAGGATGCTTCGCTGATCATGCGAACGATCGAGTTCGTTGGACGCCACGGCGTGGAGGCGGCCGCCGACACGAGACGCAGGCTGGAAGCGTCACTGCACGCCTTCGCGGCGTGGTGCGGCCAACAGAAGGCCCTCTGGCCTGCTGTAAAGTCGATCGTCTCGTCCCCGCACGCCGGGTTGGCGTTGCGCTTGCTTCAGTCCACGGGCCTCATGGGTGCCCTGTTTCCCGAGTGGGCGGGTGTGGAATTCCAGGTGGATTCGGAATATCGGTATACCCTCGGGGAGCAGGCCCTGCGCACGATCGAGTCGGTGCTCGAGATGCGTTCCGAGGATCATCCCGAGCGGCAACGATTCGGAAGCCTGCTGAATGAAGTGGACGACTTATCCGTCCTCCTGTTCGCGCTGCTCTTGTCCAAGTCGCGACGTCATTACGAGGCGATCGCCCACGTCCACGCGCCCGAGGACGCGCAGCACCTGTTGGAACTTCTCATCGAGCACCAGTCCGACCTCGCGGATGCGGCGGGCGGCCGCGACCTTGACGATCCGGCCACGGCGCGCTCGCTGGCGAACCGCGCCGGCACCGTGGAGCGGCTGCGAATGCTGGCCCTCGTCGCCTACGCCCGGATCGCGTCCGGCAGTGCCGAGGCGCAGCTTTCCTGGAGGCTCGACCGGTTGTGGCGTCTCTATGGTGTGATCCGGCGCGAGCTGGTGCGGGAACTCGAAACTGACCGCATCCAGCAGCTTCCCGCCGATTTGCCGCGCAACGCGGAGTTCATCAAGGGATTCCCGTCCCGCTACCTGCATGCGCATTCGGCAGCGGAGATCGAGGCGCACGTGGAGCTCTTCGAACGCAGCCGCCCGACCGGAGTGGCTGCGCGGCTGGATCCCATCGAGGGTGCCTGGCGGCTGACAGTGGTGGCGCGCGACAAACCGGCGCTGTTCGCCTCGCTTGCGGGTGCGATTTCGAGTTTCGGCATGGACATTCTCAAAGCGGAGGCCTTCTCCAATACCGGAAGGGTGGTGCTCGACACATTCGTCTTCGCCGACCCAAAGGGCATGCTGCGGCAGAATCCCAACGAGGCGGAACGGCTGATCGACCTGATCGGGCGGGTCGCGCTGGGCAAGACGGATGTGCTGAAGCTGATGCGCGGGCGCGCCCTGCCTGAGACTGGCAAGCGCACCGCGGCGGCCGAGGTACAGTTCGATTCCGAAGCGTGCCCCACCGCGACGCTGGTGGAGATTGCCACCGAGGATCGGCCTGGCCTGCTCTACAGCCTGGCGAATGTGTTCTCCTCGAGCGCGTGCAATATCGATGTGGTTCTGGTGGATACCAAGGGCCGGCGCGCGATCGATGTCTTCTACATCGCGCAGGAGGGCCACAAGTTGACACCGGAAGCGCAGGCGGCGCTGAGAAATCGCCTTCTGGCAGCCTGCTGAGATTCCGTTTCACACCAGCTTATAGGGCCGTCCGCGATACATTCCCACCCGCTCGACCGCTCGGACGCGGATCAACTGCACGCTCACGTTGTCGGCGCCGCCATGCTGGTTGGCAGTCGCGATCAACTCCTGGGCCGCCTTGTCCAATCCCGCGTGGCGACTCACGATGTCCGCTATCTCGGCCGCCGCGACGGCGCCGTGCAGGCCGTCCGAGCACAATAGCAGCACGTCGCCCGGCAACAGGAGGTGCTCGGAAGTCTCCACGCTGACGAACATTCCGTTCCCCAGCGAGCGCGTGAGCACGTGCCGGGACTCCGCCTCGGCCAGAGCATGATCCTGGGTAAGCGCCACCGCGGCTCGGTGGCGGATCCGGTAACAGCGCGAGTCTCCCACGTGCGACACCACGGCACGATCAAAGCGCAGAGCACAGGACACCAGAGTGGTCGCCATGCTCACGCCATTGGCACTCCCCTCGAATCCGGCCTCGAAGACGCGCGCGTTCGCCGACTGAACCAGCCGCGGCAACAACGACCGCAACGGCTCCCCACTGCCCGCCCGCTGAAATCCGTCGAGCAGCGTCTCTACAGCGGTGCGCGAAGCCACCTCGCCCTTGTCCTGCCCGCCCACGCCGTCGGCCAGGGCGAAAAGCCAGCCATGAGTCTGCTGCTGCTCGCGCGTCGCGGGGATGACGTAGCCCAGATAGTCTTCGTTGTGGTCCCGAACCCGCCCGCAATCGGAAACCTGGGCGAATTCAACCTCCAGCGACGCTCCAGCCAGTCGTCCCGAACTCGAGTCACCCGGCGATTGCATTACTACCGTTTTAGGATACAACGCTCGCCTGCGAACGGTCCGCGATGATGGTCGTCCGGCCCTTCCCCTTGCTGGTGCGAACGAAGTAGACGCCGCCGTAGACTCCCCAAACCAGAGCCACACCGAGCGCCATCAGAGGCTCCATCCTGGTGCCGTATCCCAGGAAGGGACCGATCAGGTAGAAGGCCATGCAGGCCAGGTTCGACACCAGTCCGAAGAGCGGAACGATCAGATGGCGCAGCGGGCTGTATTTGGGATGCCGTTGGTACGCCACCATACAGATCACGCAGCTCAAGGCGTAGAGCAGGAAGGTGCCGAAGTTCGAGGCCAGCGTGACCGTGAGCAGCGAGTTTGGCAAGGCGAGCATTCTGTCGTGAGAGAGGTAACCGAAACTCGACCAGAAACCGTGGGGAAGGGCCTTGATAGTGGCGTCCGTCAGCGCGCCGGCATCCCCAAACAGGTTGCTCACGGTCAGGCATCCGACCACCGCCGAGATCGCAGCCAGTGTCCAGATCGCCTTGTGCGGCGTGAGGTTGCGCTGGTGCAGAATCCCCATCGAGTCCGGCAGTTCCGCGTCCTTGCCCATGGCATACGTCACGCGTGCGCCCGTGTTGATGCAGGAAAGCGTCGTGCCGATGAGCGCCAGGAACACCGTGAAGGCTTCGAACAGCATGAAGATCCGGCCGTTGCCGGGTCCCAGTACGGCGTTCCCGACCACCACCATCATGTCGCCGATGGGCGCCGCGGAGCCGACCGCGCTTTGCATGGTGTAGCCGCTATTCAGAAAGTAGTTCGCCGCGAAGTACTCGAACAGGTAGCAGAAAATCCCCTGCACCAGCAAGGATGTGATGACGGCGATCGGTATGTGGCGCTTCGCGTTCTTCGCCTCCCCGCCCATAGCGGTCACCGACTCGAAACCCACCAGGATCAGAATGGCAATCGTGGCCTGAACGAACATCCACCCGAAGTTGTGCATCCGAACGACGGACTGCGCGTTCGCATGCGTCAGAAAATTGCCCTTGTCATCCTTGTCCGGATAAGCGATCTTGAACGGCACGGGCTTACCGGTGGCATCCAGCGCAGGCTTCGGGATACCGTTGGCATCGCGCAGCACCACGTCCGTGGATTGCCCGTTGGCCATCTGTTTTTCGGTAGCGAACTCATAGGTGTACGCGTCGCCCGATGCCGAATCGAACTGATAGGCCACGCTGCCCGGCGGATGATTCATGCGGTACCCCAAGGCCATCACCGAGAAGACCACCAGCGCGCTGATCTGAATCACGTTGATGGCTACGTTCACCGAGGTCGAGCCGGTAATGCCCCGATAGGCAATCGCCGCGATGGCGAAAGAGAATACGATGGCCACCGCCATCATGAACATCGGCCCCGGATTCGAAGCGCTCATGAAGCCCGGCCAGATGGTCCCGGTCAGATATCCGACCAGCACTCCCATCACCCCGACCATCACGCCGGGATAGATCCAGTAGTACAGGTGCGAGCCCCATCCCACGATGAATTTCGACAATCGCGCATATCGCCAGGCCGTTTCATGACCGAGAAATGACTGTTCCGCGAAATAGTACGAGCTCCCGGTTCCCGGATAGAGTTTCGCGAGTTCGGCATAACACACCGCGGTGGCCAGGCACAAGAGCAACGCAAAGACAATGCCGGCCCACATGGAAGGCGCGGTTGCGCCGGCCGTGCCCTGGGCCACGAAGGTCAGCCACAAAAATGCGCCTGGTGCGATCAGCGCCATCGCGTTCATGGTCAGGCCCGTCAGGCCCAAGGTCGGTTTCATGCTTACGTTGGCGTTATCCGCCATGGATCGTCTCCTCGAGCGAAGTTTCTGAAGCGAGCACCGGCAGGGCAGCCGGAGAAAAGACCAGAGTGGCGGGTTTCAGCACACACAGGTACACGTACGGTGGTGATGCGGACGTGGCACACCCGGCGGCCAGATAGCGTTCAGTGTAGGGCATCCAGGCTCACGGGAGAAATAGAAATTTTTTATATGGGAGATTTGGAAAATTTCGGGGACGCGGCCTTCCGCCCACTGCTGCCGTCGGCTATTCTCAAGACTTCTAAGGATGCCGGCGAACGCGCCAGAATGGTCTGAAATCGCGCAGGCGATGTGCTCGGTGCTGATCCTCCTGGTGCCGTTAGCGGCCGCCGGATTAGCTCTCATGAATGCCGGGCTGGGCAGCTCGCGCAGTTCCGCGCATGCGCTGGTGAGTTCGATCTGCGCGGTCGCGGTGGCCACCGTGGTCTATATCGCGTTCGGATTTTCGTGGCAGGGTTACCCGGGCCGCCCGGCGCACGAAATCACGCTCGCCTCCGCGCGGTGGAACTGGTTGGGAGGCGGCCCGTTCTTTCTTCGCGGCCTGCCACTCGATGCAACCCGGGTATCGCTGGCAGCCTGGCTCGAAGTCTTCAGCGTGGCGATCGCCGCCGTCATTCCTCTCGGAGCCGGAAATGGGCGCTGGCGCCTGGGGGCCATCTGCGCCTCCACCGCTCTGCTTGCGGGGTGGACTTACCCGCTCTTCGCCCACTGGGTCTGGGGTGGCGGCTGGCTGGCGCAATTGGCCGCCAATTTTGGCCTCGGCCACGGCTTTCTCGATGGAGGCGGGTCCGCCGTGATTCAGATGGAAGGCGGCCTTACGGCGCTCTCGATTGCGTCCATTCTGGGCCCTCGCCGTGGAAAGTATGCCGGCGGCGCGCCCATGGCTCTCCCCGGTCACAGCGTCGTCCTGGTGCTGTTCGCCTGTTTTCTGGCCTGGCTGGGATGGATCGGGTTGAACGGCAGCGGAAGCATGTTGTTTCTCGGGGCGGCTCCTTCCGCGCTGCCCCAGGTGGCTGTCAACACCACCGTGTCAGCCGGCATGTCCGCATTGGCCGCCGCTGGTGTCACGCGGCTGCGTTACGGAAGGCCAGATGCCTCGCTCTGCGCGAATGGTTGGACCGGCGGACTGGCGGCCAGCAGCGCCGCCTGCGCGTTTGCGAGTCCGGCAGCCGCTGCGCTCACCGGCGCCATCGCGGGCGCACTGGTCACGTTATCGGTGGAGTTGCTCGACGTCCGATTGGGAATCGACGATCCGGCCGGCTCCGTCTCCGTGCATGCCGTTGGAGGCCTTGTAGGCGTATTGTCGCCCGGCCTCCTGGCTCGCCTTCCGGGCGGCAGTTCGGGACAGTGGCTCGCGCAATGGATCGGGGCCGCCACTCTGCTGATCGTCGTTCTGCCGCTCACCTATTCGCTGAACCGGGCTCTGAACCGATTTTATCCGCAAAGGATTTCCGCGGAAGACGAACTGCACGGGCTGGACCTGCTCGAGTTGGGCGCGGAAGCATATCCGGAGTTCGTCACCAGGGACGATTTCCGATTGAGGTAAAAACGCGACCATGACCACTTTGACCACCATGGCAATCCTGTTGGCGGCGGCTCTGCTCGAAGCCGGCGGTGACGCTCTGGTCCGCAAGGGACTGCACGCGAGCGCGTTCATGCGCGCGGCTTTCCTGGCGGCCGGCACCGTGGTGCTCTTCGCTTATGGATGCACGGTGAATACACCATCCTGGGATTTCGGCCGATTGCTGGGAATCTATGTCGTGTTCTTCTTCATCGTGGCCCAATTGATCGGCTGGCTCGCCTTCGGGCAAATACCGAGCATGCGGATTCTCGCAGGCGGCGCGTGCATCGTCATCGGGGGTGTGATCATTTCGTGGTCGCAGATATAGCGAAACGACACAAGTATCCGGTGATAACATAGGCCTTCAGCCAGCCTGTCATGCATGACGACCTTGCGTCCCGGCGATCAACTCGGCCACTACCGCATTGAAGAACTGGTCGCGCGCAGCGGGATGTCGTCCATCTATCGGGCCACCGACATGCGTACGGGCCGCCAGGTCGCCATCAAGGTCCCTCACCCGGAAATGGAGGCGGACCCCGCTCTCTTCGACCGGTTCAAGCGCGAGATCGAGATCGGCCAAAAACTCGATCATCCCGGCGTGATGAAGGTGCTCGACAGCGGCGAGCCCGGTCACGTCTACATGGTGATGGAGTGGGTGGACGGAAGGCTGCTCCGGCGCCTTGTCGCCGAAAGCCGGCGTCTTCCGCTCGAACGCGCCACCGCCATAACGATCGCGATCTGCGACGCACTCGACTACATCCATCGCAACGGCGTGGTCCATCGCGACCTCAAACCCGAGAACATCATGGTGGATGGCGATCGGATTAAGCTGATCGATTTCGGGATCGCCGGGAAGGCTGGCGCCCGCCGGCTGACGTTCGGAAAACTGACGCAGCTTGCCGGCACTCCGGATTACATTTCACCGGAGCAGGTCAAAGGCAAGCGCGGCGACGGCCGCAGCGACATCTATTCGCTGGGCGTAATCCTGTACGAAATGGTGACCGGCGAGACGCCGTTTTCCGGCCCGAACCCGTTTGTCGTCATGAACGACCGCCTGGTGAACAACCCCGTGCCGCCGCGCGAACTGAACCCCGAGGTTTCTCCGGCGCTGCAAGAGGTCATCTATCGCGCCCTCGAGCGCGAGCCGCAGAACCGGTACTCCACCGCCAACGAGTTTGCCTGGGACCTGGAGCACCTGGAAGAGGTATCGCCGGCGGATCGCAGCGAGTTGCGCGACTGGAAGAAGCGCCGCAAGCCGTGGCTCCGGCAAGCTCTCTATTACCTCGCCATGGTGCTGATTCCGGTGGTGATCTTCGGTCTGCTGCTGTTGATGGCCCGCCGCCACTGAGACGGCCGGAGCCGGAGCCCGGATCCGGCGAGTGTTATGATTGCCTCAGAACGGGTCGGCTGTGCCACGGGAAGAGATCCTCGCCAAGCTTCGTGAAAGGATTGTCATGTTCGCGGCATCTCATATATCGAGGGATGTCGCCGAGGATCTGGCGCAGGAAGTGCTCATGCTGCTCCATGAAAAGTACGCGCACCTCGAACGGCCGGAAGACCTGCTGCCGCTCTCGCTGCAGATTGTGCGCTTCAAGATCATGAGTTTGCGCCGGAAATCGGTGCGCCGGGGCGAATACACACAGGTTTCCATAACCGACATTCCGCTGCCCGACCTGGATGCCAACCCGGCCGATATCGTGGAACGGAAGGAGATGATGGAGCGCCTCACCCGCGCCATGGGGCAGCTCGGGGAGCGCTGCCGCGAGTTGATGCGCCTGAAACTCCAGGGGAAGACCTTCCCGGAGATTCAAAAGATTCTGGGCGCCAGCGCGATCAACACCGTCTACACCTGGGACCATCGGTGCCGCAAAAACCTGATGGAATTGATGGGCGGCGATTGGGAGCCAAAGCGATGAACCGGGACGACCTCCAGAAACTGTTGGGTGGATACGCCACCGGCACGCTCACTCCCGAAGAGCAGCAGGCGCTCTTCGAAGCTGCTCTGGATGATCAGGAACTGTTCGACGCCATCGCTCAGGAGCAGCCGCTCCGCGATCTGCTGCGCGACCAGGGCGCCAAGGCCGAACTGCTGCGGGCGCTTGACCGGGAACCCGTCCGCTGGTATCACAAGCTGACCCAGGGCTGGCGCCCCCTGGCCGCCGCAGCAGCGATGGCCGGTGTGGGCGCGTTCGCGGTGGTGGTATGGCAGGGTGCCAGGCCGGCGAAGCCCGTTCTGGTCGCCCAAGTGACCAGGCCGCAGTTGCCGGCGGCCGCGGAGCCGGCCACCCCTTCCGCGTCCGCGGACCAATCGATCACGCGGCAAGCTCCTTCCAATGCTCCTTCCGATCGCCTGGCGAAGCAGAGTCCCGCTCGGGCCGCGGCAGTTCCGGAACGCGCCGCGGAGGAAGATCGCCGCGCCAAGCCGAGGCAGCTTACCGCTCCCGTGCAGAAGGACATTTCTCGCGATGCCGACAAGCCATCGGCTGCAGCCGAACCGGCTCCACGGCCGGCGCCGCCCGCGGGCAGGATGGCCTCGGGATTCCGCCAGGGTGCTCTCCCAGGGGCGGCGCCGCGCGCGGAAAGGCCCTTGAACACCGGGAGCATGGCGAACGCAGGAGCCCAAAACTCGGTGGGCGCGGTGGGCGGCATCACGGGCGGACTACCCTCCGCCCCCGTGCCTGCGCCCCCAAAGACGGAAGCCGCACCCCAGCAATCGGCACAGTCGAACTTCGCCGCGCCGGCATCGCCAACTCCTTTTCAACAGGGGCAACAGGGGAACTCGCAAAACGCCGCCATTCAGACGGACTTGCCACTGAACGGGCGACAGCAGATCGATCAGATCCGCCTCGCACAGCAGCAGTCCGCCTCCACCGAAAACGTGCGCGTTCAGACCGCCCCATCGCGGGACTTGGCGATGACACTGGACGCCAGGACATTGTTTTATGGCGGCGTAGACGACCGGCCTGCATTCGGCGTCTCGGCTGGCCGCGGTGGCGGCGGCTCCGAGCAGGAGCGGAAGAAGGCTGCCGCGACGGAAGCCACGCCTGCGTTGAATCAACGGACGGTGGTTGCTGCCACCTCCAGCGCGAAGGCTGCGCAGACCCGCGTGGCCTATCTTGGCATGCGATACTCCATCTTGCGGCAAACCGCCGGCGGCACCTTCGAACTGGTCAATCCTTCCGCCGTGAAGGCGGGCGACACCATCGAACTGCAATTGACGCCCAACCAGGGCGGCACGTTGCGCGTCAGAGCGCGGCGCACCGGCGGCACGTGGCGGGAGGTGATGTCGCAGGAGGTGCAAGTGCTGCAGACCTACACCTCACCGTTGCTTCGGTCCGGCGAGACAGAAGTGGAGGTGACGTTGACCCGCGATCTGTTGGCGATGACCGGGGGCAGTCTCCGCGACCAGAGCGCCGGGGCTTATGTGCGACAGCAGTCGACTACCGAACCTGCTACCTACATGGTCTCCGAAGTTCCCGCCCGTCAGTTGCAGTTCACCATCCACCTGAACAACCAGTAGACTTCAGGCCGGCCGCAGCTTCCAGGAAGCGGAGGGCGACGCGGGGAGCGTCGAACTGCTCCACCCACGCCGACCCCGTACGGCCCAGCTCGGCGCGCCTCTCTGGAGCGCGATGGAGCGCTTCAATGCCGGCCGCCAGAGCCTCGGCGCTATCCGGCTGCACCAGCACTCCGTGAGGGATTACCTCGGGAATGGCCCCGGCGCGGGAAGCCACGATCGGCTTCGCTGCGGCCATCGCCTCCAGAAGCACGATGCCGAATCCCTCCTGAACACTGGGCAGGCAGAAAACATCCGAGCGATTGTATTCGGCGGCGAGCCCGGCTCGCGTGACGTCGCCCAGCCACGTCACGGTGCCCCCGAGCTTCAAATCACGAGCGAGCCTGCGCCAGCGTTCCGCACACGGCCCGTTGCCGACGATGCGGATCTCCAGGCCGGGAACCGACTCCCGCAACCTGACCGCTGCGTGCAGCAGCACGTCCACTCGCTTCCTTCGGTAAAAGCGGCCGACGAGCAGCACCACGAATCGCGGCCCCCCCGCCGGGTGGAGTTCGAGGAGCCTCCGCCATTCCCTGAGATCGATCAGTTCGGGCACCACCAGCGGAAACTCCCGCAGCCCGTAATACTCCTTCGCGCGCTCCCCGGAGTAGCGGCTGGTGACCAGGACTCTCGCTGCGCGCTCGACGTGCAGGCGCTCCCTCCGCGCTTGCACGGACATCGTGAAGCGGGTCGCGCCCGATTCGAACCGCACCTCATCGGCGATTACCCCTTTGAGTGCCGCCACGTGCCCCGGAGAGGCGGCGATTCGATAGCCATCCATGTCGAAGCCCACGGTGAGGTCGCATTCGGCGGAAGGACGGAGCGACCGGTTGAAGACCAGCCGCTGGAGCGTATAGATCGGCAGGTGATACGCGGGGCTTTCGAATGCGACCGTGTGGCCGAGGCTTTCGAGCGCGCGTGCCAGTACGTGGATGCCGACATAGGTACCGCTGCCGCGACGGACATCGAGCGGAGTTGAAGTCAAAAAGCGGATTCGCACGCGCTCATCATCATCCTATCGTGACAATGTACTCTCGGGCGCACGGTGGCCCTGCCCGCGAAGGTTTCGACGCTGCCAGGTCCGCGCCAGAAGCTCTCCCTCTTCCCTGCCCTTACAATGAAATGTGGGCCTTCCTCCGGTAAAAGCGGCGGTCTGTCTCTTGAGCGGCGGGCTCGATTCCGCCACCTGCCTGGCCTTCGCGCGGCACGAAGGGTACGCGTGCTACGCGCTCTCGTTCGATTATGGCCAGCGGCACCGCGTGGAATTGGAGGCGGCGCAACGCGTGGCCGCCGCGATCGGCGCGACCAGACACATGGTGGCGAAGATCGCTCTCGGTGCCTTCGGAGGCTCCGCCCTTACCGCCGACATCGACGTGCCCAAGTCGCGTTCTCTCGCCGAAATGGGGCACGGAATTCCCGTAACCTACGTGCCGGCCCGCAATACCATATTCCTTTCGTTCGCGCTCGCCTGGGCGGAGGTCATCGGCAGCTCCGACATCTTCATCGGAGTCAACGCGCTCGACTATTCCGGTTACCCGGACTGCCGGCCCGAGTATATCGAGGCCTATGAGCGCATGGCTAACCTGGCCACGCGGGCCGGCGTCGAGGGAACCACAAAACTGAAGATCCACGCTCCCCTGATGCATCTCAACAAGGCGGAGATCGTAAAGCTCGGCGCCGAACTGGGGCTGCCGTTCGGC
The DNA here is from genome assembly GCA_035501495.1 of Bryobacteraceae bacterium. GTDB lineage: Bacteria > Acidobacteriota > Terriglobia > Bryobacterales > Bryobacteraceae > JAIQFL01. The sequence continues at coordinate 16,370 of DATJWB010000064.1, read as the reverse complement.
CTGACTCACAGTTGCTACGACCCTGGCCCGGACGGCCATCCCTGCGGGCAGTGCGATGCCTGCCTGCTGCGGCGCAAGGGTTTCGAAGAGGCCGGCATTGAAGATCGCTGAGCTGTTTTATTCTCTGCAAGGGGAGGGGTCGCTCGTAGGCGTCCCGTCGGTATTCGTGCGGACCAGCGGTTGCAACCTGCGCTGTTCCTGGTGCGACACGCCCTACACCTCCTGGAAGCCCGAGGGCGCCGACCAGTCTCTCGACCAGATCGTGGATGCGGTGCAAGCACTGCTCCCCGCGGGACGCGGGCACCACGTGGTGGTCACCGGCGGCGAGCCTATGATCGCGCCCGAAATCGTTCCACTCACCGGACGTCTCCGCGCAATGGGATTGCATATCACCATCGAGACTGCGGGCACAGCCTTCCAGCCGGTGGCCTGCGATCTCATGAGCATCAGCCCAAAACTCGCGAATTCGACCCCGGCGGGAGCCTGGGCCGAGCGGCACGACCGGACGCGCCTTCAGACCGCAGTATTGGCCGAGTTGATGGGGCGTTATGATTATCAACTGAAGTTCGTCATGGTGAGACCCGAGGATCTCGAAGAGGTCCGATCCCTTGTGGCATCGCTCGGCGCCGAGCGCGGGCGGGTAATTCTGATGCCCGAGGGCACCGGCCGCGAGCAACTCAGCGAACGGGCGGTCTGGCTCGCCGAAATCTGCAAGCAGGAGGGCTTCCGGTTCAGCCCTCGCCTGCATGTGGATTTGTATGGGAATCGAAGGGGAGTCTGAGGAGAACATTCGTTGGATAAGAACACCGTGCTGTTGATCGATCCGATACTGCGGGAGCACCTGGTGGGGCGCGACCACCCGGAGCGTCCGGAGCGGTTCGATGCCGTGGTCCAGGGACTTCAGGAGGCAGGTCTGCTCGAACGCCTGGGACGCGTCGATCCGCGCGCCGCCACCGAGGACGAGTTGCTGCTCTGCCATACACCCCCGTACCTGCGGCAATCGAAGCATGACGTTCTGCACGGGAACGGGTTCCTGAGCACTGGCGATACGGACGTCACTCCGAACTCCTGGGAGATCGCCGCGCGCGCCGCCGGCGGCGTGTTGAACGCCGTGGATGCCGTGGTCTCCGGCGGGGCGCGAAATGCGTTTTGCGCCGTGCGGCCACCGGGTCATCATGCCAACGCCGGCCGGGGGATGGGTTTCTGCCTTTTCAACACGGTTGCCATCGCGGCCCGCTATGCGCAGCGGAAATACGGAATCGGGCGCGTCCTGATCGTCGACTGGGACGTACACCACGGCAACGGCACGCAGGACATTTTCTACTCCGACCCAAGCGTGTTTTTTTTCAGTACCCACCAATGGCCGCTGTATCCCGGCACGGGGCGGGCCGACGAGACCGGCGACGGCGATGCCGAAGGCACCACCCGGAACTTTCCGTTTCCCGCGGGCTCCGGGCGGAAAGAGGTTCTGGGCGCTGCGCAGAATTCGCTCGAACCCCTGATGAAACGCTTCCGGCCTGAATTGGTTTTGATTTCCGCGGGATTCGATTCCCGCACCGGCGATCTGCTCGGCCGCTTCACCCTGACCGATAGCGACTTCACAGACCTCACGCGAACGGCGATGGGAATCGCCGACCAGTACGCCGGCGGGCGTGTGGTATCCATGCTGGAAGGCGGCTACTACCTTCCGGGACTCGCCCTTGCCAGCGCCGCACACGTCCAGGCGCTCAGTCAAATCTGAGTCTGACTGTGGCGCGCGCACTCGTGCTGCCGCGCCTCGCCTTGCGAGCACGAGACTCCCTCGAAAATCCCTAGCCGGGCGCCCACCAGAGACGTGGCGCAGGCACTCCTGCCTGCCGCGTCGGCACTCAAGCCGACGCTTTTTGGTCGCCATCACGTTCACGCGGGGAGTCGTTCTCTCGGACGCCCCGCGCCACCCGCCGTGGTACACTGTCGCATCTTGACTTCGTCTCCAACCCGGCCCGCACTCGACCGTCCCATCGGCCTCCTGCACGCAACCGCGATGGTGGTCGGCATCATCATCGGAGCCTCCATTTTCGTTCAGCCGTCCGAGATCAACCGGCACGTGCCGGACATCCCCGCGGTGCTGGCGGTGTGGATCATCGCGGGGGTCCTGACGCTGTTCGGATCCCTCGTGTGCGCGGAACTCTCATCGGCCTTCCCCCGCACCGGCGGCGTCTACGTCTTCCTGAAGGAGACAATCTCGCCCGCATTCGGATTCCTCTGGGGATGGGCCATGTTCTGGAGCGCGCATTCCGGTATCATCGCCGCCAGTTCGGTAATTCTCGCCCGTTACGTCGCCTTCTTCGTCCCGTTGGGCGACTGGGGGATCAAAGCCGTAGCCATCGCCGCCATCCTGATTCTGTCGTTTGTCAACTATCTGGGAGTTCGACAGGGAAGCGGACTCCAGACGATCGTCACCGTCTCCAAGGTAACGGTAATTGTTCTTCTGCTCATCATGGTCATGGTGTTCGGTTCCCAGTCTCACGCCAATTCGCCCGGCACGCCACCGACTGCCGTGGATGTCTCCTTCCGCGAGTTCGTTCTGGCCGTGAGCGCCGCTCTGTTCACCTTCGGCGGCTGGCACATGGTGACCTATACCGCCGGTGAGACCCGCGATCCCCGCAAGACCATCCCGAAGGCCCTGGTGATCGGCGCCCTCACCGTCACGGCCTGTTACGTGGCGCTCAACGCCGCCTACCTCTACCTGCTGCCGCTGAAGCAGGTGACTTCCTCGACTCGGGTCGCGGCCGACGCGGCCGCGGTCATGGCCGGGGCGCGAGGCGCGGCCGGCATTTCCGCGCTGGTGATTCTCTCCGCCACCAGTGTGCTCAACGGGGTCATCCTCGCAGGACCGCGCACCTACTTCGCGATGGCCGATGAACGACTCGCCTTCCGCTGGCTGGCGCACATCCATCCGCTCCACCACACGCCGGATCGCGCAACTCTCATCCAGGCGATTTGGTCCTGCGCGCTGGTGGCCACCGGCACCTACCGCGCTCTTTTCACTCGTGTCATTTACACCGAGTGGCTCTTCTTCGCGCTCATGGGAATCGGCCTGTTCTGTCTCCGACGCCGGCAGGGGTATGCGCCGGCCTATGGCGTGTGGGGCTATCCAGCAGTACCAGTACTCTTCATCGCCGCGTCCCTCGTCGTAGCGGTCATACAAATTGCGGCGGATCCGCTGCAAGCAGGCACCGGACTGCTCATCGTCGTGTTAGGATTGCCTGTTTACTACCTGTGGGTCCGGACCCATCATGCGAATCATTGACTTTCATAATCACTACTATCCACCGGCTTATCTGGACGCGTTGCGCTCCGGTTCGAGCGCAGTCGAAATGCACATCGACGAGGAGGGAAACCCGCGTATTTATTATCCAGGCGACTATAACATCGCCGTCCCGGGACATCGCGATATCGACTATCGCGAGCAGGTATTGATGGACGGCGGTGTGGACACTCAGGTAGTTACTCTGACCACACCTGGCACACACGTTGAGACGCCGGCCATGGCCGTGAAATTCGCGGCCCTGGTGAATGATGCGTTCGCCGATGTGGTGCGGGCCAAGAACGGCCGATTCCTGGCACTCGCAACCCTTCCCCTGAACGATCCGGCCGCCTCGGTCAAGGAACTCGAACGCGCCTGCCGCACTCTCGGCCTTCCCGGAGCCATGCTCTTCAGCAACGTGAACGGCGTGGGGCTGGATGACCAGCGCTTCTGGCCACTTTATGAAGCCGCCAACGATTTCGATGCCGTGCTCTACATCCACCCGACGCACCCGGTCGGGGTGGAGTGCATGACCGAATATTGGCTCATGCCGCTGGTCGGGTTCCTGATGGATACCACGCTGGCCGCCGCCAAGATCGTGTTTGCCGGCGTTCCCGAGCGCTTCCCGAAAATCCGATGGGCGCTATGCCACATGGGCGGCGCCATTCCGTACCTGGCGGAACGTCTCGACCGCGGGTTCCACGCCTTCAGCGAGTGCCGCGCCAAGATCCCGCGGCCGCCCAGCGACTACCTCAAGCAGTTCTACTTCGATACGGTCAATTTCAACCCGCAGGCCATTCAACTGGCCATTTCCTTCGCGGGTGCCGGCCACATCCTTGCCGGCAGCGACTACCCGCACCAGATCGGCAGCATCCCGCAAATGCTCGACACAATTCGTAGTTTGAAAATCAGTGAAGAGGACCGAGCCGCGATCCTCGGCGGGAACGCCTTGCGGTTGTTGTCTGCGGAGCGCACACCCCAACCCGTCCCAGCCACCTGACCGAACCGGCAAGCCGGTCAAATCCCCATCAGTTTTGCGAGCTCGGGCGTTGTTACCGACCGCTCCACAAAACCGAACTGTCCCCCGTCCTTGACTTCGCGCGCGGCGTCAATCAAAGCCGTCATTGCCGCGCGATAGAGCGAGGTCGCCAGGCTGATGCGCCGGACTCCCGCGGCGGCCAGTTCACTTACCGGAAATGATTTTCCTTTGATTCCCGCCATGAAGTTGACGGGCTTCGACACTGCGCCGCAGACCGTTCGGACCGCGGCGATGTCCGGCAGGCCGGGGGCGAACAGCACATCGGCCCCAGCTTTCTCATAGGCGGTCAATCGGCGGACGGTCTCTTCCAGACTCGGCTCCGCAAACAGCAGATTGTGTGCCCGCGCGGTCAGCAGGAAGGGAAAGGGCAGTTTGCGGGCCGCCTCCGCCGCCGCGGCGATCCGTTCCTCCGCCAAGGGCAAGTCATAGAGGGGATGCTCGGGATTTCCGGTGGCATCCTCGATGGTGCACCCCACCAGTCCCGTTTCGGCCGCCAGCCTGACCGTCTCCGCTACGGCTTCCGGTGCGTCTCCGAAGCCTTTCTCCAGATCCGCGGAAACCGGCAGGCCGGTCGCCTCCACGATTTCGCGCGCGTGCGACAACGCCTGTTCCCGCGTCAGTTGGCCGTCCCGTTTCCCGATGGCATTTGCCGACGCCGCGCTCGAAGTCGCCAATGCCGAAAACCCGAGACCCGCAAGCAGGCGCGCCGAGACATAGTCCCAGGGGTTCGGAATAATAAAGACACCGGAACCCTCGTGAAGGGCCTGGAACCGGAACGCCTTCTCCGTCTGGGAGGGGCTCACGCTATGAACCCGGCTGCACCGTGTAGGGGACGCTCACTTCGATGTTCTTGGGCGGATAACAGGCCTTGTCGCTGCAGGCCTGGTAACGCAGTTGTCCAACTGCCACTCCCGGCCCCGCTTGCGCATTTCCGGCGACCTTGAAGTTCACCACGAGGTCCACGCTGCCGGTATAGATCGAGAGCGGCTTCTCCGCGGGAGTCTGAAAATCGAACCGCTGGACGGCCGGCTTGGGATAGGTCACCTGCCCGCCTTCCAAGGCGCCGGTGGACTTCCAGGTCAACTTCAAGGGGATGAGGTATTCCTCGCTGGGAGTGTTGCTGTTGACGTGGTATCCATCCTTGACTTTGAGCGTGATTTTCGCCTGGAGGTTGGCATTGCGGGGGCCAGCCACCTTGGGAACTTCGCCGATCGTAACGTATCCGCTACTTTGCGCCAATAAGGGCAGGCAAAGCAGCGTGAGTAGGACCGGCCGCCGCCGGAGTTCGCAGTAGTTCTTGAATGCCATCCTCGAAATCCTTCTTGCTGGCCAGCCCCACGTGGACCGCCGCGATTCTTCCACTCCGGTCGATCAGGAAGGTCGTTGGCAGTGCATCCACCCCTCCATACGACTCGGCCGTGCTGTCATTGCCGATGACTACTCGGTAATTCACCCCAAGGTCGGCCAGGAAAGGCTTGACTACATCCCAACCTTCATCATCCATCGAAACCCCAAGGACTTCAAAACCCTTGTCTTTGTTCCTGCGCTGCATTTCCACGAACCAGGGAATCTCGATCTTACAAGGTCCGCACCACGTGGCCCAGAAATCCAGCAGTACGACCTTTCCCTTGTAGTCCGACAGGCGCACTACTTTTCCATCCGCATCCTTTAGGGTAAAGTCCGGGGCATCTTTGCGATCCTTGTCGGGCTTGACCGACGCGGCGCTCACGGACCAGGGTCCGCCTTCCCGCGACAGGAACGAGCAGCCCTGCATAAAACACGCCAGCATCAGGCCGCTTAGCAGCACAGGAGCGAAACGCAGTCGGGGCACAGATCTTTCTTCCTGCCTCCAATTATATCGAGAATCGGCGGAAAAACTTCCCGCACGGACACTTTGTGACACTTGTGGGGTCCACGCTTGCGATCGCCCGCCACTGTTGGAATCCTTCGCAGGGGGCGTTCTAATCCCTCCTGGGGTGTCCTTTCGCACGGTGACTGCGGGTCGGGCAGCGCTCGAATGTGAAAAAAACTTCATTTTCGGCAGAATTCGGGTGGTGGCCGCCGGCGTTCATGGTGTTACAATCTCGCATTATGTCAATCCCCTAGGGCCGTCGTATCGTAGGGAGCCCACCTTCCACCTTAATCCTGGGCGCGCACACTGGCGCGTCTTCTTGAGCGGTCAAGAATACAAAACAAAGGAGTTACGAGGATGATAAAACGGTTTTCCAGTGGCTTGTTGGTGATTGCCGGTTTCCTTTGCTTGCCCATGGCCGTATCCCCCCGGTTGGGTCAAGGCATACCCGGGCCGGATTACGGCAATGACCCGCGACTCGAAAAAATCCGGACCTTCTTCGCCACCCTCGATTGTCCCGCCTGGAAATACGCTGCCACCTTCCTGGAGGTGGCAGACGATTACGCACTCGACTGGCGGCTTCTGCCGAGCCTCTCCTATGTGGAATCCACGGGCGGCAAACTCGCCCGCGGCAATAACCTCTTTGGCTGGAACTCCGGCAGGGCGCAATTCTCGAGCCCCCACGCCGCGATCCACACGATCGGTTTCAACCTGGCACACGCCAAGCAGTACCGCGACAAAGATCTGGATGCCCTTCTATTGACGTACAACCCAAAAGCGGAGTACGTGGCCAAGGTCAAATCCGTGATGCAACGGATTGCCCCATTTAAGTAACCTTCCTCGTTTTCGCCGGACCGGCGAACGGGAAGGCCTACTCCAACATCCGGATGCCGTAATACAGTCCGCCGAACAAGACCACTGAAACTACCGCAATCGCCACCCATTGAACGATGCGGTGTTTGGTGTCCACTTCTTTTTGCTCGTCTTCCTTGATCCGATCCGCGAGGCTATCAAACATGGAAACCTCCTACCGTATAAGGCCGTAGAATGATGGATCACTAGTACCGGTTACACCCGAGCCTGCCTGATTGTAGCCCCGAATGCCGAAACTTCCAAGTACCAAATCGCACAGATTATCGCCGGCTCCCCGCTGGCCGTTGACCGGCCGCCAGGAAAACCGTTCCCTCTCCCACCGAGGGGCCGTTGACAACCTCAGACGACTCGGCGTATATTTGCTAACATACTGAGATTTCAGTGGTTGTGGTAATTGCGGATGGTCTCGCCAAACATGTTAACAGGGGATAATCGAGCGTGCCTGCTCCCCACCGCGTGCGGCTTGCCGCAGCACTCCCAGTCCGCGCAACCATCGGTGTATCAGTGATCGGCGGAGGCTTAATGGCCGTAGACCACAACAACGGGCAAGTGGACCAGATGGTTCCCGAGAACTATGAGCATCTTCTAGATGACTACAGCCACTTCGCCCCACCCGCCGCCGACGAAGTCCTGCAAGGTACGGTACTTGGCATTACCGGCAAAGACGTGATCATCGATTTCGGGTATAAATCGGAAGGCCTCGTTCCCATCGAGCAGTTTCAGACCCGCAATGGTGAAACCACGGTGCAAGTGGGCGACGTGGTCGATGTGATGATCGAGCACGGAGAGCAGCCCGAAGGGTACGTGCAGCTCTCGCATACGCGCGCGGCGCGCCTGCGCATCTGGGACAACCTCGAGAAAGCCTACCAGGAGCAATTGATAATCTCGGGCCACGTGCTCGGCCGGGTGAAAGGCGGTCTGGCCGTGGATGTCGGCATCAAAGCCTTCATGCCGGGATCGCAGGCCGACCCCCGGCCGGTCCACAACCTCGACTCGCTCGTGGGACAGGACATCCCGGTCAAGATCATCAAGCTCAACCGCCGCCGCGGCAACGTGGTGGTCTCCCGGAAGATGGCGGTGGAGGAAGAGATCAACGTCCGCAAGGGCGCCACCCTGGAGCATCTCGCGGAAGGCGCCGTGACGACGGGCGTGGTCAAGAATCTCACCGAGTATGGCGCGTTTATAGACTTGGGCGGAATCGACGGCCTGCTGCATGTCACCGACATGTCTTATGGCCGCGTCACTCACCCCTCCGAACTGCTCCACGTCGGCGATGAAGTCACCGTGAAGGTTCTCAAGTTCGATCGCGCGAAGGAGCGCGTCTCCCTCGGAATCAAGCAACTGGAGCCGGATCCTTGGGAGACGGTGGCAGAGCGTTACCCCGTGAACGGACGAGTCATCGGACGGGTGGTGAATGTTACCGACTACGGAGCTTTCGTGGAGTTGGAACCGGGCGTGGAGGGCCTGATCCACATCAGCGAGATGACGTGGTCGCGGCGAATGAAGCACCCGTCCAAGGTCGTGAAGCCGGGCGACCAGGTGGAGGCTGTCATCCTGGAAGTGCACTCCCGCGAACGCCGTATCTCGCTGGGGCTGAAACAGCTCGAGCCCAACCCCTGGACCACGATCGACAGCCGGTATAGTGTGGGATCGGTGGTCGAGGGGCGCGTGCGCAATATGACCGATTTCGGAGCTTTCATCGAAATCGAGGAAGGCATCGACGGGCTGGTACACGTCTCGGACCTGTCCTGGACGAAGCGGGTGAAGCACCCTTCGGAGATTCTGAAGAAGGGGCAGATTGTGCAAGCGGTGATTCTCAACATCGACTCTTCATCGCGCCGCCTTTCCCTGGGAATCAAGCAGCTTCAGCCGGACGCGTGGGAGAGCTATTTTCAGAACCACCAGGTGGGCGATACGGTACACGGCCGGGTTTGCCGTCTGGCCAGCTTTGGGGCTTTCGTGGAGTTGGCGGAAGGCGTGGAGGGGTTGTGTCATTTCTCCGAGGTTCCGGGTTATTCGGGCCGGCGCGGTTCGGAGGAGCCGCCGCTTTCGGTGGGACAGGAGTTTGATTTCAAGGTTGTCAAGATGAGTGAGGCGGAGAAAAAAATCGGCCTCAGCCTACGAGCCGTGGCGGATGACGAAGAAAAAACCCGCCTCGAAGATTACCAACGACAGGCCGCGGCCGCCACTTCCACCATCGAAGAAGTCATGAGTCTGAAAGACCGCGGCAGTGAATAACTGGGGGAACTGCTTGCAAATCTTTCGTATTCAAGAGATACTGCGGTTGCATAAGGTGATGGGGACCAACAGGAGAATGCGATGACAAAGGCCGATCTGATAGAAGAAGTCTCCCGTGTAGTGGAGATGACGCGGAAGGAGTCGGAAGTCATCGTGGAAGCGATTTTCGACAGTATCGTACGGTCATTGCGTACCGGCGACAAGATCGAAATCCGCGGGTTTGGAAGCTTCCGCACCCGCCAGAGACAGCCCAGGATCGGCCGCAACCCGAAGACCGGCGCGCGGGTGGAAGTTCCCGCCAAGAAGATCCCGTATTTCAAACCCAGCAAGGAGTTGAAAGACGTGGTGAATAACTCGGCTTCGCCGGTTGTTTCTCTCACTCCGCCGGCTACCGAGCCGGTCTCCAACCCGCACTAGCGTCGTTACCGACAGACATGGATTATCTCTGGACCCCCTGGCGTTACCAGTACGTCACGAAAACGGGGGAGATCGGAGACTGTGTCTTCTGTGCCGCGGCTAAGTCGGATGAGGACCGCGAATGGCTGGTGGTGCACCGGGCCAGTCACAATTTCGTGATCGTCAACCGGTTTCCCTACACCAGCGGCCACATCATGGTGGTTCCGTATCAACACGTCGCCACTCTGGAGGATCTCGCGGACGAAGCGCTGGCGGAACTGATCCGGCTGGCCCGGGATAGCGAGCGCCATCTGCGCGCGCTGTATCACCCGGAAGGGTTGAACCTGGGGATGAACATCGGCAAAAGCGCGGGCGCGGGGATTGCGGGCCACCTGCACCTGCACGCGCTGCCGCGCTGGAGCGGCGACACCAATTTCATGACGGTAGTAAGTGAGACGCGCATCCTGCCGGAAGACCTGGAAGCTACCTGGGCCAGGCTGCGTACGGCGTGGGAAGGAGAGTGAGCGAAGCCACGGCCGCGAATCGGCAATGCTACGCTGGAGGTAACGATCGTAGGGATCAGGCCATGGCAGTCCCCATTCTGCCGCCGCTGTTGCTAGACGGCGATCGATTAACGCGCGAGGAGTTTCTGCGCCGCTGGGAGCAGATGCCGGAGCTGAAGTTCGCGGAGTTGATCGACGGAATCGTCTGCATGCCCTCTCCTGTTTCCAAACCCCACAGCGATTTTCAGTTGCGTTTGTCTTATTGGTTCGGTTGCTACATGTCAGCAACTCCTGGATGCTCGGGAGGCGTAAGTGGAACCGTGCTAATGTCCGAGAACAGTGTGCCGCAGCCGGATCTCGCATTGGTGATCAACCCCGAATGCGGCGGCCAGTCGCGGGAAGAAGGACAATACGCCGCAGGTGCTCCAGAACTAATCGTGGAAGTGAGTCACACCACGAGTGCCAGAGATAAGGGTGCGAAGTTGCGCCTGTATGAGCGAAGCGGCGTACGGGAATATCTCACGGTACAACCGAAGCCGCAGGAAATCATCTGGCGGGAGTTGGTGGAAGGCGTCTACCGGGAGATGGCGCCTGGCAACGACGGCATCTTCCGCTCACAGGCCTTTCCAGGACTGTGGCTCGATACTGCCGCGTTATGGGCAGCAGATCTGCCTCGCATCGCGGAGGTGGTACAGCAAGGCGTGGCGACTCCCGAACACGCGGAGTTCGTTCAGCGGCTGGCAGCCTCTAAACGCTAAGCGGCGACTACCTGGTGAAGTCAACGTTCACGGACAGTATCGAACACACAGACACGGCCTTGCGGTCCACCACCGCGGGTTTGTAGTGCCATCCGCGAATTCGAGCGATGACCTCGCGATTCACGGAATCGGAAGTGGAGAGCCGCAGGAACCTCAGGTGGCTGATCTTCCCATCGGGTCCGATTACGATTCTCGCTTCGAGCATCCCCGTGTTTTTGCGGCTGCCCGGCGGAGCATCGGCCACGATCTGTTCGTAGGAACGAGGCCAAGGATAAGCCTCCAGGCCCGCGCATTCCGCATCGAGTACGGCTTCGGCTTTCATCGGACTGGACTGAGCCTCCTGTCTGGGCTCCACGGACGCCGGCGCAACCGCTTTGCACCCGATGGCGGCCATCAGCGCAAAGGCGGCACTAAGCTCCGCGAATCGCACTCTGCTCTTCCAGCCTTCCGGCGGGTCGGCAGGAGCCGGACGCAACTGGCTCTTCCACTCTCTGCGCCAGCGCCGCCGCGAGCGCCAGGAACACGCCTCCGCACACCACCGCGGTCAGCCGGTTGTTGCCCAGCAGATGGCTCATCACCCAGCCGAAGCCGAGCGACGCCAGAATCTCGGGCGTTACGATAAAGAAGTTGAAAATGCCCATGTAGATGCCGACCTTCCTGGGCGGCAGCGCGCCCGAGAGCATGGCATAGGGCATCGAGAGAGTACTGGCCCAGGCGATGCCAATGCCGGTCATGGAAAGCAGCAGCAGGTATTTGTCATGGATGGCGGCCACCGAGAGCAGACCCAGCGATCCGGCCAGCAGGCAGACTCCGTGTGTCCGCCTTCGGCCCAACCTTCGCGCGAGCGGCTCGAGCGCGAACGAGAACACGAAACACACTGCCGAGTACATGGCGAAGCAGATGCCGCCCCACTGCACTCCCTCGTCGTACAGCGGAGATTCCGGGCCCGGGGCTCCCATCACGTGATACGCCACCGCCACGGGAAAATAAAGCCACATGCAGAACAGGCCCAGCCACGTGCAGATCTGCACCCAGGCCAGTTGCCGCATGGTCTTGGGCATCGCAGCGATGCTGGCGAAGATCTCTCGCGCACCTTGCGCTAATCCTCCATCTGTGCGCTCCAAGGTCTCCGGCGGATATTCGCGCGTGGTGGCGATTGTCCACAGCACCGCCGACAGAAACACAACCGCGCCCAGATAGAACGAAAGCCGCACGGTCAACGGTATGGTGTGCGCGGCTCCGGACCCACCGGCGACATGGAACACGCTCGCCAATATCCACGGCAGTGCGGAGGCGATCACCGCGCCGAGGCCGATGAAGAGGCTCTGCATGGCGAAGCCCCGGGTGCGTTGGGAATCGGGCAGAAGGTCGGCCACAAAAGCGCGGAAGGGCTCCATGCTGATATTGATGGAGGCGTCCAGCATCCACAGCAGCCCCGCCGCCATCCACAGCGCGCTGGAGTTCGGCATCAGGAACAAAGCCAGCGTACTCAGTACGGCGCCCGCCAGGAAATACGGCCGGCGCCGTCCGAGACGGCCCCAGGTGTGGTCGCTCAGATGGCCGATGATGGGCTGTACGATCAAGCCGGTGAGCGGCGCGGCGAGCCAAAGAATCGGAATCTGGTCGGGCTTCGCGCCCAGGTACTCGTAAATGGCGCTCATGTTGGCCATTTGAAGTCCCCAGCCGAACTGGATGCCGAAGAATCCGAAGTTCATGTTCCAGATCTGAGCGAAGCGCAGCGGCGGCTTTTCCATAAGCTTCCCTGCCCCTGACAGTATCACCTCGCCGCGGCGAATGGGAAAGTCGCTCGGAGCGAAGGGCGCCGCGCCCAGGGGCACGCGAATTCGGAGATCCCGCGTGCGCGGAGGCCGGTCACCAGCCGGCGGCGGTGGGCCCCAGGTAACCGATTGGCCGGATGGAGAAGCTCACATGATCGACAACCAGGAATGCCGGTGTCATACTCCGTCAGGCAGCGGACTTCCAGCCTGACGCGTTTAAGCACCGGACGGAGGCGCCGGGTTCCCGGTCATGCTGGGCTTCTCGCAGTTGATCAGCCACGGGATGCCGAACTGGTCCACCAGGCTGCCGAAACGGCCAGCCCAGAAAGTCTCCTGGAGCGGCATCTGCACCGTTCCGTTTTCCGCCAGGGCATCGAAGATTCGCTCAGCTTCTCGAGGATCATTGAGATTGAGCTGGAGAGCGAATCCTTGTGGCTTCTGATACTGTCCAGGCAGCACGTCCGAGCCGGAGAACAGGAAGCCCCCGAGAGCGAAGGTGGCATGGCCGATTTTCTTTTGCCACTCAGGCGGCGCTTGGGACGCCATGGGGGAGGCCTCATACCTCAGCAGGAAGGCGATTTTGCCGCGGAGACACTGTTCGTAAAAATAGAAGGCAGCTTCGCAGCAGCCGTCGAAAGAGAGGTTCGGGTACAACTGCATGGTGCATCTCGACGACGAATTTCGGGATGCTAAAGGGTACCGCAATTGTGCAACCGAAAAAAGCGCCCCGAGGGGGTGGGAGCCGGGACGCGGCACGCAGGAGTGCCTGCGCCACGGGCGTGAGTGCTCTACTCCTTCAGTTCGACAATGGTGGCTCCAGCGCCGCCTTCCTGTTGAGGAGCGGGGTAGTATTTGGCAACGTGGGGATGTTTGGCGAGCAGGCCGGCCACCATCTTCTTCAGGATCCCCATGCCGTGACCGTGCACGATGCGCACGCGGCTGGCGGTGGCCATGACCGCGTGATCCAGGAACTCGTCGATCGCGTCGCGCGCTTCTTCGGCGCGGCGGCCAATCACGTTGATCTCCTGGTGCACGGGCGCAAGTTCGGGAGCCGGGCGGAAACTCACACCTTTGGGCAGTCTTCCGGCGGGGGCCGCGGCATCGGGCAGGACTTCGATGACCTCGTCGATCGAGACCTGCATCTTCATGAAACCGGCCTCCACCTCGATGCGGTCGTCTCCAATCCTGCGCCGCACCCGGGCCGGCTCGCGAACGTCTTTCAGGCGCACGCGGACGCCCTCTTCGATGCGCAGTGGCTGGATGCGGTCCTGGCGAGAATCGTCCTGGGTGGAAAGCACCGTGGTCTGGAAATCCTCGCGCAGCTCGCGCTTCGCCTTGGAAACCCGGCGCTGTGCCTCCTGCTCCGTTTTCCGGCGATCGAGGCCCTGCGCGATCTTTCCGAGCGCCTCCTGCGACTGCTCCTCGAAACGAGCCAGCGCCTGCTCGGTGCGGCGCTCCAGCTCCTTGAGCTTGGCGGTCTCGCGCTTCTCCCAGTCGTGCGCAATCTCCTTCTCGCGCTGCTCGAGGTGCACCAGTTGCGCGCGCAGACTGTCTTCCAAGCTCTTCGTCTCTTCAATGCGGCGATGCAGCTCGCTTAGAAAGCGCGTCACGTCGCGCTCCCGGTCGCTCATCGAGAGCTTCGCGCGCCGCATGATGTCCTCGGGCATGCCGAGGCGCGTCGCAATCTCCAGGCCGGCGGACTTGCCGGGCAATCCCAGGCGTAGATGATAGGTGGGCTCAAAGGTCTCTTCATCGAAGCCCATCGATCCGTTCACCACGCCTTCGGTGGAAGCGCCATAAATCTTCAGCGCCATGAGGTGTGTGGAGACCAGGGTAAAGGCGCCCGCGGTGCGGAAGTGCTCGACGATGGCGACGCCCAGCGCGCCGCCTTCCTCGGGGTCAGTCGCGGCGCCCAACTCGTCGAGCAGCACCAGCGAGGCAGGGGTCACATCCAGCGCCATTTCGCGGATGTTGGAGACGTGCGCGGAGAAGGTACTGAGGTTCTCCTGAATCGACTGGTAGTCGCCGATGTCCGCCAGGACCTGCTCGAAGAGCGGAAACTCGGCTTCGACCGCCGGCACCGGCAATGCCGATTGCGCCATGAGACCGAGCAACCCCACGGTCTTCAACGTGACGGTCTTGCCGCCGGTATTCGGGCCGCTGATGAGCAGGGTGCGCCGCTCCCTGCTTAGTTCGAGACTGATGGGCACCGTGGATTTCCGCTGCCGCCGCAGAACGTCCTGGAGCAGCGGGTGGCGGGCATCGCGCAGCAGCAGGCGGTCGCCGAAGCGCGGGATGACGCAGTCGAACTCGGTTGCAAAGCGGGCCTTGCCGAAGGTCAGTTCGAGTTCTGCCATGACCACGAGGGTCTGCCGGATGGAGTCGCCGTAACCCCGCAGGCGCGCGGTAATTTCGAGGAGGATGCGGTGGACTTCGCGCTCCTCCTCTTCCTTGAGGCGGACGAGTTCGTTGTTGAGGTCGATCGTCTCGAGCGGCTCGACGAAGAGAGTCTGGCCGCTGGAGCTGGTGCCATGGATCACGCCATCGAGCTTGCGGCGCTGCCCGGCGATGACCGGCACCACAAAACGATCGTTGCGGATGGTGACGAATTCCTCCTGGAGGATTCCATCCTCGCGGTGGGTGCGCAGGAAACGCTCGAGCGACTCCTGAATACCCTTCTTCTGACGCTCGATGTCACGGCGCAGGCGGGCGAGAGCGACGCTGGCATGGTCGGCCACGCTGCCATCGGGCAGGATTTTGCCGTCGAGATCTTTGAGGAGGGAGCGGAAATCTCCGATCGCGAGGGCGCGGCGGGCGAGGCGCGGAAAGCGTTCGGTGACCGCGGTGAGCAGGGACTTGGCGTCGGCGGAGCGGTCGAGAAGGGTGAAGACGCCGGAGATCTCCTTAGGTTCCAGGCTGGCGCCCTCGATTCGCAGTTTGTGGACGGCTGACTCGATGTCGGGCAGACCGCCGAAGTCGATGCGGATCGCGGCGCCACGGGCGGCGGGCTGCGGACGGGCGGCGAGGCGCAGATACTCGATGGCTTCACCCGCCTCGGCGAGGTCTTCGGACAGACCGTCGAGATCGGAGCGCGGCTGGACTTTTTCCAACTCGCGATGTCCCATGGCGCTGGAGACATAACGGGCGAGGACTTTCCGCAGAGATTCGAATTCGAGGACTTCGCCGCTGGTTTTCAAAGGAGAACTCTAGGTGTGGAGGACTCTCGCCGAACGTCGGATTTCGGAACGAACCCAGTTCCCATTTTCGGACAGTCGTGTTCGCGGCGCAAGGCGCGAGGCGGAGAGTGTGAGGCGGGAATAGTGACGCGAAGAACCGGTGACGTCACGGGAAATGCGCATTCCGGGTAGCCGTAATCACACGTGTGCACAAGTCCCAGGCATTCAGCGGCTTCCGGCTGGCCGGCTAGCAGTGCTTCGCTGCGATTATCGAGGGGCAAACGACGATTCACGTCCCGCTCGTTCGGCTTGACGGCGTTCCTGGCGGCTCGCGATGTCCCTATGCCGGATGTCGCCAAGCCACACTATGAAGGACGGCGGGGTCGAGGTGGCGGAGAACCTCAAGACGCAAATAGGCTGAACCTTTCCTGGCAACCGGTCCTCCACTTCTGTCCTTTCTTGAACCAG
>DATJWB010000063.1:0-44069 GCA_035501495.1 Bryobacteraceae bacterium | reverse complement strand
GACCTTCCCATCCAGCCTGCCTTACCGTCGTAAGCGGTGTACTGGTCATTGGTGCGGGTATCGCTACCGGCTTCGGCTTCGAGGGCGGCGTTACGGACAATCGTCAGGCGTTTGTTCGGGGCCTTCGTGTAGACGTCTATTGTGGTCTGGACGCCGCCTGCCAACATTACTCCCTTCATGACGCGGGTAGACACCTTTTGGAGGGCATCGGCACCGCCTACCACATCGATGAACCGCTGCACGATTGAGTCCACCGTTGGACCGTCGCCAGAGCGACGCGGCGGCGGGGCGGCCTGCGCGGTCGCAGGAGTTCCTTCGATCGGCGGCATGTTTACCGGGCGGGCCGATCCGCGGTGGCACGAATAACAGGTTACCTGGCGCTGGCCATGGAAGGTCTCTTTGTTGATCATGGCCTGCATCGCAATCATCTCGCGCGCGGTCTTCTTCGCCGGCTTGTCATCGGCCTCGAACTTGTTCCCTTCCACGTGGCAGAAAAGGCAATTCACCCCGAGAGAAATCGACATGAAGTTCATCGCGGAGTTCAGCTGGTCGGCCGGCATTCCCTTGAGCTGGGTGATGTTCTTGTACACCTCTTCCGCGGGCTTCACGTCGGCGGCCTGGCTAGGCGCCGGGAACGACACGAGCGCGATGGCTCCGGCGGCTGCAGCGGCCGCCGCGGCGAGAACCGCCCGAAATGGGGTCTGTGGCATTGAAATCTCCTGTTTCTGGTGATTGTATCGAACTGCAGGGCGTACTACCCTGATAGCCATGCGTTCCTTCCTCATCCCGCTCGTGGTGTTCGTCGGATGCCTCAACGCGCCGGCCCAGATCCCCGCGCAGGACGCCCGCAATGTGGACCTGCCCAACACGGACACGCACTTCACACCCAAGGTGTACAAGACGCTGGCCGAGTGGCAGGCGCGCAAGGAACACCTCCGCACCCAGATCCTCTCCGCTGCCGGCCTGTACCCGATGTTCCCGAAGAACGATCTGCACCCGCAGATTTTCGGCCGCATCGAGAACCGCGACTACTCCATCGAGAAAGTGCTGCTGGAAACCCTGCCGGGATATTACCTCGGCGGCAACCTGTACCGCCCGCTGCGTCCCGCACCGCCCGGCGGGTTCCCCGGCGTGATCAGTCCGCACGGCCACTGGAACTACGGACGCCTGGAGCATACCAACATCGCCTCCGTGCCGGCACGCGCCATCAGCCTTGCACGGCAGGGCTACGTGGTCTTCGCCTACGACATGGTGGGCTACAACGATACCATTCAGACGCCCCACGATTTCGGCGATAAGCCGGTGGAGCAGCTCTGGGGCTTCGGGCCACTCGGCCTGCAGTTGTGGAACTCCATCCGCGCGATCGACTTCCTGCAGTCGCTCCCGGGCGTCAACCCGCGACAGATCGGAGCGACAGGCGCGTCCGGAGGAGGCACGCAGACCTTCCTCGTCTCGGCGGTAGACGATCGCATTCAGTTCTCGGCGCCCGCGAACATGGTGTCGTTGCTCATGCAAGGCGGCGGGCTCTGCGAGAACGCGCCCAATCTCCGGCTCGACACCAATAATGTGGAGTTCGCATCCATGCTGGCGCCCAAGCCGATGCTGATGACCGCGGCTACGGGTGATTGGACGCGCAACATGATGCAGGAGGAGTATCCGGCGGTCCGATCGATTTACGATCTCTACGGCAAGCCCGACAACGTCGAGGCCCTGCTGCTCGACGCGCCGCACAACTACAACCAGCCGAACCGCGAAGCCATGTACGCTTTCTTCGGCAAGCACGTCCTGGGCGAAACCGATGCCTCCAGGTTCAAGGAGAAGTCCATCCGCATTGAGAAGCTGCAGGACATGCTGGCGCTTCTCAATCGAAAGCTACCCGACAATGCAATCACGTTCGAACAGCTTTTCGACGAATGGGTTCGTTTTTCCAAAGAGCAGACCGAAAGTCCACGGGAGCGTCTGACCGCGGCGTTGGCGGCCGACTGGCCAACCGATGTCCGGGTTGAAATGGACGGCGAGCACGTCCTCCTGGGTCGTGCGGGTAAGCGCGACCGCATTCCCGGGATTTGGGTGAAGGGTTCGAATCCTCCGGCAGTGGTGGTGGATCCGGACGGGGCCGAGTCCGCGCGCCAGAGCAGCGCGGTGGCGAGCCTGTTGAAGTCCGGCCGCTCGGTGCTGATGATCGACGCTTTCCAGACCGGCAGCGCGGTGGCGCCGCGCGATCGAAAGGTGAAGATGTTCCTGACGTTCAACCAATCCGATGACGCCAACCGCGTCCAGGACATTCTGACCGCCTTGGCGTGGTTGAATACGCCGAAGACCACGCTGATCGGATTGGGTAAGGCGGCGGTGTGGTGCGTGTTTGCCGCCGCGGTCTCGCGTCAGCCGGTCGATCTCCAGGCCGGCCTGCCGGGCTTTCGTGGCACCGACCAGGACTTCATCGACAGCTTCTTCGTGCCTGGAATCCAGCGCGCCGGAGGCCTGGCAGCGGCACTGAAGTTGGCCGGTATGGCACGTTAGGTTTTAGCATCCCGTTCTTGCGTGCTCCCATCAGCCCGGTGGCGCGGGCAATCGTGCCTGGCAATCGTGCCTGCAGCGCCGAGAGTCATCGGGGCGCGGCAGACAGGTGTGTCAGCGCCACGTCTTTCGGGCTTGCTACGATGGAAATATCCCGCTACAAGCCTATGCCGGAAAAGCCGTACGACCACAACCATATCGAATTGAAGTGGCATGAGCGCTGGCAGGACGCTACGTTCTACCAGGCCGAAGAGAACTCCGCCAAGCCGAAGTTCTACGTGCTCGAGATGCTTCCGTACCCGAGCGGCACTCTGCACATCGGCCACATCCGAAACTATTCGATTGGCGACGCTCTGGCGCGTTACAAGTGGATGCGCGGATACAACGTGCTCCACCCCATGGGATGGGACGCGTTCGGCCTCCCGGCGGAGAACGCCGCGATCGCCAACCAGCGGCCTCCGCGCGAATGGACGCTGCAGAATATCAGGGCGATGAAGAAGACCCATCGCCGCTTCGCGTTCAGCTACGACTGGGACCGTGAAGTCTCCACCTGCGAGCCCGAATACTATCGCTGGAACCAATGGTTCTTCCTCAAGATGATGGAGCGCGGCCTGGCGTACCGGAAGAAGGCGCTGGTCAACTGGTGTCCGAAGTGCGCCACGGTGCTGGCCAACGAACAGGTGGTGGAAGGCTGCTGCTGGCGCCACGAAGACACTTCCGTGGAGCAGCGCGCTCTCGAACAGTGGTTCCTCAAGATTACTGATTACGCCGACCAGTTGCTCGACGACATGAAGCAACTGGAGGAGGGCTGGCCGGAGCGCGTGCTCACCATGCAGCGCAACTGGATCGGACGCTCGGAAGGCGCAGAGCTGGATTTCCACCTGGCCAGCGACGGCACGCCCATCCGCGTCTTTACCACCCGTGTGGACACCATCTACGGCGCCACGTGCGTAATCCTGGCGCCGGAGCACCCGTTGATCGAGCGTCTCCTGGACGATGCCGGCAAGTCCCGCGCGAAGGCCATGGTGGATGCGCGCGCCAACAAGGACCCCGGCGACATCGAAAAGGAGGGCTTCTTCAGCGGCCACTACGCCATCAATCCGTACAGCGGCGAGCAGGCTCCTGTCTGGGTCGGCAATTTCGTGCTGATGGGATACGGCACCGGGGCCATCATGGCGGTGCCGGCGCACGATGAACGCGATTTCGAGTTCTGCCACAAGTACGGCATCCCGATCCGCCCCGTGATTCGCCCGTCGGATGGCTCTCTGGCGGCGCCTGACATGGGTGCGGCGTTTACGGACGATGGAGTGGTGGAGAATTCAGGTCAGTGGTCGGGCCTGACGAGCGAAGAGGCGCGCGCGCGCATGTCTGCGTTTGCCGGGCAGAACGGGTTCGGCAAGGCAGCGATCACGTTTCGCATCAAAGATTGGGGCATCTCGCGGCAGCGTTACTGGGGGACGCCGATCCCGGCGATCCACTGCCCGAAGTGCGGCGTGGTTCCGGTTCCCGAAGACCAGTTGCCTGTGATTCTTCCGGAGCGCATCGAGATCACCGGGACCGGCCGCTCGCCGCTCGAGAACGTTCCGGAGTTCGTGAACGTGAATTGCCCGCGGTGCGGTGGCGCGGCGAAGCGCGAAACCGATACCATGGACACGTTCATCGACAGCTCCTGGTATTTCTACCGCTATTGCGACCCCCACAACAGCGGGATGCCCTTCGATCCGGCGAAAATCGCCTACTGGTTCGAGATCGACCAGTATATCGGCGGCGTGGAGCACGCCATCCTGCACCTGATCTACTCGCGGTTCTTCACCAAGATGATGCGCGACATCGGGCTGGTGCGCAACAGCGAGCCCGTACGCCGCATGTTCACGCAGGGGATGGTGATTGCCGAAGGCGCCAAGATGTCGAAGTCGCGGGGCAACGTGGTGGGCGCGGATATGCTGGCCGAGAAATTCGGCGCCGATACCGCGCGCATGTTCGTCCTGTTTGCCGCGCCTCCGGAGAAGGAAGTCGATTGGCGGAACGAGGGCGCCGAGGGCCTGTACCGCTTCCTGGGGCGCGTCTACCGGTTTGCCACCAGGAATATCGGCGGCGCGGGATCCGAGGCCGGCGCATCGGATCGCAAGGCGCTGCGCAAGCTGCATCAGACCGTTAAGAAGATCACCGGGGACTTCGAGACGCGCTGGCATTTCAATACCTGCATCGCCTCGATCATGGAACTGGTCAACGTGCTGTATGCCGAAGAGGCCAATCTCTCGGCGGCCGTCAAGCCGGAGATCGTCGAGAAGCTGGCGCTGCTGCTCGCCCCATTCGCGCCCTATCTCTCTCAGGAGATCTGGGAGGAGTTGGGCAAGGACGGCCCGGTGTTCCGGCAGTGCTGGCCGTCATTCGATTCGGAACTCGCCAAAGAAGACGAGGCGGAGATCCCGGTGCAGGTCAACGGGAAACTCCGCAGCAAAATTTATGCGGCCTTCGGCACTCCGAAGGAGGAGTTGGAACGCCGAGCCATGGCAGATGAGAGAGTCCAGCCGTTCCTGGCGGGGAAACAGGTGAAGAAGATGATCGTCATACCCGACAAGCTGGTGAATATCGTGGTGCAGTGAGGCGGCGCCAATTGCGTCGTGTCGACCACTTGCCGCTGGTCGAGGTTCGATTTTGCAGGCCGGCATAAAAGCGTCGGCAGGAGTGCCTGCGCCACATCTGTTCTCCGCCGGCTTCTTCTCCGCATGATCGACGACGAGCCGCTCGGCCGGAGCTCTGGGTGCTTCGAGTTTCAATCCCATGGATCGCACGGCGTCGGTCAGCGGCAAGCCGGTGGTACCGGGATCTGACGCCACCGGGGCGGCGGCAGCCTCGTAGTTGCCCTCGATCGCCGTGAGAATCTGGGTCATCATGCTCGCGAAGCCGGTCATCGTCACCATGCTGAGCTCCATATGCATGGCTGGTGGCGTTGCCGCCCGGCTGACCTTGTAGATCGGTTTGCCCTGTTTCCCATGTCAACCGAACGCTCTGCGAATGAGCGGCACGACCGGGCCGGAGGCGCCGTCCCGCGGCCACCGCTCCAGAACGAGGCCAACCACCGCAATCACCACCCCGGCCGAAAGTTGGGGGTGCCACTCATTCGCGCGCCTGGCACGGGTCCGTTCGGCGCTGGCCTTGGCCACATCACCCTGTGCGGCAGCCGACGCCTTCAGGACCTCGGCATGAATCGCCGGCCCGGTGAAGAGGAAGCGAATCCGCTCCATCCAGCGGTTGGCATCCGGAGAACGGGCCGCTTCACTCTTCCGATCGGGCGGTTCGAACTGCGCGGCCACGGCATTCGCGACCGCTGTCCAGAGCGGCTCGCCGGCGGGACGGGCACGCAGTTCGTCCGCGATCCGCAGCATTCGCTCCAGGTGTCCGGCAGCGGCTGCCCCG
Source organism: Bryobacteraceae bacterium (assembly GCA_035501495.1). Classification (GTDB taxonomy): domain Bacteria; phylum Acidobacteriota; class Terriglobia; order Bryobacterales; family Bryobacteraceae; genus JAIQFL01. The sequence continues at coordinate 38,132 of DATJWB010000063.1, read as the reverse complement.
CTTTGGTGGAAAAGTAATTCCGAAAGGTTCGGGGGAGACGTTGCCAGCCGCCGCGATACCGTCCACCGTCACGTTGTCCCATCCGCGCTCGATGCTCAAGCGAATGGCAGCGTGGCTCAGTGCCAGCCGCGTCTCGCGCCGCTTGCGCTGCCTCAGACCAACGCTAACCGGTCCGCTGGTCTTCATGTTCTCGATATTGTCTGAAATTTGCCGAAACGGCAATATTTCACTTATGGCAGTTTTCTTGGATGGGCGGCATTACTGGTTTGCGGAGACCCGCCCTACGGATTCGGCCAGTCGCCGCGGAGGAATGCTGCCGCCGTCTCGGCGAAGCGCGCCGCGCTTGGTCCGAAGACCGGGCCGTGGCCCGCATTCGGCACCACCCAGAGCGCGGAGCGAGGGATCGCCGACCGCATCTCGAAGGCCAACCTCGCGGGCGAGAGAGGATCCCGGTCCCCGGCCACAATCAGCGTCCGGGCGGTAATCGTCCCCAACAACGGAGGAGTGAAGTTCACGTCGTCGTACGTGGCGGCCATATTGTGCGCCTGCTCGATCACCCAGTCGAGCTGCTCCGGCCCGCTCCCGCAGCGTTCCCGCATGCTTTTCAACTCGGATTCGCTGAGCGTGGTCAAGGAGAAACGCCGCTGGACCACACGCACCTCTTCCGGAAAGTAGGGCGAGGCGCTGATCAGAATCATCGAGTCGATCCGGCCGGGGTCGAGTGTTGCCATGTGCAGGAGCACGATGCCGCCGCCGCTCAGCCCCATGGCTTTCAGGCGAGGAATGCCGAGGTGATCGAGCAAGGCAAAGATGTCGAGCGCCAACTGCCGGAAGGACATCACTCCGTGGAAGCCCGAGGATGAGCCATGCCCCCGCAAGTCCGGTTCGATCACGCGGAAGCCGGCCGGTGCCTCTTTGAAAATGTATTTCCAATCCTGGCCCGTGCCGCTCCAGCCGTGCAGCCACAATAGCGGCTCGCCCTCGGGATCGCCCGAGATCTCATAATGCATCCGGTAGTCCTGGAGTTCGATTTCCATAAATCACTCGATCACCAGCAGGAGATCCTTCGCCTCAACATGCTGCCCAGGGTGTACCAGCAACTGGGTCACCTTACCCGCGAGCGGCGCGTAGACCGTGCTCTGCATCTTCATCGCTTCCATCACCAGCAGGCGGTCGCCCTTTTGGATCTGCTGTTGCAACTCCACCGCCACGGTCGAGACCACGCCGGGAATCGGCGCGCCGATCTGCCCGGGCTGGCCCGGATCGGCTTTGGGCTTGGCCGCTTCCTTCACTTCGAGACCGCGGTCGCGGATGGAGACCTCGCGAGGCTGCCCGTTCAGCTCGAAGAAGACCGTACGGGTGCCGTCGGGGTGCGGTTCGCCCACCGTGAGGAACTTGATCACGAGCGTCTTGCCAGGCTCCAGCTCCACGGTGATCTCGTCGCCCCGCTCCATGCCGTAGTAGAACTGCGGTGTCGGCAGGACTTCCACATCGCCGTATGCCTGTCGCGACCGCGCGTATTTCAGGAAGACATCGGGGTACATCAGGTAGCTGAGCACTTCGTCATGGGCCGGGCGGCGGCCAATCTTCTTCTCAACTCCAGCGGCGGTCTCCCCGAGGTCGATCTTCGGGAGTTTCGCGCCGGGGCGGCCCCGACTCGGCTTCGCGCCTCGCAGAATGATCTTCTGCAGTTGCTTGGGCCAACCGCCATCGGGCTCGCCGAGTGAGCCCATGAACATTTCGATCACGGAGGTGGGCAGCGTGAGGGTGTGCTCGGGAGTCAGGCGGGCGAACTGCTCCATGGTCATGTTGTGATTCACCAGGAAAATCGCCATGTCGCCCACGACTTTGCTGGAGGGCGTGACCTTCACGATGTCGCCGAACGCCATGTTCACGTCGGCATACGTGCTTGCCAGCTCGTGCCAGCGCGCGCCAAGGCCCATCGACTCCGCCTGTTCCTTGAGATTGGTGTATTGGCCGCCCGGCATCTCGTGGATGTAGACTTCCGCGGTGCCGGCTTTCGGTCCGGTGTCGAAGGGCGCGTAGTATTCGCGCACCGCCTCCCAGTAGTCCGCGCACGCGTTCAACGCATCGAGATCGACGGTTGACGCGCGCCGCGTATGATCGAGCGCCGCCACGATGGAATTCAGATTCGGCTGGCTGGTCTGCCCGCTCATGGAGGCTACCGCGCCATCGGCGATGTCCACGCCCGCGTCCGACGCCTTCAGAACGGAGGCGGCATTGATGCCGCTGGTATCGTGGGTGTGGAAGTGGACCGGGACCGCTAACTCCTGCCGTAGCGCCTTCACCAGCTTCTCGGCGGCGTACGGCTTGCACAGGCCCGCCATGTCTTTGATAGCGAGCATATGGGCGCCCATCTTCTCCAGTTCCTTCGCCATGCTCACGTAATACGACAGCGGGTACTTGTCGCGCTTGGGATCGAGAATATCGCCGGTGTAACAGATGGCCGCCTCGCATACCGACCGCGTCTTTCGCACCGCTTCCATCGACGCCTTCATGTTGGGCAGCCAGTTGAGCGAATCGAAGATGCGGAAGATATCGATGCCCTGCGCCGAGGCCTCGTAGATGAATTCCGCCACCACGTTGTCGGGGTACGCGGTGTATCCCACGGCGTTCGACGCGCGCAGGAGCATCTGGAAGCAGATGTTGGGGACCGCCTCCCGCAGCCGCCGCAGGCGCACGAAGGGGTCTTCGTGCAGGAACCGCATAGTCACGTCGAAGGTCGCGCCGCCCCACATCTCCAGGCTGAAGAGGTTGTGCAGGCGATGCGCCACGAAGTTGGCGATGGCCATCATGTCGTAGGTGCGCACGCGGGTGGCCAGCAGGGATTGATGGGCATCGCGAAATGTAGTGTCGGTGAGCAGGAGCTTCGTCTGCTTCCGCGCCCATCGTGCCAGTCCCTCCGGGCCGAGTTCCTGCAGGAGTTGCCGCGTGCCGGCGGGCGGCGCCGAAGAATCATGCGGTGGGATCGGCGCCGGCCGCACAATGGCCGGCACCGGTTTTCCCGCGACCGCCGGGTTGCCGTTGACAATCACGTCGGCAAGATATGCCAGCAGCTTGGTGGCGCGGTCCTTGCGCGGAACGAAACGGAAGAGCGCGGGCGTCTCTTCCAGCCAGCGCGTGGTGACGAGCCCCGCCTGGAAATCCGGGTGATTGACCACGTTCTCGAGGAACGGGATGTTGGTCTTCACGCCACGCACCCGGAACTCGCGCAGGCTGCGGTCCATGCGCTGGCAGGCGTGGCGAAACTCGCGACCCCACGCCGTGGTCTTCACCAGCAGGGAATCGTAATACGGAGTGATGACCGCGCCGCCGTATGCCGATCCGCCATCCAGCCGGATGCCGAATCCCGCAGGCGAGCGGTAGGTGGAGAGCCGGCCATAGTCGGGAACGAAATTGTTGGCCGGGTCTTCCGTGGTGACACGGCATTGCAGCGCATATCCGTAGAGCGGGATGCGATCCTGTGGCGGCAGGTTCATCTCGGGTCCGTGAAGCGGCAGCCCTTGAGCCACCTGGATCTGGCAACGAACCAGGTCGATGCCCGTGACCATTTCGGTGACGGTATGTTCCACCTGAATTCGCGGATTGACCTCGATGAAATACCACTCGCCCGAATCGGCATCCACCAGAAATTCCACCGTGCCCGCGTTCTGATAACCAGCCGCCGTTGCGAGCGCGGCCGCCGCATCGGCCAATTCGGAGCGGATCCTGGGGTCGAGCGCCACTGCGGGCGCCACTTCGACGACCTTCTGGTGGCGCCGTTGCACGGAGCAGTCGCGTTCGTAGAGGTGGAGGATGTTGCCGTGCAAATCGGCGAGGATCTGCACCTCGATGTGGCGCGCGCGGCGCACGAAGCGCTCGATGAAGACCGCATCGTTGCCGAACGCGGCGGCAGCCTCTCGCCGCGCCTCTTCCAGGCGGCCGGAGAAATCGGCGGACTTCTCCACCACCCGCATGCCGCGCCCGCCCCCTCCGAATGCCGCTTTCACGATGAGCGGGAAACCGATCCGAGCGGCCACCTTTTCGGCCTCCGCGGCATCGGTGACCGCCACTTCGGTCCCCGGCACCACGGGGATTCCCGCCTTCTGTGCCAGTCTGCGGGCGGCGGTCTTATCGCCCAGCAGTTCGAGGAGGCCGGCATGCGGGCCGATGAACGTGATGCCCGCACGCTCGCAGGCTCGGGGCAGCGCCGGATTCTCCGAGAGGAAGCCATACCCCGGGTGGATCGCGTCCACTTCCTTCTCGCGCGCCAGCCCCACGATGCCCTCGACATCCAGATAAGCTTCGACCGGGCCTTTACCCGCGCCGATCAGATACGCTTCGTCGGCCTTGAAGCGATGCAGCGCCAGGCGATCTTCCTGCGAGTAGATGGCCACGGTGCGGAGCCCCAGTTCATTGGCCGCGCGGAGGATGCGGATCGCAATTTCGCTGCGATTTAAGGCAAGAAGTTTTTTCACGGGGATACTTTCAGGTTAGCATCCGGGTGCCCCGGCACTCCCGCCGAAGGCACCCCCCTGGCTGGCGCTCGGGGGCCGCGCCCGGGGAATGAATATCTGGATTTTCAGTTGCGATTCTCTGGAATTGTGCTATTCTTGAATAGAGAAGTTTTTCTCGATAAAAACTTCTCGATAAAAGTTTCTCGATATGAACCGCCCGGAATCCAATGCGAAGCCTAAAGCGATCCCGGAGCCGAGCCTGCGCCGCCTGCCGATCTATTACCACCTGCTGCAAGCGATGCTTGCGGAGGGTGTTACGCATATATCCACTACCGGGATTGCGGGCCCCCTCCAACTGGACCCGACCCAAGTCCGCAAAGACCTGGAAGCCGCCGGGATGATCGGCAAACCCAAGGTCGGGTACAGCCTGGAGCCTCTGATTCGCCGGATCGAAGAATTTTTGGGATGGGATCAGACGAAAGAGGCAGTCCTGGTTGGTGCGGGGAGTCTTGGCACAGCGCTACTGGGCTATCGCCGGTTTCGACAATTCGGATTCCACCTGATCGCCGCATTTGATACCGACCCGGACAAGACCGGTCTGACGATCGCCGGGACCGAGGTCTTCCCGCTGGAACGGCTGGCGGAATTCTGCAGCAGCAGGAAAATCCGGCTGGGAGTCATCACAACCCCGCCGGGGACGGCGCAGTCGGTGGCCATCTCGCTGGTGGACGCAGGCATTCGTGCGATCTGGAACTTTGCGCCGGTGCACCTGCAGGTTCCTCCTTTCGTACTGCTGCAGAACGAGGATCTGTATCGCTCGCTCGCGTCCCTGTCCTATCGGTTGGAGCAGATGTTGGCGGCCGAGCGCGCTTCGGTGGTGTTAGACCCGGAGCCGGCACACTGAGGATTATATGCCAAGGAAAATCGATGTAACCGAACTCATTTTACGAGATGCGCACCAAAGCCTGATGGCGACCCGCATGGCCATGGAAGACATGGTTCCTGCGTGCGCGGATCTCGATCAGGCGGGCTACTGGTCGGTGGAGTGCTGGGGCGGTGCCACCTTTGACGCCTGCATCCGCTTCTTGAACGAAGATCCCTGGGAGCGGCTGCGCACGTTCCGCAAGCTGATGCCCAACACCCGCCTGCAGATGCTGCTCCGCGGGCAGAACCTGCTGGGGTACCGGCACTACGAAGATACCGTGGTAGACCGGTTCGTGGAGAAGGCGGCGGAGAACGGCATGGACGTGTTCCGTGTCTTCGACGCTCTGAACGACATCCGCAACCTGCGCCGCGCGGTGGCGGCGGTGCGCCGGACCGGCAAGCACGCGCAGGGAACCATCTGTTACACCGTCAGCCCGCTGCATACTACCACGCAATTCGTGGAGATGGCGGAGGAATTGCTGCGCTTGGGGTGCGATTCCATCTGCATCAAAGATATGGCGGCGCTGCTCAAGCCGCAGCCGGCCTTTGACATCGTGAAGGGCATCAAGGAAGCCTGCGGCGCGGAGACGCGCGTGCATGTTCACGTGCACGCCACCACGGGCGTGACGATGGTCAGCCTCATGAAGGCCATCGAAGCGGGAGCCGATTGCGTGGATACGGCCATCAGTTCGCTGAGCCTGGGCCCGGGCCACAATCCGACCGAGAGCCTGGTGGAGATGCTCGAGGGCACCGGCTACATGACGGAACTCGATGCGGAGCGGCTGCTGAAACTGAAGCGCTATTTCAACACGGTCCGGCCGCGATACCAGGCATTCCTTTCCAACATCACCGGCGTGGAAACGGAAATCTTCACCAGCCAGATCCCCGGCGGCATGATTTCCAACATGGAGAACCAACTGAAGCAGCAGGGCGCCGCCGACAAACTGCGCGAGGTTCTGGAGGAAGTTCCGCGGGTTCGTGCGGACGCCGGGTATCCTCCGCTGGTCACGCCGTCCAGCCAGATTGTCGGCTCGCAAGCCGTGTTCAACGTCATGATGGGCCGCTACAAGGTGCTCACCGGGGAGTTTGCCGACCTGATGCTGGGCTACTACGGGGAGACCATCGGACGGCGCGACGCCCGTCTGGTGGCGCAGGCGGCGAAGCAGACGGGCAAAGATCCGATCGACCGGCGGCCGGCCGACCTGCTGAAGCCGGAGTGGCAGAACCTGCGCGCCGCCGCGCTGGAGCAGAAAGGCTGCAGCGGTTCCGACGAGGACGTGCTCACCTACGCGATGTTCCCGCAGGTCGCGGCCAGGTTCTTCAGCACCCGCGACCAGGGTCCCAGGAATCTCGGCAAGGCCCCAGGTGCGGCGCCCGCAGAAGCCACGACACCGGCGCCCGCCCAACCTGAGAACGGCAAGGGTCCCGTGCGCACGACCATCGCCTACAACGTGCAGGTGAACGGCAATACGCACCGCGTGATCGTTTCTCCAGCCGGTTAGTGCGGATTCACGCTCCCAGGGCGCAGTGGACGTATAAAAGAATCAGAATCAGAAGGGAAGATCATGTCGGTTTCCATGCTCGAGAAGGTAGAAGAATTAAGGAAGCGTACCGGCGAGGTGAAGCTGGGAGGCGGCGCCGACAAGTTAGAGAAGCAGCGCCAATCCGGGAAGCTTACGGCGCGCGACCGCGTGGATGCGTTGATCGATCCAGGCAGTTTTGATGAGACCGGTATGTTCGCCGAGCATCGCTCCGTGCTTTTCGGAATGGAAGGCAAGTGCCTTCCGGCCGACGGTGTGATCACCGGAGCCGCGTCCATCGGGGGGCGGCTGGTGCACCTGGCCAGCCAGGACTTCACGGTATCGGGCGGATCGGCCGGCGAAGTGCATTCCATCAAGGTGGCCGAGATCATGAGCCAGTCGCTGAAGACCGGATCGCCGTTTGTTCTCCTCAACGATTCGGGAGGCGCCCGTGTGCAGGAAGGGATCGACTCGCTTTCCGGGTACGGCAAGGTGTTCTACACCAACGTGATGCTTTCGGGAGCGGTGCCGCAGATCTCCCTGATTCTGGGACCGTGCGCCGGCGGGGCGGCTTACAGCCCGGCCCTGACCGATTTCATCATCCAGACCCGCGGATCCCAGATGTTTATCACCGGGCCGAATGTGATCAAGAGCGTGACGGGAGAAAACGTCACGGCCGAACAGCTTGGCGGCGCGGACTCCCACATGATGAACTCGGGCGTGATCCACTTCATCGCGGAGAACGACCAGCATGCCATCCAGATCTGCCAGAAGCTGCTGAGCTTCCTGCCCAGCAACAACCTCGAAGACCCGCCGCACATCGACGGCGACCCGAACGTGGACCCGAATCCGGATCTGGAGGCGATCGTGCCCGTGGACGGCAAGAAGGGTTACGACGTTCGCGAGGTCATCACCAAGGTGATCGATTTCGGAGATTTTCTCGAAGTGCAGTCCGGCTACGCCACGAACATCGTCGTCGGGTTCGCCCGCGTCAACGGGCGGACCGTGGGCGTCATCGCGAATCAGCCCTCGGTGAACGCGGGCGTGCTGGATATCAACTGCTCGAACAAGGCGGCGCGCTTCATTCGCTTCTGCAACGCGTTCAATATCTCGCTGCTGACGTTCGTGGATGTCCCGGGCTTCCTTCCCGGCGTGCAGCAGGAGCACGGCGGGATCATCCGGCACGGCGCCAAGATGCTGTTCGCCTACTCGGCGGCCACGGTTCCTAAGGTGACCGTGATCCTGCGCAAGTGCTATGGGGGCGCCTATCTCGCAATGTGCGGGAAGGACCTGGGAGCCGATCGCGTCTTCGCCTGGCCGACCGCCGAGGTGGCCGTGATGGGCGCGGAGGGAGCGGCTGAAATCGTCTTCCGCAAGGAGATCCAGGAGGCGGACGACAAGGCCGCCAAGCGCAAGGAACTGATCGAGCGTTACCGCATGGCTTTTTCCAATCCTTATGTCGCCGCGGGGCGGCGCCTGGTGGATGCCGTGATCGAGCCGGCATTGACACGCCGGCATGTGGCGCAAGCGCTCGAGTACCTGCACACCAAGCGGGAACTGCGTCCCGCGAAGAAGCATGGTTTGATGCCGCTGTAACGGAGGAGCGAATTATGGTGGAAACGATTCCCATTGAACTGGCGACCCTGGTCCAGGATCTCCGGGAGCAAGTCGCCGCCCTTACCGAGCGCCTGGCGAAACTGGAGGGCCCGGCGGCCGCGGATCCAGCCCAGGCGGCCCCAACGCCAATCCGGCCGGAGCCGGACCCCGAGCCTGGCATCACGGAGGAGGAGTTGCTTGCGATCTCCGGTGCTCTGGCCGCCTATCTCGGTGTCCGGGTGCACATCCGGCAAGTCCGGTTGATCGGTTCGCGCGCATGGGCGCAGCAAGGCCGTGTATCTGTCCAGGCATCGCATCGCCTGCACAGTTAGGAGACGCCCATGAAATTCACGATTACCATCAACAACAAAACATACGAAGTGGATGTGGAAGCGGCGGAGCCCGAAGCGGCACCGCGCGTGCCGATGTCAACGGAACCTGCGCCAGTCCGTCTGCCGGCGGCGCCGGTCACGGCCGCTCCCAAGCCGGCGGACTCGTCGCCCGTGAACGAAGAGAAGGTGGCCCGCAGCCCCGTGTCGGGAATTGTGGTCCGCGCCACCGCCCAGGTGGGGCAGGTCCTGCAGGTGGGCGACGTGCTGCTCGTCCTCGAAGCCATGAAGATGGAAACCAGCGTGACTTCGCCGATCGCCGGCAAGATCAAATCGATCAACGTCGCGCCCGGCGAAAGCGTGCAAAACGGCCAGGTGGTCGTGGAGTTTGAATGATGAATCCCGAAATGAATCAGATCCCCGGTTTTCTGTTTTTCGATCACGTTGCGATTTCGGTAAAACCCGGTGAGCTCGAGGCACAGGTGGCGGCCTACCGCACGCTGGGCTTTCAGGAGGTGCACCGCGAAGACGTCCTTGGACGCGACCAGGTTCGCGAGGTCCTGTTGCAGGTGGGCGACGGTCCCAACCTGGTGCAGTTGCTGGAACCCCTGAACGAAGAGTCGCCGGTCTCCAAACAGATCGAGAAAAACGGTGGACGCGGCGGGCTTGCCCACGTCGCCCTGCGGGTTGCCGACATCCGCCAGGCCTACGATTACATGAAGCAGGCGGGTTTCAAGCTGATCGATGCGGCGCCGCGCCAAGGATCGCGTGGCACGACGGTGTTCTTCGTTCACCCCAAGACCACCCAGACGGCGTCGTTCGGGTACCTCCTCGAAATTGTCCAGGAGGGAAGCCATGCCTGAAGAAATCCTGCATCTGGCGCAGGACTTTCCTCCGGTCCCCACCGCAGCGTGGGAGGCCGCAATTCAGAAGGACTTGAAAGGCGCGGACTACGAGAAGAAGCTGGTGTGGCGTTCCGAGGAAGGCATTGCCGTGCGGCCCTACTACCGGCGCGAAGACCTCGCGGGGCAATTTCCGTGCGTGCGGGACGGCCAGCCGTGGGAGGCGCGTGGAGACGCCGCCTTCACCCCGGACGCCGTCCGCGCTGACCGATTGCATGATGCGGGGGCGCATGCGGTCCAGGAACTCGGCTACGCGTTGGCGGAAGGCGTCGAGCGGCTGGCATCGGGGCAGCAGGTCGAGTTCGTGTACGCCGCCGGATCGAATTACTTCTTTGAGATCGCCAAGCTTCGCGCGGCGCGGCTGCTCTGGGCCCAGGCGGCGGCAGCGTTTGGCATCGACTGTGCGGTGCGCATTCACGTCCGGACGTCGCGGCTCAATAAGAGCCTCTACGATCGGTACACCAACCTGTTGCGCGCTACCACCGAAGCAATGTCCGCGGTGATCGGCGGAGCGGACACGCTGTATGTCGAGCCGTTCGGTTTTCCGCCGCGGCTAGCCGGGAATGTCCAGAATGTGCTTCGCGAGGAGGCTCACCTGGATGCCGTTGCCGACCCCGCGAGCGGGTCGTACTACATCGAAACACTCACGGACGCACTGGCTGCGCAAGCATGGAAGCTCTTTCAATCTGTCGAGCGTGAGGGAGGTTATTCGCAGGCGCTGGCCTCCGGGTCCATCGAGAAAGCGCTCGAGGAAACGCGCGCCGCGCGCCGCAAGACGATCTCGTCGCGGCGGCGCACGCTCGTGGGCGTGAACAACTTTCCCAACGCCGGCGAGAAGACCCCGGAGGCCGAAGCTCCGTCTTCCGAATTCGACCGCCTCGCCGAGCCGTTCGAAGCGATCCGCCGCCGCACGGCGGCTCACGCGAAGCGCACCGGCCGATATCCCAAGGTCCTGCTGCTGAAGCGGGGCGATCTCAAGATGCGGATGGCTCGTGCCAACTTCTGCTTCAACTTCCTGGGCTGCGCCGGGTTCGACGTGGTCGAATCCGAGGAGTACGCCGCCACCGATGCCGACCTCATCGTGCTGTGCAGTTCCGACCCCGAGTATCTCTCCTTCGCAAAGGAAGTCTGCGCTGCGGTTTCCGTGCCCGTGCTGGTCGCAGGCAATCCCAAAGACCAGATCGGAGCGCTGAAGGCCGCGGGCGTTCAAGGCTTCCTCCACATCTCGAGCGACGCGGTGGAAACGCTCACCGAATGGCAAACCCGGCTGGGAATCGAGGCATAACCTGTGAAACCGGACTTCTCACAAATCGACTACCAGCCGCGAGCGAGCGCGGGGGTGCCCCGAACCGGGGGCGCCGATTCCCCGGTTTGGACCACGCTGGAGCGCATTCCCGTGAAGGCAGCGTATACCGCTGACGACCTCTACGCCATGGAGCACCTCGATTACGCGGCGGGCGTTCCGCCGTTCCTGCGCGGCCCGTACTCCACCATGTACGCCATGCAGCCATGGACCATCCGGCAGTACGCCGGCTTCTCTACCGCCGAGGAATCGAACGCGTTCTACCGCCGTAACCTGGCGGGCGGACAGAAGGGCCTGTCCGTGGCATTCGACCTGGCCACGCACCGCGGCTACGATTCGGACAACGAGCGTGTGGTCGGCGACGTCGGGAAGGCCGGCGTGGCCATCGACTCCGTCGAAGACATGAAGATTCTCTTCGACCAGATCCCGCTCGACCAGATGTCGGTTTCCATGACCATGAACGGGGCCGTGCTGCCCGTGATGGCGTTTTACATCGTGGCCGGCGAAGAGCAGGGCGTGGCGCCTCAGAAACTCAGCGGCACCATTCAGAACGACATTCTAAAAGAGTTCATGGTGCGCAACACGTACATCTATCCGCCCCTGCCTTCGATGCGCGTGATCGGTGACATTTTCCGCTACTGCTCGGCGAACATGCCGAAGTTCAATTGCATTTCGATCAGCGGCTATCACATGCAGGAAGCCGGCGCGACCGCCGATATCGAACTCGGCTACACGCTGGCTGACGGCCTGGAATACATTCGCACCGGCATCGCGGCGGGACTCGACATCGACGACTTCGCGCCCCGCCTCAGCTTCTTCTGGGGAATCGGCATGAATCACTTCATGGAGATTGCCAAGCTGCGTGCGGCGCGGGTACTGTGGGCAAAGCTCATCCAGGGCTTCCACCCGAAGAATCCGAAGTCGATGGCGCTGCGCACGCACTCGCAGACCTCCGGCTGGAGCCTCACCGCTCAGGATGTATTCAACAACGTAACGCGCACCTGCGTTGAGGCGCTGGCAGCCGTGCTGGGCCACACGCAGTCGCTCCACACCAACGCGCTGGACGAAGCGATCGCCCTGCCCAGCGACTTTTCGGCGCGCATTGCCCGCAACACTCAGATCTACCTGCAGGAAGAGACCGGCATCACGAAAGTGGTGGATCCCTGGGCGGGCAGTTACTACGTGGAGAGCCTGACCCACGAGCTGATCCACAAGGCGTGGCATCACATCCAGGAGATCGAATCGCTGGGCGGCATGGCGAAGGCCATCGAAACCGGCATTCCGAAGATGCGCATCGAAGAGGCCGCGGCGCGGCGCCAGGCACGGATCGATTCCGGGCGCGAAGTCATCGTCGGAGTCAACAAGTACCGCCCCGAGGAGGAGGAGCAGATCGAAGTGCGGGAGGTGGATAACCGCGCGGTTCGCGAGGCGCAGGTCGAGCGTCTTGCGGAGATCCGCCGTACCCGCGACGGCGCCGCTTTGAAGCAGGCGCTTCAAGCACTCACCGAAGCCGCGCGGAACCATACCGGGAACCTGCTGGAACTGGCGCTGAACGCCGCTCGCCTCCGCGCCACCCTGGGCGAGATCTCGTCGGCGCTCGAGGAAGTCTACGGGCGCTACCAGGCCGCCAACCGTACGATCTCGGGAGTGTACTCGTCGGAGAGCGAAGCCGACCCGGCATTCCAGAAGGCGCGGGCCATGGCCGCGGAGTTTGCCGAAGAAGAAGGGCGCCGTCCGCGAATCCTCATCGCCAAGATGGGGCAGGACGGCCACGACCGCGGCGCCAAAGTCATCGCCACCGCGTTTGCCGACCTGGGATTCGACGTCGATGTCGGGCCGCTGTTCCAAACGCCTCGTGAAGCTGCCCGCATGGCTGCCGAGAATGACGTTCACGTGCTCGGAGTCTCCAGCCTGGCGGGAGGCCACAAAACCCTGGTTCCCGATGTCATTGCCGAACTGAAGGCGCTCGGCCGTGAGGACATCCTGGTCTTCCTGGGCGGTGTGATCCCTCCGCAAGATTACGAATTCCTGTATCAGGCGGGCGTGGCGGGCGTGTTTGGCCCGGGGTCGGTGATTCCCGAGTGCGCTGGTAAGATCCTCACGGCGCTCGGGAGCACGATTCGTGCGTGATCCGCTCGCGAGACCCACGGGTATGCGCGGCAGGCTCCCAATCGATCGCTACGTCGATGGAATCTTGCGCGGCGATCGGGTCATCCTGGCACGCGCCATCACCCTGATCGAGAGCGAGCGGCCGGCGGACGTCGAGTGGTCGGCGCGGCTGCTGGATTCCATCCTGCCCCACACCGGGCACGCCCGTCGCGTCGGCATCACCGGCGTGCCGGGCGTCGGCAAGAGCACCTTTATCGACGCCCTCGGCATGCACCTGGTCCGGGAACGCGGAGAGCGTGTCGCGGTTCTGACCGTCGATCCTTCGAGCCCGCTTTCCGGAGGCAGCATCCTGGCCGACAAGACGCGGATGGAAAGGCTTTGCCTGGAGCAGAACGCTTTTATCAGGCCATCACCTTCGCGCGGACATATGGGCGGGGTAGCCCGCCGCACGCGCGAAACGATCCTGTTGTGCGAGTCCGCCGGCTTCGAGAATGTTCTGATCGAGACCGTCGGGGTCGGGCAATCGGAAACAGCCGTGCGCTCCATGTCGGACTTCTTCCTGCTCCTGATGCTCGCCGGCGCCGGCGACGAGTTGCAGGGGATGAAGCGCGGCATCATCGAGATGATCGATGGCATGGCCATCAACAAGGCCGATGGCGACAATGTCCGCAAGGCCGACCGCGCCCGCGTGGAGTATGCCGGTGCACTGCACCTGTTCCCGGCGTCCGCCGACGGCTGGACTCCTAAAGTTCTGACCTGTTCCGGGCTGAACGCCGAGGGGATCAAAGAGATTTGGCAGATGGTACTGGAGCACCGGGCGCTGCTGGAATCCAACGGGCACCTGGCGCGCCGGCGCAGCCAGCAGGCACTCGAGTGGATGCGGGAACTGGTTACGCTCGGTCTCCAGGGTGCATTCCGCCGCGACCCGAACGTTGCCGCACGGTTACCGGTGCTGCAAGCAGCGGTGGATGAGGGGCGGATGACTCCGCTGGCAGCCAGCAACGAGCTGCTGGCAATTTTTCATTCCAAGAACAATAGGGACTCATTATGACGATTGCCGCATTTCCTGTTTTGACGGCGGCCGAAGCTGCTGCCATGATCCGCCACGGAGATACCGTCGGATTCAGCGGCTTCACCCCGGCGGGCGTACCCAAAGCGATTCCGCTGCACTGGCCGGCCTTGCCACTGCCGAGCATCGGGCAGGCCGCGAATTCCAGATCGGCCTGCTGACCGGGGCCTCGACCGGGCCGTCGCTCGGCGGCGCGCTTGCCAAAGCCGGCGCAATCAGCTTCCGCACGCCCTACCAGACCAACGACGACCTGCGCGGCCGGATCAATGCCGGCAAGACCGCGTTTTGCGATATGCACCTTTCGCTGATGCCGCAGGTCACGCGGTATGGCCTCTTGGGCAAGGTGAATTGGGCCGTGGTGGAAGCCAGCGATGTGACGGCGGGCGGCGGCATCGTGCTGACCAGCGGCGTCGGAACGGCACCCACGTTCTGCCATCAGGCGGACCGCATCCTGATCGAACTGAACCGCCGGCATCCTCCCACCTTGCTGGGCTTTCACGACTGCTACCTCACAATCGTGGAAGGCGGCTACACCCCGCACACGCTTTCCGCCGCACTTCGCATGCACGAGCAGTTTCAGCGCACCGGCGACATGCGCGGCGTTTGTTGGGAAGAACGGACACTCGTAGATGCGTGACGTGCCCCGTTCCGGCAGTCCGAACTGGCCGCGAATTCTGAGCGATATACTGCGCTATGAAAGGAGTACACATGCGTTGTACGGCGCTTATCCTGGTGCTGGCCGCGGTTGTGACCGTGTTGCACGCACAGTCGTCCACGGATTATCGGGTGACCCACACCTACACGCTGGGAGGTGACGGAAGCTGGGACTACGTGGTGCCGGACCCGCCCAACCACCGTTTGTTCATCGCCCGGCAGAACCGTGTGATGGTGGTGGATGAAGACAAGGGAACCCTGCTGGGTGAGGTCACGGGCATTCAGGGAGCTCACGGAACGGCGATTGCCGCCGGCACCGGGCACGGGTTCGCCACTTCGGGGAACGACCAGTCGGTGGTCATGTTCGATCTGAAGACCTTCCACCCGCTCGGGCGGATTCCAGCCGCCGAGGACGCCGACGCGATCGTTTACGACGCGGCATCGAACCGGGTGTTCACGCTGAATGGGGATGCGCACTCTTCCACCGTCATCGATCCGCAGGCCGGCAGGCTGATCACCAACATCCCGCTGGGCGGCAAACCCGAGTACGGCGCTTCCGCGGGCGACGGAAAGGTGTACGCCAATCTCACGGACACCAACGAGGTCGTGGAGATCGACGCCAAGAGCGCCTCCGTGTCGCGGCGCTGGCCGACGGCGCCGTGCAAACAGCCGGTCTCCATGGCGATCGACACGGCGCACCACCGGCTCTTCAGCGGATGCCGCAGCGGAATGATGGCGATCTCCGATTATCGTTCGGGCAAAGTGGTGGCCACCGTGCCGATCGGCGCGGGCGTCGATGGCGCCGGGTTCGATCCATCCTCGGGCGATGCATTCGCCTCGAATGCGGACGGCACCTTGACGGTGATTCACCAGGACTCGCCGGACCAGTATCACGTGGTGCAAACCGTGGAGACCCCCCAGGGATCGCGGAATATGGGGCTCGACCCCACGAACCATCGCGTGTTCGTGGTCTCGGCGAAGTTCGGGCCGGTGCCGCCGGGGGCCAGGCGAGGGCCGGTGCTGCCCGGATCCTTCGCCCTGATGGTGATCGAGCGCGGTCCCGACAAGCACTGAAACCCATAACCCAAGATAAGCTACACTGAAAAGCTCGGGTTTAGCTACCTTTGATCGATCTGCACTCACATACCTACGAGTCTGACGGCTCCTGTTCGCCCTCCGAATTGATTGAAGAAGCAGTGCGGGCGCAGGTGGACATTCTCGGGATTACCGATCACGATACCTTCACAGGTTACGACCAGGCGCTGCCGGCCGGCCGTCATGCCGGTGTGGAGCTGGTCTGTGGAATCGAACTTTCGACCAAGCTGCATGGACGCGCGGTGCATTTGCTGGGCTATTTCCTGAATCAGGACGGGCTTTCGCCGTTTCGCGATTGGGTGCTGGAATTGCAGGCCTCGCGCCGGGAGCGCAATGTGCGGCTTGTGGCGCGCCTTCGGGAGCTAGGCTTCGACATCAACCTGGAAGAGGTCGAGGCACGCGGACGGGGCATGACGGGGCGCCCGCATTTTGCCCAGGTGATGGTGGCGAAAGGCTACGTTCGCGACCTGCGGCAGGCGTTTGACGACTACCTCGACGAGTCCGCCATAGCCTACGTCTACCGCCAGGAGCCTCAGTTCAACGAAGGGGTCGAACGGATCCGGAATGCCGGGGGAATTGCGTCGCTAGCCCATCCGGTGCGCGTGAATGGCGACTTGCCAACGCTGATGCCCGAGTTGTGCGGCTGGGGGCTGAACGCTTTGGAGGCCTATCACAGCGACCACAGCCCGGCGGACACGCAGTTGTACCTCGAACTCGCCCGCAAATACGGCCTGCTGGTGACGGGCGGATCGGATTTCCACGGCGCCGTGAAGCCGGGGGTGAAGTTAGGCTCCGGATGTGACGGAAATCTGCAGATTCCGCACGATCTTCTGGAGAGGCTGAAGAGCGGCAGTGCGAACGCGTCCGGGTGAGTGCCGACGCTTTTGGGTCGCCCCGAACTCCTTTGTTCGCGGCGGCAGACTCGAGCGTCCGCGTCACGTTACGGCTTACAATGGAGTCCGCGCCTCGCGCTTCAGGTACGTCGTCCACCATCGTTCCCGCCCGGCGGCATCAAAGACCTCGTTCCAATGCTTGCGGAACTCGAGGGCTTTGCTCGCGGCCCGCTCCTCCAGATGCTTCTCGACCCTGGTGCGGTCCGGCGACTTCGGCATCGTACCGGCCAGCAGCCTGCCCGTGGCCACGCTGTCGTTTACGTCGCCCAGCAACTGCTGAATCGCACGCAACTCTTCGATCCGCGTCTCCAGGCCGGGCCCGTAGCAGGGGCGGAACAGTTCCAGCGTGTAGCGCAGACGCTTGGTGGCGAGGCGCAGGCGGTGCAACTCGGGCGGCGCCGGATTCCGGCACAGTGCCTCGCGCACGGTGGCGAAGTATCGCGATACCAGCGGAGGCAGCTCGCGGCGGGCATTCGCGGCCGGTGTTGCCTGGTCCTGCCATTCCGCCCGGTCTGACTTCCCCATCGGGCGCGCCTAGTTCTTCCACCAACCCGCCACGGTGCCGGCCGGCATCCTGCTGAGGATGTGCTGCGCCATCTCCTTCAGGCGCTCGGCCGAATTCTCCGGCCCGCTGTAGCAGTGGCCCCTCATGGCGCCGTATACGAAATACCCTTCGTAATGCGGGTCCTTGGTGGTCTTCATCCAATCCTGCAGCAGATGCACTCCGTTGTTGAGGAAGAAGTTGTCGGCATCCCCCACGAAGACATGGATCTGATCGACCAGCTTGGGCCCGAGCGTGTACCAGTTCTTCTCCAGGTGGTAGCGGATGTCGTAGTGCTCCTTCCAGTACTGCGCCACCTCCGGATGCATCGCGCCGGTGCGCTTATCGAAGAGCGGCTCGAAGTAGCCGTCCTTGCCGAGCGGCCCGAACACGGCCGACCAGATGTCCAACTGCTCGCCCGACCGTCCGTGTGTGCCGTTCACCAGCTCGAAGTGATTGCGCTGCTCGGAGGTGGAGCGCACCTGGCCGTTGATCTCCCGGCTGTTGATGGTCGGCTCACGGCGCCAGTCGATGGTCTTGTAGAAGGCATTGGTGTCCTTATAGACGTCGATCCCCTCCACGTCGGAGAAATCCACCGAGTCCGGGCAGTACGACCACGTGCCGCCGTAAAAGTCGGGATAGAAGACCTGCAGGGCGAGAGCTTCCCAGCCTCCGGTGGAACCGCCGGAGAGCACCCGGGCCCAAGGCTGCCGGATCACCCGGAAGCGCTTCTCGATCTCCGGAATCAGCTCCTGGTGGATGGCGTCGCCGTACGGGCCCACGTTCACCGAATTCACAGCGTAGGAATCGTCGAAGTAGGGGTTGGGGTGCTGGAGAGTGACCACGATCATGCGCGGGAAATTGTCCTTCATCCACTCGTTGTAGAGTTCCTGACCGCCCCTGCCGCCCCTGCCTTGTCCCGGTCCCGTCGAAAAGCCGAGGGGCGCGCCGAGTCCGAAGTGGCCCTGCTCGTACAGAGCCGGATACTTTTCAGTGGACTTGGCGTAATCGCGCGGGAGCAGAACGGTTGCGCCGAGGTAGACCGGGCGGCCCCAGAACTTCGTGAGAATCTGGCTCTGCATCTTGAAGCGTTTGACCCATTCCGTGTCGGGCGGGACCTCGACCGGTGGGATCACCTGGTCGCAAACCAGCGGGACCCGATACCCCGCGGCGGCATCCAGCGTCACCTGTTTGGGCGCGGAATACAGGTTGCCGGGCGAGCGATTCCAATGCTGGCCTTCCCACTGGTCATCGTGCATCCAGAGCACGTTGCCATCTGAGCGGCGGAATTCGGAGTAGACGTTGATGAATGCCTGCACGTAGTACGTGCCGGGCGGGATTTCCCTGAGGCTTTCGACGGGCGTGCCAAGATCGGTGGCATCGATCACGGCTGACTGGCCCGGGAGCAGCCTCTCGATGTCACGGCCGAAAAACGGAACGCCGATACGGGATATCTGCAGCCGCGGCTCGCGGTCGTTGCTGCGCGAGATCATGATGAAGACACGGCCGGTGATTGGCCCCTTGTTCACGCCGGCAGGATAGGAGATTTCGAAGCGCGTCTCGGCGGCGAACGCGGAGCACACGGCTACCGCAGCCAGGGCGAATCGACAGGCAGTCTTGGTCATCAGGAGCATGATAACAGTGGCGCAGGCAACGTGGCGCAGACAACGTGGCGCAGGCAGTCTTGCCTGCCGCGTCCCGACTCATCGGGACGCTTTTCGGGTGCGCATAGTGTCGCTGGCGGCAGACACGCGTGGCCGCGCCACGTGTGCCAGCCTTACTCGTCCAGAACCTCTCGCACCTTGGCGAGCAGAATGTCGGGGGTGAAAGGCTTGTGAAGAAAGGCTCGCGGCGGCTCGCCTTCCACGCTCCCGAAAGCGGTGTCCCGATAGCCTGACATGAACAGGATCTTGAGCGTGGGCGACTTTTCGCCGAGTACGCGTGCCAGCTCGAAGCCGCTCATTTGCGGCATGACGACGTCGGTAAGGAGCAGGTTGATCTTGTGGGCATTCTTCTCATAGACAGCCAGCGCCGCGCTGCCATTGTTGGCGTCCAACACATCGTAGCCGTTGGATTTGAGAATCGCGGACAGCAGCTTGCACACGCCTTCCTCGTCGTCTACCAGCAGGATCGTTTCAGACCCCCGTGCGGACCGTTTGGCCTGCGGTTCGAGCATGGCGTCCTTGACGCGCGGAAGGTAGATTTCGAAGATCGTCCCGCAACCCGGCTGGCTGTAGACGGTCACCTGCCCGTCGCTCTTGCGAACGGCCCCATAGACCGTGGCGAGCCCCAGGCCGCTGCCCTGACCCGGCGGTTTGCTCGTGAAAAACGGTTCGAAAAGGCGCGAGCGCGTCGCTACATCCATGCCGATGCCCGTATCGCTGACCGCCAGCATCACGTACGCGCCGGGCTTGACACCCAGGTTCTTGCCGCCGGTGCTCTCCTCGATGTCCACATTGGCGGTCTCGATGACGAGCTTACCGCCCTGCGGCATAGCGTCGCGCGCGTTGTTCGCCAGGTTCACCATCACCAGTTCAATCTGAGCGGCATCGGCCTTCACCTGGCCCAATTCCGGGCTGGTGAGGAGGATCAGGTCGATGTTCTGCCCCAGCACCCGGCGGAGCATCGGGCTCATCCCGCTGACCACGGCATTGAGATCCAGCACCCGGGGCTGCGCCGTCGAACCCTGGCTGAAGACCAGGAGTTGCCGGGTGAGGGCGGAGGCGCGCTCGCCCGCAAACACGATCTCGTCTACGTAGCGCACCAGGGGACTGTCGGGCGGCACTTCCGCCCGCAGAAGATCCGCGTAACCGGTGATCAGCGTCAAAACATTGCTGAAGTCGCCTGCCACGCCCCCGGCGAGCCGGACGACGGCGTCCATCTTCTCATCGTGGATCGCCTGCTCTTCAAACTGCCGCCGCTTGCTGACGTCGCGGAAGACCAGGACGGCGCCCCGCACCGCACCACCTTCGCCGCGCAAGGGGTAAGTGCTGTACTCGACCGGCGCCTCCGCATCGCTTCGCGAAAGCAGCAGAGAGCGGGTATCGGAGGCCACCTGCACGCGCCCCCGGATGGCGCGGATGAGCGGGTTCTCGATTGGCTCGCGGTTATCTTCCCGGACTAGGCGCAGCACTTCCCTGGAGTGCTTCGCGCGAGCCTCGGCGCGCGTCCAGCCCGTGAGCGTCTCGGCCACGGAATTGAGGAAAGTGACGCGCCCTTTGCGATCAACCGCGAGGACCCCGTCGCCGATATTGGAGAGTGTCGCGGAAAACAGCTTGCGGCTGTCCTGCCATTCCGCGGTTACCCACGTAAGCATCGCCGCCATCACCACGAATGCCAGCACAGGCGCCCATACACCGGCGGGATTGCCGCCCGATTCGGGCCGAACAAAGAGATAAGGAATCGCGAAGGAAGAAGCAATCGTAGCGGTGAAGCCGCCAAGGCGTCCGGAAAACCAGGCACTCAGCCACACGGCCGCCAGGAACAGCAGCTCGATGAAGAGCAGAGCGTTGGCTTCGAGATAGGAGTCCACCACCACGGAGACCAGCAGCGCCAGAGCGGTGATCGCAAGCGCCATCGCGGTGCCGCGCAACACCGAGCTTTTGAACGGGTTCATCCGCCGGATCCCGCTACAGAATACTACAGGGTGTTTGAGGGCCCTCCACGTCCAGGTGCAGTTTCATACAACGATGGTTCCCCGGCAGGACGGGTCTTCCATCGGCGGTGAATCCACAGCCATTGATCGGGATGGGCGCGAATGACCTCTTCGAGTTTGCTCTGCAGCGCCTGTGTGTCGCGGGCGGGATCGCCGCTCATGGGCAGGGGCGGATAGAATCGCAGGATGTAGCGGCGCTCCTCTTCGGACCAGAGCGCGAAGCCTGGGATGACGGCAGCGCCGCTGTGCGCGGCGAGTTTTGCGAAGCCGGTGCTCGCGCTGGCACGCAGGCCGAAGAAGTCCACAAACACGGAAGAGCCAGCGGCGTCCGGCGCGGCATTCTGGTCGATCAGGATGCCGACCGCCTGATTGGCCGCCAGCGCTTTCAGAATGGCGCGCGCGAAATCCTTCTTCAAGATCGGCGTGTTGCCCGAGAGTGCGCGGCGCCGTTCCACCAACCGGTCGATCAGCGGGTTATCCAGGGGGCGGACGACCACGTTCATGGGCGCCCGCAGCAGCGCATGTGCGTAGGCGCTCAATTCCCAGTTGCCGAGGTGCGCGGTCGCGAACAGCACGCCCCGGCCTCGCCGCAACGCCTCGTCGAAGTACTCTCCGCCTTCGCAACGGATCCACCCTTCGACACTCTCCTTTCGGATGGAAGGAAGTTTCGCAAAGGCAACGATGGTGCGGGCGATGGAGCGGAAGACACCCTCGATGATCGTGTCCGGGGCCGCCTCCGGCAATGCCATCGACAGATTTCGGCAGGCCACCCGGCGAAGGCGCGGAATCGCAAGATCCAGCAGCCGGACATAGCGGCGGGCGAGCCAGTGCGCTGCCGGGAGAGGCGCCCATTCGAGCGATTTCAGAACGCACAGCGCCGCAAGGTACTCGAGGCGGTTGCGAACTGCCGGGCGCCGGCGCATCACCCGCATTGTATAGCGGCGCGTGTTCCGGCCGGCGGTCACTCGTAACGCAGCGCGCGAATCGGGTCGATCCGGGACGCGCGCCAGGAAGGGACGAGCGCTGCCGCGGCTGACGCGCCGAGCACTGTGAAAATGCTCGCGGCAAACACCAGCGGATCGGCAGCCTTGACTCCGAAAAGCTCGCTCTCCACAAGCCGCCCGCAGAGAAGGCCGGCCGACATGCCGGCGGCGATGCCCGCAAGAGTGCCGGTGAGCATCTCGCCCAGCACCAGCCGGACCACCCTGCCGCGCTCGGCTCCCAGCGCGACGCGGATCCCGATCTCGCGGCTGCGGCGCGCCACGATGAACGCCAGGACACCGCTCAGCCCGACGATCGCCAGCAGCGTGGCCAGGAGCGCGAACGCGGCCGAGAGGAAGGCCAGCATGCGCTCGTTCGACAGCCGCATGTTGACCTGATCGTCGAGTGTTCGCATTCCCGTCACTACGAGGTTTGCGTCGACCTGCCGGACTTGCGCGCGAAGTTGCGGCAGGATCTGGATCGGGTCTCCCTGAATGCGCGCGTAAACATTGATCGAGTTGACGTTGGCGATGCCGATGTCCATGGAGACGAAGGTCTGGGGAGCGATCTCTCCGCGGACATCCTCGTACCGCGAGTTGCCGAGAACGCCAATGATCTCGGTATCGGACGCACGCCGCATGCCTCGCGCCATCGACCTCCCGACCGGATTCGTGCCGCCGAGAAACGAACGCACCAGTTCTTCGTTCACCAGGCAGAGCTTCCGCGAGCCGCCCCAGTCGCTCCATCGGAAGTCGCGGCCGGCCTTTACTGGAATGCCCAAGGCCTCAAAGTACCCGGGGGTGACCGCGTTGAAGAGACTCGTGGACGGATGGCCCTCCTGGCTCTCTATTCCGGAGACCAGGATGTCGCCATCCCAGACGCCGCCGGTGAGGAGTTGTACACGATTGGCGCCCACCGCCTTCACTCCCGGGACTGCGGCCAGAGTCTCCAGCAGTGTGCGGTACAGTTGCAGCTTGTGGGATGGGTCGTAAACAGACGCGGGCCGAACGCTCAACATGGCGACCCGTTCGGTGTGAAAGCCAAGATTCACGTGCCGCAGATTCCCGAGCGTCCGGGCGAACAGCCCCGCGCCGATCAGCAGCAGGCAGGACAATCCCACCTGAAGGCTGACAAAGGCCTTGCGCAGACGCACGTGCGAACGGCCGCCCGCGATCGAGCCGGCCTCTTCCTTCAGGGTTCCGGCGGAGGGTGCGCGTGAACCCTGCAGCGCCGGTGCTACGCCGAAGAGCAGCGCGGTGAACAGCGTTGCCCCGGCGGCGAACAGCAGGACCCGGACGTCCGGCGAAGCGGAGAGCGACACATTGTCCGGATCGAAGGGCAGAAAATGCAGCAGGCCGCGAGTCATCCACGAACAGGCAAACAGCCCCAGGGCTCCCCCGGCGGTGGCCAGCAACAGGCTCTCGATCGAGAGTTGGCGGATCAGTTGACCGCGGCTGGCTCCCAAGGCGCCGCGGATGGCCAGCTCCCGGGCGCGGGCGGCAGCGCGGGCGATCAACAGATTCGCGACGTTGGCACAGGCGATCAGCAGCACCACAACCACCAGGCACTGGAGGACCAGAAGCGGCTCTCCGAGCTGAGACCGCAATCCGGACTGTCCCCGCGAGCCCGGAATCAAACTGAAGGTCTGCCGCAGAAATCCGGCCTTCATTTGGGGATGTTGCTGGAAGAATTCGGCGGTGAGTTCCTCGGCCTGGAGCTGCCGGTACAAAACGCGCATCGAGGCCTGCGCCTGCTCTCTCGAAATGCCGGTTTTGAGGCGGGCGAACAGGTAGAACCAGGTACTCCGTTCACTTTCCAACTCCTTCCAATTGGGCTCGATGACAGGGCGCATCGTGACCGGCACCCAAACTTGCGTGGGAACACCGACATCCGTGCCTTCAAACCCCGGGGCGCTAACGCCTACGACCGCAAACGGGGCGCCGCCCAGACGGATGGTCGTGCCGAGAACGCGGTCAGAGCCCGCGAAGCGAGTCCGCCAGTAGTCGTACTGCAGCACCGCGAGGGGCTGTCCACCCGCGCTGCGGCTGGCTTCGGCGGTCAGCAGGCGGCCGGCGCTCGCTGACACTCCCAGCACGTCGAAAAAGTTCCCGGCAACCAGTCCGGCGCGGACGGTTTCGACCCGATCCCCGGCGGAGAGTCCGGCTTCCACGATCGTCTGGCCCGTGAGGCCCGAGAAAACCGTGCTGCGATCGCGCAGAGTCTGGTACAGAGGATAGGAGAACGTGTGTTCTTCATCCCCCTCGTTGGAGCCGAAACGTCCGCCCGTGACCTCGAGCTCGACCAGTTCGCGAGGATTGGCTACCGGCAGGAGGCGCAACAGAACCTGGTCGAACAAGGTGAAGACCGCGGTGTTCGCTCCGATTCCCAGAGCGAGCGAGAGTACCGTGGTCAGCGTAAATGCCGGCTTCGAACGGAGCTGGCGTACGCCGTATCTCAAGTCTTGCCAGATGGCATCGAAGGGATGGAGCGTGTTCCTTTCGTACACGTCTTCTCTGACGCGCGCCTGGCTGCCGAATTTGCGGAGGGCCGCGCGGCGCGCGGCGTCGGGATCCATGCCGCGTCCTATATTGATGTCGGTCTCGTGGGCCACATAGGACTCGAGCTCCAGGGCCAGATCCTCGTCCCGCCGCCTGCGCTGCCAAAACCTACGCCAGCTCATGGTTCTCACTCCGTGGCCGGTCCGAGCACGCGCGTCACGGCTTCGACCAGAGATTCCCAGCGGCCGCGCTCCTGGACCAGGTGTTTCTTGCCGCCCGGCGTGATGCGGTAGTACTTGGCTTTCCGGTTGTTCTCGGAGGTTCCCCAAAAAGAAGCAATCAGACCTTGGTCTTCCAGCCGGTGAAGGGCCGGATACAGCGATCCGTGCTCCACCTGGAGGACTTCGTCGGATGTTCGCTCGATGGCATGGGCTATGGTATGCCCGTGCGCGGGGGCGGGCAGAAGGGTTTTCAGAATCAGCATGTCCAGGGTACCGGCCAGCATGTCGCCGCGGCTGTCGTTACGGGTTTTGCGCGCCATGTTCTACTTTACCAGAAGATATTCTAGTCGAGCTCTTTAGCTGTAAAGACGCCACGTTGGCCGATCGGTTAGCAAAATTGCTAGAGGTAATCTACTGGAGTGCGGCACCCTCGGACTTCGGAATTGTCGGTTTTGTAACCAAATTCCTGTGTAGTAGAGGCTTTCGACCGCTGCTATAATAGCTGCAGATGGTTGCTTGCCCACCCGCAGGAGCGGGTTGTCGCAATTTCGAGGTCTCCCTACCCAAACGTCATTCCCTGTCTCGTTTTGTGAATCCTGGAGGTACCCAGCACCTACGCAATGAAAGCCAGCGTGCGCATTAACCGAGGCGTCGAGAGCCTCTTTGGCACCCGAGATGAGAACATTCGGCTGATTGAAGCCGGTCTGAGCGTCCACACGCAGCTCGTGGACAATAGCCTGGAAATCGAAGGCGACGAGGACAATGTCAGTCGTGCGGAAACGATCCTCGAAGACTACAATACGCTCATCCGTGAAGGCCACGTCTTCAGCAACGGCGATCTGAACAGCTATCTGCGCGTCGTGACGTGCGACCGCGAGGTGTCGCTGCGCGCATTGGTGCGCAGCGGCAAGCAGCGCAACTTCGGCAAGAAGGTGCTGGCGCCCAAGTCGGTAAACCAGCGCCGCTACCTGGAAGCGATCGAGCGCAACGACCTGGTGTTCGGCATCGGCCCCGCGGGTACCGGCAAGACTTACCTGGCGGTAGCCATGGCCGTTTCGGCCCTGATCAACAAACAGGTGAGCCGCATCATTCTGACGCGTCCCGCCGTCGAGGCTGGCGAGCGGCTGGGCTTCCTCCCCGGCACTTTGCAGGAAAAGGTGGATCCCTATCTCCGCCCCTTGTACGACGCGCTCTACGACATGCTGGACAGCGATCGCGTGGAGAAGCTGCTGGAACGAAATACCATCGAAGTCGCGCCCATCGCGTTCATGCGGGGCCGCACGCTCAATGACAGCTTCATCATCCTGGACGAGGCCCAAAACAGCACTCCGGAGCAGATGAAAATGGTGCTCACGCGCCAGGGCTTCAACTCGAAGATGGTCGTAAACGGCGACGTAACGCAGATTGATCTGCCGAACGGCCGCCGCAGCGGCCTGATGGATGCCGTAGAAGTTCTGAAGGGTGTGGAAGGTATCAGCTTCGTTCAGTTCGACGACAAAGATGTGGTGCGCCACACCCTGGTACAACGCATCGTCAAAGCTTACGAGCGCTACAACGACACCATCGGCGCCAACCGGCAGCTCACCTTGAAGTTGAGCGATCCGCTGCTCGACGCGGTCAATGGAGTGGAAGGTTCGCTTCCGGCCAGGGCCGAAGCACCTGCACCCGTGATCGCAGCGGTCCCGTCTCCTCTGAGAGCAGAGGCTCTGTTGCCTGCATCGGATACGCTTCCGCAGGCCTGAGCGCGGCATGTCATCTCCTGAAGGCAGTACGGTTACGTTCCGGCGGATTTCCGGCGGAGTCCGTCCGCGCGCGCTCGTGACTTTTGCCCGCAAGCTGGAACGCGAAGTCTCCAAGGGCCGCCCGTTCGACTGCCTGATTGCCGGCAATGCGGAATTGCGCCGTCTGAACCGCGAATTCCGCGGCAAGGACGAGCCCACCGACGTGCTCTCGTTTCCGTCGGGTCAGCAGCCTGCCGCCCGCGGCGGCGCTCCACGGACGCTCGGTGACCTCGCCATTTCTCTTCCCCGCGCCCGCGCACAGGCGGTGGATTTCGGTCATACTACCGAACAGGAGGTCCGGGTGCTGATGCTTCACGGCCTGCTGCACCTGATGGGCATGGACCACGAATCGGACGATGGCCGCATGGCGCGCGCCGAGAAACGCTGGCGGACACGCCTGGGACTTCCGAACGGCCTGATCGAGCGGGTGCGGCCATGATGCTCGCCGTGGTTCTGATCACATTGGTTTCGATTCCCGCGCTGGGGCTCGTGACCTTTGTCCAGCTCCTCTACCTGGAGAGCATGCGCCTGCGAACGCGGGACCTTCCCTCGCTCAAGTTCTTCAAAGAGTCGCTCGAAGACAAGCTGGGGATGAAGACCGAGGACGGCGCGGGCACCTTCTCGCTCATCAAGCACACCCTGCTCGTTCTGCTGGGCTCTCTTTTTCTGGCGTGGTTCGCCGACGGGCAGCCGTGGCGTCTGCCTGTTTTCGGACAGGCCGTTCTGGCCGTCTGGCTCACCATGTTGGCCGTCGCCTACGCGCTCCCGCAGCTTCTCTATCGCCGAACGGGAGCGGCGTGGGTGCTCCCGCTCGTGCCGGTTCTCAGAGCCATGGCGTGGATTGCCCGGCCCTGTGTCGCGATTCTCTCGTTCTTCCAGTCGTTGATCGATCTGGCCGACAGCGATTCCGGCGAGGAAGAAGAGCCCACACCCGCCGAAAACATCGAAGCCCTGATCTCCGCCGGCACCGAAGAGGGATTGATCGCCGAAGAGGACCGCAAACTCATCCAATCGGTGGTGGAGTTTGGCGATAAGGTCGTGCGCGAGGTCATGACCCCGCGGCCCAACATCGTGGCCATCGCAGCCGATGCTCCCCTGGAGCAATTGCGCCAGATCGTCATCTCCGAACAGTACTCGCGGATTCCGGTCTACGAACACAATATCGACCAGGTGATCGGCTTTGTGCATGTGCGCGATATGTTCGAGATGCGGGAGACCGATCGCGAGGTTCGCACGGTCCGCGCGTTGGTCCGCGCCATTCCCTTCGTGCCCGAAACCAAGCCCGTCAGCGACCTGATGCGCCAGATGCAGCAGGAAAACACCCACATGGTGATCGTGGTGGACGAGTACGGCAACACCGCCGGCCTGGCCACCATGGAGGATCTCCTCGAAGTCATCATCGGAGAAATCCGCGACGAGCACGAACCCGCCAGCGACGTCAAAGAAGACGGGCAGGGCGGCTATATCGTCTCCGGCAACTTCGACCTCGACCGCATCGGCGACCTTTTTCACTCCTTCCATCGCGAGGAGGATCTGGAATCCACCACGGTCGGCGGCCTGGTCAGCGAATGGCTCGGCCGCGTGCCGAAGGCTGGCGAGTTCGTGGATCGCGATGGTGTTCGTGTCGAGGTGCTGGCCTCCGACGAACTGCGCGTCGAGCAGGTGCGCATCAGCAAGTCACAGACCGTTGCCCATGAATGAACATTTCAAGTCCGGCTTCGTGTCGCTGATCGGGCGGCCGAACGCCGGCAAGTCCACGTTGCTGAACGCGCTGGTGGGTCAGAAACTGGCGATTGTCGCCGACAAGCCGCAAACTACCCGCACGTCGATCCAGGGCGTCTGGACCGGCCCTGGCGCACAGATCGTCTTCCTGGATACGCCCGGCATCCATCGGGCCGACTCAGCCCTGAACAAGCGCCTCATGGATACGGTGCGCGCTTCCCTCGAGGAGCGCGACCTGCTGCTGTTCCTGGTGGACGCCACGGTTCCTTTCGGCGACCAGGACCGCCAGGCCGTGGACCTCTTACGCAAAACCCGTACGACTCCCGTCATCCTGGTGTTGAACAAGATCGACCTGGTCAAGGAGAAGTCGCGGCTGCTGCCGATGATCGAGGAGTATCGCCGGCTCTACGATTTTGCCGAGTACCTGCCGATCTCCGCCGCCCGCGGCCAGGGGCTGGAGGAGTTGCGGAAGGACATTGTCGCACGCCTGCCGGAAGGGCCGGCCTACTTTCCCGCGGAACACGTCACCGACCAGCCGGAGCGTTTTCTCGCGGCGGAGTTAGTTCGCGAGAAAGTCGTCCGTTTGACCCACCAGGAGGTGCCGCACTCCGTCACCGTGACTGTGGACCGGTGGGAAGAGACGTCCGCCATCACACGGGTCTATGCCACGATCCGTGTGGAGCGCGAAGGGCAGAAGGGCATCGTGATCGGATCGAAGGGCGCCATGCTGAAGAAAATCGGCATGCAGGCGCGCGAGGAGATGGAACGGATTTTTGGCATCAAGATCTTTCTCGGTCTGCACGTGCGCGTACAAACGGGATGGCGTGAGAAGCCGTCCTTTCTGAACACGCTCGACTGGCGTACAATGGCCGAAGACGATGAACTCTAAAATCTGTGGTGTCTTCGCGATCCTCCTCCTTCTGTCCTCTTTCTGCCTGGCCGCGGATAAACCCGTCAGCGACGATTACATCGTGGATCAGGTGCGTATCAAGCTGTCGGCCGATGCCGAAGTGAAGGGCGGCGCTTTGCAGGTGGATTGCAAAGCAGGTGTGGTCACCTTGAGCGGCACGGTTGAGACAACCCGGCAGAAGTCCAAAGCCACTACCCTGGCAAAAAAGATCAAAGGCGTCAAGCAAGTCATCAACAACATCGAAATCAAGAAGCACGGATAAATGAGCCGAGCCGCATTCACTGGTCTGGCGGCGGGGCTGTTCTGCCTCCTGACTTTCGGGCAGGACTGGTCGGAGATCAAGCTCGAACAACTCGCCAAAGGCTATGCTTTCACCGAAGGGCCCGCCTGGTCGAAAGACGGCTACCTGGTTTTCAGCGATACGCCGGCTGACCGCCTTCTGAAATGGGTGCCGGGCCATGCAGTAGAAGTTTTCCGGGAGAACGCCGGCGGCCCCAGCGGCAACGCTTTCGATTCCGAAGGCCGGCTCTACACCTGCGAAACCCGTGCCCGGCGCGTCACCCGCACCGACAAGAAAGGCGCCATCGAAGTGATTGCCGAAAAGTGGGAAGGCAAGCGGCTGAATGCGCCCAACGACGTGGTGGTCAGCAAGTCAGGCCATGTCTATTTCACGGATCCGGCATTTGGCGGGCAGGCGGACCATCGCGAACTGGATTTCTACGGCGTTTACGAACTGCCTCCGAAGGGCGCCATAAAGCTGGTGGCCAAGCCGGCCGGCCGGCCCAATGGAATTGCCCTTTCACCCAACGGGCGGATTTTGTACGTAGTGAATTCGGACGAGCGCAACGTGCGCGCATACGACCTGGACAAGAACGGCGAGCCGGCCAACGAACGCGTCCTGATTTCGGGGATCGCTGGAGTGCCTGGCGGCATCCGCGTGGATGACAAGGGCAACCTGTACGTCACCACCGGCGGCGTTGCCATCTACAGCCCCGACGGCAAGCCGGTCCACATGGTCACCATGCATGGCCGCGCCTCCAACTGCGGCTTCGGTGAGGCGGACCTCAAGACTCTCTTTGTGACCAATGGCCCGGTGGTGTATCGTCTGCGCCTGGAAACCAAGGGGGCCTATTGACGGATGCGGGCGGGCCGCCGGTGCACACCCCCGCCGAGGATGACCGGCGCTATCCCAAACGTCCGCTGGTCGGCGTGGGTGCGATCCTGCTCCGGCGCGACCGGATTCTTCTGGCGCAGCGCGGGAAGGAGCCGTTGAAGGGCTGGTGGTCGCTGCCCGGCGGAGCGCTGGAGATCGGCGAGTCGTTGATGGACGCGGTCTGCCGGGAGGTGCGCGAGGAGACCGGCCTGGAGATCCGCCCGTTGGGCGTCTTCGAAATCTTCGAACGCATCATACGCGATGCCGCCGGAACGCCCGAATACCATTATGTTCTGATCGATTACCTCTGCCGGATTACCGGCGGAACGCTGGGCGCGGGCGACGATGTCGCGCGCGTCGAATGGGTTCGCCGCAAGGATCTTCCGGCGCTCCCGATCACGGAAGGCACCTTGACCGTGATCGAGAGGGCGTTCGAAAACAGAAATCAGTACTGGCGCCCGGTCCGCGAATCGCCGGGCACTCACCGCCGCTAAGATAGAGGCATGTTTTCCCGCTTCGCAAAACCGAACCTCGGGAGCGTCCTGCTGTTCATGCTGGCCGGCACCGCAACGGCCCAGGATCCCGCCGCCATCATACGGACGATCGAAGAGCCGCAAAAGCCTGACCGCCAGGGGTACGATCCCTACACATTGCACGAACTCATGGACCGCTTTCATGTGCCCGGATTGAGCGTGGCGGTGATTCGCGACTTCCAGATTCACTGGGCAAAAGCGTGGGGTGTTGCGGACGTTGAGAGCGGCGCTCCGGTGAACCCGGAGACCATGTTCCAGGCTGCTTCGATGAGCAAGCCGGTGGCGGCGATGGCGTCGCTCAAGGCGATCCAGGAGGGAAAGTTCGAGCTCGACCAGGACATCAATACGATTCTGAAGTCGTGGAAGATGCCGCCCGGCGGCTTCAGCGATCGCCGCCCGGTGACGCCGCGCGAGTTGATGAGCCACACCTCCGGCACGGGCGACGGGTTCGGATTCCCGGGCTATGCGCCTTCGTCGCCCCTGCCCACGGTTCCGCAGATCCTCGATGGCCTTGCGCCTTCGAATGTCGGCAAGGTCCGGCTGGAACGCCCTCCTCTTACCGCCTACAAGTATTCCGGCGGAGGAGTGATGGTCGAGCAATTGGCGCTGACCGACGCGGTGGGAAAGCCGTTCCCCCAGATCATGCGCGAGTGGGTTCTCGACCCGATCGGCATGAGCAACAGCACCTACGAGCAGCCTTTGCCGCCCGCACGCGAGAAACAGGCGGCGCGTGCCCACAACGGCGCGGGGCACGCCATGGACGCGCTCTGGCACGTGTATCCCGAGATGGCTGCCGCTGGACTCTGGACCACTCCGACCGACCTCGCCAGGCTGCTGATCGAAGTGCAATCGACGCTGCTGGGAAGGTCTGACCGCGTGCTCAGCCATAGAATGATGGAGGAGATGGTTACACCCGTTGGGGTCGGCCCCTTCGCCGTCGGTTTCACCATCGAGAAGATGGGCGAGGGGTGGTACTTCGGCCACGATGGCAGCAACTGGGGCTTCCGTTCCGACATGCTCGCCCATCGCGTGAAGGGTTACGGCGTGGTGATCATGACGAACGGCGACAATGGCGGACCTCTGATGCGGGAAGTCCGCGATCGGATTGCTCGCGCCTATGGCTGGGACCTGCTGGACAAACCAGTCCCCCGCTGATTCTGGCGGCCGTTCGTCGCTTCGCACCGCCAGTCTTCGTCAGAAAATCAGCTTCAGCGCCAGTTGCACGTTGCGGGGCTCTCCGAACCCGAGACCCGGAGCGGACGAGCCGTTCCGCGTGTTGCTCAACTGGCCGAAACTGGCGCTCGAAAAGTTCGTCGTGGGGTTCGCCCAGTTCGTCCGGTTGAACAGATTCAGAATCTCCACACGGAACTCGGACATCAGCCTCTCGTGAATGGGAGTCCGCTTGAATACCGAGAAATCCACCGACCCGATTCCAGGTCCGAAAATGGCGTCCCGGCCCAGGTTGCCGTACGTGCCGCTGGGCGAGAGTGCAAAAGCTGCCGGGTTGAAATACTGCACCGCGCGCGTGTTGGTGAGCACGGGCACGTTCGCAAAGGGATCGCCGACCAGATTCGGGCGGTCTTTGTTCTCGCCGGTGAGATCGATATTCTTGCCGTCCGTGATGCTGATGGGCGAGCCCGAGGTGTACGTGATCAGGGAGTGGAGAGTCCATCCCCTGGTCAGAAGCTTCGCGAAGTGCGTCCACTGCGGCACGTCGTAGCTCAGGAAGCCGGTCAGAATGTGGCGCGTGTCGAACGTGCTGTCTCCGCGATCCAGAGCCAGGTTGTAGCTGTTCATCGGGGCCGTCACGCTGGACGAGGTGTCAATGGCGTGGCTCCAGGTGTAGTTGATGTTGGCGGTGAATCCTCGCCATAACTGCTGGCGCAGCGAGGTCTGGAGCGAGTGGTAGCCGGAGGTCGCGACGGTGGTCAACTGGTTGATCGCGCCAAGCGTGGGGAACTGCTGCGCCAGCGGCCGGACACCATTGATGAGCTGATTGATATCCTCGAGCACCGCCAGTCTGCGCCCCAGAGTTCCCACGTACCCGACCTGCAGCAGGGTCGAGCGCGTGATCTGCGTCTGGATGTTCAGATTGAAGTTCTGCGAATACGGCGTACGGTACGACTGGCTGATGGAGTAAGCGCCAAACGGAGGCACCGGCACCGCGCCCGCAAACACCGGCACGCCCGGTTGGAATAGGACATTCTGGGCGGACAGCGCGAACACCGGATTCGAGCCGCCGGGATTGTAACCGATTCCTGAGGTGGCGCCGTTCGAAGCGCCGGAAGAATCGAACGAATTCACCGAAGGAGCGTCGTAGAAGATCCCATAGCCTCCACGAAGCACGAAGCGTTTGGCCCAGTGCGGCGCATACGCGAACCCGACCCGCGGCGCGTAATCCCTCAGATCCTTCGGATACAACTGCTGGTTCAGAAATCCCTGCCCGGGGAAGAAGTTGGCCAGCACGCCCTTGCTGTCGTGCAGCACACCATCGTAATCCCAGCGTATGCCGAAGTTGATGTTCAGTTCAGGAGTCGCCTGGAAGTTGTCGTGTGCCCACCAGACGCCCGAATTGATCTGAAAAATAGGCTCCGGCTCGCCTCGGTAAATGGTCGCTCCGGAGGCGTTGCTGGGCTCGCCGGCCAGAAAATCCGAAAGCGCCTTCAGCGTACTCGACACCGTCGAATCCGACGACCACGGCCCGCGCGTCCCATCGAAGCTGAATGTCCCGCGGATATTGTTGAAGTAGGCAACGTCCAGAACCGCGCGCCGGTACTCTCCGCCGAACTTCATTTGGTGCCGCCCGCGGGTGTACGAGAGATTGTCGGTAATGTGGCCCGTGGTGTCGATACGGCCCGCCGGCTGCGTGGCGCCGACGTAATCGAAACCGGTGATGCGGATGGTCGGCGAGCCGACCTGGTTCCCCGCCGTGATCCCGGTGTTCAATCCCATGGCAATCGGGTTGAAGCCGACATTGTCGTCGTTGAAGGTTTGCAGGAAATAGTTGGTGCCGAGCGTGAGCTGGTTGACGAGCCGCGGCGAGAGGACGGCGTTCTCGACCACGGAAAGATTGTGGATATGCATCGGCGCGGCCTGGAAGAAGTCCTTGAAGTGCGAGCCCACGTCGGCCACTTGCGTGCCGGTGCTTCCCATGTACCGCACCGAAAGCGAATGCTTGGCGTTGAAGCGATGATCGATTTTGACGATGCCGTTATAGCTGTTGTAGGTATTCAGGTCCTGCGCCAGGTAATTGTTGGCCGTGGCTGGTCCGGTGCGGCTGTCGGCTGGAAAGATGGTCAGCAGGTTCAGGGAAACCGGATTCACCGGGACGCCGTAGCGCGCCAGTACTCCCTGGGCCGCCTGCACCCACGCCGCCGAAGGCGAGGTGTCGAGGATCGACTCGCCGGCGATCGCCAACTGAATCTCTCCCGTGAGGAAAAAGAAGGTCTTGTTCGGGACGATCGGTCCGCCTAGCGAGAATCCGGGTTGGTTGTTGCGGATCTCCTGCGGGCGGCTGCCCGGCGGCAGCGTCGGAGAGGGCGAAGCCAGGTCTTCATTCCGATTGAAAAAATATACCGTTCCGTGGAGCTGATTCGTGCCCGACTTGATGACCATGTTCACGTTCGCCCCCGAATTGCGCCCCATATCCGCACCTGCGTCCGTCTGCACCGAGAACTGATCGATTGCATCGATCGGAACGAGTCCGCCGGGAATGCCGGCGACACCGGGCTGGTTCTGTGCCGGGAAACCGCCGAACATTGCGTCGTTGTTGTCCGCGCCATCGATCTGGTAGTTGTTGGACGTGGTTCGCGTGCCGTTCACCGAGGGCGATGCCGAAGAGGTCACACCCGGCGAGAGCTTGATCATCTGGCGGAAATCGCGGCCGTTGATGGGTAGATCCTGGACCTCGCGTGTGTTCACCACGGCCGCCAGGTCACTCGAAGTAGTCTCCAGGTTCACCGCCGCGGCTGAGACCTCGACGGTCTCCGATTGCCGCGCCACCCCCAGTTCCACGTTGATGTTCGTGGTCTTGGACACTTCGATTTCGATGTTGGCGACTTTCTTTGCCTCAAACCCCGGGTGCGCTACGGTCAGCGTGTACATCCCGAGTGGCAGGTCGGCGAAAAAGAAGTCGCCGCTGCCGGTGGAGGTGGTGGAGCGAAGCGCGCCAGTCGAGGGATTCTCGAGCTGAATCGAAGCCCCGGGGAGCGCCGCGCCGGAAGAATCCCTCACGGCGCCGCTCAGTGCGCCGCGAAAAGTCTGGCCTTGAGTGCAGGCCGCCAGAATCACGACCAACAGAGATGTACGGAAATTCACGGACCCTCCTTGTCTACCCGAGACGTCGGGGTCGCCGGGAAAAGCGGTTTAGGTTTCAGGAAGTATACACCAAAAATGTCAGGATCGTCTCGTTGAAAAAAACAGCAGGGCCGCCGGCCGAATCCCACGTCCTGAGAAGGTTGCTATGATACTGCCGGAAATGCATATGAAGCCGGACCGAAGAATTTTCCTGCTGTCCACGGGGGGAGCCATGGCCGCCTACGCCGTTCCTCCTGCCGGCCAGATCGTATTGGGTGTGATCGGCAGCGGCAGCCGCGGCACGTTCGTCATGACGGTCTTTCAAAAGGACCCCGCCATCCGCGTAGGCGCCATTTGCGACGTGTACGAGCCGAATCTGGAAAAAGCGCTGACCGCCGCTTCGCAGACGCCAGGCACGAAACCGAAAGCCTACCGCAATTACCACGAGCTTCTGGCGGACAAAGATGTGCAGGCGGTGCTCATCGCAACCCCGGAGCATTGGCACGCGCAGATGGTTCTGGACGCGCTGGCCGCGGGCAAAGACATCTACGTGGAAAAGCCTCTCTGCCACACCCCGGAAGAAGGCGCCCGGCTGGTGGAAGCGGAGAAGAACACCACGAGAATCATCCAGGTGGGCATGCAGCGGCGCAGCTACGATCTGTTTCAACACGGCCGCGAACTGGTGGCTGCCGGCCAGTTGGGCCAGGTGCGGATGGTGCGATCGTGGTGGCTGAATAATTACCTGGCGGGCGGAGCGGCGCGGAAACTGGACGGGCCGCTCGATTGGGAACAATGGCAAGGCCCCGCGCCGCGGCGCGAGTTTGACGCCAACCGCTTCCGGCAGTGGCGATTCTATTCCGATTACGCCGGCGGCATTGTGGCGGACCAGGGAGCGCACGTATTCGACGGCATCCACATGCTGATGGGTGCGGGCTTCCCCTCGGCCGTCAACGCATCGGCGGGCAAGCCTCACAAAGCCGGTGTGGACCAGCCCGAGTCGGTCGTGGCGATAGCGGAATATCCCGAGGATTTCATCGCCGTGTTTTCGATCAACTACGCGGCGATGCAATACCAGTTGCGGAACGATCAGCTCAATCAGTTGGATGGCGACCTCGCGCGAATGGATATCGGCCGTGAAGAGCTAAAGGTGTTTGCCAAAGGAGCCGAGGACACGCCCTCGATCCAGAACAAGTCCGAGCGGGGCTTCGGCTATGCCACCGACCTTCACGTGCAGAATTTCCTGGAATGCGTCCGCACACGCAAGACGCCCACCGCGCCAATGCGCCTGGCGTTTCAGGCAGCGCTGGTAGTCCAGATGGCGAACCTGTCGCTGAAGCATGGGCGGCGCGTGCGCTGGAATGCCGCTGCCGCCAAAGTCGAGATCTGATTTCTTCCGCCAAGCTCGTCCCCTGCGTCGATGTGGCGCAGGCCCTCCGGCCTGCCGCGTCCCCACTCATGGGGACGCTTGTCGGGCGTGTACAGTGCCCGCCAGCCTGCGGCCACAATTGCAGTCCAACAACTCTGGAGTCGATGTGCACGAGTATGAGAGGTGATAGTCTCGTGTCCATGAATCGGAGAACGTTCTGCGCGATCCTGCCCGCTGCAGGCGCTTTGCGATCGCTCCACGCCGCGACTGCCGAGCCACAGCTCCGCCAGCGATTGGCGTTTGATAGCGACTGGAGGTTCTTCCTCGGCGATCCCTCCGGGGCCGAGTCCCCGGCGTTCGACGCCGCTTCCTGGCGGCCGATTGACGTGCCGCACGATTGGAGCATCGAAGGCAGGATCGATCCTGCCAATCCGATGGGCGGCAGCGGTGGATTCTTTCCGTCCGGCATCGGTTGGTATCGCCGGACATTTACGGCCCCGCCGGCCTGGAACGGCAAGCGCATTAGCGTCGAGTTCGAGGGGATCTATATGAACGCGACCGTCTACATCAACGGTCATGACCTCGGCATGCACCCCTACGGCTACACGACCTTCTTCCATGACCTGACGCCGCACCTGAAGCTCGGCGGATCCAATGTTCTGGCCGTGCGGGTGGATCAATCCCAGCAGCGGAATTCCCGCTGGTATTCGGGCTCCGGCATCTATCGGCACGTATGGCTCGATGTCGCGCATCCGATCCACGTCGCCGATTGGGGCGTCTTTGTGACCACTCCGTCCGTAAGCTCGGCGCGGGCCACGGTCTCGGTCAGGACCCGCGTCGCAAATGATTCCGACAGGCAATCCGTGGTGACCGTGCGCCATGCGTTTTACTCTACATCGGGCGCCGCCGTGGGCCGGTCCGAAAAGACGGCCTCGGTCGAACCGCGCGGATCCGCCGAAGTGGAACAGCAGATCGCGGTCGATCAGCCTGCCTTGTGGTCGCCCGAATCTCCGAGCCTTTACCGCGTGGTCACTCACCTGGTGCAGGATGGGAAACCGATAGACCAGGTATCCACACCGTTTGGCATCCGCTCCCTCGAATGGTCTGCCGAGAAGGGCTTCCTGTTGAACGGGAAGCAGGTCAAAATGGTGGGCGGCTGCATCCACCATGAACACGGTCCCCTGGGTGCCGCCTCCTTCGACCGCGCCGAAGAGAGGCGCGTCCAGATCCTGCAGGAATCCGGTTTCAACGCGATTCGCACCGCGCACAATCCGCCGTCGCCGGCGTTGCTGGATGCCTGCGACCGGCTGGGCATGCTGGTCATGGACGAAGCGTTCGACTGCTGGTCGCGCGGCAAAAACAAGTTCGACTACAGCGTGGTGTTTCAGGATTGGTGGCGGCGCGACATCGATGCCATGGTGCTCCGTGACCGCAATCATCCCTCGGTCATTATGTGGAACATCGGCAACGAGGTTCCGGAGCGCGGCGAGCCGCTCGGCGCCCAAGAGGCCAGGATGATTTCGGATTACCTGCGCGGGCTGGACCGTACCCGGCCCATCACTTCGGCGCTGAACTTCATTATGGGTAAGTGGAGCGACACGGATGGGTATTATTCGGCGATCGA
>DATJWB010000062.1:0-77503 GCA_035501495.1 Bryobacteraceae bacterium | reverse complement strand
CAGTCGACTTCGCCGGGCCGGATGGCGCTGATGGCCGAGTGGGCGCGGTCGTAGAGGACGGAACTCGCCCGCGGGGCGGCGCCCAATTCAAGAAAATACAGACCCTGCCGGCCGTCGTCCGCCCAGACGATGTGCGAGGTATCCACGCCGGCCTGCCGGGCGCGATTTTCGATAATTCGCCCCAGGGCGTTTTTCGGCAGGCGCGATACCCACGTGCTGCTGAGCCCGAGGCGGGTGACGCCGACCGCGGTGTTCAGCTCGCCGCCGCCCACATTCAGGTCGAGCGAGTGCGCCTGCTCGAGACGCTGAAAATGCGGCGGCGAAAGGCGGATCATGGCTTCCCCAAAGGTCACCACGTCAGACATAGCCAAACTCCTCCTCGCTGTAGAGTATCAGTTTTTCAAGCTGGGACCTTATGCCGTCGCGCCTTCGGCAGGGCAGGCTATTCGTATCGTAGTGCCACAATGGGATCGAGTCGCGCCGCCTTCATGGCCGGCCAGAGCCCGAAAAATAGGCCCACGCTGGTGGCAACGACGAACCCCGCTACCACGGACCAAAGGGGGACGGTGGAGGGCAGGCTGGGCACGAGAATCCGGATAAGGAAGCTGAGGACGCAGCCGACCGCGATGCCCACCACCCCGCCAGCGCCAGTGAGCGTGATGGCTTCGAGCAGAAATTGCCAGGTGATGTCCCGGCGGCGGGCGCCAATCGCCTTTCGGATCCCGATTTCGCGGGTCCGCTCCGTGACCGAGACCAGCATGATGTTCATCACCCCGATGCCACCCACCAGCAGCCCGATGGAACTGAGCACCGCCATTACCAGAAAGGTGATGGCCGTAATCTGGCGGAAGTCCGAGACCATCTGGTCGGCGGTGGAAAGCGCAAAGTTGTCCGGCTTATCGTAGGGCACGCGGCGATCGACCCGCAGCACCGTCCGCACCTCGTCTACCGCCTGGGGCAACCGGCCTTCGACAGCCGTCACCACGATGGCGTTCTCGCGGGCGTTAGGAAACATCTTCTGCATCATCCCGTAGGGCAGAAGGACGCGGTTGTCAGTATCGCCGAAGAACGACGCCGCCGGGCGCAGCATCGTGCCGATTACGGTGAACTCGTGGCCCTCCACAGTGATAGGCTTGCCAATCGGATCGACGTTGGCATACAGCCCCTTTTCCAGGTCCTGCCCGATCACGGCCACCGGCAGGCGCCGGCGGCTCTCTTCGTCGGTAAAGAAGCGCCCGACATGCAGATCCACCTGCCCGCCCCGGGCATAGGCCTCTTCCACGCCGATCAGGTTGACATCGTACATGTCGTTACCGTGGTAATGGACGTTGATCGGCCCGCTGTTTGGAAACAGCATCGTCGAGACATCCTGCACCGACTTACACCGCTCCCGGATCTCGATCGCGTTCAGATAGGTAAGGTCCTTGCGCGTCCGTTCTTCGGGTGTCAGCTGTTTAGTCCGGGGCCCCACCGGGAACTTGAAGACGATGATGGAATTGGGGCCGAAGCTCCGCAAAACGGCCGCGATGGAAGCGTCAAACCCGGTCAGGATGGCGCTGACCCCGATGATGGTACCGGTCCCGATGATTACTCCAAGCACCGTGAGAAACGCGCGCATCTTGTGCGTACGGATGGTCTGAAGCGCCAGCAGGAGTCCATTCAAGAAAGCAAGCCTGGTCATGTTGTTATTTATCGGCTCGCAACGCCTCAATCGGGTCCAGGCGCGAGGCCCGCCGCGCGGGGTAGATGCCGAAGAAGAGGCCGACCGTGGCCGAGAGCCCGACGCCGACCAGCACCGACGACCAGGGCAGGGCCATGGGCACCGAGGTCAGGTTCCGCACCACCACGGCAACGGTCCACGCCAGGCCGACGCCGGCCAGGCCTCCGGAGCCCGACAGGACCGAGGACTCCACCAGGAACTGCTTCAGGATATCGGCCTTCCTCGCTCCCAGGGACTTGCGTATGCCGATCTCATGCGTGCGCTCCGTCACCACGGCGAGCATGATGTTCATGATCACGATGCCGCCCACGACCATGAATACCGAAACGATCCCCACCGCCATGGCCGCAATCGTGGAAGTGAGGCGTTCCCAGAGGCTGACGATGGTCTCCGAGGCGAAGATGCTGAAGTTGTCGTCCTGCCCGGGGCCGAGGTGGCGATACGATCGCAGCAGTACGCGGACTTCGTCTTGCGCCTCCGACAGGTGGGCCTGATCGATGGCCTTGGCGATCATGCGGATTCCGTTACGGCTTCCATAAGTCTTGAAATAGCTCTCGATCGGCAGCATCACGAAGCTGTCCTGCGAATTACCGAATACGCTTCCCAATGCCTTCGCCACCCCCACCACTTCGTATGGGATGCCTTCGACGGCAATCACCCTGCCGATCGGGTCCTTGTCCTCGAAAAATCGCGTTCGGATGTCGCTCCCGATAAAAGCAACGGGCGCGTGGCGGCGCACCTCCTCGTAGGTAATGCCGCGGCCCTCATCCACCTGAATATTGTTGATCGAAGGAATGTTCTCGGTGACGCCCTCCAGGTCGACGTCTTCCATCGATTCGCCTTTGTAGGAGATTCGCGCCCGGCGGGAGGCCATCATCCCGAGGTCCTTCACCAGGGCCGCCTGATTGCGAATGAAATCGTACTCATCCGGACGAATCTGGGGGTTGCGTTTGTCCATCTCGAAGAACTTCTTGGGATCCCAGGGCCCGAACCAGGCCATGCGCACCACCCGGAAACCATCGGATCCCATGTTGGAAACCTTCTCGGCAATATAAAGGTCCATTCCGTGGATCAGCGCGGTGACGGCGATCAGGGTGGTGGTAGCCAGGATGATCCCGAGCAGCGTCAGGAAGCTGCGGAGTTTATTCTTGCGCAGGGAGTCCAGGGCTATCCGCGTGGCCTCCCAGAAAGAAGCGCTCAGACGGAACTCCGCAATTCGAGACACGGGCATCTTCGGTATGGTGACGCATAGGAAGAGACGAAGTTAGCTCGCCAATAGTTCCCAATCCGGCCACGATATACTGCCTTTCATGACAATCCCGGAAACGTGCCTCATGGTGGCGGCCGCCTGCTGGATCGCCTTGCCTTCCGCGAGCGCGGCGAAACGCGGCATCACGGCGGAAGACTACTTCGCCTTCCAGTCCGTCAGCGACGCTCATATTTCGCCCGACGGAAAAGAGGTTGCTTACGTCGTCACCACGATCGACCAGAAGCGCAATCGGCGCGATTCATCGATCTGGATGGTGAGCATCGACGGCCAGTCCGCCTCGCGCCGCCTCACCGCCGAGGGCGTGAACTCTACATCGCCGCGCTGGAGTCCCGATGGCACGCGGCTGGCGTTCGTGTCGAATCGCGCCGCGGGCGAACCCGGCGCAGACGAGCCGTCACGGCCGCAGATTTACATCCTGCGGACGGATGGCGGAGAGGCGCAGGCGCTGACGCATCTGAAGAGCGGGGTGAACGGATTCCAGTGGTCGCCCGACGGGAAGCGGCTGGTCGCCTTGAGCCGCACGGGTCCTGGCGACGACGTGGCGGCATCGGCGCGCAAGAGCGATGTGCGCCACTACACCCACATCTCCTACAAGTTCAATGACACGGGATGGTTCGACGACAGGCGCAGCCACCTATGGGTGATCGACGCCTCGACGGGAGCGGCCCGGCAACTGACCACGGGCGACGATTGGAACGATGCCGACCCGCAGTGGTCGCCGGACTCGACGCGCATCGCCTTCGTCTCCGACCGCACGGGCAAGGAGTACGATGACGGCCACAACAAGGACGTGTGGGTGATCGCGGCGGAAGGCGGACCCCTCACGCGCATCTCCGATCACGATTTCGACGACACGCAGCCACGCTGGTCTCCGGACGGCAAACAGATCGCATTCGCTGGACAGACCGCGCGCCGGCAATTCCCCAAACTGTACGTTGCGTCGGCATCAGGCGGGAAGTCAACGCTGGTGGCCGAGGACCTCGATCTGATTCCCACCGGCCTCCATTGGGGGCCGGGTGCCAGGGAACTGCGCTTCGAAACGGGAGTCAGAGGCGAGAACCACGTCTTCCGCGTGGACCTCGGCACGCAAAAGGTCGCGCCAGTGACTGCCGGAGAACGCGCGGTGCGCGGGTTCGACGTCAATGCAAAGGCCGGGGTGATGACTTACCTCGCCAACGATTTTCAGCACCTTGACGACCTCTACGCTTCGGCCCTGGATGGCTCGGGCGAACGCCGGCTGACGCATCTGAATGCGGCACTGTGGTCCGAACTGGAACCCGCGGCGGTGGAGCGGCTGACGTACCAGAGCACGGATGGCTGGAACATTGACGGCTTTCTGGTGAAGCCGGTGGGCTGGCAGCCGGGTAAAAAATATCCGATGATCCTCAGCATTCACGGGGGTCCTGCCGGACAATACGGGGTGGACTGGTTTCACGAGTTTCAGGTTTACGCCGCCAAAGGATGGGCGGTCTTTTTCTGTAATCCGCGCGGATCGACCGGTTATGGCCAAAAGTTCGAGCGGGGCATCGTGAACAACTGGGGCGGCATGGATTACCAGGACGTGATGGCGGGCGTAGATGCCGCGCTGAAGCAGAATCCGTGGATCGATGCCGACAAACTCGGGGTCACCGGCGGCAGCTACGGGGGGTTCATGACCAACTGGATTTTAGGGCACACCACGCGCTTCAAGGCGGCGGTGACGCTGCGCAGCATTTCCAATTTCATCAGCGATGATGGCACGCGCGACGGGGCCTATGGCCATGAAGACGACTTCAAGGGATTTCTGTTCGACGACTTCGAACAGTATTGGAGCGCCTCGCCGCTGAAGTACGCCAGGAATGTGAAGACGCCGACCCTGATTCTGCATTCGGACAATGACTATCGGGTTCCCCTGGAGCAGGGCGAGCAGTGGTTCCGCGCCCTGCGGCATTACGGAGTGAATGCCGAGTTCGTGATTTTCCCGCGTGAGAATCACAACCTGACGCGTACGGGCGAGCCGAAGCACCTGGTGGAGAGCCTGAACTGGCAGTGCTACTGGTTCGACCGGTTCCTGAACGGGAACGTCAATGCCAAGGCCCCCGATGGGCTCTAGGAAGGCAGACGTGGCGCGGGAGCATAATGGAAACACTATGAGCCA
The DNA here is from genome assembly GCA_035501495.1 of Bryobacteraceae bacterium. Taxonomy (GTDB): domain Bacteria; phylum Acidobacteriota; class Terriglobia; order Bryobacterales; family Bryobacteraceae; genus JAIQFL01. The sequence continues at coordinate 72,376 of DATJWB010000062.1, read as the reverse complement.
CACCTGGGTGTCTGTGGTCCTCGCGTTTTCGGCCTTCGCGGCGGATGATGCGCGGGATGTGGTCGTGGCGACCCGGCGCGCGGGACGCGTGGAGATTTTCGATGCCGGCACTTTGCAGCCGCTGGGCACGATCGGGGTAGAGCCCCTGGCAGAAAGCATCCAGCCCAGCCCGGATGGACGGACCCTCTTCATTGCCCAGGCGATGCGCAGCATCCCGAATAGCTGCTGCGGATTGTTCGCGCTCAACCTGGAGACTCGCGAGATGTGCTTTCTCCGCGAGCCCGCCATGAGGAGCACACCATCGCCCGACGGGCGGAAGCTGTTCTTCCAGCGCGGGAATGTCGGCATCGAAGTACAGGATGCCAGGACTTTCAAACGCCTCTCAACGATCCAGGCGCCGGGAGTATACGCTCTGAAACCTTCACCGGACGGCCGGTGGTTGTTGGGGATCACCAACTGGAAGAGCCCGGCAGTGGACATCTTTGATCTCACTACGAACGCGATGACGCGGCATATCGAGATCCCGCAGCTTTCCTCGAGCGGGGGCTGGGTGGGCGACCGTTTCCTGCTGTATGGATTCGATGGCCACGAGGGATCGCTCTGGACGCTGACGCCGTCGAGCACCTCGCTTGGCGAAGCTGTGAAGGTCGGGGCGTTTCCCGCTCTCCCACAAAACTGCCAACCTTATGGGGCGAACCTGGCGGTGAGCGGCGGCCACTCGTTTCTTTACGAACTGTTCGGCGGCAAAGGCGACTCGGGGGACAATTGCGGCGGCAGGATACCGGGCGGCGTTTTCGAGATTGACGCCTCCACAGGTGCGATGCTCACACACCTGCTCCCCGGGATGAATTTCGGCCGTCTTGCCGTGAGTGGGGATGGGGAGCATCTCTACGGCATCGTTATTTCGCAAGGCTGGACCGGAGTGCGCCTGGTGGATGTAGAGCGCAAGTCCGGGGAGGTCATCGCCGAGCGGAGCCTGGAGGATGACGTCTGGAATATCGCTCTGGCGCGGATTCCGTCCAGCCTGGTGCCCAGCGGGTACTCCACTCCCGCGGCCTGTTCGAAGACTTTACCATGATTCGTACACTCCTCTTCCTGGCTTCCCTGCCCTTGCTGGCGCAGCCCGCGCCGGATTTCCACGCCATCGAGCAGTCGGCGCGCGAGGAACTCAATCGGTTGAAGGTGCCTGGGGCGTCGATCGCGATCGTCCGCGGCGACCGGGTCACTTTCGAGAAGGGATTCGGCACCGCCAACATCGAGACGGGCGAGCCGGTGCGTCCGGAGATGCTGTTCCGGCTCGGCTCGACCACGAAGATGCTCACGGCCAGCGCGCTGGTTGGGTTGGCGGTCGAGGGCAAGCTCGATCTGAACGCACCCGTCGGGAAATACATCACGGGTCTGCCGCCCAAGCTCTCGCAGGTCACCGCCAACCAGTTGCTCAGCCATACCGCGGGCATACACGACGAGGCGCCGATGTACGGGTCGCACGATGACTCGGCCCTCGGCAACGGGATCCACGCGTGGACCGACGAGTGGCTGTTCACGTCGCCGGGCAAGATCTTCTCGTATTCGAATCCGGGTTACTGGATGGCCGGATACCTGGTGGAGACGCTGGCCGGAAAGCCTTATGCCGATGCCATGGAGGAGCGCGTTTTCGGACCTTGCGATATGGCAAGGACGACGCTGCGACCCACAACTGCGATGACGTGGCCGCTGGCCCAGGGCCATCACGAATCGGGCGGCAGGATGACGGTGGCGCGGCCGGCGGCTGACAACGCGGCGTCGTGGCCGGCGGGGTCGGTATTCTCGCGGACCGCGGACCTTGCGCAGTTCGTGATCGCGTTTCTGAACGACGGAGCAATCGCCGGCAAACGTGTGGTGAATCCCAAGGTCTTCGCGATCCTTTCCACACCCCACTCGCGGATTCCGGATTCGGACGCCTCGTATGGGTATGGGCTGGAGATTCGGGATCTTCGGGGCGTGCATATCGTGGAACACAGCGGCTCGCGGATGGGCTACGGTTCGCACATCCGCATGGCGCCCGAGCAGCGTGTCGGCATCATCGTGCTGACGAACCGTACCGGCGCCGAACTTCCGGTGACGATGGAGAAGGCCTCCGAATTGATGCTGCCGCTGCAGGCGAAAGCGGAGCCGTCGTCCAAGCCCGTGTTGACTGTTTCGTCGGAGGACATCCGGCGGAACGTAGGACTTTACCAGAATGGCGATCAGCGCCTGGAGATCGTGACAGCGGGCGACCGGTTAGTGCTGAAGCAGGGGAGTACCTCCCGCACACTGGTGAAGCACAGTGGCGCCCGGTACGGTGTGGACGGCGGGGCCGCGGAGCACACTATGGTTCCTGGCGCGGACGGCAACACCGAGTATGTCCACAATGGCAGCCGGGCCTTTGCCCGCGTACCACCTGGACCAGAGCACTAGGGCGAGCCTCAATGGTACTCAAAACGTAAGGCGTGACGGGCCACGGCACTACGTTGCGAGAGAGAGCGACGGTAAGCTCCAACGCGTTCATTGCAACTCCCTTGCGGATCCTGCGCAGGCGGTGTGCTCCGGCCCAATGAAGCAGCCCGATGTACGAAGCTCTAGGAGTTGGATCGGGGCGGTGCTATATTCGACTCGGGTGATGGGTAAGGCGTGGTCGTATGAGATCCACGCGCGCACTCGAGTTGTTCGAGCGCACAGCCTTTGACTTCGTCGAGAAGTACAACGGGCTCTAAGGCCCTAGTTGTGCCGTCCATGGTCGCGCGGGCGGCCGCCAACAGAGACCTGCTAAACCCCGAATCGGAGGTATTCAGCATGAGAACATTCGCAATCCAGTCGGGAAAGCATAAAGGAAAGCACATCGAGGTAACGAAGTATGTCCGAACGGCACGCGGGGTCCAGATCCGGATCGTCCACGACGTACCGGCAGCGGCCGGAAAGGAGCTTAGATGGGTGCAGACCATCACCGAGAACGGCTCATTTTTCAAGGCCTGCGGTCTACGTAACTACGTCGATCCTTTCGGTCCGTCCGGGACCGCCGAGTTGCCCGGTTTCGGAAAGGTCTGCAAAGCGGACGACAACAAGCCGTTCTATTGGACGGACACGGAATTCTCAGGTGGGCAAGGTCCATTCTTCTCCGATGCCCCAACGGAGGATCCGCCCGCTAAGGGGCGCACCTGGATTCAGTTCGTTACGGCCCTTACGGAAGTGACCGGAACCGACGTAGTCCACCTGGTGGCGATTTCCTGGGGATTTGACCGGCTTGCGAATGGCTCGGTGAAGGTCGCCGCCATCGTGACACCGACTGAGGAACAGATGAAGATCCATGGCAAGACGCTCAAGAACATGTACCCGGCGTACACGTTCCGTTGAACCGGACGTTTCTTAAGTGGGACCTCGGCTTACGGGCAGATCACTCGCTTAAAGGGTCGTCGCTCCAGAGTCAAAGCGCGGATCATCGCTGGAGGACGCACGCCTCGGCTTCAGAAGACAGGTGGCCGGTCCAAACGCCGAGTCTGCGGGCATCCTCGTCGGCAGGTACCTCGATTAACGCGCGAACGCGAACATTGGACCCGAATTCCGCGGCGGGCAACCCCTCCCAGGATTCTCCGCCCAGATAGACATCAAAAACCAGACTGCCACCGGGTTGAATCGTCCAGAAGTCTGGAAAGTTCTTCCGCCAACTCCGGGGTTTTTTCTTGACAACCGCTTTCTTCCCGAGCTCGTTGGTGAGTTCGAGACTGAGAACCGAGTATCCCCAAGAGCAGCTTTCCTTCCAGAACTTCTGGGATTGGCCGGAGACATTCGTCAGCAGAACGTGGAAATGCTGTGAAGGGTCGAGCGAAATTATTCGTTCGTCGTGACTGAGCGGTACGGAAATCGAGAGTTGCCACATGGCTTTCGCATTCTGGCCTGGAAGCAGCAGTGAGGCTGCCAGGGCCACACAGGAAACGTAGAGAAACTGGCGACCCAGCGCAGAGACCTTTGCTTCACCCCTGTACCAGCCCAGCAAATAGCGCACGGTATGCTTAGGCTTGAGCAATGTATCGTCTCCAGATGAAGCGTCGTTGACACGGACCCGAACGGTACGAACCCACTGAAAGTATACAGCGAGTGGGATCGCATTGACCTCGACAACAGTACTGCAGGAAATTACCGCAGCCGGCTCCAGAGATTTCGGTACGCAGGCACTCTTTTAATGGCGGGCTCTATCGGTTGGATGGGAGAGCCGCTTCGGCTACCCTGCCCCGGTGGCCTTTGGGATCGAGACGGGCGGCTTCCGCGTAATGCTGGGCGGCGAGTGGGTAGTCGCCAAGCTCCGCGTAGGCCCGCGCGCAGTGGTAATGTACCTGCGCCCTGGATGCGACGCCGCCGGCGGAGGCGTTGGCGACTGCCTCGGCCGCCAGCCGCGACACCTCCGGAGTGCTGCGAGAAGCGGCCGCCGTTGCCCAGGCAAGGATGGCCATGTCCTCGCCGAGATTGGTTTTGAGGAGATCCAGCGAAATCCCCCGATCGGCCTGTTCGTGGGTGATCGCGAGCCGGGCCCAACTCAACGCGGCGGAAGGGCTGCCGCGCAGCAGACACAACTCCGCCATAAAACGATAGCCGGCGCCGCGTTCGGGAAGATGTTCCAGGCTCTTTTCGAAATACTCCTGGGCGTCGTCGAACCGGCCTCCTTGGAGTGCGAGCTGGCCCAGGGTGGTGAGGCCAACTGCCAGGTGCCGCTTCTCTTTCTGGGGATCGCGCATCGCGAGGTTCCGGCGCAGCCACACCTCGGCTTCTTCCAGGCGTCCCAGGTGGGCCAGGTTCGCGCCCCGGAAGTAGCAATACGAGGCGGTCACTTCGCCTTTGCGGCGAAGTCCCTCCGCGGCCCGGATGGCCTCTTCGTAGTCACCGCGGCGGTAGGCATCCAGCACGACACTGAGGGCGGTGGGAGCCGCGGGCGGAGGCTGCAGTTGCGCCAGGAGCAGTTCCCTCTCGAGCGGGTTCTCGGGCAGCAGGTCGTCCGCGGTGTAGCAGCAGGAAACGAACGGCTGCGGGACTCGTTCGCGCCACAGGTCTATGAGTTTGCGGACACTGCCGAGGTCGTCTGGTCCCAGCTCGCCGGAATAGGCGAGGCCGTAATTCCGGTCCAGAATCGCGACCTGATAGCCTCGCGGAAACCATTTCGAGAGAGCGCCGCGCAGGAGCAGGCGCGAGGAGCCAAGCCCATCGCCACTTTGGAACTTGACGGCCACCAGTTCCCCGGTGCTGTTCTGCAGCAGCCTGGCTTCCGGTTGTCTGCGAAAGCGATCAATCAGGTTGCGGTGGGCGAGCGCCTGCCAGTCGATGCCGTTTGCCTCCCAGTAGGCCTGGTAGCGACGGTTCACGTAGGCGACGATTCCACCATCCATGAGCACACACCACATCAACCCGACATCCGGATTGAGTAATTTCCAGTAAGGCATGAAGTTGGTTTTCGTACAGAATGCAGTGGGAACCAACAATGGCATCAGTTGGGCCGTGTCGATGTCCTGTGGTGTTGTTTCCTCTGCAAGACGGAGAGCCTCGAGTTGCGCCGTGCCCTGGCGAACCGCTGATTCCACATCGAAGTCCATGGAGCATTCCTAACACAATCGCCAGGGCGCAAAAAGACTAACCACTAGCCAATTATTGATGTTCAACTTGGTCAACAGGAACGGGAGGATGCATGGGGCTCCGCCTGTTTCCGCACTTTCGCCAACCCGGGCACTTTCCCAGGGAGGCTTGATTTTGATATATTTGACTCGATTTCGCTGAGACAAAATCGAAGTTGTTAACGACCCAGGGACGGCACGAAAGGAAGGTGTCTGTGAGTTCTAAGAAAGATTCCGAACTCCCGGTTCAGCCCAAGACCGGCTTCTCCCGCCGCGGATTCATCCGCGGCGTGGGCATCGGCAGCGGCGCGCTGGGGACGGGCCTACTGGAAACCGAGGCGGTGGCCGCGCCGCCGGCGACCATCGGGCCAGGCCCGGTACCGATCACTCTCAATATCAATGGAAAGCCCATGAATCTGACGGTCGAGCCACGCGTCACGCTGATCGACGCGTTGCGCAACTATCTCGACCTGACCGGCGCCAAGCGCGTTTGCGACCGCGCCACCTGCGGCGCCTGCACCGTGATCATGGGCGGGAAGAGCGTTTACGCCTGCACAGTGTTCGCGATCGACGCACAAGGTAAGAACATCGAGACCATCGAGGGTCTGGCGTCGGGAAGCAATTTGCACCCGGTCTCCAAGGCATTCTGGGACAACGACGCGCAGCAGTGCGGATATTGTACGCCTGGATTCGTGATGGCGTGCAAGGGCTTCATCGATGAGCATCCCAACCCGACCGAGGAAGACGTAAAGCACGGATTGGGCGGCAACCTCTGCCGCTGCGGCACGTACATGGGGATCCGCAAAGCCGTAGTCCAGGCAGCGAAAGAAATGAAAGGGGGAGCGAAAAATGCCTAACACGCCCGATTATCATTGGCCGCCAATGGACAAGCGCAAGGTGATCGGCACGTCACCGAAGCGCCTGGATGGCCCGGCGAAGTCGAGCGGCCGCGCGAAGTATTCTTCGGACACCAGGCCGCAGGGCGCACTCTTCGGCGTGTATCTCTACAGCCCGCACGCGCATGCCAAGGTCACCAGCATCGATACCAGCGAAGCGGAAAAGCTTCCCGGTGTGAAGGCCGTGCACGTGATGGCGGAGGCGGGGACCGAAATCATGTATCAGGGGTGGGAGGTGGCCGCGGTGGCCGCCACTACCGAGGAGATCGCCCGGGAAGCCACTCGCAAGATCAAGGTCGAATACGAGATGATGCCGCATTACGTCAAGGACTGGGACTTGGCGAATGCCGGCGCGAACGCCAAACAGGGCGGCGAGAAACTGGTGGGCGATCCCGATAAAGCGTTCCAGGACGCGGATGCGGTTTCCGAGGGCCATTACGGGATTCCGGTGGTCAACCACTGCTGCCTGGAGCCTCACGGACAGGTGATCCAGTGGCAGGGCGACAACATCAACGTCTGGCCGTCCACACAAAACGTCCCGGGGTACGCACCCGATCTGTCCCAGCGCCTCAAGGTTCCCGCGACCAACATCAAGGTGAAGATGGATTACATCGGCGGCGGATTCGGCAGCAAGTTCAATCCGGACGCCTGGGCCATCGTAGGCGCGAACCTATCGAAGAAGGCTGGTGGACGGCCTGTGAAGCTTTACCTCGATCGCAATGCTGAACAGATGATCGGGGGCAACCGTCCGTCGGCATACGCCAAGATCAAGATCGGGGGGAAGAAGGACGGCACGGTCACGGTCTGGCAGTCGGAGTCGTGGGGCACTGGCGGTGTCCAGTCTGCCAACGGTCCGGCGCAGCCGTACACCTATACCGCGATTCCCAACATCCGGCAGGTTCACACGAACATCTCCGTGAATGCCGGAAGCCAGCGGGCCTGGCGCGCGCCGGGCAACCAGCAGGCCTCGTACCTCACCTGCTGCGCGCTGGACGATTATGCGCACAAGGTCGGGATGGATCCGATCGAAGTGTTCAAGGTGAACGCGCAGTATGCGACCCCGGCAATCCGTGTCGATATGTACCACTACCAACTGGACAAGGCCGCGGAGTTGGCGGAGTGGAAGAAGCTCTGGCGTCCGCGCGGGCAGAATGGTACTGGAGCGGTGAAACGCGGATTGGGCGTCGCATTCGGCTCGTGGGGCGGCGCCGGCCATGCCGGCCAATGCCGCGCGGTCATCAATCCGGATGGATCGGTGGCTATCGAGATCGGGACTCAGGACCTCGGCACCGGAACGCGAACCATCATCACGCAGGTAGCGGCGGAATCGTTCGGGCTTCCCATGGGCCAGATCAAGCTGGTGATGGGAACCAGCGACCTGCCTCCGGACGGCGGCTCGGGCGGTTCGAGCACGGTGGGCGCGGTTTCCACGTCGACGCGCAAAGCTTCGTTGAACGCCTTGGAGAAACTCTATGAAACAGTCGCACCGTCGCTCGGTGCGCAGCCGGACGATCTGGAGGCGGTGGACAGCCACGTGCGCGTGAAGGGCAGTCCGAATAAGAGCCTCACCTGGCAGGCAGCGTGCCGGAAACTGGGGACGACGCAGATCACCGCGATGGGCGAAAACAATCCGCGGCAGGCTCCTCAGGAGGGCCTCAATACGCAGGGCGCATCGGGCGTACAGATCGCGGACGTCAGCGTAGACACAGAGACTGGCCTCGTGAAGATCAACCGTTACGTGGCAGTGCAGGATTGCGGCATGGTCATCAACCCCCGCCTGGCGGAGAGCCAGGTGTACGGCGCGATCATCATGGGGATCAGCACGGCGCTGTTCGAAGAGCGCATCATGGACGCGCAGACCGGGCGGGTGTTGAATCCCGAGATGGAGTTTTACAAACTGGCCGGCATTGCGGATATCGGCAATATCGTAGTGCACATGGATATCCGGCCGGAGAACGACAAGCGCGGTGTCATCGGGCTGGGCGAGCCTCCAGCGGTACCGATCTGCGCCGCGGTAGGAAATGCCGTGACCAACGCGATCGGCGTGAGGGTGCCGAACATCCCCATGACGCCGGATCACGTTCTGGCCGCGCTGGAAGGGAGGAACGGATAATGCAATCCTTCGAATATGCCAATCCGACCAGCGTTCAGGATGCCGTGGGACTGCTCGGAACCAGGTGGGGTCAGACGGATGTGCTGGCCGGCGGAACGGACCTGATCAGTCTGATGAAGGAGCATCTCCACGAACCCAAGCGCCTGGTGAACATCAAGAACATCAAAGAGCTCGAAGGCATTCACAAGACGGCCGACGGGCTGCGGATCGGGGCGCTGGTGACCATGGACGAACTGGCGAAGAACGCCGAGGTTCGGGGCATGTACCGGTCGCTGGCGGATGCCGCGGCGGGCGTTCCCAGCCCGCAGATTCGCCATATGGGGACGGTGGGCGGGGACCTTTGCCAACGCCCGCGCTGCTGGTATTACCGGCAGGGATTCGGGCTGTTCGCGATGAAGGACGGACGGTCGCTGATTCCGGAGGGCGAGAACAAATACCACTCGATCTTCGGAGACGGTCCGGCGTACTTCGTGAGCGCATCGAGCCTGGGGCCGGCGCTGGTGTCGCTGAATGCGAAGGTGAAGCTGGTTTCGGCGAAAGGGACGCGGGAGGTGCCGGCGGCGAAGTTCTTCGTCACGCCGGCGAACGAGAACACGCGAGAGATCGCCCTGATGCCGAACGAGATTCTCACCGAGATCATCGTGCCTTCGGCGACGGTGCAGACAGCGACGTACGAGGTGCGGCAGAAGGAGGCGCTCGACTGGCCTCTGGCGGCGGCATCGGTAGCGCTGACGATGAACGGCAAGACGGTGACCTCCGCGAAGGTGGTGATGGGACAAGTGGCGCCCACACCATGGGAGGCCGCTGCCGCCGAGTCGGCACTGAAGGGCAAGGCGATCACCGCGGACACCGCGGAGGCGGCGGGCAAGGCCGCTGTTGCGAACGCCAAGCCACTCAGTCAGAACGCCTACAAAGTGACTCTGGCGAAAGTGGCCGTGAAGCGCGCGCTCCTGGATGCCGTGAAGGCGAAGGCCTGACGATGCCTCGGCCCGCGCTGAACAGGAAGGCCAGCCTGAATCGCTGCGCCAACCTGCGGTGGAAGGGGTTGTATATCGAAACGCCATACGACCCCGACTTCGACTCCAGCAATGACAGCGCCATGTGGTGCCTGCAGACCGACAAATGCATCGGACCGGACGGCAAGGTGGTTGACGATTTCGAATGCAGTCCGGCGCGAAAGTGCTACGTGCAGTTATAGGACTGCATGCTTATATCACAAACTGGCTCGCACTCATATGGAATGTGGAGTTTCTTGGGCTCCCTGGAGTGTGAATGCGAGCCAGGGTTTACATCGAGACGACAATTCCCAGTTACGTTGTGGCACGTTCGAGCCGCGACGCCCTGACTGCCGCGCATCAAACGGCAACTCGAGAGTGGTGGGAGCCCCGCGGCCAATATTCAATTTAATCTGTATGTATCCGAATTCGTTTTTGAAGAAGCGGCAGGAGGAGACGAATCTGAAGCCAGGCAGCGCACGAAACTCTTGGCCGACATTCCCGTTTTGCCAATCACTGGCGCGATAAGGGAACTAGCAGAGGTCCTGGTGAACGACGGACCGATTCCGCGCCAAGTTGCTGCCGATGCGCTCCACATAGCCAATGCGACAGGATGTAGTCGCGAGTATCTGCTGACTTGGAACTGCCGGCACATTGCTAATGCAGAGATTCAACGCGCGGCTCCGTCCTTTGGTACGCAGGCGTGAACTGCCGAACATTTGCACCGGTTCAACTACGATCTTGCCGAGATGGGCAAGGACCTTCAAGCCAAGGAGCAGGCACACGGACGCAGGATAGCCACGCGAGAACCTGTGGAACCGGAGCCGGATAGGGCACGGTCGATTTGAAACACTCGAATTGACTACTTCTTCCGTGCCTGCCAGGCGTAGAATCCGATCATCGTCTTGGCGTCTTCAATCTTGCCGTCACGAATCATTTCGGCGACCTCTTTGCGTGTAAACCAGCGCGTCTCGATGCGCTCGTCGTCCATGGGCGTCGCCTCGCCCGCCGTGAGATCGGTCGCCAGGAAGATGGTCATGCGCTCCTGGACATACCCGGGGCTGACCCAGAATGAGGCGAGCTTGCTCCAGGATCGGGCGCGATAGCCGGTCTCTTCGATTAATTCCCGCCTGGCGGCCTGCAGGGGCTTCTCTCCGGGATCGAGACGGCCGGCCGGAAGCTCCCAGATCTCCTTTCCGGCAGGCAAACGGTATTGGCGCACGAGCAGGACGCGTTTCCGGTCGTCCACAGCCATCATCACGGCCGAGCCCGCATGCCGGACTACGGAGCGTTTGATCTCGAAGCCGGTCTTATCGGACGCTACGTCTTCGGTCACACGGAACAGACTGCACTGGTAGACTTCGCGGGATGAGGTGATTTTCATGGTCTTGTGTGTAGGGCGGCTTCGAAATCCGTGGCGGGGAGTGTATTCAGGATGTCCTTCGGACCGAGCCAGGCGCGGCGTGCCGTTACCACTCCGTACCGGATGCCGCGGAGGTGGCTGGGATGGTGCGCGTCGGTGGAGATGGTGAAGCGCGCGCCCTTCGCCTTGGCGGACCGCGCCATCGCAGCGCTCAAGTCGAGGCGCTCGGGGCTCGAGTTGATCTCCAGCCAGACACCGCGGCGCACGGCTTCCGCGACAATGCGATCGAAATCGAATGGGTAGGGATCGCGGAGCAGGAGCATGCGCCCGGTGGGGTGCCCGAGGATCCGCAGGTGGGGGCATTCGAGGGCGCGCAGGAGGCGGTCGGTCATCTCGGCGGCTTCCAGATTCATGTTGTTGTGCACGCTGCCAATCACCACGTCGAGCTCCGCGAGGGCGTCGTCGGCGAGGTCCATCGCACCATCGCGCAGAATATCGCACTCGATCCCGGAGAAGATCCGGATGCCGGGGCCGTTGCGGTTGAGCTCGCGGACGTGCTTCGCGAACGCCACCGCGCGCTTCTCGTCGAGCCCATTGGCCATGGCAAGAGCCTTCGAATGGTCGGTGATGGCGATGTACTCGTAGCCGCGTTCCCGCGCGGCCTGCGCCATCTCTTCGAGCGAGGCGCGGCCGTCGGTCTCGGTGGTGTGCATGTGAACATCGCCGCGGATGTGGCTCAATTCGACCAACTCGGGAAGGCGGCCTTCTTCGGCGGCTTCGATCTCACCCGAGTTCTCGCGCAGTTCGGGTGGAATCCACGGCAGGCCAATGGCCTCGTAGACGCCGGCTTCGGTGGCGCCCGCAACTTTGAACTCGTCCTCGACGCGGAACAGGCCGTACTCGCTGAGCTTCAGCCCCATTCTGACAGCGCGGGTGCGGATGGCGACATTATGGTCTTTGCTTCCGGTGAAGTATTGCATGGCCGCGCCGAATGATTCGGGCGGCAGAGCCCGAACATCCACCTGCAAACCCTCCCGGCCCACCTTGGCGCTGGCTTTGTTGCCGCCGCTCGCGAGCTTCTCTTCGATCCGGGGATTGGCGAGAAACTTCTCGAGAGCGGCCGTGGCGCCGGGACCAGTCACCAGCAGGTCGAGATCTCCCACGGTTTCCCTTCCCCGCCGCAGGCTCCCGGCAGGTGTAATGGCCTCGACACCGGGCACATGGCGCAGGTCCTCGATCAGTTCCTCGGCCATGGTTTCCGCATAACTGAGCAGATAGCGGCCGGTGCGCTGCCGGTAGGCGGCGATCGAGCGCAGGACCTTCTCCTCGAGCTTGGCGCCCATGCGCGGCAAAGTGCGCAGCTTCTGCTCCTGGCAGAGGCGCTCCAATTCATCGATGGTGCCGATGTGGAAGTGTTCGAAGATGAGGGCGATGCCCTTGGGCCCGAGCCCCTGGATTTTCAGGAACTCGAGCACGCCCGGCGGGAACTTCTCGAGGAGTGCGTCACGCTGCTTGCAGGATCCGTACCGGGTGAACTCGGTCAGAACCTGCGCCAGCCCTTTGCCGATGCCGGGGATATCGGTGATCTTGCGGGTGGGATCCTTGAGGATATCGGCGATCCGCTCGGGGTAACTCTCCACCGCGGTAGCGCCGTTGCGATAGCTGCGAATACGAAACGAGTCTTCGGCGGCAATCTCCATCAGATCGGCCGTCTCGCCGAGCAGCCGCGCGATTTCCTTGTTCTCCAAGCGGAACCCTCGATACCAATTGTAGCGATTCGCCTTCGTCCTTTCCGCCCGCCGGGGCGTTTTGTAAGTATGCAATGTATGGGGCGCGTCGCGTTCCTGGCCGTCTTCGTTGCTTCCCGGTTTCTGCCCGCGCAGTCCGCGCCGTTTGCGGTCGTCTCCGCAGCCAGCTACCAGCCGATCGTGGCCCCGGATTCGCTGGCTTCGATGTTCGGAGCCAACCTGTCGCAATCGGCCGCGTCGGCGTCGCTTGACGCCAACGGCCAACTGCCGACGCAACTGGGCGGGGTGACCGTCCAGGTGGATGGGCAGGCGGCTTCCCTCATCTACGTGTCGCCTTCCCAGATCAACTTCGTGGTTCCGGGAAGCGCCGCGCCGGGGACTGTGAGCGTGACGGTTCAAGCCATGAGCACGGGTCCGGCACTCAATGGCACCATGCAGGTGCAGAACACCGGTGCGGCGATCTTCACTGCGAACGCCTCCGGTTCGGGTCCAGGGTCGATCCTGAATGCGGTGACGTATGCGGGCCCGCCGTTTCTGGTCGTGACGCCGGCCAATAACGGGGGCGACGAGCGCACCCGTCTCGCCGTGTTCGCCACAGGACTGCGTTACGCCGGAAACCCAAGCCACGATCCCAGCGTGACGAATGTCGCGGGCGCGGTAAATGCACAGGGAATGGACACGAACGGTAACCTGTATACCTTCATTGTGGAATATGCCGGGGCCGCTCCCGGCTATTTTGGACTGGACCAGGTGAATATCGTGTTGCCTCCGCAGCTCGATGGAGCCGGGACCGTTTCGCTCACCCTTACCGCCGAGACGCACGCGTCCAACGTCGTCACATTCCAGGTGGGCACGCTGCCGGTGGATGTGATCGGCCTGGACAGCCTGTCTCTCTCGCAATCGGCGGTAATCGGCGGCGACACGCTCACGGCAACGATTTCATTGAACGCACCCGCACGGTCAATCGGGTTCCCGGTGAGCCTGCGGGCGAGCAGCCCCGCGGTGCAGATACCGTTGTCGCTGACGATTCCCGTCGGTCAGGTCTCGGCGCAATTCCCGGTGACGACCTCGCCCGTGACTTCTGTTCAGATGATCAGCATTACAGCGCAGGCGAGTAGCGGAACCCTCATCGCGAACCTCGAAGTCGATCCGGCGAGCACCCTGCAGGTCACCAGCTTCACGGTGACGCCTGCGAGCGTCCAAGGCGGGACCGCGGCATCGGGGACCGTGACTCTCAGCGGGCCTGCTCCGGCGGGTGGAGTCACGGCCCAAGTCTCGAGCGACAACAGCGCGGCCCAACCGCCGGGGGCGGTAAGCGTGCCCTCCGGAAACAACTCGGTCACCTTCTCGATTCCCACCGTAGCGGTCAGCAGCACGCAGACCGCGAACCTGACCGCGACTCTGGGCAGGAGCAGTCAGACCGCGCACCTGACCGTGGGTCCCGTTCTCCAACTCACCTTGCAAAGCAATTCGGTGGTGGGCGGTAATAGCGTCACCGGCACGATCACCCTGGGATCCGCGGCGCCGGTGACGGGCGTGACCTTGAACGTACAGTGCGACAACCGCACCATCGCGCAGCCGCCGCTCACGGTCATGATTCCCGGCGGCCAGACCTCGGTCACGTTCACTGTCACGACGATTCTGGTCTCGGTAGCTCGCACCGTGACGATTTCGGTCACGTACGCAGGTACGACGCAGTCGGCCACTCTCACCGTGAACCCGGTGGGAAGCGCTTCGCTCGCCGGCCTCACGATTTCTCCGGGTTCGGTGACCGGAGGTGCGAATGCGACGGGTACGGTGACTCTCGGGGCGCCCGCGCCGCTGGGCGGGAGCTCTATCAATCTGCTCAGCAGCAACACCTTTGTGGCGCAGGTGCCGGCGTTCGTCATGGTGCCGGAAGGGGCTACGAGTGCCACGTTCACGATCATGACGACACGCGTGACAGCTGCCCAGACGGTGACGATCACGGCATCGGCAGGCGGCATCACCAAGACGGCAACGGTGACGGTCCAGTGAGGGATGTCGCTCGAGTTGAGCTTCTATTCTTTCGGTCGGCCGTTGCGCCGCAAGATTCCCAGCATGCTCTGGCGGTATCGGAAAAAGACGGCCTCGCCCTTGCCTGTGAGGCTGCAGACCGTCAGGGGCACCTTGCCTTTGAACTTCTTTTCGATCGCGATGTACCCGGTTTCTTCCAGCTTGGAGAGGTGGCCGGACAGGTTGCCCTGCGTGAATCCACCCTCGCGCTGAAGATACAGGAAGTCCGATTCGCCCGCTTCGCTGAGAATGGTCATGATGGCCAGGCGCGCGGGTTCATGGGTGAGGCGGTCGATTTGGGAGACGTCCTCCAGTCGCAGCTTCATGGCCGGTGGCGTTCCGGAATGCGCGCAGTGGGAAGCACATACTGAATCAGTTTCAAGCTTCCCTGTGCCGCCGGCCACACGCCAACCAAGAACATCGAGAACGACGGCTGCAGGAGACTGGGTGTGTCCACCCAGACGAACGGCAGCCCCATAAGGCCGAGGACCAGCGCGGACCACCATGGAAGCGGCGGATTCGAATTCCGGTTCATGGCATTCACGGCGCGCAGAGTTCTCGTGCAACGTTCCAGCGCCAACCGCGTCACGGGTTGGATCTCATACGCCTATGGGCACACCGGCATGCGTGACGGGGGCGAGCCGCCGGGATCGGACAACCGTTTTCCGTCCGAATTCGACCAGCGCCACACCGTGAATGCCTACCTCGGGTACCGGCTCAGACCCACGGTGAATGTCAGTGTGCACTCGAGCTACGGCAGCGGATTCCCGATTCCCGGCTTCCTGCACCTGAAGGGCGGGTTATACTACCTGACCAGCGTGCGCAATCAACTACGCATGCTGCCTTACTCCCGGACGGATCTTCGGGTGAATAAGTCGTGGACACACGATCAGTGGAAGCTGACTCTCTACGGCGAGGTTGTCAATCTGACGAATCGGACGAACTTGGACGAACTATGTTTTCGACAGTTTCAACGGGTATAAACGGGTATAACGCAGGACATTTCAGTCATTCGTGAGGCTGGACACGATTTCTGATCCTGCCCCCGGCGGGGCTGGTGTTTGAGAAGTGAGGGGGTGATGAAAGCCCGTCCCGGCGGTCTTAGTTTAGAGTAAGTTCAAGCCCCGCTCATGGTCTGACAAGGGCTACCTCCGCTGCGCCACGCCTTGGATGAAGATATGCACACGAAACTGACTTTGCGTGCCGGCAGTGTTTTGTTTCCATCGCGCTCACTTAGCGATCTGGGGATGAGGTTGATCTTGAGCCGGCGGACGCAAGCCTCTTCGGACAGTTGGCGAATGTGTGCCGGAAAATCCGATGCGCTGATGAAATCATTGTCGGTGCGGATGACCGCGTTCTGGATTACGTCCTCCAGTTCACGAATGTTACCAGGCCAAGCGTACTCCACTAATGCCTTTATGGCGTTCGGCCGGATATCGCGCACAGCCTTGTCATACTCGGCGACATATTTCGAAAGAAAGCGGCGGGCCAGAATGGGGATATCCTCGGTCCTTTCGCGCATAGGCGGCACGTGGATGGTCAACATGTTTAGTTGCGAATACGGGTCTCTGCGAAAGCTTCCCTCCACCTTCTCCTGCTTCCGATGTGTCGCAAACACAACCCGCGCCGCGAGGGGGATAGGGCTGGCGCCACCCTGCCTCCGGAACTCCTTTTGTTGTAATGCGCGGAAGAGCTTCACCTGGGTACTGAGGCTGAGTTCTCCGATCTCGTCCAGAAACAACGTCCCTTTACCGGCTCGCTGCAGATAACCCGCATGCACTCCTGGCGAAGCCGCGGACGGAGCGCACTCGGTGCCGAAAAGCTCGGCTTCGCTGCGAGACTCAGGTATGGTGCCGCAGGGCACTGCAATGAAGGGCTCTTGCGAGCGGTTTCCCAGATTGTGAATGGCGCGGGCGACCAGTTCCTTACCGGTACCACTCTCGCCCGTGATCAACACGGGTGCGTTCAATCGCGCCGCGCGGCGGACGACATCATAAACCGCCCCGGAGCACCCGCTCGAACCAACCAGTTGGTCGCAATCTCGCCTCGAATCGGCCGGGTGGCGCATCTCGGCAAACCCGGCCTTCGTCAAGCTACTTTCATGAGCGCGGCGCACGACCATCTGAAAATCCAACGCGGACAGGGGTTTTCGAATGCATTCGAAAGCGCCGCGAAGCATGAACTCGAGCGAAGTTGACTGCCGCAGATCGTCGGTTATGACGATGATTGGCTGCGAGCAGCACTCCGCGATTCTCTCATACATCGAAATCTGTTCAGGCAGGGCGCAAAACCCCGAATCCAGATCGAGGACAAACACCCGGGCTCGACTGTTGGCAGCCGCCCACCTCAGATCCTCAGGACTGGTTTCGTGAATGACGACGCATTCCGGCTGGAGAGCCGAAGACAACCAGAAATGCATTTTCAAATCCGGGGAATATAAGACAATACGAACCATTTAGTCCCTTACTTCTCCACTGAACCTCTAACTTCTCTGTTATAAGAAAGGTACCGGTTTTGTTCATTACCTGTCAATGACTTTAGCTGCTTTGACAGTACCAAACCGAATTCCTCACCGAAAGTTCTAGCAGGCCTACACCCAGTCTGGGAGTAAACGCAAACTTTGGCTTCAGAAGCCCCTAATCACCACGCCGCCAGCTTCCCGACCAGCCGTTTTTCTGATCGAGAACGAGCGTTGTTCTCCAGCGGAGCCCGGGTTTTTGGAGCCGCGGGAGGACTCGGCAGTGGTTCGCCTGGGCCGGCCCCATCTCGCCGACAGGTTTGTGGTAACTCCCGCTGCCTGGTGGTGGCATGGTACTCGGCACAACGCTTCGGGTCGGATAAGACCTGGTACGCGAGATTCAGCCATAAAGCGGTCGGGGTCTACCAGTCTTGGCATTCACGGGTGACCACTTGACGAGACACGCTATCCATGGCACTAAAACTTCTACTCTGACTCGAACGGTTCCTCCGGAATGACACTATTCAGGGTCCAACTACTAGGGCGTGTAGTTTTGTTACGATCGCTTCGGCCAGATCGCCCGCCTTTTTCAAGTCGTGCCCGGCCCGCTCGACCACCAGCAGATCGGTACGGCCGGGGATGAGCGCGACCGCCTCGCGCAGTTCCTCCAGGGTACCGAAAGGATCTTTCGTACCATGTACAAACAACGCGGGAGTCCGAAGGCCGGGGAAGTATGAGGTACGTTTCTGGTCGGGCCGTTGGGGAGGGTGCAACGGGTAGGACAGGAGCAGCAGACCGGCCGCCATATCGGGACGCTCGGCGGCGGCCATGGCGGATTGCCGGCCGCCGTACGAGTGTCCGGCGGCGAAGACCCGGCCGGATGCGATCTTCCCGAGGGCCGCGACGGCCTCGGCGACACCCTCGCGGTCACGTGCGGCTCCGGCAGGGAACGGCGAGCCGCTGGGACGCGTGCGGCGGAAGGGCAAATCGTAGCGTAAGACGAGAATACCGCGCTCCGCAAATTCCCCCGCCAATCGCACCAGCAAAGGCGCGTTGAGGTTTGAGCCGGCGCCGTGGGTCAAAACGATCGCGTCCCCGTTGGCATGTTCGGGCCGGTGCAAAACACCGCGTACGCCGCCCGCTTCGAATGGTTCCTGCATGGGCTGCCCCTCACGCGCTGGAGTTCAGGCGCCGGGCGATTTGGGCCAGCATGGTGCGCGGCGCCAGTCGCGTGCCCAGCATCATCGCCCGGTTCCGCGAGCCCGAGATCACTTCGACTTTGCCGGCCATCATGGCCCGATACCCGTCGCGAGCCACGTCCGCCGCACTCATCGCGGGACCCTGGAACAGCTTGCTGCCTGAAGTTCCCGCGGCTTCCGAGAAACCCGTGGCCGTCGGACCGGGACAAAGGACCGTCAATGTCACTCCGCTCCCCTTCACCTCATTGGCCACCGCATGGGAGAAGGAAACCACGAAGGCCTTGCTGGCATAATACATCGCCATGAACGGCCCGGGGACGAATCCCGCCGTCGAAGCGACGTTCAGAATCCGCCCGGAGCCTCGCTTCAGCATCGCAGGCAGGAACAGTTTGGTGAGCCTGGCCAGTGCCACGATGTTGACCTGAAGCATGCGCGCTTCCACCGTCCAGTCCGTTTCCGCAAATGGCCCCAGCAACCCGAAGCCGGCATTGTTGATCAGGATTTCGACCTGGTCTCCGCGCGTTTGCTGGAAGATCGTCTCGCAGGCGGCAGGATCGTTGAGGTCCGCCGCCAGGGCGCGGGCCGCGATTCGATGGGCGCTCGAGAGACTGGCTGCCAGCTCCGACAGCTTGCCCGCACTGCGCGCCACCAGGATCACGTCATACCCGTCCGCGGCACAGAGCTTGGCCAACTCCGCCCCGATCCCTCCAGAGGCTCCAGTGACCAGAGCGGCGCCCTTGGGCATCGGCTATTCCTTCTTTTTCAGCACAGAGTCATTTTCCTGAATGAACTGGCGAATGTGCTCGGCCATCCCCAGAAGCTTCTCCCACTGCTCGCGATAAAGGGTCACGGGAAAACGCCCCAGACCGTAAACAGACAGCGCACCCTTCTCGCTGACCTTCAGGGACATCGCCCCGCGGGTGGGCTTCTTCAAGGCGGCATTCTCGGCCTTCAGCCGTTCAATTTCTGCTCTCAGCTCTTCTTCCGTAGGCATGGTGTTCAGTTTACTTGATACCACACCTTGGCGTGGTACGCTGAGTTTATCCGCCCTCCATGCAGGAATTCGAAGCCATTCTTTTTGATTTCGATGGTGTGATCTGCGACACGGAACCCGTGCATTGGGCCTGCTGGGCCGGGGTGCTGGAGCCGGCCGGCGTCGTGCTGGACTGGGAATTCTATCGTGACCGCTGCATCGGCATCGACGACCGCGAGATGCTCCGCATGATGGCGCAACGCTCTGACCCGCCGCGTGACTGGGAGAGTCTGTGGGCCCTGTATCCCGCCAAGCGCGACGTGTTTCGCACCCGTATGATGGATTCCCCGCCCTTCCCGGCCGGGCTGTCAGGATTCCTGGAAGGCTTGCGCGGCCACTACAAGCTGGCGGTAGTCACCTCCAGCGGACGGACCGAGATCGAGCCGGTGCTCCGCACCGGCGGCCTGTTGGGATATTTCGACACATTGGTCTGCGCCGGGGACTCCCCACGGCACAAACCGGCGCCTGATCCCTACCTCCTGGCAGCCGAGCGTCTCCAGGCGCGGAGGGCCCTGGTGGTCGAGGATTCCGACGCCGGTATCGCCAGTGGGCATGCCGCGGGTTTCGAGGTTTTGCCCATCAGGAACCCCGCGGATATGCCCGAACTGGTGTCGCGGCGGTTGTCCCGCGGCCCGTTGTAACCTGAAAGAATAGTGGCACCGGCAATCCCCAAGAAAAAGACTTCGGAGACCATTCGCAGCGCGCTCCCCCTGCTCAAAGAGCTCGTGATGCCTCGCCGGGGCAAGCTGATGTTCGGCTTTTGCCTCATGCTGGTCAACCTGGGCGCCAGCATGGTCCTCCCTGGCTCCACCAAGTTCCTGATCGACTACATCATCAACCAGAAGCATTACGACATGCTCAAGTGGCTGGTGCTGGCAGTCTTCGCAGCGACCCTCCTGCAGGGCGTCACGTCCTTCTCACTCACGCAGTTGCTGTCGAAGGAGGCGCAGCGGCTCATCGCCGAGTTGCGCCGCAAAGTCCAGGAACATGTCGGCCGCCTACCCGTGGCTTACTATGACGCTACCAAGAGCGGCGCCCTGGTTTCCCGCATCATGAGCGACGTGGAAGGGGTCCGCAACCTCATTGGAACGGGTCTGATCGACTTCGTGGGCGGCATTCTCAAAGCGCTGCTGTCGCTGGTGATCCTGCTGCGCACCAGCGCGCTCATGACCGGGCTCGCCCTGCTGTTCATTACGATCTTCGCGCTCAGCCTGGGGCAGGCATTCAAGAGAATCCGGCCCATCTTCCGGGAGCGGGGGAAGATCAATGCCGAGGTACAGGGCCGCCTCACCGAGTCGCTCGCCGGCGTGCGCGTGGTGAAGGGCTACCACGCCGAAGCCGAAGAGGCACGGGTGTTCTCGGGCGGAGTCCAGCGCCTGCTCGACAACGTACTCAAGTCGCTTACCGCGATCTCGCTGATGAGCTTGTCGGCCACATCGCTGATGGGCATTGTCGGCGGCACCGTAATGTACGTGGGAGCGCGGCAGATCATTGCCGGCACCCTGACGATCGGCGAGTTCATGATGTTCACGATGTTCCTCGCCATGCTGGTGGCTCCCATGTTTCAGGTGGTGGGCATTGGCACCCAGTTGACCGAGGCGCTCGCCGGGCTCGACCGCACGCAGGAAGTGTTGAACGAGAAGCCCGAGGACGAGGACCCGCGCCGCACGCTGGCGGTGAGCACCTTCCACGGGGACGTGAGCTTCGAGAACGTGAGCTTCGCCTACGACCCCGGCAAGCCGGTTTTGCACGAGGTGAGCTTCGACTCGTCGCCCGGCACCGTGACCGCGCTGGTAGGGCCGTCGGGCTCCGGGAAATCGACCATCATCAGCCTGATTGCGGCCTTTCACGAGCCGGGTTCAGGAAGGATCCGGGTAGACGGGACAGACCTGTCGACCATGCGGCTCGACTCCTATCGAACTCAGCTCGGTGTGGTCTTGCAAGACACGTTCCTCTTCGACGGAACCATCCGCGAGAATGTCGGGTTCGCACGTCCATACGCGAGCGAAGAGCAGGTACTCGAAGCCTGCCGCATTGCGCGTGTGGACGAGTTCGCGGAGCGCTTCGAAAAGAAGTACGACACCATTGTGGGGGAGCGCGGGGTGAAGCTTTCGGGAGGCCAGCGGCAGCGCGTTTCCATCGCGCGGGCGATCCTGGCAAACCCTCGGATTCTGATCCTGGACGAAGCCACTTCCAGCCTCGATTCCGAATCAGAAGCGGCCATTCAGGAAGGCCTGGCCTACCTCATGAAGGGGCGAACCACGTTCGTCATCGCGCACCGGCTCTCGACGATTCGCCGGGCGGAGCAGATCCTCGTCATAGAGGATGGGCACATTGTGGAACGCGGTACGCACGAATCGCTGTACGACTACCGCGGCCGATATTATGATCTCTACACGCGGCAACACGGGATCGATGCCAATCTGTTTCTCGCGCCGGGAGAAGGCGACAAGATCCCCGAATCAGCCGCGGCGCCGAGGATGGCGGGCATCGCGCCGCCGTCGGCAGCATCTCTCCTCCGCGGCGGCACCGTGTAGCGTGGCGCAGGCTCTCAAGCCTGCCGCGCCGCGCCCCGGCTCATCGGGGCGCTTTTTGGTCGGCCCCCGAAAAAAGCGCCGGCATGAATGCCTGCGCCACATCAATCCTTAGAATTGAAGCTTGAGGACCAAACGGATCGAGCGCGGTCCACCGATCTGTTAGAGGGGGTTGAATCCGCCGTTCGACACCGCCCGACCCAAGGACGTTCGCCAGTTTCTGGGTCGAACGGCTCGATCGCATACATCAAGGTAGCTCGCGAGGATCGGCGCGCCAGGCTCGGGGCAAGGAAGCGGGTGAGCTTCCATCTCAGGACTCGCCAGGTAGTAGACTCTTGATTGGACCCCTATGAGACTTCTCCCTCTGATCCTCCTTACAGCCCTTTCGCTGGGCGCGCAGAATCCGCCGCAGGCCCCACAGAAAAGAGGCGGCAACCAGCCGCCCCCGGAAGCCGGCGACGATGTCCGCGGCTACAACGACACGCCGCAGTTGCCGGGGCAGAAGTGGAAAGTCCACGACATGGAACGGCCGCGGCCCGCGAAAGTCACGCCCGGCCCGTACGTGAATGAAGCTCCGCCCTCCGATGCGATCGTGCTCTTCGACGGCAAAGACCTGTCGCAGTGGGTGCAGCAGGTTCGCGGCGGCGGCACGCAGGAGCCCAAGTGGAAGGTCGAGAACGGCTACATCGAGATCGTTCCGCGCACCGGCAAGCTGGTCACCAAGGAAAAGTTTGGCGATTGCCAACTGCACGTGGAGTGGATGGTGCCGGAGAGTTCCGTGGGCAACGGACAGGGGATCGGCAACAGCGGCGTCGAACTGATGACGCGGTATGAGATCCAGGTGCTGGAGTCGAACTCGCACCTCACCTACGCCGATGGCGGCGCCGGGGCGGTTTATGGGGTCTGGCCTCCGCTGGTGAACCCGTCACGTCCCATGGGGCAGTGGAATGTCTACGACATCTTCTTCGAGGCGCCGCATTTCGAAGGCGAGAAGGTCGTGAAGCCGGCATATGTCACGGTGCTCTTCAACGGAGTGCTGGTGCAGAATCACAAGGACTACCTGGGGACCACCATCTGGCGGCAGATCGGCACTTACAAGGCGCACCCCGCCGAAGAGCCTCTGAGCTTGCAGGACCATTCGCAGCCCGTGCGGTTCCGGAACATCTGGATTCGCAAGCTCAACACGCCGGCGGCGCCGTAAACGGTCTTTTCCCCGATTCCAGCGCCTCCTGGCGCGCGCACGGAGCTACAATCGGGCTTCGACAGGAGGCTCTCTGAAACCACTGCTTGGAATTCTCCTGCTGGGCGTCGCGTCGTTCGCGCCCGCGCAGGCGCCGAAGCCCAAGGTTCAAGCGCTCATCATCACAGGCCAGAACACGGCCAGCCACGACTGGCGGGCGACCACGCCGGTGCTCCGCAAGATCCTCGAAGACAGCGGCAGGTTCGAGGTGCGCGTGGTCGAGGAGTTCCGCGGCGCCGGGCCCGAAATGCTCGCGCCCTACGATGTCGTCATTCTGAACTACTACGAGAACCGGAAACCGGAACTGCGGTGGGGCGAGCGCGCCGAAACGGCCCTGACGAATTACGTCCGGCCGGGCAAGGGCCTGGTGATCTACCATTTCTCCGCCGCGGCCTTTGACGGCTGGGCGGAATACGAAAAGCTCTGCGCCGGGAACTGGCGGCCCAACAACGGGCACCATTCCGCCCGCCACGATTTCACAGTCACGGTGAAGGACAAGGATCACCCGATCCTGCGCGGCATGCGCACGTCGATTCCGCAGGCGAATGACGAGCTGTACGCCAACCTGAAATGGCAACCCGAAGGCACGTTCCACGTGCTGGCCACCGCGTGGGACGATCACTCGCTGTATAAGCCCGGTGAAAAGCAGCCGCTCCCCGGAGCGGGGCTGAACCAGCCGATGCTGTGGACCGTCAATTACGGCAACGGCCGAGTTTTCGCCACCGCGTTAGGACATGACGTCGAGGCGATGAAGTCCGCGCTGTTTGTCTCGACGCTCGCACGGGGCGCCGAATGGGCAGCCACCGGCGAGGTAACGATCGCGGTTCCGGACGCGCTGAAATGATGGGGGTCGCGGCCGGCTAAAGCATACCCCACTTCGCTTCCATCTCGGCCCGGACCGCTTCGGCCACCTCCTGCGCGGAGCCTTCGCGTTCCTCGTCCTCGCTCCACTTCCATTGGGCGAGGTAGTCGTCGGCCTGCTGCAGGCCTCGCTGCACGGCTAGCTGGTCCACGCGTTCCAGGAACCTGGGCGAGAGCGGGAGAGTCACTTCGTCGATCCCGTCGTCAGCCTTGATTTGCGTGGGGACTTCCTGCCAAAAGAGGATCCGGTAGCTGGTCATTCTGATTGCTCTCCCGTGCCAGCCGCAGGAACAGGTCGACCGCGGCGGAAGCGTTCGCGCCGTAGCCGTCGGCTCCGATTTCGTCCGCGAACATCTGGCTGATGGGCGCCCCGCCCACGGCCATTTTGATGTGGCTGAGGCCGGCCGCTTCAAAGCCGTCGATCACCGTTTTCATGTAGGTCATCGTGGTGGTGAGCAGCGCACTCATACCGATGATGGAGGGGCGGCACTTCTCGGCTGCCGCCATGAACTTCTCGACGCTCTGGTCCACGCCGATGTCATGGACTTCGAACCCCGCGCCTTCGGCCATCATGAGGACGAGATTCTTACCGATGTCGTGGAGGTCGCCGCGCACGGTTCCCATCAGCAGCACGCCCACCGGCTTCGTACCGGAATCCTTCTGGGTCAGGAGAGGCTTGAGCACGGCCATGCCGGCTTTCATGGCGCGCGCCGCGATCAGCACCTCGGGGACGTAGAGGACGTTGTGCTTGAAGTCCTCGCCCACCACGCTCATGCCGGCGATCAGGCCGTCGTTGAGAACTTCCTGGACGGGCCGCCCTTCCGCCAGCGCCTCGATCGTCATCCGCTCGACTTCCTTGGCATTCCCTTCGTAGAGATACTGGTTCATCAGAGCGTAATCAATCATTGCGGCCCCCCGGTAGCTGGCGCGCCACGGAACTACCCACGGCGGTCATTGAACTCCTTCAGCGCCTCCAGCATGGCGACCACGTTTTGCCGCGGCATCCCGGGACTGACCCCGCCGCCCACCGACAGAATAATTCCCTCGCCGCCCGAGCCTTCCAATACCTCGATGGTTTCGTCGTGCACCTCATCGGGCGTCCCGCGCACAGCCACTTCCAGAGGATTGACATTCCCCATGAGGCACATGCGATCGCCCACCCGCCGCTTCACCTCGGTGATGTGCTTCTGCTTTCCCCAGTTGAGCACCTGAAACCCGGCGTCCGGCAGATGGTCGAGGCAGGCATCCACTTCCGCATCGTTGTGATAGATCTTGACCCAATCCTTGGGAAAGGCGTCGCAGATGCGCTGGAGGTATGGGTGCGCATACTCCAGGTAATGCTCTTCGTTGATGAAGCCCACGATGTCGTCGAGGATGAAGATGCCCTCCACCGTATCGCCCATGATTTTGTGTTGGGCCTTCAGCCAGTCGATCACCACGCGAGTGCACAGGTCGATGAGCTTGTGCGCGCCTTTGGGATCTTCCACCAGGTCGATCATGAAGTGCGTGGTGCCGCGGACAAATCCCGCGGTACACAGTGGGCCGCGCGACGTGACGATCGGCAGGATGTAGCCATGGTCGAGGATTCGTTGCCGCACCATGCCGATGCGATGCAGTGTCAAGGCCGCAAACGCGTCGGCCTCCACCTCATACTCCGGAAAACTGTCGATGTCTTCCAGACGGTAGAGGGTGTGGTATTCGCTGGGCGTGTTGTCCTGCCAAAATTTGATCTTCGCACCCAGCACCGAGGGCTCGGCGGCCATGCCATACTCCATCCACCAGGAGGGGATGAAGATGATGTCCGGAAACTCCTGCATGATTTTGAGGTTGGACTGAAACCACAGCTCCGGATCGAGGTAGTAATCCAGGTGCTTGATCCCCAGATACCCGGGGATCCACGGGCTGTCCACGATCAGCGCCATGGGAATGCGGTCCATCTTTTCGCGGCGGGCCGCGCGTTTAAACGTTTGCCACTGGTCGGGCAGCATCGAATTTTCCTTTACGCGATCGAGAACGTCCGGCCGCGATGCAGGCCGAGCAGGATCTGCACCAGGCGGTGGGCAATCAGTTCATGCAGCGTCAGCAGCTCGCGATTGGCTTGGGTCAATGCCTCGGCATCGCGTGTGTCTACGGCGGGTCCGCCAGCCTTCAGCGCGTCGGTGGCTTCTTTGATGATCGGGTCTGAAAGCACCTCGCCCGCCATCTCCCAAAGCGTAATAAAGCGGTCCACGGCGCTCGGGAAGCTCACCTCGAAGACGCCAAACTGGCTGGTGGTGCGCGGCGGCTTGTAGTCGAGATTGAACGGACCGTTGTAGCCGTGGCTGCGCAAGAGAACCAGGATGTTCAGCCAGTCGAGGGGATTCACCAGGCCCACCCCGATATCGACGTCGTGCTTCAAGCGATAGCCGTCGTTGATATCGAAATGGAATAGCTTGCCCGCAAGCAGCGCGCGCGCCAGCACCGCCCGAGGCGCTGCGCCCCACATCAATTCGTGGAGATACTCGGGATTCAGCCCCACCATATCGGGATGTTTCAGCAGGCCCGAGGCGATGAACGCCAGCATGGCATCGCTGGTGGGCAGCAGGATCTCCGCCTGTGGCTCGAAGGGCTTGGCCTCCAGGCAATGCTTCAGTGTCTCGCGCCCCTTCCGCTGCGCCACTTCGATGTCGCGCTCGCAGGCCGCATTGATGGCATCGGCATACCACCGCAGCGTCTGAGTCTCCTCCACGGCTCCCTGCACGTAATACCCCAGCGAACCGGGCCAATAGACCGCGAAGTTCGCGCCCAACTCGTGCCCGATCTCGACGGTGTTCTGCACGCGGAAGTTCGCGTACTCCCGCACTCCCGGCGACTCCGCCGCGGGGCTGGCCGCCCACACCGCATGGTAGAAGGTCTCGGTGGTGACCATCGAACACCGCATGCCGTTCTCCGAGAGCGCCTTCGCAATGCGGGCCACGATCTCCGCCTGTTCGGGCTTACCCAACACCTCCGTCGGGATGACATCCGTGTCGTGCGTGGTCCAGCAAGGGATGCCGATCTCGGCGTACTTCTGGATGACCGATTCGAAGCCGATCGGTGGGCGGGTCGGGGCGTGGAACAGCGCCTGCCCCTGATAGGCGGCGGCCCATTGCGGCCCGGAAATGTAATACTTGCGGCGCGTTTCGGGACTGTAGGAACCCCCGCAGGCGTTCATCAAGCGGGAGATCAGTGCCCGTTGCTGGTTCTCAGGAATGGGGTTCATATCTCGTATATTGTTGTACCATGAAACAAATTATGCAGATCCGGGACATCCGGGCGACGACCGTCACCGTCCCCCTGGAAGCCCCCTTGCGGCACGCCAACGGGTGCCACTGGGGACGATTCGTCCGCACCATCGTGGAGGTGGAGACGGACAACGGCCTGATCGGTCTCGGAGAGATGGGCGGCGGCGGGGAATCCGCGGAAGCCATGTTCCGCGCCATGAAGCCGTACCTGGTGGGACACGACCCCGCGCGTCTCGAGGAGATGCGCTTCCTGATCGCGAATCCCACTGCATCCCTCTACAACAATCGCACCCAGGTGCTGGCCGCGCTCGAATTCGCCTGCCTCGATATCCTGGGACAAGCTTGGGGAGTGCGGGTCTGCGACCTCCTGGGCGGTCACTTGCGCGATCGAGTCCCGTTTGCCTCGTACTGCTTCTTCCGCTATCCCAATCCGCAAACCGGCGCCGGCGAAATCCGCACCATCGATCAGGTTGTAGCGAATGCCCGCGCGCTGAAACAGCGATTCGGGTTCACCACCCACAAGGTCAAGGCCGGCGTTTTTCCCCCCGATTACGAACTGGAGGTGTATCGCGCGGTGGCCGCCGCCTTCCCGCAGGACTCCGTGCGCTTCGATCCGAATGGTGTCTGGTCCACCGAGCAGGCCATCCGCTTCGGACAGGCGATCGAAGGCCTGCGCAACGACTACCTGGAAGATCCCGTCTATGGCCTGAACGGCATGCGGCGCACCCGCCAGATAGTGCGGGTGCCGCTGGCCACCAATACCGTGGTGGTGAACTTCGAACAACTCGCGGCGAACGTGCTCGATACCGCGGTAGACGTGATCTTGCTCGACACCACGTTTTGGGGCGGGATCCGCGCCTGCATCAAAGCAGCGGCGGTCTGCGAGACCTTTCAACTCGGCGTGGCGGTGCACTCCTCGGGCGAGTTGGGGATTCAACTTGCGACCATGCTGCACCTGGGCGCGGTGATCCCGAATCTCTCGTTCGCCGCCGACGCGCATTACCACCATCTGACCGGCGACATCATCCAAGGCGGTCTGATGCCCTACGAGGACGGCTCGATCCGCGTGCCCGACAGGCCAGGGCTCGGCGTCAAGTTGGATCGCGAGAGATTACGCGAGTACAGTGAGCTGTACCGGCGTCTCGGAGGCTACCCGTACGACCAGGATCCCGGCCGTCCGGGATGGGTGCCGATTGTGCCGAATTGCCGTTGGGCTGACCCCAAGGACGACCGGCCCGTGAAGATCCCTTTTTGACAGAGACATCACTCATAGGCGTGAAGTTTCTCAAAGGCTGTTTTTCTCACCTGACTTGAGTCTGCATGGCGTCCGTTGGCCCTGCACAGGCAGACGTTCACGATGCTGACAGTCACGTCTGTTGCGAGCATTCACGGCCAGATAAGAACAGATAAGAAAGAAAAGATAAGAAGCAGCCTGCTCAACGGGTGGCAGACTGACTCCGAAGTCCGGTTGGTGGAATGTTCTCGGCGCCCCCCCGTACGGCGGTTCACGTTTGGTACGTTTGGGGTTCTTTTCCTATACTTTCCTTTGACATAGCGTGGTTATGAGCGTTCGACAGGATACCGTGGAAAAGCGCGCACGGCGGCTTGCCGCTCTCGTACGGACAAGTACGGGCGATCCTCGGTAACCGGCTAAATATCCGATTGACTTTTCGTCTTGACCTCGTGACACTTTTGTTTTATTCTAATATTACTTTTAGAAATTTCTTACTTCGGTCGCTCGAGGGTGTATCAACCCCCTTCCCCGGCTGAAGGCGACACTGAATTTGGAGGGGTTGCTGTGAGGATTCTCGTTCCTACGTGACTCATGCAGCGTATTTGGATCAACTCGTTTCGGTTCTCCGCTTAGACAAGCCACGCTGATTTTCAAGATCCGATCACGGTCCCGCTAAAGGCGTCCGTGTGTCTGATCGAAGCACTAATAATCTCCGAACGCGTACACATAGTACACGGTCTCACGGAATGGGGTGTGAACTGTGACAGTCTACAATCCCGGCGTTTCTCTGAAGGTTATACCAATCTCAGTAGCGAAGGCCGATTCGGAGTACATTGCCGACCGGGCTTATGCGTTGTGGCTGGAAAGGTGCTTCCAGCGAACCGTTTCTCCAGAGGACGCCTTGTGGCGTGCGATTTGGGAGTTAGCGTTCGAAGGCAGACGAAGCCGAAGAGGGAGTGGATTATTCCTCGTTCCCAAATCTCGCGGGAAAAGAACGCGCCCGGTGGTGAGCATTGAAAGGAAGTGACCAATCCTGGGGCTGGCTGGACGTCAGGCCGCACCGAGGGAAGGGCGGCAATGAATATTCTGGTTGTAGAAGACGAAGCGTCAATCATGAAGCTCATCCGTCATATGCTTAAGCAATACCCGCTTGTCGAAGCAGCCTCGGCGGAACAAGCTCTTCACCGTTTTAAGGACGACAATGGCAACATCGGATTATTGATTTCCGATGTGACCTTACCGATCAGTACCGGGGTACAACTGGCTCTACGTCTTCGCCACGAGAATCCGGAGTTGCCCGTCATTCTGACTTCGGGCTATCCGGTGAGCGGCTGGAGCGCCCAGGACGCTACCGACCTGCAGAGGCTCGGCTCGGATTCAGTGACCGTACTGCAAAAACCTTTCGAGCGGCAGGTCCTGCTGCACTGGGTGTCTGAATTCATCGGACTGCCGCAGTCGCAAGCGAGAACAACCTGATCGAGCGCGGATCGTCATGGAAGTCGCCTCGTCTGGTTCTTGCTTATATCAGTCTCATCATGTTCAAGTGCGCCGAAGCTCGATCGAGCCGTGAAAGTGGGTGTTGGTAGTTTGCGGAGGCTGGTTTCATGGATATTCTAGCGGTTATTTGGCAACTTCACCTCGAACTGGAACGAATTGACCGGGCAATTCTATCCCTGGAGGGGCTGGAAGCTCTACGTCCCCGGAGAAGGGGACGGCCGCCAAAACCTGTCAACGGTTTCCGATCAGAGAGAGGCGCGGATGCGGAACGAAAGACGGGCGCAAATCGCCGTTGTGACCGGCCAAATGGCGTCTCCCGCGCGTTCCGAGCGTCAGATCGTCATGGCCCCGAAGCCGCCATCAACCCGCACGATGCTGCCCGTGACAAAGGATGACGCCTTTTCCGAAGCGAGGTACAGGGTGGCGCCAAGCAGTTCCGACGGCGCGCCAAACCGGCGCATCGGCGTATGGCTCATAATGGCCGCCACCCGCTCTTCGGTCAGGATTCTGCGGTTCTGCTCCGCCGGAAAGAAGCCGGGCTGAATCGCATTCACGCGCACCCGGTACGGCGCGAATTCGTTCGCCAGGTACTTGGTGATCTGATTCACCCCACCTTTGGCTACCGAATACGTGAACACTTTCGACAGCGGCGGGTCGGAAGAAGCCGAGGAAATATTGATGATCGATCCGCCTTTTCCCGCATCAGCCATGGCCCTCCCGAATATCTGGCAGGCCAGAAAGACGCTGCGCAAATCGACGTCCAGGATGCGCTCCCATTCGGCCTCCGCGATCTCAAAGAACGGGGTGGCCGAGTTGACGCCGGCCGCGTTGACCACTATATCGATGCCCCCGAAGTGGGCCACAGTCGTTTCGAGAATGCGGCGGAGGTCAGCCTTTTGGGTGACATCGGCCACACAGGGCAGGGCCTTGCGCCCCTGATCGCAGATGGCCTGCGCATGCCGCCTGGCGTTATCCTCGCTCAGGTCGGCAATCACCAGGTTCGCGCCCGCACCCGCAAGTCCGGCGGCCATCTCCCCCGCAAGCACGCCTCCCCCGCCGATCACTACGGCAGTTTTCCCCGACAGAGAGAAGAGATCCTCGATCAGCGGATGGACCTCCACATCGGCAGCCTTTCCCATGTCACATGGAGCTTCAGCAACAGTCATAATTCAGTACACCAGCTCTTCGTATTCTTCGAGTTGATCCACTTCTTCCAGGAAATCCTTCCCGCGTCCCTTGCCGCTCAACTTCTCAGCCAAGGGATGCCAACACCTCTCGCAGATATCGAATTCCTTTCCCTCGATTTCTTTCTGGAGGCACCGCGCCGTCGCTCCGCAAAGATCACACTGCATCATAGGGCGTCCTTTCGGGTTCACCAACTGGATCATATCAACATGAGATATTCAGGTCAATGAGTCCTGATATTGCCCACCGGTCCGAAACCAGTATCTGACCTGGGAGCGACGTAGGGCGGAGGCGGGATGGAGAGCGCGTTGCGGGTGCGATTACAGGACCTTCTTAACGCCTCTGCCGATTCCCTTGCCGATCTTAGCGGTTCCCTTCACGGTTCCGACCGTGACGTCCTTGCCGGCGGACCCGGCTCCCTTGGCCACCGCGGCGCCCGCGTCGATCGGGTGCAACGTAACCAGTTTGCCGACGCCTTTTGCCGTGCCTAAGGCCAGGTGTCCCGTACCCTTGGCCGCACCGGCTCCGATCGTACCCGCGCCGCCGGCGATTTGCCGCCCGGGTCCGGAACCCGAACCTTGGCGACTGACCGAAGGTTGTTCCGCAGCTTGCTGCTCGGGGGCAGTCTGGCCAAATCCGGACGTGACGAACAGTACCAAAGAGATCCAGATCAACGACCGCATCATACTTATTTGGATGCGTTACGCAGTATTATCGTTCCGCTCGCCCACCCCTCGGGTTCACTCCACCGCGATCTCCCAGCGCCATACCCGCGTGCCGTCCTGTTCCACCTCACCGACGAACTGCATCCCGATTTTTTGCAGCACCCGGGTGGAAGCGTTGAACTCCGGCACCGTATGCGCCGTCACCACCTTCACTCCGGGCAGGACACGCGCGCGGTCCAGCACGAATTGCGCCATGGCGGTCGCGATGCCCCGGCCTTCGAAGCCCGGAAATGTGAAGTAGGCCATCTCGACCGTCCCACCGTCGGGAGGGCCCTTCAAGCTGCACACGCCCACCATCTGCTGCGTTTCCCCTTCAATTGCAAAATGCCCAAACCAGTCCGGCGCGGTCTCGAGCGAAAACGTCCGCATGAAGTCCAGGCTGTCTTGTGCCACGGCTTGGGAGACCTCGTGCAGGCGCACGCCATATTCTTCGGCGAAGTCCTCCGGCTTCTCGGCCAGGAGCCGCAGAACCCTACGCGGGGCGGGCAAGAATTCCAGCACGCCCATGGGCCGCTCGCCGGTTAGAACTGGCCTCCGCCGCCAGCCCCGGTTCCGACAGGCGAAGAGTTACTGGCCCCGCCTCGCCCGCCGCTCTGCCCCGTGGATTTCAACTCCCGCTCCCGGTCGAGCACACTTACTCCGCTGGTAATCCAAGGCTTTGGATCGTTACCCTTCAAGTAATGGTCAAACCAATCGTTGATACGTCGATGATAATCAAGCTGGTTTGCCTTCTGCGCCACGGAGTGGTTCTCGCCTTCATAGACCAGCATCACAACCGTCTTCCCGGCCCGCCGCGCGGAGTTGTAGAGTTCGATGTCCTGGTGCCAGTCCGACGCGCCATCGTGGTCGCCGACACTCAACAGCAGCGGCGGATGCAATTTGTTGGCGAAGTACACTGCGGAGTTCCGGATGTAGGCCTGCGGGTCTTCATACAGCGGAACCTCCATGCGCTCCTGGCCCGTTTCGGCATGGTCGGTCTCCGGGCCGCCGGTGTTCCAGTAGATTTCGCCGTAACTGGAGGCCAGGTTCGTCAGGGGTCCTCCCGCAACGGCAGCCGCGAACATGTCGGTTTGGGTGGCAATGAACGTCGTCTCGAAGCCGCCCCACGAGTGGCCCACCAGCCCGACCTTTTGGGCGTCCACCATGCCGCTCTCAAGCACTTTCTTGACGCCCGAAGTGACGCAGTCGAGCGCCGAGATGCCGGGCTCACGCGGCCGGAAGACGATGTCGGGCCGATAGACGAAGTAGCCGTGCTGCGTCCACACCGCGGGATTGTAGGTGGCGCGTTCGGAAGGCGCAGTCCAGTTGTGAAGTTGGTTGCTCTCGATCTCGTAGATCTGCACGATCATGGGGTACTTTTTGCCGCGCTCGTAATTCGCCGGATAGTAGAGCGCCCCCTGCAGGCGATCGCCCTTGGAATTTTTGTAATCGATGAGCTCGGCACGCCCCCAGGCGTATTGCGAAGCAAACGGGTTGGTGTCGCTGGCGCGCCGCGGATTCTTCAGATCCATTCCCGCCACGAAGAGGTTGGGCGAATCGTCCCACGCCCCCGCCTGGTACACCAGCACCTCCGCATCCTTGGCCTTCTCCAGCCCGCGCACACCCTTGTCGAGCCAGACCAGCCGCTCGACGTTGCCATTCACCAGGCGCGCATAGCCCGTGCGCTTCGTCCAACGGCCTTCCAGGCTCAGATACACCGGCTTCGCGAGATCGATCCACTCGGGTTCCTCGCCGCCCCCGCGCCCGCCGCGTCCTCCGCGGCCGCCCGCACCGCCCGGCCGCGGTTCGATCCTCACGTACCGGTGCCGGATCTCTTCCGCGGTGCCGTTCGTCAATCGGCGAGGCTTGGTATTCCCGTCCGGGAAAAGCTCCCAGAGGTCATAGGCATCGTAGACAATCACGCTGTGGTCGTTCGTGGTCCAACCGGCCACTCCGTACGAAGGCTTCTGCTCCACGGGGTGATCGTTCTCCTGGTTTACGAAATTGGCAGCGGCATCTTTGCTGATATCCCGGCTGGCCCCGGACTCCAGGTCGTACACCCAGAAGTCGCTGCCCTTGAACTGCAGCGCGTAGCGTCCACCCGGGCTGAAATCGACCGGCGGCACCACGCGGGTCGCGACCGCTGTCCGCGCCCCGGTCTCGAGGTTCACCTGGAAGACATCCGCGTAGCGGCGTCCGAATTCCCCGTCGACGTCGTACGGCACACCGTCCAACGCCAAGGCACGCGCCCCGCGCCTCGAAAGCCGGATCTCCTCCTTCGGATTGGTGGAGAGCCGAACCAGGCGGCCGGTTTCGATATGCCAGACCGCCAGCGCATTACGATCGCGATCGCGTGACGCTGTGAGCTTCTGCTCGCTGATCACGTTCACGTCCCTCCAGTGCCAGACCTCCACAGTGGACGGGTCTTCGTCCGAGCGGCGGGCCTCCGGCTTCTTCCGCCACTCGGCGATCCCCACATAGACCGTGCTTCCATCTGTGGACCACTGCGGTATGCGCGGCGCCACAATCCGTTGGGGCGCGTCCACCTGCGCGGAACGCTTCTCGCCAAGGCCCTTCCACGCCAGCACGGTGTAGCTCTCGCCCTCGTATCCGTCCTTCTTCAGCGAGCGCAGTGCCGCCAGATCGCTGGAGTCTTTGCGCCAGACGAGGTCCGCAAACAGCGCGGGCCCGCTGTCCAGCACACGCAGCGAACCGGCGCGCGGATCGAAAACCTCGAGTGCATTGCCGGCTCGCCCGTCGATGCCGATCGTCATCGCCAGGTTGGTACCCTTGTCCTGCCAGGCATATGCCGTGACATTGCCGAATGTGGTATCGAGGCCCGTGGCCAGATTGCGAACTGTCAGCGCCGAGCCCGCCGGATCGCTTTCAGGATCGGAAGCCTGTCCGCCCGCGCCTCCGCGTCCTCCGCCGCCCCGGCCGGCGGGTGCGTTCGACGCCGGTGCCGCGGCGCCGTCGCGGGCCGGCGGATACCGGCGAAACGCCACGAACGCCTGGTCCCCCGCAAACGCAAACGACTGGATATCGTCGATGGCGGTAACGGCGCCCGAACTGAGATCGAGCAAGGACAGCTTGTTCTGGATCGGCCTCCGGGCTTTGCGCAGGCGCTCCTGCTCGGCCTCGGAGACGGCCGTTTCGCAGGCAAGCCAATGTGAGTCCGCGGAAAAGGCCGCGCCGGAGCAGAAGGCGATCGCGTGCGTTTTGCCTCCGGCGGCCGGCGATGCCCGCAGTTCGTTGTTGCCGTCGGTGCGGCGAATCTCGTAGGCCACCCACTTGCCGTCGGGCGAGAGCGTACTCGTCCCGAGCGTCTCCCACTTGCCGTAGTCGGCGGGGGTGAGGGTGGGCTTCGGTTGCGCAAACACGCCGGCGCAGATGGCTAATCCGGGAAGGAGTGTGATGAACTTCATTGTGGAGACGATTCTATCGCAAGAGAGGAATGCCACGTTGCTCACAAACTAGGTGTTTGCGGCAATACAGCCCACACAGGCTGGGGCGTACACGGTCCCGGGCTGAGAAACATCCAACAAAGTGCAAAGGAGGAAAAATGAGAAGAGCATTCCAACTGCTCGGAGTGGCGGCCTGCGCGCTATTTCTCGCGATTCCAATGACCGCTGCCACCAAGGCGCCCGCAAAGAATCCTGAAAAGGCGACCCAGCCGGCGCAATCCATGCAAACGGCCTGGCCTCCCGAAACTCTTTCGGGGAAGATTGTGTCGGTGGACCCCGCGCAGCGCCTGGTAATCGTGCAAACCGCCGACGGAGTACCGTTCGACATGGTCATCAACAGGTCAACGCGCATCGAGTCCGGCAGCCAGAAGCTGACGCTCGATCAACTGAAGTCGGATACCAACCGCAACGTGTCGGTGAGGTTCATACCGGAACGCTCCGGCGATGTCGCGCGCTCCATTCAGCTGGCGGGATGAGATCGCCCCGCGCTCGGGCGCCGGAATGAAGACATTCAATCCGGAATGCCGAATGCCTGGCGCACCTCGTTGGCAAGACCCGGGGCACAACCGATGGCCGTGCCCCGGTCGATTGCGCGCGACCCGTCCATGGCGAAGAACCTGCCCCCGGCTTCTTCGATAATCAGCTTCAGGGCTGCCAGGTCCCACACCGCGACCTTGGGCTCGAACCAGATGTCCACCTTGCCCGCCGCAACGAGACAGCCGTCGAGCGCGCCCCCGTACGATCGAACCGACCATGAGCGTTGCATCAGTTCCATGATGCAGGGCAGGTAGGGCCGCGCTTCCGCCAGGTGGAGTCCGTTGGGACTAAGGCAGCACGATTCGATTGAGGCCGTATCGGACGCGTGCAGACGCTCCTCATGGAGATACGCACCGTGACCCGCGGCCGCCCAGTAAGTCTCGCCGAGCAAGGGAAAATGAGCCACCCCGACGAGCGATTCGCCGGCCTCTTCGAGCGCCAGCAGGACGCACCAGAACCGGTTGCCCCGCACGAAGTCGCGCGTACCATCGATGGGGTCGATGATCCATCGCCGTCCGCTCGACCCGGCCTTGCTGGATCCCTCTTCCCCGAGAATCCCGTCCGCCGGAAACCCGGCCTCGATCGCTTCGCGGATCAGGCGCTCATTGTCCTTGTCTGCAATCGTCACCGGCGACGCGTCGGACTTCGTCTCGGCAGTGACTCCCTTGGCGCGAATGCGCGCCGCGTTCTCTCCGGCAGCGCTGGCCATCCGCCGGGCGAATTCGATTTCTCGCTGATAGTTCATACCGTTATCATGCCCTTTCTGCAGCCGGGCAATCTTCTTCGGCACGACTGATTCCGGATCGATCACATTGGGCTGGCGCCCGGACTACCACGCTCAACGGCGCCCGATTAAAGTTCCGCTCTCGCGTTACACGGCGGCCAGGCGGCCGTCATAGTATCATGAACCACATGCGGCGCTGGGGCGGGTGGTCTGCCTTTGTAATCACGGCTGTGTCGGCCCTCGGCGCTGACGGTGACTGGCCGCGCTGGCGCGGCCCCAACGACGACGGTATGGCTCGCGGCGATGCCCCCGTGCACTGGAGCGATACCGAGCATGTCGCCTGGAAAGCCGTGCTTCCCGGGCGCGGCCACTCCTCTCCCGTGGTCTGGGGCGACCGCATCTTCGTCACCACGGCGGTGCCCGCCAATCCCTCCGATGCTGGAACGCGCAGCCTGGTCGAGCACAAGTTCGAAGTCCTCGCTTACCACCGCCAAACCGGCAAATTGCTTTGGGAGAGAGTCGCTCGCACGGCCACACCGCACCAGCCGGCCCACCCCCAGTACGGCAGCTTCGCGTCGAATTCGCCCATCACCGACGGCAAGCACGTCTTCGCTTTCTTTGGCTCGCGCGGCCTCTATTGCTACACACTGGCGGGTGACCTGGTATGGCAGAAGGACTTCCCTCCCCTCCGCATGTTCATGAATTTCGGCGAAGGCGCCTGGACCGCGCTCGATGGCGACAAGCTGGTCGTTGTGCTCGACCAGGAAGGCGAGTCGTTCCTGCTGGCGCTCGACAAAAACACCGGGCGCGAGTTGTGGCGCACGCCTCGACAGGGCAATACCAATTGGTCGGGACCTTACATCACGCCCGTCTACGGCCGCAAGCAGGTGGTGGTGTCGGCCACCCGTGAGGTGTGCGGCTACGACCTGGAAACCGGCAAGCAGATCTGGAGCGCCCGCGGCCTCGGGCAGAATACCATTCCGTCTCCGGTGGCGTGGGATGGACTGGTGTTCGTGATGAGCGGTTACCGCAATCCCAACCTGATGGCGATTCGCCTGGGCCGCGAAGGCGACCTCACCGGCAGCGACGCGATCGTGTGGCAGAACCAGCGTGGAAACTCGTATACCCCATCGCCCGTGTTGCACGACGGCAAACTCTACGTGCTCACCGATACGGGCATGCTCTCCTGTTTCGATGCCCGGACCGGAAAGCCCTATTACCTGCAGGAGCGCCTGCCGAAACCGTATAGCTTCAAATCATCGCCGGTCGGCGCCAACGGCAAGCTCTACCTCGCTTCCGAAAACGACGACGTCATCGTGGTCCGCATGGGCGACAAGTTCGAGGTGCTGGCCACCAACACCTTGACCGACCAGACGTTCATCGGCACTCCCGCGATTCTGGATGGCGAGATCTACCTGCGGGGGCAGAACACCCTGTTTTGCATCCGCTGAGTGCATTTATTAGAGAGAGGCCTCATTTTGAAGATCCGAACGATTCTCCTAACCGTCCTGCTCTTCCAGGCTTTGGGCCGTGCCCAGACCGTCGGCGGCACGATCACCGGGGTGGTCACCGACTCCAACTATCAGCCTATTTCGGGCGCTGCGGTGCAACTCAACGACGAAGATACCAACCGTCGCCGGACCACCGTCTCCGACCTGCGCGGTGGGTTCACCATCTCCAACCTGCCTCCCGGACGCTATCACATCGAAGCGGAACACGATGGCTTTCGCAAGCAGGCGCAGTATCTCACGCTCGAGGTGGATCAGGAGTTGCAGATCGAGATGCCGCTGCTGCCGGGACAGCGGACCGACTCCGTGCAGGTAACGGCGTCCGCCGGCTTGCTCCGCACCGAATCGGCAGCACTCGGCAGCGTGATTGACAACGAGAAGATTACGGGTCTGCCGCTCGACGGCCGCAATTTCTACGAGCTGACCCTGCTGCTGCCGGGCGTGGTGCCCGCCGCTCCCGGGTCGGCCGGATCGACCCGCGGCGATTTCGCAGTCAATATCAACGGTGCCCGCGAGGACTCGAACCAGTTCATCCTCGACGGCGTGTTCAACGGCGATCCCAAGCTGAACGGCGTGGGCGTGACACCGCCGGTGGACGCCGTCCGCGAGTTCGAGGTGGCGACCGCAACCTCCGATGCCTCCTTCGGAAGGAACGCCGGCGGCCAGGTCAACGTCGTGTTGAAGAGCGGTGCCAACCAGGTCCACGGCACGGCGTATGAATTCCTCCGCAACCGCGTCACCGATGCACGCAATTTCTTTGCCCCCTCCGACCAGCAGAGCCCCCAATACCAGCGCAATCAGTTTGGAGCGTCGTTCGGCGGGCCGCTGGTAAAGGATCGCACCTTCTTCTTCATCGACTACGAAGGGCGCCGCCTGCGCGAAGGCATCACCCAGGTGACCAACGTTCCCACGACGCTCGAGCGTGTCGGCGATTTCTCTCGCAGCAGCGTCTATGCGATCAACCCGTTCACCGGGACTCCGTTTCCCGGTAATGTCATC
Source organism: Bryobacteraceae bacterium (assembly GCA_035501495.1). Taxonomy (GTDB): domain Bacteria; phylum Acidobacteriota; class Terriglobia; order Bryobacterales; family Bryobacteraceae; genus JAIQFL01. Next base: position 33,175 of record DATJWB010000062.1, on the reverse strand, counting down.
CCCCCGAGCTTCCTCAATCCCGTCGGTCTGGCGGTCGCCGCACTGTATCCGCTGCCCAACCGCAATGTTCCTAACCTTGACTTCGTCTCTTCCCCCATCGAACGAGACCGCGAAGATCACTTCGACCTGCGCATCGATCATCACCTGGATGTCGCGGACGAGCTGAGCGTCCGCTACAGCTTCGCCGACCGCGACCTGTTCGAACCGTTTTCGGCGTCCTCGGGGGTCGCGGTTCCAGGCTTCGGCAACGATGTCCCCAGGCGTGCACAAAACGCGGTCGTGAGCCATACCCACACGTTCACGCCCAACCTGCTGAACGAGCTTCGGCTGGGCTTCGACCGCATCTCGGCCGGCGTATTTCAGCAGAATGTCCACAACAATCTGAACCAGCAGGTGGGGCTTCCCACCATCTCCACTAACCCGCGCGACACAGGCCTCAGCCAGATCTCCGTCAACGGCTTCTCGACTCTGGGCGACGAGCCCAATAACCCGCAGCACAGCGCTTCCACGATCTATCAGGTCTTGGACACGGCCACCTGGGCTCACGCCCGTCACCTGGTGAAGGCCGGTGTGGATTTCCGCCGGACGCAGCAGGACGCCTTTCGCGACGAGGAATCTCGCGGTTTCCTCGAGTTTCTCGGGCTGACCGGCAATGCTCTCGCGGAGATGCTCCTGGGGCTGCCGTCTCTCACCGGCGTGGCGCGCCTCGATAACCCCGAGCACCTGCGGACCCACAGTGGGTACGGATTCGTGGAAGACACCTGGCGGGCACGGCCGAATCTGACTCTGACACTCGGCCTGCGCTACGAGTACAACTCCCCGCCCGTGGATGCCCAGAACCGCGCCAACCTGTACGACCCGGCGATTCAGTCTCTGGTCCAGGTCGGAACGAACGGCATCCCGCGCGGCGGCAGCGAGCCCGACCGCAACAACTTCGCTCCGCGCGCCGGCATCGCCTGGCACCCGGGCCATGGCAACACCGTGATCCGCGCGGGGTACGGGATTTACTACGATCAGTCGTCCCTGGCCACGGGCGAAGGCCTGTACTTCAGCCCGCCTTACTTCAACCTGCAACTGTTCTTCCCGTTCGGGCAACTGCCGCTGAGCCTGAGCGATCCTTTCCCCGCGAACTTTCCGATCCCGGTGCCTTCGTCGGCGCTCGCCATCCAAAAGAATCTGCGAACCGCCTACACGCAGCAGTGGAGCTTCGGCGTGCAGGAGCAGATCGGGCGCGACGGTCTCTTGGAGGTGGCGTACGCCGGCTCGAAGGGCACCAGGCTGCTCGGAGCGCGCGACCTCAACCAGGCGCTGCCCAGCCCGCAGCCCAACAACCCGCGGCCCGTGCCGCAATTCGCCGACATCGACATTCTGGAGTCCCGCGGCGATTCGATTTATCACAGCCTGCAGACGCGGCTCCAACAGAGCCTCCACCATGGCCTGTCGCTATTGGCGTCGTACACGTGGTCCAAATCGATCGATGACGGGTCGAGCTTCTTCTCGAGTGCGGGCGATGCCAATTTCCCGCAGAACAGCTATGACACGCGAGCCGAACGGGGCCTGTCGAATTTCGATCTCCGCCACCGCTTTTCGCTGAGCTACTCCTACGATCTGCCGGTCGGCAAGGGAAAGCTGCGGGGAGGTTGGCAGACCTTCGGGATCTGGACGTTTCAGACCGGGCGGCCATTCACCGTCGCGCTTCTTCCCGGGCTCGACAACAGCAACACGGGCGACTCCATCCTGGGCTTCGGCGGCGCCAACAACCGTCCCAACGTGGTGGGCCCGACGGGGCTCTCCAATCCGAGCCCGACCCAGTGGTTCAACACCCAGGCGTTCGCGCTGCCGCCGTTCGGCACCTTTGGCAATGCCGGAAGGAATATTCTCACCGGCCCGGGATTCGAAAGCATCAATGTCTCCATCGTCAAGAATACGCGTCTGAGCGAGCGCGCCAATTTCCAGCTCCGCGCCGAAGTATTCAATCTTTTCAATCACACGAATTTCGATTTGCCGGATATTTTCTTCGGATCCCCGGCCTTCGGATCGATCCAGTCGGCGGAATCGCCCCGCAGGATCCAGTTTGGAGCAAAGATCCTGTTCTGAGATAGCGCCTCGCGCTGCGCTCCTACTGCGTCAACACCGCCACGCCCCAGGGCCGGTCCCCGACCTTGATCTTTTTGAGCACTGTCCGGGTCGACAGATCCACCACCGAAACATCATTGGAAGGTCCGTTGGCCGTGTAGAGCAGCTTCTCATCGGGAGAGAGCGCGATGCCCCACGGGCGGTCTCCGACCTCAAAGGACGCCGTGACTTTCTGCCCCACCGGATCGATGATCACCACCTTCTTGCCGCGCCCGGTGCTCACATACAGCGCCGAACCATCCTTCGACATGGCCATGCCCATGGGCTTCATGCCGTCGCCCACCGGGATGGTGTTGATCACCTCGAGTTTGCCCACATCGATCACACTCACCGCCGCGTCATTCTCGTTGGTGATGAAAACGCGCGATCCATCCGGAGTGAACGCGATTCCCCGGGGACGCCGGCCCACCTTGATCTTCTTGACCTCGCTTTGCGCGGCGGCATCCACCACGGTGATTGTCCCTTCGTCCTCCGAAGTGGCAAAGATCAGCCTGCCGTCGGGGGAAAGCATCACGCCTTCCGGCTCCCGGCCTGTGGGAAGCGTTTTCAGCACCTGTCCGTTTTCAGGATCCACGAAGCTGAGGCCCGCATCGTCCTCGTTGGACACATATAGCAACTTGCCATCTTTAGACACCGCGAACTGCTCCGGGTCCGAACCCCCGGGGACCTTGCGCAGCATCTTGTTCTGCGCCACGTCGAACACTCCGATGCCGTCGGCGCTCTTGTCGGGCGGAGGCAGCGTGCTCTCGTCCACACCCGGGGGGGCGAACGGCGATCCGCTCAGAGCGACGTAGATCAGCTTGCCATCGGCGCTGGGGTGGATGCCCCGCGCGCGCTTCCCCAGCGGCAGCGTCGCCAGCGCCTCCATCTTCACCGGGTCGATCACCGTCATGTCGCCCGATGCTTCGTTGCTCACATAGACACGATAGGAAGGTCCCGCCGGAGCGTGGCCGCAGCCTGCCAGCAAGCCCGCCATCGCGATCGACAAAATCAGCCACGTCCTTCGACTCATGAATTCGGCCTTTCCGTGCGCATCGGTGCGCCGCCTCAACGATACGTGAAGTCCACGTTGGCGGTGGCGGATGCGTCCAAATGAACCTGCTTCGTCTGGTCTCCCAGTTTCTCATGCCATACCGCGACCGTGTAATCGCCCGGCGGCACGTTGCTCATCTGGAACGACCCGTCCGGGCCCGTGACCGCGAAATACGGGTGCGGCATGACTCCGATGTAGGCGCGCATCCACGCGTGGACGTTACATTTCACGGGGATCATGATCTCCGGCCGCGGAAAGCGGTGCTCCACGTCCGGCGTACCGGGCGATTGCTGCGCATTGAACTCGCGGTTCTCCTTGGGCATGGGATGAATGTTGTGCGAGACCGGATCGCTGTTCTTGACGTCCAGCGTCTGGCCGGCGCGGATCCCCAGCACCCGCGGCACGAACAGGCACCCATGCTGATCGAGCGTGACCGCTTCCTTTACCGGCTCGAAGTTCTTGCCTTCGAGACCCGCCTGAATGTAGACGAAGGCATTCGCCAACCCGCCGTCCTTGCCCACCACCACGGACTCGTCGTATACCGGATGCCCGGCGTGCGCAGCCTGGCAGCCGGCTTCCGATTCCATCGAGATGACAGTCCTCGCCGGTTTAGTCCCGCGGAAAACGATCTTGCCGTGCAGCGACCCCGCAGTGGCCGGATCGACGTGGAAGTACTCGATTGGCTTGGCCGCCGTGGCAGGTCCGGGAGCGGCTTTCTCCGGAGGCTTGCCGGTATTTCCACAGCGGGCCGCCAGCAGTGCTCCAGCCACGAACAGTAACAGCTTGAGGGAGGATAGCAGACGGAGATTCGTCATCTTTGGTCGAAGGGCGCGCCGGCTGGCCAATCTGCCGGAGGCTACAGTCATGGTATCGCAGGGGTACCAGCGCCGGGTGGCCGGGCTCGAGAGCCCGGCTGTGTCCTTACGCGCTGACGCCTTCGCCGCGAAAGACGCTCCATCGGGCATTACACTCGTTCCGCGGGTGAACCGGCCGGGGCCGGACCCGCCCCGAAGGTCACGTCCTTCTCCAACGACAGGTATCCGCACGCCACCACCACCAGGAACATGGTCAACACCTCGCTGTCTCCGAGATTGTATTCCGCAAGGCCTTCCGTCATCGTCGCCAGCACGATGGCGATGCCGCCGTGCAGCAGGAACTTGCGATTGTCCGGCCCGGGAGGCAGCGCGCGCAGTCCCCTCCAGAAGTCGTAGAGAATCTGGAGCAGCATCCACATCAACACCAGCATCGTGGGGATCCCGCGCTCGGCGGCGTATTGCAGGTAAATGTTGTGCAGATGGCCGTACCAGCCTTCGGGCCGGGGATGCGGCACGTCTTCCGGGATGTACTCGTCGAAGTGATAATGCGGCCCTTCCGGGCCCAGGCCTAACAGCGGGTGGGCTTCGATCATGCGCAGACCGGTGCGCCTGGTCACGCTGCGGAATTCATTCGAGTCCACCTGTCTCGGCCGAACCAGCGAGGTGAATCGCTCGCGGATCACTGCCGGCGAAACAAGGTAGATCAGCACCACCGCCGCGGGAACCAGCAGCACCAGCCAGCGCCTCCAGAACCAGATCAGGTACAGGCTGGCAACGGCGGTAGCAATCCACACGGCGCGCGTTTCGGCCAGCAGCACCGCCAACGCCAGCAGCCCGGCGCAGATCATCCACCAGAGCCGCTTCCGGACACCCGGTGCGAAGAGCAGGAACGCGCCCAGCATGATCAGGGCGAACATCTCCTGGGCCGAAAAGGTATTCCAGTGGCTCATGAAGCCCGTGATTCGCTCGCCGATGAAAAAGGTATATTGGTCGCCGCCGAGCTGCCGCGCCTGCTGTACCTTCTGCGCGAATTGCACCACTCCCCAACCCGCGGCGATGCTCCCGAAGCCCGCCCACGTGAGAAACAGCCAGCGGATCATCGCCATGTCGCGCAGCGCGGAGAAGATCACCAACAGTTCACAGAAGACATAGATTTTGCGGATCTGCGGCAGGCCGGCCGTGAGGTCCCCGGAAGACAGCCAGGCGATCAAGGTCCCCAGCAGGAACAGCCCCAGCGCCAATTTGATGCGCGGCAGCCGCAGAGGCGCCCCCGAGAGCAGCAGCGCCACCAGCGCGAGCGCCAGCAGAATCTGGGAAGGCGCGATTCCGATCAGGATCGAAACGGCGGACCCGAACGCCAGCCAGCGCGCCGCAGGCAGGAACCAATTCTCCGGATTGTCCATGGGCTATTCGTAGCGTAGCGCTTCTACGGGATCCAATCGGGCCGCCCGGCCCGCCGGCCAGATGCCGAAGAACAGGCCCACCCCCACCGACACCAACACCCCGGCAGCCGCGGCCCACAGCGGCACCGCCGTCGGCAGATTCGGGAAAACCAGGCCCGCCACCCGGGAAATGCTCCAGCCCAACATCAGGCCCAGCATTCCGCCCAACGCCGTGAGCACCACAGCTTCGGTCAGAAACTGAACGATGATGTCGAACTTGCGGGCGCCCAGGGCCTTGCGGACCCCGATCTCGCGCGTACGCTCGGTGACGCTCACCAGCATGATATTCATTACCCCGATGCCGCCCACCAGCAGTCCGATGGAGCTGAGGATCACCATGACCAGCGCTACCGTCGCGGTCACGCTGTGGAACTGTTCGATCATCTGCTCCGCGGTAGTGATGGAGAAGTTGTCCGGGTCGTGATACGGCACGCGGCGCTCCAGCCGCAGCACCGTGCGGATCTGGTCTTCCGCCTGCTCCAGCATGCCGGGATACGCGATGGCGATGAGCATATGCTCGGTCGCGTTGGGGAACATCTTGCGCATGGTGAAGTACGGCAGCAGGACGCGGTTGTCGTCCGTCCCGGGCAGTTGCGTGGCGGGCCGGTCCATCACCCCGATCACCTCGAACTCATGGCCATCCACGTCGATCCACTTGCCCACCGGATCCACATCCGGCATCAGCCGTTTCTGGATGTCTTCCCCAATCACGACCACGGGCATGTGATGTGAGTTCTCGGCCTCGCTGAAAAAGCGGCCGTACTTCATGGTGGTGCCGCCGTAGGCGTACCCTGCCTCCGTGCCCCCCATCTGGATGCCGTAATAGTCGTTGCCCTTGTAGCGGGTACGGCGCAGGCCTCCGCCCGGAATCAGGTACGGGCTGACATGCTCCACCGCCGGACAGCGCGCTTCGATGGCGCGGGCGTTTTCGAGCGTCAGCGGTTTGCGGCTGCGCTCCGCCCGCGTCGCCTGGCCCATGGCCGTGGTCTTGGTGACGATCACCGTGGTCGGGCCGAAGCTCCGCAACAGCCCGCTGATCGCCCCGTCCAGGCCCGCAATGATCGACCCGACACCGATCACCGCGCCCGTGCCGATGATGACTCCCAGGATGGTCAGGAACGAGCGCATCTTGTGCTCCACGGTAGTGGCCAGGGCCATCCGGATGTCGTTGCCGAGCAGACTGACGGTCATTTCTCCGCCCTCAGCGCTTCGATCGGATCGAGTTTGGATGCACGCTGCGCCGGGTAGATCCCGAAAAACAGCCCGACCGTGGCGGACAATGCAACCCCCAGAATCACCGCCGTCACCGGCACCGACATCGGCACGGGCGTGAGGCTGCGCACCAGCACCGCCACCAGCCACGCCAGCGTGACCCCCATCAGTCCTCCGATCCCCGAGAGCATGGATGACTCCACCAGAAACTGATTCAGGATGTCCCTGCGGCGCGCGCCTACCGACTTGCGGATGCCGATCTCGTGCGTGCGCTCCGTGACCACCGCGAGCATGATGTTCATGATCACGACGCCGCCCACGACCATGAAGACCGAGACCACTCCCACCGCGGTCGCTGCAATAGCGCCGGTCAACTGGTTCCAGAAGTCGAGCAGGGCGTCGGAAGTCATCATCGAAAACGTGTCGTCCTCTTTGGGGCTCAGGTGGCGATAGGCGCGCAGCGCCATGCGGGCCTCCTCCTGCGCCTGCATGAGGTGGGCGTGATCCACCGCCGTCGCCGCATATTGCATGCCTTGACGCGCCCCCCAGATCCGAAAGTAGGTCTCGATCGGGATCACCAGGAAGTTGTCCTGCGACTGCCCGAAGATCGTCCCCTTTGCCTTGGCGACTCCGACAATCTGGAAAGGAACGCCTTCCACCGTGAGGCTGCGGCCAATCGGACTGGTGTCGCCGAAGAACTTGGTCCGCACGTCGTTGCCGATAAATGCCACGTACATGTGCCGGTCGTTCTCGATATCCGAGATGAAGTGCCCGTCCGTTGCCTCGTAATTCGAAATCACCGCCATGTTCGGCGTGCAGCCCGTGAGCAGAACGTTCTCCAGCATTTCCTTGCCGCTGTGCAGCGTAACACCGCGGTTGGTAACGATGCCGATTTCGCGCGTCAGGCTGACGTGCGCCCGCAGGAAGTCGAACTCTTCCTTGGTCAGGTTGGGATTCCGCCGCATCATTTCGATGAACTTCTTCGGGTCGCGCTGGGTGAAGAAGAGGCGAACCACGGTATAGCCGTCGGCCCCCATGCTCGAAACGTTATCCGCGATCACCCGGTCCATGCCTGAGATCACGGACATCACCGAAATCAGCGTAGTGGTGGCTAAAATGATGCCCAGCAGCGTGAGGAAGCTCCGCAGCTTACTCCCGCGAAGGGATTGGATTGCGCCGGTAACTGCTTCCCAGAACGACGCGTGTGTGGCCTTCATCGGATGTGACCTAGAGTATCAGCATTACGTGGCGCAGGCACTCGTGCCTGCCTCGTCCCCACTTATGGGGACGCTTTTTCGTCGCTGCCCAGTCGCATGTCTATTAACTCGCACCGTGGCCATCTTCTAAGGGACGAAGCTCAAGGGTGCTTCTTAGCACCTAACGCCGGCTCTTCAGATAGACAGGCCCGGCGGTCTCCAGCAATGCGATCTCCCCCTCTCCGCGCGCATTCTTCATCTTGATCGGCTCGCCCATCAGATTCGCCGCCGAAATTAATCCATCCGTTCGAAACCGCAGCGTGATACGGGCATCCGGCTGATCACTCCAGGCCACATAGACGCGGTCGGCGCTGCCATCCAGGATCATCACGTGGGCGCCGTCCGGCGCGTCGGCCACCATTCCCGTGAAGGTGTGATCCCGCGCCACCCGCGACAGTTCGCGAAACGCCTTCAACGCGGCCTTTTCGTTGCCGTCCGCGTCCAGCAGCCCGTAATTGTGTTCCGGGTTTTTGGCATCAGCGCCATCGTCGCGCAGATCGTACCAGACCCCCACCGCCAGCCCGAGCGCCCAAACCGTCAGCGCTTCGCGGCAGGCCAGCACCGCCTGGCGCTCCCGCCCTGGCGCGCTGTGCCCGTCGCCTTTCAGGTTCTTCGAGAAATAATCGTACGAAGCGTATCCCCACTCCGTGTCCCAGATCTCGAGATTCCTGCCGGCGCCCGCCAGTACCCGGCGGAAGAGAGCCAGTTCGTCCGCCAGGGTTTCCGGAGCAGCCCGGCGATACGGATGCACGCCCGCCGCGGTCAAATCGACGGCGCCGGCCGCCGTGATCGCCCCGGCGAGAAACGGCAGATCCATGCGCGCCAGCCCGCCGCTCGCGACCGGCGCCGCCGGATTCACCCGGTGAATCGCATTCGACGCCTCCCGCAGCAACGCCGCATATTCCCGGGCGTTCGGCGCCGGTTGCCAGAAGCGTTCCACATCGGGCTCGTTCCACACCTCGTAGCGCACGTTGTGGCCTTGGAAATGGGTCGCTGCAGCCTCCGCAAACCGCGCAAAAGCGGCCACGTCGTCTGGAGTGCGCGGAGGGCCGCCGCCATGCTGCGGGTGCCCGTAGTCCAGAATCCACATCGCTCCCATGCCGCGCGCCTCCAATGCACGCAGCAAGCGGTCATACGCGCCGAAGCGGTACCGCCCAAACCGCTCGGTCTGGGCCCACAGTAGGTCTGCACGAACGAAGCTGAAGCCCGCCTCGTGCGCCAGGTCGAGCCCGTGATCGTCCGCCAGGATATGCAGGTTGACGCCCAGTCGCGGCCCAAGCTGCGCGGAATCGGCCGGCGGCGCGGAAGTCTTCATCCCCGGGCTCAAAGAAAAAGTCTGGTCGGGCGACTCCAGAACGCGCACATCGTCGAACGAGACCGTGCCGCGCATCGCCATGGGGTAGCGTGCCTCGGCCAGGATTCCGAGAGATGTCATACGGCCCTTGGGCGCGCCGTTGTGGTCCTCGTCCCAGTAGCCGGTGGATTTCGCAGCCAGCGGAATCACTACCTGCCGCCACTCGCCGCCAACCCGCTGCTCCAGCGACGCCGCTTCGAAGGGATACCGGCGTGTGCCTTCGTCCGGGTCGGCCAGCAGCAGGGTCAGCTTTACCTCGGGCAAGGCACGAATCCACATCGCCACCGCGCCCTTGTGCTTGAATGGCAAGGGCTTTGGTGGCGTCCACAGAGCCGCGACCGTTCCCCCGCACCGTATTCCCGCGGCGCATCCGAAGCGATACTCGAGCACCACACCCTGACCTGTGTGGCCCGGACCCGGGGTTAGCGATCCATCCGCGCCCGGGAAAGCAGAATCTCGCGAAATCGCCCAGCCCGCCAATGGGTTGGCGCCATGGAAGTCGCCGATCGGAATACCCGGCTCAGCCGCCCATGAACCCCACGTCAGGCAGCATGCCCACCAGATCGTGCGCACGCCATCATGATCGCATAGCTCCCTGACCCCGGGCCAGACGATCGTGCACGAGCCAGATAGCCGGGTCCCCGCGTATAATGTCCCATGGTGAAACGGGAGACCGCGGCTGATGACATCCGACAAACCTGCGGAAATTGAAGTACGCGTCGCGAGGCCGGAAGACGCGCCTGCCTGCGGGCAGATTTGTTACGACGCGTTCTCCACGATCAATCAGACTCACGGCTTTCCGTCCGATTTCGCCAACGCAGAGGTAGCCACGGGCGTTCTCTCTGCGCTTTTTTCCTCGCCTGACTTCTATTGCGTGGTGGCCGAATCGGCGGGCCGCGTCGTGGGCAGCAACTGTCTCGACGAGCGCTCGAGGATTGCCGGCATCGGTCCGATCACCATCGATCCCGGCACGCAGAATCGCGGCGCCGGCCGGAAGCTGATGCAAGCCGTGATGGACCGGGCGCACCAGCGCGGCGCGTCAGGGATTCGGCTCGTGCAAGCCGCCTTTCACAATCGATCGTTGTCTCTCTACGCCAGCCTGGGATTCGATATCCGCGAACCCCTGTCCTGCATGCAGGGGCGCACCCGGCAGCGCACCGTTCCCGGTTGCCGGGTGCGCCCGGCGCAATCGGCCGATCTGGAGGCCTGCAACGCCCTCTCGCGGCAGGTCCACGGATTCGATCGCGGCACGGAACTGTCGCAAGCCATCCAGCACGGCACAGCCATCGTAGTGGAGCGCGGAGACCGCATCACCGCGTATGCCAGTTCGCTGGCATTCTTCGGCCACGCCACGGCCGAGACCAACACCGACCTCGAGGCGCTGATTGCGTCCGTGGACTCCTTTTCCGGTCCCGGAATTCTGGTGCCATCGCGCAACCATGCGCTCTTCCGCTGGTGCCTGGCAAATGGCCTGCGCGTCGTCCAGCCTATGACCCTGATGAGCGTTGGGCTCTACAACGAGCCCGCCGGTGCCTGGCTCCCTTCCATCCTGTTCTGAGTTGGCAAGGTGGCGCAGGCACTCCTGCCAAGGCACTCCTGCCTGCCGCGTCCCGACTCATCGGGACGCTCTTCGAGGCCGCCGCCAAGTGCTTTTCCGGCGAAGTGCCTCTCGACGAGCGGATCGACGCATCCGCCACCGGCCCGCTGCTACAATCGAAGTAGAGTGCCCACCGAGTCCGCCAGCGTACCGCAATCCGCTCCTGATTTGTATTCGCCTGCCCCTCAGACTCCCATGGCTGACCCCGTGGACGTCTTGTACCGTGAGCTGGAGGCCAAGATTCGCGAGTACCGCCCCAAGGACGACCTCACGGTCCTCGAAAAGGCATTTCACTTCGCGCGGAAATACCACGAAGGGCAGACCCGCGATTCCGGCGAGCCCTACATGCTCCACCCCGTCATGGTCGCCCACATCCTCGCCGACATGCGGATGGACATCGTGGCCATGGAGACCGGCCTGCTGCACGACGTGGTGGAGGACACCAGCGTCACTGTCGATCAGGTACGCAAGGAATTCGGCGACGAAGTGGCGCGCTGCGTGGACGGACTCACCAAGCTGACCAAGCTGGACTTCTCTTCCGCCGAAGACCGCCAGGCAGAAAGCTTCCGTAAAATGATGCTCGCCATGGTGGAGGACATCCGCGTCATCATGGTGAAACTCGCCGACCGCATCCACAACATGCGCACCTTGGGGTACCTGAATCTCGAGCGGCGCGAGAGGATCGCCCGCGAAACCATCGAGATCTACGCGCCCATCGCGCACCGGCTGGGCATGGGCAAGGTCCGCGGCGAGTTGGAAGATCTGGCATTCCAACACCTGGAACCCGATGCCTATCGCGAGATCCTCGCCTCCATCGAGTCGCGCCGGCATTCCAGCGAAGAATTCCTTACCGAGATCAAGCAGACCGTCGATGCAGAGATGCGCCGGGAAGGGATTCCCGCGCGGATCGATGGGCGCATCAAACGGCCCTATTCGGTTTTCCAGAAGCTGCGGCGCCAGAAAATCACGGTCGATCAGGTCTACGACCTGATGGCGCTGCGCATCATCACCGATTCGGTGAAGAACTGCTACGCGGCGCTCGGCGTGATCCACAACAAGTGGCGCCCCATCCCCGGCCGCATTAAGGACTTCATCGCGATTCCCCGGCCCAATCTGTACCAGTCGCTGCATACCTCGGTGGTCGGGCCGCACGGGCAGACGTTCGAAGTGCAGATCCGGACCGAGGAGATGCACCGCATCGCCGAGGAGGGCATCGCCGCCCATTGGAAGTACAAAGAGGGCCGCAAAGGGCCCGCCGCCGACGATCAGCGCATCGCCTGGCTCCGCCACCTGGTGGAGTGGCAGCGGGATGTCCAGGACCCCGCTGAGTTCATGTCAACCCTGAAAGTTGACCTGTATCCGGAGGAAACCTACACATTCACGCCGCGCGGCAAGGTCATCGTTCTGCCGCGCGATGCCACGCCCATCGATTTCGCGTACGCCATTCACTCGGACGTGGGACAGACGTGCGTCGGCGCGAAGGTCAACGGCCGGATCGTTCCCCTGCGATCCGCCCTGCGGAATGGCGACATCGTCGAGATCATGACCCAGCCGGGCCACGAGCCCAGCAAGGACTGGTTGGCCTTCGTCAAGACCTCGCGTGCGCGCAACAAGATCAAGCACGTCATCAATGCCAGCGAACGGATCAAGGCCATCGAAATCGGGCAGAAGTACCTGGACAAGGAAGCCAGGCGGCTCGGTGTGGCGCTCGGCAAGGTCGGCAAAGCGGAACTCGAAGAGGTTGCCACTTCGTACGGCTATAGCAAGATGGAGGACCTGTACGCGGCCCTTGGCTACGGCAAGTTTTCCGCGCGGCAGGTGCTGATCAAGTTGGCCCCTGGCGCCATCCGGGAAGAGCCGGTTGAGACCAAGCCGGCATCGCCCGCCGGCGTCGAAGCGCCCTACTCCGGCACGCTTCCCGCTGCCATTCCGGGACGCCCGCACGATGGCGACGCGGTCATCAAGGTTCGCGGCATGGATGATCTCCTGGTCTATCGCGCCAAGTGCTGCAATCCCATCCGCGGCGAATCGATTGTTGGGTACGTCACTCGCGGAAAAGGCGTGGCCGTCCACTCCAAGCTCTGCCCCAACGTTCAGAGCCTCCTGTATGACGTCGAGCGCAAAATCGAGGTGGAGTGGGCGCGGGCGGCCGAAGATGCCTTTCCGGTTCGCATTGTGATCCACACCGACGACCGCCCGGGCATGCTCAACCAGCTCACCTCCGTGCTTTCGAATGAGAACACCAATATCCGAAGCCTGGAAGCAAAAACCGAAGTCGATCACGACGGCGGCGTGGTGGAGATGACTGTAGACGTTCGGGACAAGCGCCAGCTCGAGAAGCTGGTCTCCGCGATGCGCCGCATCTCGGGCGTGCGCGACGTCGAACGTCTCTTCAACTGAACATGGCTCCTTCAACAGACGCGGAACACATCGCCATTTCCAAATCGAAGGGCATCAAGATCGATTGGAAGGACGGGCACCACAGCGAGTACCAGCTCGTGTATCTGCGGGACCGGTGCCCGTGCGCTACCTGCACGGGCGCGCACGGGACACCCCCGCGTCCCCACACTGCCGCGGAGCCGGCCAATAATCCGTTTCCCATGTTTAAGCCGGCCTTGAAGATGCTTGGGGTGGAACCGGTCGGGAACTACGCTATCCGGATTAACTGGAGCGACGGCCACAATGCGGGAATCTACTCATTCGAGCACTTCCGCAAGATCTGCCCCTGCCCCGAATGCGCCGCCGCGAAGTAGCAGGTGGCGCAGCCACTCATGCCAAACGCACTCCTGCCTGCCGCGCCCCGACTCATCGGGCGCCGGTCGGGCGTGTACACTGCACTGTCGGCGAAGGGGTTTTCTGGAGGCTGGCATTTCTCTCATGCGAGCACGGCACATTCGCTAATTCCGCCAATCCGAGTACCAAAGCCCCACAACAAAACGGGCGACCGCGTTGCCGGGTCGCCCTCAATAAAACCTCTTTCTTTCTGGTTACAGGAGTCGGAAATTGACTTCGATGGTCGCAGCCACGGTCACCGGCTTGCCATCCTTGTAGCCGGGCTTGAATTTCCACTGCTTCACCGCGTCGATGGCCTTCTCGTCCAAGCCCAATCCGAGGCTGCGGACCACTCTGATGTTGGTCGCCAGGCCATTGGGGCTGACTTCGATGGCCAGCAGAACTGTGCCCTGGTACTTGGCCTTGCGGGCCTCTTCCGAATACTCGGGGTCTTTCTTCGACAGCACTATAGGGGCCGTCACGCCGCCGCCAACACGGTACACGCCACCGCCCACGCCGCCACCTTCACCGGGGCCAAAACCGCCGCCCTTGCCGGAACCCACACCGCCGCCCGAACCGGAGCCGATGCCGCCGCCCGACCCTGGACCGTTTGACGGAGGACCGAGCTTTGCCAACGGATCGCCATATTGCGACATGTTCACGTTGGGCAATGGGATATTCGGATCCACGATGATGCTCGGCTCCATTGTGAGCCGGGGATTGGGGTTATTGATCACCGCCATCGGAGGGGTAAATTGCCGCAGAGACGCCTTCGGCAGCCGGCCTTTGCTGGCGGGCAGGGGGGACCGGTCGCCGCCTCCGCCGCCTCCGCCCATGGTGTCCTTCTTTGGCGCAACTTTGGGCGTGTAAGGGTCGATGTCCGTCGGCATGATCAGTGTCATGGTGTTCTTGACTGCCTGCTGCACAGGCTTAGCCGAGAAGACCGTGAACAGAATGACGACAACGCCCACCTGGAAGCCCGTGGACATCATGAACGACTTCTTCTGCCGCCCATAAAGGCCCCAAATGTCCTTTACCGCAACTGGCTTCGACGTTAGCTCCAAGGGTGGCAGCTTAGGAGGGTTGAAGGTTTCCTTCAGGCGACGGATGAAACTGTGGTACCACGGTTCCTCCACTTCCGCCACCAGAAGGCGCGACAGATGGTCGTCGGCGTTGTTGTACAGGTTGTTGGGTTGCGACAGGTCTGCCATTTTTATCCACCGATTCTCTGTGAGAACCGCTGCCTTACAGCTATTGGACGATTCGGTTAATCAGTACGTTACGGCTTTTGGAAAATCCGTCCCCAGGAATCCCATCCAGAATTTTATCATAGTCCAACCCGGCGCGGCTTGTAAAAGCAACGAGATAACCGCAAACTAGAGTGCAAACACCCGCTCTTGGGATTCCAAAAATGGAATTGTTGAAGAATCCGCCAGTTTTCGGTTTGCCTCACAGGCCCAGGTCCGTCACAATCTATAGAGATGCGAATTGAGACTGATGCCAGACCATTGGAACACGTCGAAACCGATGCCTTGATCGTCCCCGCTTTTGAGGGGATCCGGGAGGAGCGATTTGGAGCGGCCGACCTCGTCGATTCGGGTGAGATCTCCGGGAAATCCCTGGAGTTGACTATCCTCCACCACCCTCCAGGAGTGGCTGCCAGGCGGGTGCTCCTGGCCGGGATTGGAAAACGCGAAAAGCTGCAGCCGTCAGAACTGCGAAAAGCCGTCGGGGCTGCAGTCCGGCTCCTGAAGTCCAAATCGGTCCGCAAGATGGCCCTGGCAATCGAGGGTGACTGCGGGGCGAGCGAATTCATATCCGCGGCGGTGGAAGGCGCGTTGCTCGGGGATTTCGAACCCGACCGCTACAAGACCGCGAACGACCGGAAGTCCGTGGACGAACTTCGGATTGCCGCTTCCACCGGGACTTCGCTCGACGGGGGCGCCATCGCGCGCGGCCGAATCCTCGGCGAGGCCCAAAATTTCACGCGCACCCTGGTAAATGAACCGGGAAACCTGCTGACGCCGGCCAAAATGGCAGATGCCGCCCGAAAAATGGCCTCCGAATTCGGACTGGATTGTGAAGTCCTGCCACAGGAACGCATGGCAGAACTCGGAATGCGCGCTTTGCTGGGAGTCGCGCAGGGCAGTGCCGAGCCGCCCGCCTTTATCATCATCCGGTATAAACCTGATAGCGCCGCCAATTCGTCCCATCTGGGTCTGGTCGGAAAAGGCGTGACCTTCGACACCGGAGGCATTTCCATCAAGCCGGCCGAGAGCATGGAGAAAATGAAGTACGACATGGCTGGCGGCGCCGCCATGATCGGGGCCATGCAGGCCATCGCCCAATTGAAGCCGACAATGGTGGTTACCGCCTTCATCCCGTGCGTCGAGAACATGCCGGGTGGCCGCGCACAACGCCCCGGGGACATTGTGGCCGCCATGTCCGGCAAGACCATCGAGGTGATCAACACGGATGCGGAAGGCCGCCTGATCCTGGCCGACGCCCTCACTTACGCCCGGCAGCAAGGCTGTACGCACCTGGTGGATGCCGCAACCCTCACCGGCGCGATTTCGATCGCCCTGGGCCACCTGAACGTGGGTCTCTTTTCCAATAATGATGCGATCCGCGACCGCATCCTCGCCGCCGCCAAGGCCGAGGGAGAGCGCATGTGGAGCCTCCCGCTCGAAGATGATTATAAGGACTACCTGAAGAGTGCCTTTGCGGACTTGGCCAATGTCGGAGGCCGCTACGGCGGCGCGGTCACCGCAGCGATGTTCCTGAAGGAATTCGCCGAAGATACCCCATGGGTACACCTGGACATCGCCGGAACCGCGTGGCTGGATGACAACAAGCCGTTTCTCGCGAAGGGGCCGACCGGAGTCGCGGTCCGGACCCTGGTCCGGCTGGCAACCGACTGGAAAGACTGAGGCGGTCACTCCGTCGTTTCCCGAATGTACTTTACGAGAACCGGGACCGTGAGCCGGTCTCTCGAGTCGATCAGCCATCGGCCTTGAAGCCAGCGTCTGGTTGACGAAGTCAAGTTGGAGTCTTGCCCAAGGGACAATTGGTGCATCGCCCGGCGGGCGTCCTCGCGAGCATCGTTAAAGGTGTTGCGGAAGTAGTAAACGCCTTGCGTCAGCGCCTGCTCTTCAACTGCCGCAACATCTTGGATGACTGCCTCGCACCGGCTTTCCTCATTCAACCGGCCCACGAGAAGCGATCCATATAGCTGCAACAGATAGGGCTGTCCACCGGTGCGAACGTAGATTTCCTCCGCGACCGGCACTGGGACCGCCTCCTTCGGAAACTCCGGAATCGGAAGCCGAATCAGATTGATACTCGTTTCCCGGTTGAGATGTCCGATCCGCAGTTCCCGGACGTTGATAAAGTGGTCATTCCAAAGCGGGCCTAACTCCTCGAAGGGCGCGACACCGGAGACCAGCAGCCGGACCCGCCTGCGATGCTGTATGGTGGCGCGCAGCAGACCCATGAGTCGAAGCAGATCGCGCTGATCGCCGGGAAAGACGTGTTCCAGTCTCTCGAATTCATCCAGACAGATCAGGATCCGCTGATTGGCGCAAACTTCGTCGAGATCGCGCAGCCAGAGGGCGGCGGACTCGAATGTCGCCTCACCGGCGATTTCGGGAAGCTGCAGACCTCGTTGCCGCCGGGCCTGTTCCGTCGTTTGACGGCTGAGGGCTTGGAAAAAGCTGGACACCGAGCTCACGGGATTGTCCTGCAGATCGAAGAAAACGCAAACACAGTCTGGCAGCATGGCGGGCAACATCTGCAGCAACGAGGTCTTGCCGCAGCGCCTCGGTCCGAGGAGCGCCATGGATCCCAAATGGTTGGTATCGGCCAGGATCTCCTCGATCTGACGGATGAGCGGCTCACGTCCGCGAAACAGGTCCGGGCCCTGATCGGGGCGCAGCGGCTGCCCGGCGCGAAACGGGTTGGGGACCTGGAAGACTGCCAGCTCGCTGGCCTCCTGGATCAGTTCGCGCGTCAACTTTTTCCATGCCTCGAGCGCCGCCGGCAAATGCTTCGACAATGGAGAAGCACTCGTCAGCATCCGATTCCCCACGGCAATCAATATCGAATGGGCACGGTTCAGGTGCTCGAGCCGGTTGTGGGGGCTGGCCACTTCGCCGGCCGCAGCCAGATACCGGGCTGCATCGCTGAATCCGAGCAGCTCGGGCTCCGCTGCCTGAACTCCCGGAAGCCACTTGCCGCGGAGGTCAGTCGCCGCCTGAAAATCCCGGCGCTGTGCCAGTGAGAACATCTCGATGGCTTGCCAGTGCGCCAGAACGTCCGGTTCCAATCGTTGATCGACGGGCCGGCGCAGAATTTGAGTCTGAGCAGACTCCCAGGCTCGGGCCTCTACCATTCGCGGCTGATCAGGCTCGATGGATTGCGGCTCTGGCTTTCCTGTCGAGATGCCGCGCAAAAAGGAAAAGAAGCGATGGAGCGTCCCCTTGGTAGCGGTGCGATCCTGCTCCGGGCCTAATGCCAGATCGCCCCCGAGTGCGGCAATGAACTCGGTACAGGTGAGAAACCGGTCGCCAGATCGCTTCGACAGTGCTTTCTTGAGCGTGGCATCCGCTGCTTCACTCAAATTGGGGTTCAGTTGGCGGGCGCTGATCGGCTCTTCGTAAACAATCTTCGCGATCTGCGCAGCAACGTTCTCCGCCGCGAATGGGTTACGGCCGGTGAGCAGAGTAAAAGCGATGGTGGCGAGTGTGAATTGGTCGGCTGGCGGCCCGAGCTCATCGCCCGTGATCGCTTCGGGCGCGATGTAACCGATAGTGCCGATCATGAACCCGGGGTCCGTAAAGCGGCTGGCCGAATTCAGCGTCAGGGCCAGGCCAAAATCCAGCATTTTGACAACCCGGTCAGGCCGCACCATGATGTTGCCTGGCTTGACATCCCGGTGCAGTATGTTCTGACTATGCGCGTAATCGAGGGCTGACGCGCACTGAGTGAGGATCTGCAAAGCTGACGAGTAGTCTGAAAAGCTGTCGACGACCATCAGGTAGTCCAGCGTGATTCCTTCGACGTACTCCATTACGATGAATGCCTGGCCCCGTTCTTCAACGATGTCGTATACGTTGACGATGTTCGGGTGCGACAGGCGCGCTGTTGCGCGGGCTTCTTCCACCAACCGGTGTAAGAACCGCTCGCCCGACGGTCCCGACTCGACCTTGATGGTCTTGATCGCCACGATTCGATCGAGAGAGGGATCCAGGGCCTTATAGACGCTGCCCATCCCGCCGCGCCCCAGTTCCTGTTGTATGCGGTAGCGGCCAAGCGCCTCCGGTGTCTTCAAGCGACCTCTTCCCTGAGCCATTCGGTCAAAACTCTGCCGAACGGTTTGCCGCCTGGATCGAGAAGACCGCGATTGCGCATCATACGCAAATTCGGATTGGGCGAGCTGACGGTGGCAACCAGGCTCTCGCGATCCCGGAGCGAGAGAGTCGTCCACAATTCGCGAAGCCGGGCGGCAGCTTCCGTTTGGAACCGCTCCTGGGCCTCATGGACGGCTTCTCCAAAACGTAAAGCATCCATCAACTTTCGGCCGAACAACTGGAGGAAAAAGGGGTGACAGCCCGCCCATTCGAGCATCAGGTCCCGGTCGGACTGGGACAGGTAGGGCGCTCCCCGCCGGACGAGCCGGTCGGCAGCCTCCGGTTCCAGCAAGCCGACCCATTGCAACTCGAGACGATTATGAAATGGGGAGCTTGCCCCTAGCTCGGCATAGATCTGATCCAGTTCGCGGCGGGAAGACACCACCAGGGCCAGATAATCCAGCATGCCGCGCAGCCGCACGAAAAAACGCGGGTCGAAGCGTCGCAGGATAGCGTCGAACTCATCCACGATCAGAATCGGCAGCAGGCCCGGCTTGTGCTCCTTGTGAGCCCACCGGGAGAGTACCTCTGCAGCCGCATCAGCTTCGTCGCCGCTTTTCATGCCGGTTGCCGCCCTCACGAATTCAGAAGGCGACGAACCCTCGCTGCCTTCACCGCTGAGAAAGCGAGCCTGGCGGCCCGAAGCCTTCACCTTCTCAAAGCAGACGCCCAGCAGGGACGTCTTGCCGACCCGCCAGTCGCCGACGACAGATGTACTGCGGCCTTCATCCAACGCCCGGTGTATCCGTTGCAACAGGGGCGCGCGGCCAACGAAATTGGCGTGGGCGGCAGGTTTCCACGGATCGAACACGTCGATTAATTCGGGCCGGGGCGTGACCTCCCTGGTCGGCAATTGGCTGGGCTGCGTAACGAGCGCATCGGCAAGGGCATTGCCTAATTCGCCGGCAGATGCCTGCCGGTCAGCCCATTTGAACGATAATCCCCTGCTGACAATCTCGTGGACGGATGCCGGTAATCCAGGACGCAGGTCGTGAAGCCGGAACTCCAGGCCCCTCAATTGAAGGACTATCAACTCAACATCGGAGGTGGCGCGAAAGGGGCGCCTTCCCGTGAGAATCTCACAGGCAATGACGCCCAAGGCATAAATGTCACTCGCGGCACACGGAGCACCGTTGAGTTGCTCGGGAGCCATGTAGGGCAGGGATCCCGCTACGCGCGTCCTCTCTCCGGTAGAACCATCCGAGGTTGCCGATTGCGGAGGCTTGGATTCTCTGACGCTGGCGATTCCGAAGTCGATGATCTTCACGAGCCTGGCAGCGTTGGCCAAGTCCTGAACCATGATGTTCTCGGGTTTGAGGTCCCGGTGCCAAACGCCACAATCGTGGGCGGCGGTGAGAGCCTGTCCGATCTGCCGGATGATGGAAGCGGCTTCCGCTAACGGCAGCAAGCCGCGGCCGAGTAACTTGCGGAGAGTCGTCCCGCTGACGAACTGTAAAACGACGAATGGAGTCCCATCCGGCAATCCACCCGCATCCATGACCCCGACCACGCCAGGGTGGTCAATTCGAGCCAACGCTTCTACTTCTTCGGCAAATTTCTTGTGAAACCAAATGTCGTCCGCCCGTTCCTTGAGCAAGGCCTTTACTACGACCGGCCTGGAATGCAGCAGAAGATCATGGGCGAGGTATACAACCCCGAAGCCTCCCTTGTCCAGTTCCGACTGGATAAGATATCGGTCTTTGAGTTTGAATCCGGGAGATAGAATGCCCCACCTCGGAGTTTGTCAGTCTATCATATCGCCCCGGCAGCCCTCACAGGGAGGTGGTACAGGAAGTGGGTACTAAGCGGCCCGAAACTAACCCTGGCAACCGGCTGGAAAGACTGATCCGCCACACCTTCCCGCCGCTCGCCCGAACTTTCGATAGTTGTTTATGGACCAAACTGGTCCTATTCTGGCTGAGGAGTCTCCTGTTTCCGTGCAAACCTTCGCCAGGGCTGGGCTAATCCTCACGGTGCTGGCCCTCGCCGCGCGCGTCTCCCGGTCGGACCAACCCCCGTCAGTCCGGCCGTTCTTTGCGAAGTCCTGCTTTGCCTGTCACAGCGGAACCGTACAGTCCGGCGGACTGAACCTGGAGTTCCTCACCACCGCCGGAGTGGTGGCCGAAAACCGCGACGAATGGGACAAGGTGATCGAAAAGCTCGGAACCGGCCAGATGCCGCCTCCCGGGCTGCCTCGCCCCGCCGCAGCCGATCTGAAACTGGTGACGACCTGGGTCTCGAACGAACTGGACCGCCTCGACCGGCAAACCAAGCCCGATCCCGGACACATCACCGCGCGCCGCCTCAACCGGACCGAGTACAACAACTCCGTACGCGATCTTCTCGGAGTCGATTTCCAACCGGCCGGCGACTTTCCGCCCGACGACAGCGGCTACGGGTTCGACAATAACGGAGATGTGCTCTCCCTGTCGCCGTCACTGATGGAGAAGTACGTTTCCGCGGCCGAAAAGATTGCGCGCACCGCCCTGTATGGCCCGCCCGCAATGAAGCCGACGCTCGTCAGGCACGAGCCGTGGTATGTGGACTTCGACACCACCCCCGGCGTGAAAACGGACTACGACCTCACCGGCCTGAGCCTGCCGAGCGCGCTGCACGTGATGCATCGCTTCCCGGTGGAGGGCGACTACGACATCGCGGGTTTGCTGCGCGGCGCGCGGCCAGTCGGTTCGGAGCCGCTCAACGTGGCCTTCTGGATTGACGGCAAACAGGTCGCCGAACTGTCGTATCCGATTCCACGCACGGGCGAGGTATCGGGGCAGCGGAAGCAGTTCCGAACGCACGTTACCGCCGGGGAGCACTGGCTCGCCGCATCGTTCCTGCGGATTTACGAAGGACTGCCCGTGGCGTTTCACGGTCCGAACCCTTCCAAGCTGCCGCCCCCGGCTCCGCGAGGGGGCCGCGGCCGGGGCGGCCGGGGCGGCGGACAGACGCCTCCGACGGCCTCGGCGAACGGCGCTCCGCGCGCCGGGCGCGCTCCACGTCCCGAAGTCGCTTCCAATAACGACGAAGTCGCAGCCGCAGCCGGCAACGGAGTTTTCGGCGGCGGCGCCGCGGTCGGGTTCTTCGTCAGCAACCTGGAGGTCATCGGACCGTACGACCAGGTGAGCGGCCCTTCCGAGGAGAGCCGCCAGAGAATCTTCGTCTGCTCCGACGAGACTCCCGCTTGCGCACGCAAGATCGTGACGGCGCTCGCCGGCCGCGTCTACCGCCGCCCCGCCACCCGCCAGGAGATCGCCCAGCTCGCCGGCATCGTGGCGATGGTCCGCCAGCAGGGCGATTCGTTCCGCGAAGGGATCTGCCTCGCCATCCAGCGCATGCTGATTTCTCCCAGCTTCCTCTTCCGCATCGAGCAGGACCGCAAGCCTTCGTCCCCCGACGCTGTCCGTCCCGTGAGCGACACGGAACTGGCTTCGCGCCTTTCCTATTTCCTGTGGAGCAGCACGCCCGACGACGAGCTGCTGCGCCTGGCCGCCGAACAGAAACTGCGCCGCCCCGGCGTCCTGAAGGCACAGGTGGAACGCATGCTGAACGACCCGAAATCCTCCGCCCTGGTGGATGATTTCGCCGGCCAGTGGCTGCAATTCCGCGGCCTGGAATCCCACGAGCCCGAACGCAAGAAATTCCAGCAGTACACCGAATACACCAAGATGTCGATCGAGAAGGAGACCGAGCTGTTTTTCGCCAACCTGATCCGCGAAGACCGGCCCGTTACCGACCTGATCGACGGCAAGTACACCTTCCTCAACCAACGGCTCGCGGAGTTCTATGGCATTCCCGGAGTGCAGGGCGCCGAGTTCCGCAAGGTCGATCTTACCGGCACGCACCGCGAGGGCGTACTTACGCAGGCCAGCGTGCTCACTATGTCGTCTTACACGAACCGCACCTCGCCGGTGCTGCGCGGCAAGTGGATCCTCGAGAACATCCTGAATGCGCCGCCGCCCCCGCCTCCGCCCGGCACGCCGCGCCTCGATGAGAAGACCGCTGGTGTCAACGCCTCTCTGCGGCAGCAACTCGAGGAGCACCGCGCCAACGCCATCTGCGCCTCGTGCCACGCCCGCATGGATCCGCTGGGCTTCGCGCTCGAAAACTACGACGCCATCGGCCAGTGGCGCGACAAAGACGGCAAGTTCCCCATCGATGCCTCGGGCCAACTGCCCGACGGACGAAAGTTCGTGGGAGCGAACGGTCTCGTGGACATCCTCATGTCCGACCCGAAAGCGTTCGCTAAAGCCATGACCGAGAAGATGCTGATCTACGCGCTCGGGCGCGGGCTGGAGTCCTACGACCGCCCCGTAGTGAATCAGATTGTGGCGGGCATGGCCGCGGAACAGTATCGTTTCTCCAGCCTGGTGCTGGGAATCGTCAACAGCGTTCCCTTCCAGGAGCGTCGGGCCCCTTCGCGGAATGCCAGCCTGACGGCGCAAGCCGGAGAGAAGCAATAAAGGAGATTGCTCGAGAATGTACGTCACCCAAAAACATCTGAGCCGGCGGACGTTTCTGCGCGGTGTGGGCGCGGCCATCGCGCTGCCCATGCTCGACGCCATGGTCCCCGCCTTTGCGTCTGCCGCCAAGATCTCGCCGTCGCCCGTGCGGACGTCGTTTGTCTACGTGCCGAACGGCATCGTGATGGACAACTGGACGCCCAAGGCGGCCGGGAAGGCATTCGAGATCACCCGCATTCTCCAGCCGTTGGAGCCGTTCCGCGAGAAGATGCTGGTGATCTCGGGGCTGATGGACAACAATGCCAACGCGCTCGGCGACGGCGGCGGCGACCACGCCCGCGCCGCGGCGAGTTTTCTCACCGCCTCGCATCCCAAGAAGACCGGCGGCTCGGACATCCACGTGGGCATCTCGGTTGACCAGGTGATCGCGCAAGCTACCGGTTCCGAGACCCGTCTACCCTCCCTCGAACTCGGGCTCGACGATAGCCGCGTGGTGGGCCACTGCGATTCGGGCTACAGTTGCGCCTACACCAACAGCATCTCGTGGCGCACACCCTCCACGCCGGTGCCGCCTGAAGCCAATCCCCGGGTGATCTTCGAGCGCCTCTTCGGCGACGTGGATACCAGCCTCGACGCGGCCACACGCGCCCGCCGCGAGCGCTACCGCAAGAGCCTGCTCGACATGGCGCGCGATGAAGCGCAAAAACTCTCCGGCACGTTGGGCGCTTCCGATCGCCGCAAGCTAGACGAGTACCTGGACTCGATCCGCGAGATCGAGCGGCGCATCCAGAAGGCGGAGGCGGACGGGCGTACGATCGCTCCCACCATCGACAAGCCGGCGGGCATTCCCGCGGTGTTCGCGGATCACGCCAGGCTGCTCTTCGACCTGCAATTCGCGGCCTTTCAGACCGATCTTACCCGCGTGGTGAGCATGGTGATCGGGCGCGAAGGAAGCGTCCGCACCTATGATGAAATCGGCGTCAGCGAGCCGCACCATCCGCTCTCGCATCATCGCAACCAGGCCGAGGCGCTCGAGAAGCTGACGAAGATTAACACCTTCCACGTGGAGTTGTTCTCGCAGTTCCTTGCGAAGCTCGCCGCCACGCAGGATGGCGATGCCACGCTGCTCGACCGGTCGATGATTCTCTACGGCTGCGGGATCGCCGACAGCAACCGCCACACGCATGAGAAGCTGCCGATTCTGGTGCTGGGCGGCGCCAATGGCGCCATTTCCACGGGCCGCCATGTGACCCTCGAAAAAGACACACCCGTCGCCAACCTGTTTCTGGCGATGATGAATCGCAGCGGCGTCAAGCGCGATTCCTTCGGCGACAGTACCGGTATCCTGGAGATTTGAGGAGGCGGAAAATGCGAGTCGTTCGAGTCGTCGCGGCGGCCTGCGCTGCCGCTGCTGTGGTCTTGGCGCAGCCGGCCGTACCCGGCATCACGCCGGAACATCAGCCCGATTATCAGGCGCTCGCCGCCGCCGTGCGCACCCTGCGCCGCTCGGCGAACGCCGACGTAGCGGCACAGGTCGAGAAGCTGATTGCCGATGCGAATTCCGGTATCCCCAGAGGCGAGGCACGCCGCAAGATGGCCAATGCCTGGACGCTGCTCAAGGGCGCCGCCTTCGACGCCAGGCAGGAGTATCAATGGTCTCTCGCGCTACGGCCGGATGCCGTAGTGGCGGACTCGACCCTTCCTGTCGTGATCAGGCTCGCCCAGACCTATCCCGCCGCTTACAAAGGCGCCGAGGCGTTGAAGCTCAAAGTATCGCTGCGGCACTCCGATGAGAGCGAAGCCCGCTCCATCGGCACTCTCGACCTCCCGGCGACCGACCTCATCGAACAGCCCTTCGGGATCCCCGCCAATCTCGACGGCGTGGCCGACGGGTCGTATCTGGTTCGCGCCGAGGTGATGGACGGAGCGTCGCCGGTGGCGTCGGTGGTCTCTCCTCTGGCGGTAGTGAAAGGCATCACCCGCGATCATGCCGCCATCGAGCATCGTCTCACCGCAATTCAAGGGCACGGTGGGGCGAAGGCGTCCGTCCGGTATCCCTATGTGTTGGCCGAGACCGT
This sequence comes from Bryobacteraceae bacterium, assembly GCA_035501495.1. GTDB lineage: Bacteria > Acidobacteriota > Terriglobia > Bryobacterales > Bryobacteraceae > JAIQFL01. Next base: position 7,609 of record DATJWB010000062.1, on the reverse strand, counting down.
GAACATGGGCCGCCGCCGGCTGAGCGACGCCGACTTCGGACTGCCCTACCAGCCGCAGCCTCCCTACGACTTCGCCGCGGGCGTCGCCGCCTCGAGCGCCCTGCTGAAGTCTCTCGAAGCGGGCAAGGATCCGCTCTATCGCGCCAAGGGCGACCACGAACGGCACTACTGGTTCGAAGAAGCCGGCGAGATGATGGCCTATCACCTGTACGCGCCCACGAAGTGGGACGGCAGGTCGAAGCTGCCGATGGTGCTGGTATTGCACGGCAACACCCGCGACCAGGACTACTATTTCGATCGCGACGGCCACATCCTCGCCAGGCTCGCCGAGCAGCATGGATACCTGGTTGTTTGCCCCATGGGCTATCGTCCCAGCGCGGGATGGGGATCGAGTTCGCTGAATCGGCCGCCCGCCGGTGGTACGCCCGGACGCGGTGGCTTCGCCGCCGATCCTTCCCGCGCGCGGCAGGGCGAGTTGAGCGAGAAGGACGCGCTCCACGTGCTCGATCTCGTCACTAAAGAATACCCGATCGATCCGTCCCGGATTTATCTCTTCGGACACTCGGCCGGTGGCGCCGGCACGTGGTACCTGGGTGAGAAATATGCCAGCAAGTGGGCCGCCATCGCCGCCAGCGCCGCGGCCACGCGTCCCGCCGGCTTCCCCTTCGATCGCCTCAAAGGCATGCCGATCATGGTCTGCCACGGCGACAAGGACGATGAGGTGCCCGTCGCCAGTTCCCGCAATATGGTGAAGGCCGCTAAGGACGCGGGACTCGATCCGCGTTACCTCGAGGTCCCCGGCGCGACACACCTCACCATCGTCGCGATGGTCGAGCCCAAAGTCTTCGACTTCTTCGACCAGCACCCCCACAAGAATGCGCCCGCCGCCACGCCCGGCGGCACCGGCGGCCCTCGAAACTGACTCTTGCCTGCCCGCTGAAAACTGACTGCTTCTCGGTCGCCCCAAGGACTACGCCCCATTTTGCCTGTAGGTGTTTTACCGGATTTACATCAGTCGAGCACCTGTGGGATATATCGACTATATTAAGAGTTTAAAATCCCAATATAGTGAATCAAGCTACTCCTGTAGCTGGGCACATCAAGGAGCAAGGGATATGTCGTTCCACTCTTTCAGTCGGGCGTTGGCGTGCGCCATCGCCGTCGTCATTCTGTTCGCTCTGAGCACCGTGCCGGCGGGTGCGCAGATCACCGTGAAAAACGAAGACGTTACGTTCAAGTTCGGTATCCTGGGGCAACTTTGGGGAGACTGGACGCAGGACTCCACGTCGGGTGTTCAGGGATACCAGCAGAACTTGTACATTCGCCGTGCGCGCTTGATCATGGGCGGCGATATCGGCAAAGACATCAGCTTCTTCTTTGAGACGGATGACCCCAACCTGGGCAAAACACCTAAGGCGCTGACCAGCGGATTCATCATCCAGGACGCCTTCCTCCAGTGGAAGCCCACCAAATTCTTCCAACCGAACGGCGGCATGATGTTCGTCCCGTTCTCCCGCAACCAGATGCAGTCCCCGTCGAGCTACTACACTGTGGACATCAGTTCGATGGCCACTGTGGACAATTCCTCTACCCAGTCGGCCGGATTACGTGACGTCGGTTTCGGGGCCAACGGCTTCTTTCTGAAAGACCACCTGCTCTACCGTGCGGGAATCTTCCAGGGCGAACGCGACGCCAACGCGCGTGACTCCCTGCGGACCTCGGCGTACCTGCAGTACGACTTTTTCGACACGGAAACCGGATATGCCTACACGGGCACGGCCCTGGGCAAGAAGAAGATCCTGGCCATCGATGTCGGTGGCGAGAAACAGGGACAGTTCCGCGGCCTTTCCGCCAACATCGCCTGCGATGAACCGGTAAACGGCGGCGACGAGATCGGCGGCCAGTTTCAGTGGTACCACTACGATGGCCGGCAGAAATTCACCGCTATCGCCGACCAGAACGACTGGTTCGTGGAGGGCGCTTACTACGTTCACCAGGCCAAGACCCAGCCGTTCGTGAAATTCGAAGAACAGAACTTCGTGGCCGCGGCGAATGCCACCAAGGACATCCACCGTGTCGGCACGGGCGTGAACTACTACGTTCGCGGGCAGAACCTGAAATGGACCCTGCAGTACAATCGCCTCTTCCCGCAAAACGGCTCTCCGCTGAAGGCCAGCAACGAAGTTACGATGCAGCTTCAGCTCTTCTACTTCTGACCCGCAGGCAACAGCGCGCCTCCCGGAGTAGGATAGAGAGACCATGGGTTCCGAATATCAGAGATTTCACCGCCGCTCCGTCGAGGATCGCGACGCCTTCTGGTCCGAGCAGTCTTCGCTGGTTGACTGGCACCGGCCGTTCGAGCGGGTGCTCGACTATTCGAATCCGCCGTTCGCGAAATGGTTCGTCGGCGGTGAGACGAACCTCTGCTACAACGCGGTGGACCGCCACCTGCCCCAACGCGCGGACCAGCCGGCCCTGATCTATATCTCCACCGAGACCGGCCAGGAGCGGACCTATACCTTCCGTGAGCTGCATTGCGAGGTGCAGCAAATGGCAGCGATCCTCCAGAGCCTCGGCGTGGGGACGGGCGACCGCGTCCTGATCTATATGCCGATGATCCCGGAGGCGATCTTCGCCATGCTGGCCACGGTCCGGCTGGGAGCCATCCACTCGGTGGTCTTCGGCGGATTTGCCGCGCAGTCGCTGGCCACCCGCATCGACGATGCCCGCCCCAAAGTCATGATGATCGCCGATGCCGGGATTCGCGCCGGCAGGGTCGTCCCCTACAAGGCGCTGGTGGACGAATCCCTGCGGCTTGCCGCGGCCCCGCCGGAGAAGGTGGTCATGGTCAACCGGGAACTCGATCCGCAGGCGCCGGTCGTCGCCGGCCGCGATCTTGACTACCAGGCGCTCCGCGCGTCGCACCTGGGAGCACAGGTTCCCTGCGCCTGGGTGGAGTCGAGCCATCCCTCCTACATCCTCTACACCTCAGGCACCACCGGCAAGCCCAAGGGCGTGCAGCGCGACACCGGCGGCTACGCGGTTGCGCTGGCGGCCTCCATGAAACACATCTATGCCGCGCAGCCCGGCGAGACGTACTTTGCCACCTCTGATATCGGATGGGTGGTGGGCCATTCCTATATCACCTACGGGCCGCTCATCTACGGCATGGCGACAGTCGTCTACGAAGGGCTGCCGATCCGCCCCGATCCCGGCGTGTGGTGGCGAATCGTCCAGGACCACAAGGTCAGCGTGATGTTCTCCGCGCCCACCGCGATCCGCGTGCTCAAGAAGCAGGATCCTGAGTGGCTCCATAAGTACGACCTTTCCAGCCTGCGGCACTTGTTTCTGGCGGGCGAGCCGCTCGACGAGCCCACCGCCAAATGGATCGCTGAAGCCTTGGGCAAGCCCGTCTACGACCACTTCTGGCAGACCGAGACCGGGTGGGCGATGATTGCCGGGCTGCCCGGCGTGGAGCAGTCGCCCGTCAAGTTCGGCAGCCCCTCGTTCCCCGCGTACGGCTACGACGTCCGCCTGCTGCAGGTAGGCACCGGCGAGGAACTGGGAGCGAATCAGAAGGGCGTGGTCTGCGTCGTGCCTCCGCTCCCGCCGGGCTGCATGACCACCGTCTGGGGCCAGGACGAGCGCTTCCGCGAAACCTACTTCACCAGCTTTCCCCGTCGCCTGATCTACACGACCTTCGACTGGGGAATCCGCGACGAGGATGGCTACTACTTCATCCTCGGGCGCACCGACGATGTAATCAACGTGGCGGGCCACCGTCTGGGCACGCGCGAGATCGAAGAAGCCGTCAGCGCGCATCCGGCCATCGCCGAGGTGGCCGTGGTCGGCGTGGCCGACGAGTTGAAAGGCCAGCTCCCGATGGCATTCGCGGTCGTGAAGAATCCCGCGCTGATCGCAACGTCCGAGGCGCGGGAGCAACTGGAAAAGGACGTCATGGCGAAGGTGGATGAGTTGTTGGGCTCCATCGGGCGGCCGTGCCACGTGCATTTCGTGGCGCAGCTTCCGAAAACCAGGTCGGGCAAGGTGCTGCGGCGGTCGATTAAGGCGATCGCCGAGGGCCACGATCCGGGCGATCTGACCAGCCTGGACGATCCCGCGGGCATTCAACAGGTGGAAATGGCGGTGCACCCCGGCGTTCGGGGCTAGTGGTGGTTGGAGATCAACTCAAAAAGGAGAATTAAGCATGTCAACGGATCAATACGCCGGCCCCAGCCGTTGGTGGCGGGTCGTGGGCGGGCTCTCGATGAACCTGGCCCTGGGCACTCTTTACGCGTGGAGCGTGTTCGTCGCTCCCTTGGAAAAACAGTTCGGGTGGAAGCGGGCGGATACCTCTATGGTCTTCACCATCGCCGTCATGGTGTTCGCGCTGACCTTCGTGGTTGCCGGCCGCATTCAGGACAAGATCGGCCCCTTCTACTGCTCCCTGGCGGGCGGCATCCTGGTCAGCCTGGGATTCTTTCTCTGTTCCTACACCCATAGCCTGACGTACCTGTTCATCTGTTTCGGAGTCATTGGAGGCTTGGGCAACGGCTTCGGGTACGCTACACCGATCCCCGTCATGGCCAAGTGGTTCCCCGACAAGCGCGGTCTGGCGGTTGGATTGGCGGTGGGCGGTTACGGTGCCGGGTCGGCGATCTTTGGTCCGCTCGCCCAATTTAAACTGATTCCCACGTATGGCCTCGCCACGACCTTCCAGATCCTGGGTGCGGCCTTCTTCGTCATGACGATGATCGGCGCCCTGCTCCTCAAGAATCCGCCTGCCGGTTACCGTCCCGAAGGCTGGACGCCCGCCGCAGCTTCCAAGTCCGCCGCCACCACCCGCGAGTTCAGCCCGGCCGAGGTTCTGCGCACGCCCACGTTTTATCTGATGTGGGTGGCCTATGCCCTGGGCTGCTCTGCCGGCCTGATGGTCATCAGCCAACTGGTGCCGTTCGCCAAGAGCGTCGGCCTCACCGCAACTGCCGTGATGGTCATGCCGATGGTGGTCGGCGCCGCAGGCAATGCATCGGGCCGCATCCTGTCGGGCTGGATGTCTGAGAAACTCGGCCGCATCAATGTACTTCGCCTCATGATCGGCATTTCGATGGTGGCCATGCCCTTGCTGTACGCGGCCGGAGACAGTGTTCCCCTGCTTTTCCTGGCTGTGTTCGTGGTCTATTGGTGCTACGGCACGCAGCTTTCGGTAAACGGAGCGGCTACCGCGGACTTCTGGGGCACCAAAAATGCCGGTATCAATTATGGAATGCTGTTTACCGCCTGGGGCGTGGCCGGCGTCATCGGTTCGTACATCGGCGGCAGGTTGTTCGACAAATATCACAACTACCAGGCCGCGTTTTACACCGCTGCCGTGCTGTCCGCCGTAGCCCTGATCGCCGAGTTGCTGGCACGGCGCCCGGTCGCGGCGGCCGGTGCGGATGCGGCCTCGCAGGCTGCGAACCGCACGTTCGCGGCGGCTCACAAGTAGCTCTTGGATTTCTCATTCTGAAAAGATCTCGAAAGGAATCACGTTAGATGGCAACCCAGGTCAATATCGATTCGGTGCTAACCGAGACCCGCGTCTTCCAATGCTCCGACGACTTTCGCGCCCAGGCGCACGTCTCGGGCATTGACGCCTACGACCGCCTCTATCAGGAAGCGGAGAAGGATCCCGAGGCCTTCTGGGCGCAAATCGCCTCGGAATTACATTGGTTCAAGCCATGGGACAAGGTCCTCGACTGGAACTGCCCGTGGGCCAAGTGGTTTTCGGGCGGCGAAATCAACCTGTCCTACAACTGCCTGGATCGCCACGTGGCCACCTGGCGCCGCAACAAGGCCGCCATCATCTGGGAGGGCGAGCCCGGTGAAGTCGAGACGCTCACCTATCAGCAGTTGCTGATCGAAGTCTCCAAGTTCGCCAATGTCCTGAAGAGCCTCGACGTCAAGAAAGGCGACCGCGTCGCGATCTACATGGGGATGTGCCCCGCGCTGCCCATCGCGATGCTGGCCTGCGCCCGCATCGGCGCGCCTCACACCGTGATCTTCGGCGGCTTCTCCTCCAACGCGCTCGTGGATCGCATTAATGATTCGCAGGCATGCCTGGTGATCACGCAGGATGGCGCGTTCCGCCGCGGCGCCGAGGTGAAACTCAAGCCCGCGGTGGACGAAGCCGTGCTCTCCTGCCCGTCGGTGCGCAACGTGATCGTCTATAAGCGGACCGGAACACCGCAAAGCATGTTCAACGGCCGCGATCACTGGTGGCATGAGCTGATGGCGAAAGCCTCCGACGAATGCCCCGCCGAGCCGGTCGATGCCGAGCATCCCCTCTACCTGCTGTATACCTCGGGCACCACGGGCAAGCCCAAGGGCATCCTGCATACCACCGGCGGATACTCCGTAGGCACCTACATCACCGCCAAATGGGTCTTCGATCTCAAAGACCAGGACGTTTACTGGTGCACCGCCGACATCGGGTGGGTGACCGGCCACAGCTACATCGTCTACGGCCCCCTGCAGAACGGCGCCACCACCGTGATGTACGAGGGCGCTCCTAACTTCCCCGAACCGGACCGCTTCTGGCGCATCATCGAACGCCACAAGGTGAATATCTTCTACACCGCTCCAACGGCCATCCGCGCCTTCATGCGCTTCGGCACCGAGTGGCCCCGCAAGCACGAAATGAAGAGCCTGCGCCTGCTCGGCACAGTGGGTGAGCCCATCAATCCCGAGGCCTGGATGTGGTACCGCGAGAATATCGGGCGCGAGCGCTGCCCCATCGTGGACACCTGGTGGCAGACCGAGACCGGCATGATCATGATCGCGCCGCTGCCCGGCTCGACTCCCACCAAGCCCGGCTCGGCCACGCGGCCCCTGCCCGGCGTGATTGCCGACGTGGTCACGCGCGAGGGCGAGTCTGTACCGCTCGGCGGCGGCGGCTTCCTGGTGCTCAAGCGGCCGTGGCCCGCCATGCTCCGCACCATCTACGGCGACCCCCAACGTTACCAGGATCAATACTGGTCGCAGATTCCCGGCATGTACTTCACCGGCGATGGCGCCCGCAAGGACGCGGACGGTTACTTCTGGATCATGGGACGAATCGACGATGTCATCAACGTGTCGGGGCACCGTCTCAGCACCATGGAAGTGGAGTCGGCGCTGGTGGCTCATCACAAGGTCGCCGAGGCCGCGGTAGTGGCGCGCCTCGATGATCTGAAGGGACAGGCAATCGCTGCCTTCGTGACGTTGAAGGCGGGGAACGCTCCGAGCGATGAGCTAAAGAGCGAACTGCGGCAGTGGGTGGCGCACGAGATCGGTTCGCTGGCCAAGCCCGACGACATCCGCTTCACCGACGCCCTTCCGAAGACTCGCAGCGGAAAGATCATGCGCAGGCTGCTGAAGGAAATCGCGGCCGGCGGTGTGGTCAGGGGCGACACGACCACGCTCGAAGATCTGTCCGTGATCACAAAGCTGAGCGCGCACGAGGAATAAACTCTGGGGTTGGGGGTGAGTCGCCCTTGGGCGAGCACCCACCCCCAGCCCGCCACGGAAAACTGGCCGGCTTTCGGACCGTGCGCTACAGGCGCGAATTGGCCGAAGGAGCATCCGAACT
>DATJWB010000061.1:0-79177 GCA_035501495.1 Bryobacteraceae bacterium | reverse complement strand
CTTTCCGGCGCTATCGCAGGAAGAACTTTACAACCTCGCGCAGTACCTGCACCTGCAAGTCGAGCTGGCGGCGAACCGCGGCACCTACGGCGCCACCTATGGCGCACTAAGGAATTCCGTGAACGGCGATCCCAAAAAGGGCGAGGAGTTCTTCAACGGCGCCGGCGGCTGCACCAAATGCCATTCCCTCTCGGGCGACCTGGCGAAGATCGGGGCGAAGTTTCCGCAGCCATCCACCATGCAGTCCCGCTTCTTATGGCCGGCCAGGCAGGGCCCGGTCAAGGTCAAAGTCACACTGGCTTCCGGCCAGTCGATCAGCGGGAGCATTCGAACCATGACTGACTTCGATATTTCCATCAGCGATGCCCAAGGGGTTTACCACCAATGGCCGCGCGACCAGGTGAAGGTCGAGATCGAAGATCGGTTGGAAGGACACCGCGCCCTGCTTGGAAAGTACACGGACGCCGATATTCATAACCTGGCAGCCTACTTGGTGACACTGCAATGACACTCCGCCCGCTGATCCTCATCGTATTCGGCGCTACGGCGCTCTCAGGCCAAGGTCTGGAACCAGGCGCCTTGACGCTGTTCAACCAGCCCAAAGATGTCTGGCCCACGTATAACGGGGACTATTCGGGACGGCGCTTCAGCGCGCTGGACCAGATCAATGAGTCCACGGTCGATCTGCTCAAAATCGAGTGGATGTATCGGATCACTTCCGTTGGACCACAGCGGGGAGTAGGCGGGCCCACCATCAAGTCCACTCCGTTATTGGTAAACGGCATTCTCTACTTCACCATTCCGGACCACATCTTCGCGGTTAGCGCCCGCACCGGCGAGCATCTCTGGCAATATGACTTCGAAGACAAAGGCGGCCACCTGGTGGGCCAACGCGGCATCGGCATGTATCGGGACTGGATATATTTCATGAGCCCCGACGGCTGGTTCATCTCTCTGAATGCCGCCGACGGCAAGGAGCGCTGGAGGAAGAAAGTCGCCGACGAGAAGCTGCAGTACTTCACCACCATGGCGCCCCTGGTGGTGAAGAACCACATCATCGTCGGGGTAGGCGGCGACGCGATGGATGTGCAAGGGTATCTCGAGTCGCGCGACCCGGAGACGGGGGACCTCCAGTGGCGCTGGTATACCACGCCGCAGAAGATGGGCGACCCGGGGTCCGAAACGTGGCCCAATGCCGATGCGATGCACCATGGCGGCGGCATGACGTGGCTGCCGGGGACCTACGATCCCGACCTGAACCTGCTGTATTGGGGCACGGGAAATGCGAATCCGGTTTTTGCCGGGCAGGGGCGAAAGGGCTCCAATCTGTACACCGCGTCGATCGTAGCCCTGAATCCCGACACGGGAAAACTGGCCTGGTATTTCCAGGCTTCGCCTCACGACACGCACGATTGGGACGACGTGGAAACCCCGGTGCTATTCGACGCTACGATCAATGGCCAGCCGCGAAAACTGTTGGGCCAGGCCGCCCGGGCCGGGTGGTTTTTCGTTTTGGACCGGACCAACGGGAAGAACCTGGTATCGAAGCCGTTCACGGGGACGGGAAACTGGGCCCTCGGCGTGGATGCCAAAGGGCAGCCCATTCCGAACCCGGAGAAAGAGCCGAAGGTCAACGGCTCCATGATCGATATGCCCGCGATGGGAGCGACCAATTGGCCACCGCCCAGTTACGATCCGCAAACCGAGTTGTTCTACTTCAACGGAACCACCGGGTACGGGATCGCCTACCTGTACGATACTTCCGACAAGCCCGAAGGTTATGGCGGAGGGGGCGGCGGCAATTTCGATACAGGCTCGGCGCTTTTCGCCATGGACATCAAGACCGGGAACGTCAAATGGAAACACGCGCATGGCCGCGAAGGAGGCTTCGGCGGCATGAGCGGGGGCGTCCTGACCACCGCCGGCCACCTGCTGTTCACGGGCGACACCGGCGAGCTGGTGGCGTTCGATCCCGCAACGGGCAAGCCTCTGTGGCATCAGCGGCTGACGCAACCGGTCAGTAACGGGCCGTCTTCCTGGATGCTGGATGGGAAACAATACCTGATCGTGGGCGCGGGCGACACTCTGTATGCGCTCTCGCTTGCGGGCAAGAGACCCTGAGGATCCTGCGGTCGATCGTTTTGGCCGCGGCGCCCTCGTGTTCGGCGCGCCCCGTTCCCGACCGCGGACGAACTTCTGAAGACGGATGTGCTGATCGACTACGCCTCCGACGGCGCAGATGTAACTCCCGCCGAACGGGCCGTGCCGAAGGAGTACCTGGAACGCGGGGGAGACCTGGTGGTGATTCCACAACGGGATGTGCGGCGGCGATGCAGCGTGGTTTGCCACCGCTGCCGGGGGCGCCAAGCAGCACGGGGAAAGGAACCGCTCGGCGGGCAAGCTCAAATTGCATATCGAGGATCCTGGCAATCCGATCCTGGCGGGCATGCCGGATTTCGAGATGGATGACGACATGTCTTTCCTGCTGCGGATGGCCCCCGAGGCGCACGTCCTGGCGACCACGCCGGACCCGGCGGGAAAAATCGTTCCGCAACTATGGGTCAATTTGGTTCTGGAAGATCAGCTAGCGGGTCGAGCACACGTCCGGGTGGATCGCGCTGACGCCAGTAATCCGCAGGCCCCGAATGCGGGGCTGGCCCGAACGTTTTGCCCGACTCGATCGTGATGCGAGAGGCCACGTCTTCGAGCAAATCACCGCCGCGGACCCGGTCGTGCCCGCTGGCCGGCGCGGCGACTCTCTACCAGACCCAGGACGCGATTAACTCCGGGGGACCGGGCGTTCCGTCGATCACTTCTGTCCGGATCACCAATTGCAGATTCTTCGACTCCCAGCCGCTTTTCAGGCTGGCGGCGAACTTCGTGAGGTATTTCGGGTCCGTCAAGAACTGTCCGGCGGCCTGCGTTCCGAAGCCATAGAGGCCCCCCACCGTCACCAACATCTTGCCGGTTCGTTGATTCAGGACCCGCGAAACAATCGCGAAGTCCTCGTGGAGGTCCAATTTCCCCTCGCTGTTGCGGGCGTCCAGGTCGATGCCCCACTGGTGGGATCCTTGATTTTGCCGGTCTACGATCCAGTACCTGGTGCCATCATGCTCGAAACCATAGCGCCCGATATCGCTCAGCCGCATAGTCCAGGTGTCGTTGAACGCCCCGATCAGGATGGTGGAGCCCTGCTGCAACTCGGCGAAGGTAGCTCGATCCTCGCGGCGCAATTGAATGGGATGTTTTTTGCCCTGGACCAGGAGCGCGAGACGCGTCAGGGTCACCACGTCCGCCCAAGCGATTCCGGCCCTGCTGGAATCCTGTTGAGGGGTGGCCAAGGGTTGACTGGGAGACCATGGACTCTTCGCCGCGCATAACAGAATCGGCTGCGGGTCAACCAGCACCGGCCGCCAAAACGAATCCAGAGCCGAGACCGGCCACATCAGGAACGCTGCCATGGCGGTGACGGCTAAAGCTGTCGCGGAGCCGGCGACCATCATCGTGCGGTTTCGTCTTCGAGTGGTTGGCGCCTCGGGCTCCGCCGGAAAGAACTCCGGTTCGACCCTCGGTGCGGGGGGCTCTACTGCGACCGCGGCCGGTGGGTTCCCTTCCGGCCAGTGAAACTCCGGGATATAGGAGCCAACCGGAAGCTCGATGCGGAGCTGATCGCGATGTCTCGGTTCGCTGTAGTACTGACCGAGACGTTTGCGAATTTCCGCGGCTGACATGCGGACAACCGGATCGGCGCTGCAGTCGTAGTCGGGAGGCCGGCCGAACACCACCACACCCAGAGAGCGCTCCTTGATCTCTTCCGAGCGGCCGGCCAGGGTGCGCTCCACGATATGGCGCAGCATGTTGGGATACCGCTTGCTGTTACGGAACAGATGGCTCTCCAGTAACAGCTCGAGTTGTTCACGGATCCTGGATCGAGCTTCGTCGCTTTCGATCCTGGGAATGCTGGAACCGGATGGCGTGGCGGTCGTGGACACGAACCCCTCTCTTTTGGGGTTGATTATATAACAGCGGGTTGGCGGTGGCTAGACCGGCCAAACCGGCAGTAGCGAACGTTCGATACGTGGGGAAAACGGGGTCCTGCGGCGTCTCGCAAGCCGCTGTTTTCAAATGGAGTATCATTCCGTTACGGTATTCATCTTGCCGAATGTTCCGGGAATCTGCACACTGATCGAAATCGATACCAGGTGGTCGGGCCGGCTCGGCCCAGACAAGGAGGGTGTGTGCTTCACGTGAACAAGAGCGATACCGGATTTTCTTGGACACGCCAGGGGTGGCTGTCAATGGCCGCCGTTTTTCTCTGCTGCAGCCTGCCGCTGATGGCGCAAAACACGGCCGGTTCGATTACGGGGGTGGTTCAGGACAGTCAAGGAGCGGTCATTCCCGGCGCCAAAGTAACCGCTCTTAACCAGGAAGAGCACGCGGTGAACGGCTCCACAGTCACCAATCACGAGGGCGTTTTCGTTTTCAATCCGTTGAAGGTGGCCACCTACACCATCACGGTCGAAGCGCCCGGTTTCAAAACGTTCTCGCAAAAGAACATTGTCCTGAATGTGAACGATGCCATCGGCCTCCCGGCGATCGTCATGGCGCTGGGCAACGTGTCGGAGACGATTTCGGTGGAGGCGAATGCGGTGGCGCTGGAAACCGTGACGGCGACGCGATCGGCGGTGGTGGACGCCACCCAACTCCAGGAACTCCCCATCTCCACCAGGACGAATGTCGCCACTGCCTACCTGCGGGAGATTCCAGGCAATCCTCCGGATTCCACGGGCAACTTCAATGGGCAGCGCAATTCGGAGGTGACCAACCAGCTCGATGGGGTGACCGCGATGGATGCCGGCAACAACGGCGCGAACTACACGTTCAGCATCGAAGCGGTCGGCGAAGTGAAGGTCACGACCAATGGCTTCACCGCCGAGTATGGCCGGTCGTCCGGCTACCAGGTGGCTTCGGTGTTGAAGTCGGGCACGTCGGATTTCCACGGAGAAGGGTATTGGTTCCACAAGAACGAAGGGCTGGGTGCGAATTCCTTCACGAACAACGAGCAGGGGATTCAAAAGCCTTTGAGTCGCGCGATGCTTTCGGGCTTCAACTTCGGCGGGCCGATCTGGATGCCCTTTGGGCCGCTGAAGCGCCTCGGGCGGCAGCGCGCCTTTTTCTTCACGTCATTCGAGTTCAATCCGTCGAAGACCAATACGGTGGTGCAGTTGACGGTGCCGACCGCGGCGGAAGTAGCGGGAAATTTCGCGGGCGTGGTGAACAATTCCAACCAGCCCGTCACGATTATGAACCCGCAAACGCATACGCCGTTTCCGGGCAACGTGATCCCGGCCAGCCAGATCAACCAGTACGGGCAGGGTCTGCTGAGCCTGATCGCAGCGCAGGATCCTTCCAATATAGCGGGGCAGCCGCAGTGGAATCACACCAGCACGCTGCCGATCCTTCCGAACCTGCAGTGGAACGATATCTACAAATTCGATTACAACCTTTCGGATAAGCACCGTGTCTCATTCCACCTGCTGCGCTACCACAACGGCAATGACTCCTACGGCGGGTTGAACACGGTGGGGAACGTGGACTGGTCGCTGTACAATCGCCCGGATGGCGAATACTCCATTGCGATCAATTTCGTGAGCGTGATCAGCCCGACCATGACCAACGAATTCAACTTCGGGCGTTCCTACAACTATCTTCCGACTTCGGCGCCACCCTCCAGCAGCCCGTACCTGAAGAGCGTCTCGACGGCATGGGGCTCCGCGCCGGTGCTGAATGCCACGGCGGACCCAACCGGGTTCATTCCGGGATTCAATTTCGCAGGCACGAATATCTCCAACGCACCGTTCTTCGGCACCAACGGAGTGCCATATGTGAACCGGAATCCGATCGCCAACTTCACCGACAACCTCACGAAGGTAATCGGGACGCACACATTCAAGGCGGGAATCTTCATCGAACACGCGATCAAGTATCAAACGGCAACCGCCGATGTGAACGGGACCTACAACTTCGCGCTGGATTCCGCCAATCCCGGGGATACCGGCTGGGGCTATGCCAACGCGCTGCTCGGCAACTTCGACACCTACACGCAGGCCAGCCGGTTCCTGAACGGCGAATACCACTACAACAACTACGAATGGTATGTGCAGGACAGCTGGAAGGTTCGGAAGAACCTGACGGTGAATTACGGCTTGCGGATGGAACTGATGCCACCCTGGTTCGAGGCCCATAATTATGTCGCGAGCTTCGAGCCTTCCATGTTTAATCCGTCGCAAGCGGTGGTGCTCTACCAGCCGTTTTGCTCGAACGGGGCTTCGACGTGCACGGGCGCGACACGCGTGGCGCGCAATCCCGCCACCGGGGCCACACTGCCTTCGGCCTTCATCGGGACCGAGGTGCCGGGCATCGGCAATCGCTTCAATGGCGCCATCCCGGCCGGAACCAATGGACTGCCGGCGGGCATGATCGACAGCCGGGGCGTCCAGTGGGCGCCGCGCGTGGGATTCTCGTGGGCGGTTGCTGACAAGACAGTGGTTCGGGGCGGCGGGGGAATCTCGTACAGCCGCATTCAGGGCCAATCCATCTTCAACCAGTTGCCCAATCCTCCGAGCCTGGTGGAAGCGTCGCTGTACTATGGAAGCGTGTCCGACCTGAACGGCTCCACCCCGTTGCAGGCGGTGGGGCAGAGCACCGGGCTTTCCCGGGACGGTCACATCCCCACGGTGTACAACTTCAACCTGGGTGTCCAGCGTGAATTGCCGTGGCGCGGCTTGCTGGATGTGTCTTATGTGGGCACTCTCAGCAGCCACCTGGTGATGTACGTTCCGTACAACGACGTTCCGCTCGGGAGTGCCTGGCTGGCGCAGAACCAGGATCCGACATTGGCTGTGACGGCGAGCACCGTGTTGGGCGCGAATGCGTTGCCCCCGAACTTTTACCGGCCATACCTGGGCTACGGCGGGCAAGTGAATCAAGTTACGAACAATACCAATGGCAGCATCTGGTCCTTCGGCTCGAGTTCGAACTACAACGCTCTGCAGGTGAGCTACAAGAAGCGCTTGAGCAACGGCATTCAGGTGGGCGTGAACTACGCCTGGTCGAAGGCGCTCGGCACCTTCAGCGTGGAGAACAACAACAGCTCGACGTCCAATCCCTTCGGCAACCCGGTGAGCCCCTTCAATACCAGGGCCGTGAACTACGGCCCGCTGCAATATGATCGGCGGCATGCGTTAAACATCGATGTTGTCTACAACCTGCCGAGCGGCGCCATCAAGAACACGTTCCTGGACAACATTGCCGGGCGGACGTTGTTGAATGGCTGGCAGCTATCGACGATCGCCGGATATGCCTCGGGACCTCCGCAGGTCGCCTACTACACGCTCACCGGCGTTTCGCAGACGGTGCTGAATCAGGAGATCACGGGCAGCGCCGATATCCAGCCGCGCGCGGTGCTGTCGTGCAACCCCACCGCGGGCGGACCAAAGACGGTGCTCGACTGGATCAACCTGAGCTGCATACAGCCGGCCTCCAGGGGCAGTATCGGAGCCGACTCCGGCGTGGGTGCGTACCGCGGTTTGGGCTACACCAACTGGGATGCTTCGATCATGAAGAGATTCCAGTTCGGCGCCGATTCACACCGCTACGCGCAGCTTCGATTTGAAGCTTACAACGTGTTCAATCATACGGAGTGGTCGGGGATCAATCTGACGCCGAGCTTCAGCCCGGCGACGGGGCAAATCACCAACCTCGCATCCTCCACCCCCGGCCAGGGCGGTGGAATTTTCGGATTCGGCGCGCTAAACACCATACGTGCCGGGTCACCCAGAGTGGTTCAACTTGGAGCGAAGTTCTACTTCTGAATCGAAGAACATTATGAGTAATCGCAAACCCCCAGAATCATCCGAATCAATCACCCTGAATCGCCGTACGCTGTTACGCAGTGCGGCCGTGGTAAGCAGTGCGCTGGCGGGTACGGCGCTGGAGCCAGCGTCGGCGTTGGGCGCGAGCACCAGCGGTACACCAAAGGCCGGGGAGTCGCCCAACCTGAACCCGCCCGTCGTGCAAGTGACGGGCGGCAAGCTGCGCGGCATCCGCGACGGCAAGACGAGCACCTTCCTGGGCATCCCCTATGCGGAAGCGGAACGCTTCGAAATGCCGAAGGCGGTGAAGGCGTGGGACGGCATCAAGAGTGCGCAGGCGTGGGGCCCGGTGTGCCCGATTCCGGCGATGGACAAGCCGGGCGCGGATGAATTCGTGTTTCCGCACCGCTACTGGCTGGAAAACGAAGCGTGCCAGGTGCTGAACATCTGGACGCCAAATGCCAGTGCCAAAAAGCCGGTGATGGTGTGGATGCACGGCGGCGGATTCACCAACGGTTCGTCCATGGAATCGTACGCGTACGACGGCAAGAACCTGAGCGAGTTCGGCGATGTCGTGGTGGTGAGCGTGAATCACCGGCTGAACATCATCGGCACGCTGGATCTCTCGGCGTATGGTTCGCAGTACGAGAACTCGCGCTACACGGGCATGGCGGACCTGGTGGCCGCTTTGCAGTGGGTGCAGGAGAACATCGCGCACTTCGGCGGCGACCCGGGCAACGTGACGATCTTCGGCCAATCCGGCGGCGGCGGCAAGGTGATGCGGCTGATGCATATGCCTGTGGCGAAGGGGCTGTTCCATCGGGTAATTGCGCAGAGCGGCGGTAGTCTGAACTACCGCACCGTGGCGCCGGAGACGGCAATCAAGAGACAGCAGGCGATTGCGGCCGGCACCCTCAAGCAACTGGGGCTGGACGGCTCACAAATCGACAAGCTGAAGAAGGTTCCCTATAAGGACTTGATCATTGCCGGCACGGCGGCGACACGCGAGGTGGCGCAAGCGTCCGGCGGAGGGCGTGGCGGCGCTGGTGGAGGCGGCTGGGAAGTGATCGCGGATGACAAGTACGTGATGCGCGAACTTTGCGATTGGGCCGACACGATTCCGCTGATGGCCGGCACCGTGTTCAGCGAAATGCAGGGGACCTTGGTCCGCGGCGATGGACGCAAGAACGAGTGGAGCCAGGCGGAGGTCGACGCGAATCTGACGAAGGCATACGGGGACAAGAAGGCGCAAGTGGTGGCGGAATTCCAGAAGGCATTCCCACGCAAGAAGGTGCAGGACGTTCTGTATTTCGCCAACGGGTCGCGGCCGGGAGTCAAGCAAACGCTGTCGTGGAAGCTCGAGAAGAGCAAGACGCCCGTGTGGAATTACCTGTTCGCGTGGGAGTATCCCGTGAATGGCGGGATCACATCGTTCCATTGTTCGGAGATCGCGTTCGCGTTCCACAACGCGAACGAGCCGCACATCCGGCTGGCCACGGGCGGTGGTCCGGCGGCGCTGGGGCTGCAGGATAAGGTTGCCGGCGTGTGGCTCAGTTTCGCGAAGACGGGCAATCCGGGACCGGGTTTCAAGCCATGGACGGCGGCGGAGCCGAACACGATGGTGTTCGACACGGTGAGCGAATGCAAGCCGCTGCGTGACGATCAACTCATCACGCTGATGGGCAACACCGGTGGGCGAGGAGGTAGAGGCGCCGCGTAGACGGTTGTCCGGCCGCTACCGTCGCCGGGTCTGATTCCACCGCCTTTCAGGCGGTCAGCTTGGAGCGGGTTTCACCTTTGAATTCGGCTCCCATGTCGATCGGGCCGGGTTCCGGTGGGGCAGGCCGTTTGGGCTGCCAGTGAAGACATCGACTGGGCAGGCGAAACCGCCTGTCCTACCGCCACGGCCCGCGCACTTCAGGCGGCTTTCAGCCGCAATCTGATTCACCGGCTTTGAGCCGGCGGCCGTCAATAATTGGCGAGTCTCCTTGGTCTATTTGTTCTAGTACGTATGCCCGCCGACTGTGCTCTTCATCACATCCGAAATCCAGCTAAACCATTGGCTTTCAGGGGCGACCGGTCACTTGTCCGATTCGAAAACAACACATTTCAGCCACTTTGTGCGTTTTCCGCAATTCTCCGTTTCTAAGGGTATCCCTTATGTTGCATTTCTAAGCCTGTGTCGGTGATAATGGACGCCACCAAACAGCGGTAAACTTCACAAAACGTTGTAACCCATTGTTGATGAATGGAGGAGGGTTTATGACGCCAAGAGGTGTGGTCTGTCTGTTCGTCTTTTTTTCTATTGCGGGACATGCTCAAAGGGCGTGTCCTGGTTCTGGTACCGTGTACGCTTCCGTGGTCGCACTTGACCAAGTCATACCGGTCAACCGCCTCGGCACGGTTCGCCCCGAAGGGATGATTTACGCGCTTCTGGGAGACGTGGTCCCCAGTTCCGGCACGGTACTCAGCGCGGGAAACGTACAACTGAAGCCCGGCAAGCGCCCGCGTCCCCTGGTGTTGCGCGTGCACGAAGGGGAGTGTTTACAGATCACGTTTCAGAACTTCCTGTCTAAAACCCCCTTGCCCGTGGCTCCACCGCCCCCGCCTCCGCCGGCCCCTCAAGCGCCGGCGTTCGTCAGCGTGGAATCCGAAACCCGTACGGCATCGATCCACGTCGCCGGAATGCAGTTAGTCAACAGCATTGCCGACGATGGCACGTTTGTCGGCGCCAACCCGCCGGTCAGTGGGAATCTCAGCGGCGTTGTGGAGCCTGGGGGGAAGGCCGTCTATACCCTGTATGCCGCGGCGCGAGGATCGTACCTGATGTACAGCACCCCTGGCGATTTCGATGCCTTCGACAATACGGCGGCGGCCGGTCCGAACGCGCAATTGACGCTGGGGCTTTTTGGCGCGGTGAATGTCGAACCGCCGCAAACCGAGTGGTACCGAAGCCAGACCAGCAACGAGGATTTTCTGCGCGCCGCCAGAAGGGTCACAGACCCGCAAAGCCCGCTGGGATACCGCTATCAAATCGACTATGAAGCGAAGGACGCAGCCGGCAAGCCAGTTCTGAAGATGCTGGACAGCAACAACAATCTGGTCTACGGCGATTTGACGGCGATCATCACGGGACCCAATCACGGCATGCTGCCCCCGCAGCCTGAGAACCCGGCGCTGCCGCACCGCGAATATCCCTATCGCGAAATCACCATTCACTACCACGAGTCGCAGGACGTGGTGCAGGCGTTCCCGTGGATCTACAGCAACAGCCCTTTGATCGCCGATCCGAACGCCGGTCTGGACGGGTTCGCCATCAACTATGGCGCGGCCGGAATCACCCCCGAGATCCTGGCCAACCGTTTCCAGCTCGGCCCTATGCGCGACTGCCAGGATTGTAAGTTCGAAGAGTTTTTCCTCAACTCGTGGGCGGTGGGCGACCCTGCCATGATTGTCGATAATCCGGCCAACCTGCCCTGCACTAACGGCCCCAACGGCATTCCTCCGTATCAGATGCTGTCGATCGCCGAGGCCAGCGGGACCGCGACGGTGGCGCCCCCAACGCCTTGCACTCCCGCCAACACCCCCAGGGCTACCAAAGTTTTCTACCCGGACGACCCGTCTAATGTTTATCACAGCTACCTGGGCGATCATGTGCAGTTTCAGATCCTGCACGCCGGCGTTTCCGTGCACCACGTTCATCACCACCATGCTCACCAGTGGGTGCACACTCCGGACAGCCCGGACAGCAGTTATCTGGACAGCCAGGCAATCGGGCCGGGCTCGTCGTTTACGCTGGATCTGGTTTACCAGGGAAGCGGCAATCTGAATCTCACCGCCGGCGATTCCATCTTCCACTGCCACTTCTATCCGCACTTCGCGTCCGGGATGTGGGCGCTGTTCCGGGTGCACGACGTTTTCGAGTCCGGCACGGAACTGGATAGCGCCGGCAGACCGAAGCCGGGGTCACGCGCTTTGCCCGATGGAGAGATCCTGGCAGGTACCCCCATCCCGGCGGTGATTCCGCTGCCCACGCAGGCCATGGCGCCGATGCCCGAAAAGGTGGAGATCGTGGACGGACAGGTTAAAGTCGATGGTCCGGGACACCCGGGATATCCGTTTTTCGTTCCGGGAATCGCGGGGCATCGGCCGCCGCACCCGCCGCTGGATTTCGCCAGGGAGAATGGCGAGGAGTTGAACGGCGGACTGCCGCGCCACATCATTCGCAATCCCACCGTGACGGTGGAGCAGCACACCAATACCGACTTCACAAAGGATCTGGGCTCGATCACCGCCGTACAGCTTCCCGAAGAAGGGACGCCGCAGGAGAAAGTGGCGATGCGCTTTTTCGGCCAGCGCGCGCACCCCAGTTTCACACCGCTGGGCGCACCGGCCGACTTCATCGTCAACGGCCTGCCCCGGAAGTCCGCCGCCAACCCCACCGGCGCCCAACCCGGGGCGCCTTTCGCCGATCCCGGAGTGGATGAGAACGGCAAAGCCGTGGGCGACCTGGTCAACGGGAAGCCAAGGCTGTACAAAGGCGTCAACCTTCAGGTGGACACGGTGTTCAACAAGAAGGGCTGGCACTATCCGCAGCAGCGCATGATCGCGCTCTGGGGCGACGTGGAAGCGCTGCGCAACGGTAATCTGGCCCCCGAGCCGTTCTTCTTCCGCGCCAACGCCGGCGATCTGGTGGAGTACTGGCATTCCAATCTCGTGCCGGCCTACTACGAGCTGGACGATTTCCAGGTCCGGACCCCCACCGACATTCTCGGCCAGCACATTCACCTGGTGAAATTCGATGTCATGGCATCCGATGGCGCCGCCAATGGCTTCAACTATGAGGACGGCACCTTCAGCCCCGACGAAGTGCGCAGCCGGATTGCGGGCATCAATGCCGCGGGGGGATTGTGCACCTCGGCGGACTGCGCCACCCGCACCGTCCTCACTCCCAAAGCGATCAAAGCGTTCGGCAACGGTCCGAAGGGCGGGCCCAAGGATTTGTGGCTGGGCGCTCAGGCCACCGTGCAGCGATGGTATGTGGATTCGCGCTTCAACACCGAAAAGAACGACGATCGCACCTACCTCACCATCTTCACGCACGATCACTTCGGCCCCTCCACGCACCAGATGGCCGGTCTTTACGGCGGACTGCTGGTGGAGCCGCCCTGCTCGCAGTGGAAGTCGCCGGACGGGAGAGTGACCTACGGGTCCAGGGACGACGGCGGACCGACCAGCTATGCCGCCAACATTGTTCCCTCGAGCGCCGCGGCGGCCGGCTGCAAACCCATCGAGAGTTACCGCGAATTCGCGCTGGCTTGGGGCGACCTCCAATTGGTCTATCAAAACACCAGCAAAAGCCAGCCCGATTGCTATCCCGGGCAAAGCCCCGACACCACCGAATGCAAGCCGCTCGCCCCAGGCGCCACGTATACGGGTTGGGCCGACCCGGCCAACGCCATCAACTGCCCTGGCTGCAGCCTGACGCCGCTCCCTTCGCCTACACCGTACATCGCGATGAACGGGAACTTCGGGTACGCCGCCTCGCCGGCCACACCGCACCTGGTCAGCGACTTCGGCAATGGCATCTTCTCCATGAACTACCGCGCGGAACCTCTGCCGCTGCGAACGGCCATCCCGCTGATCCCGAATCGTGCCGCAACCAAGGATGCATCCGACCTCTCGCATGCTTTCCGCTCGATTCCGCGCTACGACCCGGCAATGAGCATGCAGCCGAAACCGCACAGCCAGATCGACCCCAATTGCCAGGGCGCATCGTGCTTGAAGTTTCCGGTAGATTGTCACAGCCCCAAAGCCGGACCCGGGCCGGAGAACGGATGCGGAGTTCTCGGCGGCGATCCGTACACGCCTCTCTTCCGGGCCTACGAAGGCGATCGCGTGCAGATTCGCCTTCTGGCGGGCGCGCATACCTCGATGCACGACTTCACGCTGCACGGGATCAAGTGGCTCTTCGAGCCCTTCAATCAGAACTCGGGATACCGCAACAGCCAGTTCGTGATCCTCTCGGAACACTACGAGATGCTCTTCCAGATGCCGCGGCTGGCGCCGGATCAGCGGATGGCTGACTATATCTACAACCCCAGCGCGTCCTACGAGGGCCTGGTCAATGGCACGTGGGGGCTTCTGCGCTCCTACAAATCGAACGCCGAGAATCTGGCCCGCTTGCCGGACAATCCCACTCCAATGCCCGGTGCTCCCGTTCAGATTCCGGACGGCACTCCGAACTGTTCCGGCACGGCGGTCAGCCAACCGGTATCGGAGCCTCCCTGTGTCCGCGAAATCCACGTGACGGCGGTGAGCGCGCGCACGGCGTTCGGAGGCACGAACGGAATCGTGTACAACTCACGCGGAGCGAAGCTTCCTCCAGGCGGGAGCCCGGCCTTCGGCGGCAATCCGCTCTATGACCCGGATGGACTGGTGTACGTGCTGGACGACGGCCAAGGGAACCTCCTGCCTCCGAGAAACGCCGAGCCCCTGGTGGTGCGCGCCAATGCCGGCGACTGGATCAAAGTCACGCTGACTAACCGTTTCCAACCATCGGATCG
Organism: Bryobacteraceae bacterium; assembly: GCA_035501495.1. GTDB lineage: Bacteria > Acidobacteriota > Terriglobia > Bryobacterales > Bryobacteraceae > JAIQFL01. The sequence continues at coordinate 64,737 of DATJWB010000061.1, read as the reverse complement.
GGTCTTCACTACACAGCAGCCGACCGCCCGAGTCGGGCAGTACACCACGCCCTACAATCCCAACCCCGTGCGGACTTCCACCAGCGTGGGGCTGCACCCGCAACTGGTGGCCTACGACATCACCAAATCGAACGGCATCAATGCAGGCGTCAATCCCGTCCAGACTGCCGAGCCGGGGAAGTCCATCGAGTATCTGTGGTATGCCGGCGATCTGCAGTTCAGCGGCGGAGCGTGGAAAGCCGAGCCGATGGAGTTGGGGACCATCAATCTGTTCCCCTCCGATCCGCTGTCGCAGGTCTATCACGGCCTGTTCGGCGCCCTGGTCATCGAGCCAAAGGGATCCACATGGCGCGCCGATACGGACTACCGCGCTTCGGCGACCGTCTTTCCCGCGCCGTCCCCCAACGCGGCGCCATTCCGGGAGTTCGTTCTGATGACCCAGAACGATATCAACATGCTGGTCAACGGCAACTCGCTTTACGCTTCCGGCAACAACCTTTCGGCATTCAATTACCGCAGCGAACCGTTCTTCTACCGCTTTGGCGGCTTGATGAACACCGCGATGAGCGGCAACGCCCCCGCGGACTGGGGCCACCTCAGCGCGAGCGACCTCTCGAACATCAGCAACTTCCTCTTCCCCAGCATGGACACCACTCAGGCGACTTCCAACTCGCTGGTGGGAGGCGACCCGCAGACGCCCATCTTCCGTGCGCCCGGCGGCATGCCGGTGCGCTTCCGCCTGGCCGATCCGGGCGGCGTCGGCGATAACCAGCAGGTCTTCGAACTGACGGGCCACGTGTGGGAGGAGTTGCCCTATCAGCAGAACTCCACGGTGCTCGGCCATAATCCGCAGGCGCAACACACCGGGACGCAGTGGGGGTACGGACCGTCATCGCACTTCGACGTGCTGATCGACTCGGCCGGCGGCAAAAACAAGATCACCGGCGACTACCGTTATCGAAGCTGGACCGGGAATCAATACCAGGTGGGTCTGTGGGGCCTGTTTCGGGTTGGGCCGGCCGCTTGCACCACGGGCTGTCCCGACACCGTGACCATCACTTCCGTGGAGCGCTCCGGCAATGGTTTCGCGGCCCGGGGGGTGGTCACGGTTTCTCCGCGCACCAATGCGTTCGCGAACAGCCTGACCCTCGCTTACGGAGGGCAAAGCGGCCAGGTCACGGTGAACAAAGATGACGGCACCTGGAGCTTCCAGGCATCCGGCCAACCTCCCGACAAGCTGATCGCGACCAGCAGCAACGGGGGCATCGCCGTCTACCAGAGCGCCACTCCACCGGCGGCTGTAACGAGCGTCCCCAGCAAGCTCAAAGTGGCGCGCAAAGCGTCCCGCAAGTGAAACAGGCGTCCGTGGCGGTCTTGGAGGATTCGCAATGAGAGGGGGGTGGCGCGGAATTCTGTGGGTCTTCACTGCCGCGGCAGGGTTCGCCCAGCCGCCTGCGCAAAAGGTCGTTCAGGATGGCGTGGCGGTGGAGTTCGAAACCGAATCCGGCGCAGGCAGCGCGGCTTCCATCCGCTCACGCAGCGACGTGCGTTTTCGCTTCCGGATCTCCGATACCGCCAGCGGCAATCCCCTCCAAAGCTTGCGGCCCGCGGCGTGGCTGGATATCCGCAGGGGCGGGCAGCCGGCCGATACGCAGAGCTGTACCCGCAAGGTGGCGTCGTTTCTCGGCGACAGCCTGCTGTCGATACCATCGCTGGATCTGAACGCGTGGTATGTCCTGGCGATGAACGAGGACGCCACGATTTCGGTGGTCAATCCGCGCTTCGGTTTCGGCGGCTCGCAGCTTCTGACGCAAATCGATCTCGACAGCCCGGCCAGCGACTGGGTGCTCACCGACGACCAGCAGCGGCTGTTCGTTTCCATGCCGGCATCCGACCGGGTCGCCGTGGTTGACCTTACTTCCTGGAAGGTCATCGCCCGGCTCGAAGTTCCCTCACGCCCCGAACGGATCGCGCTCGAGCCCGGTGAACGGTTGCTCTGGGTCTCGTACCGCGACGGAGTTGCGGCCTTCGATCGGCAGAGCCTGAAGCCTGCCGCGCGCATTCCAACATCCGCGGGGCCGCACGAGCTGGCATTCAGCCCGGACAGAAGCTTGTTGTTTATGACCAATAGCGGCGGCGGTACGGTGTCCGTAATCGATACCGCCGCGGCACAGAAGATCGCCGACGTTCCCACAGGCGCGGGACCGTCATCGATTGCGTTCTCCGTCCTCTCCCGGGTCGCCTATGCCGCCATCCGGGAGGATGGCGGCATTGTAGCCGTGGATTCCCGCGGCGGGATCGTGGCGCGCATCCCCACCGACCCGGGCATCCGGCAACTCCGCGCCTCCCCGGACGGGAGGTTCGTTTTCGCGGTGAATCCGGCGAAGGAACGGCTCTACATCGTGGATGCGTCTTCGAACCGCCTCGTGCAGACTGCGGTGATCCACGGCGGCCCGGACCAGGTGACCTTCACGAACACCCTGGCCTATATCCGGCGGCGCTCCGACGCCACGGTGCTCATGGTGCCCCTGGCCGGCATCGGTGTGGCAGATGCTCCGTTGCCGCTGGTGGATTTCACCGGCGGGCATCTCCCTTTCAGCAAAGGATCGCTTCCCAGTCCGGCCGACTCGATCGTCTCCGTGCCGGGAGCCAACGCCGTGCTGGTGGCGAATCCCGCGGATCGCGCCGTGTACTACTACCAGGAAGGCATGGCCGCGCCCATGGGACAGTTTCAGAACTACGGCCATGAACCTCGCGCCGTGATGGTAGCCGACCGGGGATTGGAAGAAGGCCCGCGAGGAGTCTACCAGACCACCGGACGCGTGCCGCGCGCCGGCAAATATGACGTGGTGTTTTTCCTGGATTCGCCGCGCCTGGTCCATTGCTTCGAATTGGATGTCGCGCCCGCGCCCGATGAGCCCGCCGGACCAAAGCCGGTAATCGTGCGTTCCGCGGTCTCCGCCGGCTCGGATATGAGCTTGCAGGCCGGTGAGTCGGCCACCGTACGATTTCAGGTGCTGGACGCCTCCACCCAACAGCCCATCGCAAGACTGGCGGACCTCCGCGCACTGGTATTCCTGCTGCCCGGCGTCTGGCAGACCCGCCAGGCAGCCGTGGAGACGGCACCCGGAATTTACGAGATCCAGTTCACGCCGCCCTCCACTGGAACCTACCAGGCGTATTTCGAAAGCTCTTCTCTCGGATTGAAGTTCAACAGCCCGCACGCCCTCACGTTCATTGCGCGAGACCGCACCGGGAAGGCCCCAAGGTGAACACCAAAGGAGCGCACCATGAGCAATTCCCCAACTGAGACGACAACGAACGCCGCACAGCCCGCCGATCAGGAGATCGTAAGCTACAAGATTCATCCCGGCCTTGGCATCGCGCGCGTCGGCAACAGCCCGGCCGAATTTTATGTCGGCCCGCTCGCGCCCGGCGAGGTGCCGGATCCGGACGGAGGATTCAAGGACAAGGCGGGCCGGATCAAGCGCCAGGCCGCCGAGTTCCGGGTCTACGGATATAACAAGGACGGTGTGGCCGTCAAGGAGATCACGGCGGACGATGCCGAGATCATCTGGAACGTTCACCTGGCAAACCGCAAGGCGGAGCACCACCAGTTCGCCGGCCGGTGGTGGCAGAGCCAGTATCCGGAGTGGTACAAGGAGAACCCCGATCAGCCGCCGTTGCGGAATCAGGAGCTTCTCGACCCTGTGGAACGCGCGCAAAAACTGGTGGTCGATCCCGGCCCGCGAGAGATCAAAGGGCGCGGCATGAAGGGCGCCGAGTTTGTGTTTGACACCGGCACCTTCGGCCCCCTCCCCTTCACGGTGGTCTCGCTCGGCGGAGCTGAGGACTCGACCCAGAGCACGGCGTACCGCATCAAAGGCAGCCGCACTGGAAACATCAACAAGATCTACACCAATCCGGCGAACGATCCGGGGCCCGAAGTTGCCAAGCTCTGGGCGGAGTATCCCAACCAGGTCATCCCGCCGGTGGCTCTGTCTCCCAAGGTCCGGGTTCCGCTCGGTGAACTTCAGACCGACGAGGATGGCCGCCTCCGGGTGTTGGGTGGTCTTGGCCACTCCGACTCGGTGATACCCTCCAACGAAATCGGATTCCTTTGCGTGGGAAACTACTACGCGAACAACGATTACTGGTACGACGATACTTCCGATGGTCCGGTGAAGGCGACGGTGGTTCCGAAAAACGGCGGACCGGCCATGCAGGCCGAGAGCGCCTGGGTGCTGGTGGCGCCGCCCAAGTATCCGGTGGCGGCGCGGGTTCTCACTTCGCTCTACGACATCGCCGAGGAGACCTGGGAGAAGAAAAAGGGCGGCCCCGCGGCGGACAAGCGGCCGTCGTTCACCAAGGATATTTATCCGGTGCTGGAGCGTTTGCAGCAGTATCACTGGCTCAACAAGGCAGCCTTTCGCGGACACGGTCCGGGGCCGGGGCAAGGCGGCTATTTCCTGAACGCGCAAGGTCAGCCGGACTCCCCGCTTTATAAGAAAGGGCCCGATCACAGTGGCCGGAAAAAGCGGATATTCGGCCGTCTGCGGCCGCCAGGGCTATTGGGAGACCCGACGCCGACCACGGCCGACACCCCGGAGAGCCTGAAGTGGGCCAGTGCCCTCTACATGCCGCAAATGTCGGGCGATGGCGGCGACACGGCGGTGCCGCAGGACAATGCGCCGCAGTCGCCCGAGGGCGTCACCGGGAGCTTCTACGTTACGTGGCTCACGCTTTCCGCAACGCAGTACGACCATTTCAAGAAGTGGGCCGACGATGACTTCGACGATGATTGGACGGGCTCGGCGCCCCCGGTTCTGCCGATCTGGAAATACCCGGTTTCCGAACAGCCGGCCATGATCGACAAAGGCGCGCTCGATCCGTGCGTTGGCGGAGCGTTCTATCCGGGCATCGAGATCACCTACATTGCCACCTATCCGGAAACGTGGTCGGGCCTCTGCCGGCTAGAGGCCTCCAAATTCCGGCCCGGCGATATTACCCGGTGGATGGCGCTTCCGTGGCAGGCCGACTTCTCCGAGTGCAACACCAACTGGTGGCCGGCGGCCCGGCCCGACGATGTGGTCCCCGAAGCGGAGTACCACCAGATTGTCGCCAATTACAGCGAAGCGCTGGAGGGCGGCCTCGAGGCGGTGCTCGCCAATCGCGTGCCGTGGGCCCGTGGGATTCCGGATGAATCGCCGCAGCTCGACAACGCCATGGTCCACGCCTGGAAAGACTTCGGATTCATAGTTCCGAAGAAATATCCGCGCGATGGCCCGGACGCACAGAACGTCTACATCGAAGTGGACCGCTCCCCTTATGCGGCGGTCTCCATCCGCGACGCGTTCTACTATCTGATGAACATCTCGAGCTTCGAGGGCTTCCTGCCGAAAGCCCAGGCCATGATCGAGGGCATGCTCAAGGAGGCGTGGCGAAATCAGGAAATGATGATGGCGGATGCCGACCAGGTGTGGAAGTACTTCCCCTTCACCCAGGACGCGTTCGACGCCCGCATGCAACTGATCTACGACAACTTTGTGCGCGACAACAACAGCGCCGACGGGTTTGCGACCGATCTCAGGCAGACACGCGCCCAGGTGATCAACACCATCCTTCAGATCGGGCCGTTCAACCAGTTGGATGGCGCGTGGCTGAGCCGCGTTACGCCCGACGGCCCGTTGGACACGATCAACGAGCTGCTCTTCCACATCCGCATGGATGAACTTGGCGACGGCGTGGAGTCGCAGAATCACGCCAACGTATATACCGCCACGATGGAGAGCGTCAATCTCTATCTGCCCGACCTGCACACACGCGCCTACGCCGACTATCCCGGTCTCCTGGACTCGGCCTTCGTGCTGCCGGTCTTCCTGCTCGGTATCGCGCAGTTCAATGACCTGTTCTTCCCGGAGTTGTTGGGCATGACTCTCGAGTTGGAGTGGGGCTCGATATCGCTGCCCCGAACCGTCCGGCAGCTCAGCGCGTTCGGGATTACGCCGCAGTACTACAAATTGCACGTCGGCATCGACAACGCGTCGGAAGGACACGGCGCTATCGCCAAAAAAGCCATCGAGATGTATCTCGAGATCGTACGCCAGCAGAACGGGGAACATGCCATGCAAGAGGTCTGGAAGCGCATCTGGACGGGCTATGTGGCCTTCGGCACGTTGGGCACACTCGGCGCGGATCTGGCGGAACTGCCGCCGGAGCAGGATCAGGGAGCGAGCAAGTTGTGGAACGACATGGCGGCCATGATCGCTTCCAAGCAGCAGTACGCCAGCCTGATGCACGGAGACATCAAGATCGGCGAAAACCGGCTGAACGACTGGTTCGAAGATCCCTTCGGGCTGATGGTGGCATTGCAGCAAGCCGGCTTCATCGTTCCCGGAAATTTGGATAGTCCCATGTTCCAGCTGATGAGTTTCGACGGCCCGATGTATAAGGTCTTCACCGACGAGCAAATCGAGCTTTGGCAACGGTGGGTGCTGTCGCTCACGGAAACGAAGGGGAAGGCGCCCGCTCAAGCCCGCGATCCGAAGAAGAGGCGGTCGGCCCGCATGATGGTCTACGACAACATGCGAATCGTGGTCGACATGCTGCGGGCCCGCCAGCAGGGGGCCTCCGGGCACCGCGCCCGGATCCAGGGGCCGGACCCGGACAATCCTTCGCAGAAAGTCACCAAGCCCCTCCACTGGTGGTTTAATCTGGGAACCAACCTGGTGGGCGACAACCTGCCGGAGCAACTGCGCAAGGCTGACGATCTCCTGTTGGCGGCGCTCTCGGACCCGGCCAACGGCTGGATCGTCAAGGGCAACATCCTGCAAAGTCCGCTGGTCACGTCGATGGCCACGGGGTGGGGCGACATGGCGGAGGCTTTCCGCGAGCACGCTCCCGGCGCAGCGTGCGATCCCAAAGACTATCCGGATGGCATCACCTACCTCGCTTGTCTCGTGAACTGGATTCAAGCGGGCTGTCCCATCGGCGAGGCGGAGCAGAAGGCGATTGCCCTGGCGGTAGCTGCCGAACCCGAACCCGAGCCGCGCAAGCGCCGCCATCCCTGGGGCATGGGAAAGGTGCACTAGTGAAACCGCGTGTCGCGCGCGATCCCCATTTCGACGTGGTCGTGCTCGGCGACGGGCCGGGCGGGTCCGCGGCGGCTGCGGAATCGGCGCGCCACGGTTTACGAACGGCGCTGGTGGGCAGGGACGCCGGCCAGCGCTCCAATATCGGCGAGTGTTTGCCGCCGGGAATTCGCCCGGAATTGGAGAAGGCTGGCGTTTGGGAAGAATTCCTGCTGGACGGCCACACCCCTTCCGCCGGCATCCGCTCCGTCTGGGGTTCGCCGGAACCCTCCGATCGTGACTTCCTTTTCAGTCCCTACGGCGCGGGTTGGCACATTCAACGAGCCCGCTTCGATGCCATGATGCGCCGCTCGGCGACGCGCTGCGGGGCGGAGGCGCTCGGCTGCCGGGCACTTCGCGGCGTTACCCGGACGTCGGAAGGCTGGCAGCTCGATCTGGTCACGGAGGAAGGCGGATGCCAGGTGACGGGCTCGCGGGTGATTGACGCCACTGGACGTGCGTCCGTTTTTGCACGCCGCATCGGCGTAAGACGGCGCCTGCTGGATTCGTTGACGGGAGTGGCAGCGCATTTTGCCATTGGCGAAATGCTCGCGCCCATCGAGCCCGTGCTGCTGGTCGAGGCCGTCGAAAACGGATGGTGGTACACGGCTCCTCTTCCTGATGGAGAACGGATCGCCGTCTTCCTGACGGATGCTGCATACATCCAGCGGGCGGGCCTCACGCAGCCGGACCGATGGCTGGCGCTGCTTGAGACAACGGTGCTGTGGGGCAGTCTTCCGCCGGCGCGCGGCTTCAGCCCGGCCCTCCGCATCCTGCCCGCCGAAAGTTCCTTTCTCGAGCAGATCGCAGGCGATGGTTGGCTCGCGGCCGGCGACGCTGCCGCCGCTTTCGATCCCCTCTCTTCGCAGGGAATCACGTCCGCGATCTCGAGCGGTCTGGCTGCGGGCCGGACGGCGGCCGGCTGGCTGGAGGGCGACACCCAGGCCTCCGCGATGTACGCCGCTTCCGCCCGACGCAAATATGCCGAGTACCTGGCGCATCGGGAGGTGTACTACCGAATCGAGCGCCGCTGGCCAAATTCGAGCTTTTGGAAATCACGCCATGCGCCGCCGCGCGCGCTGGCCACAAACAGGAAGGTCGTGTCCGCATGAAGAAGTGCACGTTGCTGCTCCTTGTCTCGGCCGCGGTTGCCGCCGCGCAGCCCAGGATTCCCGAGACGAGCGTCGTCGATCAGGACGGCCGCAAGCTCTCTTTTTATAGCGACCTGGTCAAAGGCCGCACCGTGGCGATCAACTTCATCTTCACCAGTTGCGCCACCATTTGCCCCATGCTCGCCGCAAATTTCCGGAAGGTGCAGCAGGAAATCGGCGAGACCAACAGCGGCTTCCGGCTGATTTCGGTGAGTGTGGACCCCGGCACCGATACCCCGGAGCGGCTCAAGCGCTTCGCGGCTCAATATCACGCAGGTCCGAACTGGACGCTGGTTACCGGCGACAAAGCCGCCATCGACGGCTTGCTCGGAGCGTTGGGGCTGCCGGTTCGCAACAAGATCGAACACACTCCCGCCGTGCTGGTGGGCAACGAGGCCGCCGGATACTGGCAGCGTGTCGATGGCCTGGCATCCTCCGCGGTCGTGGCAGGCGCGCTTCGCGACGCCGCGGCACGTTCCGCCGACAACTCCGTAGCGGCACAGTCCGCCAGATATTTTCCGAATCTCGAGTTACTGACCCAGGACGGAGCCAAGGTCCATTTTCACGACGATCTGCTCAAGGGAAAGACGGTGCTGATCAACTTCCTGTTCACCACCTGCACGGGTGTCTGCTCGCCCATGACCGCGAACCTGGCCCGGGTACAGAAGCTCCTCGGCGATCGCGTAGGCCGCGATATTGTGATGATCTCGATCACCGTCGATCCGGAGAAGGATACGCCCGCGGTGTTGAAGGCTTACGCTGAAAAGTTCGGCGCCAAACCCGGCTGGTACTTCCTCACCGGCACCAAGGCCAACGTGGATGGAGTCCTGGGGAAGCTGGGAGGCTACGTCTCCGACAAGAACCAGCACTCGTCGGTGGTCCTGATCGGCAACGTGGAGCACGGCGGGTGGCAGAAAATGCTGGCCGTCGGCGATCCCCCGGCGATTGCCAAGGTGGCGCTCCAACTGGCGCGGTAATCGAAGTGAAGGCAACACCGCTCCGATACGGGTTCCCCGGTATCGCCACCCTGCTGACGTTGACCGCGGCGCAGGCACTATTGCCTGTACCCGTGGTCCCCACCGGCCCACCGAGATTCATGAAAACCCTCGCGGCGGCGACATGGCGCAGGCACTCATGCCGGCGCTTTTTGGCCGCCTTTTCATGTCCGAACCGATGGGCCCGGCAACCCGCCGCTCTTCCGGCGCGACGCCCCTGCCCCACAAGAATCCATAAAAGCCCTTGCGCCCGCGGGTTGGCGCAGGCACTTCTGCCTGCCGCGTCCCCCCTCATGGGGACGCTTGTCAGGCGCGCACCATGCCAGTGCCGGCGAAGGGGTTTTCGGGGCTGCCGCGTGCCGGAGCGCGCAACCCGTACGGCAGTCGTCACAAGCCTTCGCAACCGGCACCGCGTTCTTCTTCCGTATCGCTCCGCCTCACCAAGCGCGCCGCTTCTCGTGCCGGCGTTCCTCGAAGTTTCCGACGCTGCCGGTGGATTGAGCCCACAACAGCAGCGCGGGCGCGAAATCTATAGGCGCGGGACGGTGGCAGGAGCGTCCGCCGGCACCGCGGCCATCGGCGCGGACGGGATGGCGCTGCCGTCCTCTTCGTTTGCGTGTGCGAATTGCCATGGCATCTGGGGCGAAGGCACCCGTGAGGGTGGCCTCGAACCGCCTCCCCTGAATTGGAAGCGGCTCACATCGCCGGCGGTCTCGACGGTGACCGGCCGGCGCCGCGCCCCCTACTCCCCGGAAACTCTGCAGCTCGCGATCGCCCAAGGGCTCGATCCGGCCGGAATGCGCCTCGATGCCGGGATGCCTCGCTACGACCTGCCCGCCGAGCGGCTCGCCGAACTCGTGGCTTATCTCGAGCGGCTCGGCGATGCCGATGACACCGACCCCGGCGTCAGTTCGAAAAGCATCCGTATCGGCGCCGCGCTTCCCTTGAGCGGTCCGCAGGCTGCCGCCGGAATGAGCATTCGCGACACGCTGGAGCTCACGTTTGCCGCGGAGTCGCGGCGAGGCGGAATCTACGGACGAAGTCTCGATCTGGTGGTGGAAGATTCACGGGGAGACCCCGCGGGCCTCCTCGAAGCCACTCGCCGCCTGGTGGAGCGCGATGGCGTATTCGCTCTGGCGGCCAGCCTCGAGCCGGGCGGCGGCAGCGACGACAGCGGCCGGCTCCTGGAGAGCCTGGGGACTCCGCTGGTCGGCCCGGTAACCCTGTCACCCCATCAGAAGGAGCCGCCCAATCCCTACATCTTCTATTTGCTGCCGAACCTCTTCGACCAGGCGCGGGCCCTGGTCGATTTCATTGCCGGCCGAGAGTCGCCCCGCCGTCCCAAGCTGGCCGTGATTCAGGCCGGGACCGCCCTGGACCGCGACGTGGTGGATGGGTTGCGACAGCAGGCCTCCCTCCAAGGTCTCTCGGTCGTCGCGGAGGAGCACGACTCGCCGGCGGCGGTCGCTGCGGTACTTTCCAAGCGCCCGGACTACCTGATCTTCTCCGGCGACGGCGCAGGGCTTGCGCGGGTGGCTCGTCAATTGGACGGCGGCGCGTCTCCAGCGCTGGCAGCCTTTGTCTCCACGGCGCAGAGCGGAGTAGGCCTCCTGCCCGAGACCGTGGCGGCGAGAGCATTACTCGCAGCGCCGGCGTTTCCCCCGGACACTCATCAGGCAGAAGGATTCTTCGCGGTGCTCGCGGCGGGAAACTCTCCCCACACCTATCTCGGTTTGCGCATGGCTGCCTTCGCTGCCGGCTCGGTGTTGATTCAAGCCGTGCGATCGAGCGGGAGCCGCCTGAGCCGGGAAGGCCTGGTGAATACGCTCGAGCGCCTTCAGCACCTGGAAACCGGCATCACCGCGCCCCTCACCTTCCGCCCCGGCCAGCGCGTGGGGAGCGCCGGCGCCGCGATTCTGACGTTCGACCCGGTGAGTCGCACGTTTGTCGCCGCCAGCGGCTGGCTGGCGCCAAAGGACCAGTTTTGAACGTTACGTGGCAAAAGGACACTCAACTATGAGCGAATCGTTACCGTATCGTGTAGGCGCGTGGCTTCCGTCGGATCACGCGGTTCTCGCGCAGTGGCTCAATGACTTGATTGCGGAGGTGGAAAAGGATCCTAAGGCCTTCCACCCCGTGATCCAGGAGTTCCAGAGCTTCATTGAAAACAACCCGGACATCTATATGTTGTTCAGCGAGATGTTCACCCAGGTTCCGAGGAAGCCTCCGTACAACAGGAACCCGGCCGGCGGACCGCAGGTGAGGCACTACCAGCACATGCTGCAACTGCTGAACGCCATCATGACGAAGGCCCCGGACTTCAACAAGACGGGCCTGGTGGGGTTTCCCATAAACGCGATCTTCGATTGGTCTATGGGAACGACCAGTGGATTTGCCGCCTTCCTGAACGGGCACGTCAATCGCCAGCTCAAGACCGTCCTTGACGAGTGGGCGCGGTTCCTCGCCTCTCCTGACTCCACCTACGTTCTCAACACGAACCCGACGAAAGGCTGGTTTGGACGGGAAGCCATGCAAGCGATGCCCGATTTTGACCAGGAGTTCGAATGCGACCCCGACCAACCGCATCACGGGTTCAAGTCCTGGGATGACTTTTTCACGCGGGAGTTCCGGCCGGGCCAGCGTCCCATCGCCTCCCCGGACGACGGCGCGGTGATCGTCAATGCCTGTGAATCCGCTCCCTACAAACTGGCGCACCAGGTGAAGCTGCATGACCGCTTCTGGATCAAAGCCCAGCCATACTCCCTCGCCCACATGCTGGCTAACGACGCCTTCACGGACAAATTTGTCGGCGGCACGATTTACCAGGCCTTCCTGAGCGCGCTGAGCTACCACCGGTGGCACAGTCCGGTGAGCGGCCGCGTGGTGAAGGCATATGTCCAGGAAGGAACGTATTATTCAGAAGCGTTATCCGAAGGCTTTGACCCCGCCGGTCCGAACGATTCCCAAGGGTACATCACCGAACTCGCCGCCAGAGCGCTGATCTTCATCGAGGCGGACAATCCCAAGATCGGCCTCATGTGCGTCATGCCGGTCGGCATGGCGGAGGTGTCTTCCTGCCAGATCACCGTTTACGAAGGACAGCACGTCAAGAAGGGCGATCAGATTGGGATGTTCCACTTTGGCGGATCGACGCATTGTCTGATATTCGGGCCGCATGTGGATCTCGAATTCGACCTTCACGGCCAAAAGCCGGGCCTCGATTCGAACAACATCCAGGTAAATTCAAGGATTGCCACCGTTCGCGGTTGAGCCCGCAGCTTTTGTGGTCAGGCCGGCGGCCACCCATCGGTCATGTTTGTGTCCCCAGAAAGGAGAGGGTAGGATAGGGCCATGGAAGACGAGAGGCTAATCTCGTTGTTGGAATCGATGGAAGGCCGGTTGAAGTCCTTGGAAGGAATAGAAGGCCGGTTGAAGTCCTTGGAAGGAATAGAAGACCGGTTGAAGGCCTTGGAAGGAATGGAAGGCCGGTTGAAGGCCGAGTTGCAGACCGAGATCGGTGCCGAGCGGGTGTTCCTGTCCACGGCGCTCGATCGGATTGAGGGCAATCTCGATCGTAAGATCTCCGGCTTGAGAGGCGAGATGCAGCAGATGGAATCTCGCATGAACCGCCGCTTTGACCAGATTAACGTCCGTTTGCAGCGCATGGATGTAGTGTGGAAAGCCGCTCGCGAGTGGGGCCGCGAGGCGGATGAAATCGATTCGGGCAGAGATCGGCTGATCGCCGACTTGCGTCATGATCTGACGGATCTTCAACAACGGCTTTCCGTACTCGAACAGAAACAGCAGCAGTAGTTCTGAACAGCTACCTATTCGTCGATGCTCAACTCCACCCAGCCGGGCAGCGTCGCCGGGCGATTGCCCAGGAACACGATGCGCCGCGTCTTGGGAAACGGCAGATTCGTAGACAAGGCGCGGTTGTAAATCGAGAACTGCTGGAGAATCGAGCGATAATCCGCGTTGGTAGTGTCCAGCCACGCGCTCTTCGTGAGCAGTCCTCCGCCCCAGCCCAGAGTCAGCAGGCAGCGGCCGCTTTCCCGGGCCTTGGCCAGACGCTGCTCCAGTTCCTCGAGGTTCTTGTCCAGCAGCCCCATGCCCGCCCACGAAGCATACTGCCGCTGTAACGCCAGCAAACCGGCGGCGTACACGTTCACGGATTCGAAGACCCTGGCCCGATCGAACCCCTCCGGCCAGCGCACCGCCCGCCGTACCTCCGGCTGCAGATAGAACGCCTTCTCCTTCCAGTCGCCTTCGAAAGTCGTGCCCGGGACGGCCATCTCCGCGAACGTCGGGGTGCTCTCTTCCGGACGCCCGCCATCCACCGACCCCCGCGGGCTCTGTTTCCACGCCAAGGTAAAGCCTGCGCCTCGCGGCTGCAGCGTGGACGTCCGCAGCAGGTAAACCTTGAACTCCGACGACGCAATCGGCGTCGAATCGCCGGCGCTCACATAGCGCATCCGATTCGCACCCGCGGGACCCAAAGCCTGGTCTTCGACCATTTCCGCCGGACGGCGCGGCAGCCGCTCCGCGCCTTCCACCCGCGCCCGCACATCCTGCAGCATCCCGTCGCGCCAGTGCGCGAATACCATGCCCGTGCGCAATGCGCCCTTGATCGCCGTGCCCGGAATGTACGGCCCCGCCGCGCCCGAGGCGAACATCGGGATGTGCAGACTTTCACCCATCGCGCGATTCCAATAGGTGGCATAAGCCGCGTGTTCAAACGGGATCCGCCGGCCGGCGAAATTCTGCGCGAATCCGCCCCAGGAGGCGAAGTCCAGCTTGTCGGCGGTCTTGAGTTGATTGAGGTATCCTTCCAGGCGAGGGCCTTTCGCCAGCAGCCGGAAGATGCGCCACTGGTCGAGCACGTTGACATGGTCCTTCCACACCATGTAGTCGATGGGGCTCAACTTGCGCCCATCGCCGACCAGCAGAGGCGTCAGACATGTGAGGCGGTAGCGCATCAGCTCACCTCGGGCAGCGGAATCGAGACTGCGAATCCCGCGCGGAACACGGGATGGGCGAAGCCATCCGGCGCGACGTCCGGGGCGCCGCCGCACGGCCCGATCGGAGCATAGATAACGGAGCCTTCCACAATCATCTGGACTTGCTTTTTCAACTCACCCGATCCCGCGGGGCTTTCCACACGTCCGCCGCGAGCCAGCACCGCGTAATTGCCCCTTCGCCAGTCAACGTCATCGGTGGATGATGGCGCGAACAGCGAGAGCAACCAGTGCGGCCCCGAAGCGGGGGTGGGGGGCGCAAGATCAGGGGTTAGGGGTTGGGGAGTAGGGCTTGGGGAGTCCGATTCAGCGGGTGCCTCGGATTCCGCGGGTGCCTCGGATTCCGCGGCGGCTTGTGGCTGCGATTCAAGTGCCGGCGGCGGTTCCGGGGTGCCTGACGTTTCCGGCTCAGCCGCCGGGGGCGGTTCGCTGCTCGCAGCTTCCACTTCCGGTTGCGGCTCGGACTCCGTAATGGTGGGCGCCTCAGTCGGGGCCGCAGCCACTTCCTGACTTTCGGTTTGTTGCGGCTCTTTCGCGGGCTCTTCTGGTTGCGACGGCAGTGCCGCCAGTGGCTCCAGTTCCTGCGGTGCTCGCACTTCGGCCTCTGCTTCCGTGGGCTTGGCAGGCTCGGCGGGCGCCTCGCCGGCCGGCGCGCCTTCCGCGACTTCTACCGGCGCGGCCGCTGCCGGCTCCTCAATCGGCATCCCGGTGACTGGCGCTACCGGCTCGAGCGGCGGCAGGATCATGTCGGGAAGATTGCCCTCGATGAATTCCGGCGCCTCGGAACGGCCCCAGCCGCGGGATCGTTCGCCGCCGAAGCCCGTATCCGCCAGCAACCGGAACGCCGCCTTCACCGGATCGAGCCAGCGTGTGTAAGCGGCATCATCCGCGAACGACACGATCGTCCACAGCCCGGCTCCCGGGCGAAATTCCAGGCAGGCGGTGGAATGGCGTTCCGCCGCGCCCGTCATGCGATCGACAGCGGCGCTCCACCGAACGGCCGTGCGGAAAGGGCCAGGCCGGCCGGCCGGAACCAGGCATTCGCTGGGTCCATCCACGTTCCAGTGATTGTCGTCCAGCCGCTGTCCGGACAGCACCGCCTGCACCACTCCCAGCGGCACGAACCGGGCGCTCTTCCAACGCACCCGCGCCGATACCAAAGCGCGCGGCACGGGCGGCCACACCGTGCGCGGCGGAACAATAAACCCGATTTCGTCCAGGAACGGAAAGCAGGAACTGAAGCACACCTCCGGCGCGCTTCCCTGCGTCTTCCGCGCCGTCGCGTCGAGCCATGCGTCCAGCGACCCCAGGCGCGCCATCGCCGACGCCACCGCCGAGTAAAGCGAGTCGCTGTGATAGATGAAATCCACCCGGTTGCGCGCGCCCGAATCCGGTCCGATGCGCCATGGCCCCGATGGACGGAGTTTAACGACCAGTCCGGGGTTCATTACTCTTCACGCATGAACGAAAAGGCGGATTCCGATAACGCGATCTGGATCGCCGCGAGTGTATTTCCGGCGCTGACTTCCTTCTCGGCCGCGCCCGACGCGTAGTAATTCCGGCTCCGCCACACCAGGCGCAGTTTGGAGAAACTCACGCGTCCGCTGCCGCGCGAACCGCCCCCGCCCAGAGAATCGTCTTCGAGCAGCCGCAGCCCCTCCAGCACGCGATGAAACAGCGGCGCATCCTCCTCGCACAACACGTCCATTACCACCCGCGTGCGGAAGCGCGCCCCTGCGGGCACCCGCTCCAGGGTGCGCGGATTGGCTTGCGAGGTGATGCGGTCGATGGCGTTCTCGCTCTTGACCTCCGTCAACTCATCGTCCAGGTTCTCGCGCATCTGCGGTGTGATGCTGTCGGGATCGAGCGGAGCATCGAACACCGCCAGCCGCGCCGGCGTCGCCTGGGTGGTGTCGAGAGTCTCTCCCTGCACCCGCTCCATGCGCCCCGGATTGCGCCCGAACAACAGACAGATCTCGTCGTCGGGACGGTCGCTCTGGTGGATGCGAACCTCCTGTCCCTTGCGGCGGGAAAGAAAAACCAGTTCGGAGGGCACCGCCATCCCGGTGGACTGTTCCAGCAGCGACCGGATCTTGCCGCGCAGCGAGCTTCCCGGCACGTACGGGCGCCCGAAAGCATCCTTCACCACGGGATTGTCGGACCCCCCGATTTCGAGCGATCCCTTGCCTGCGCCGACGTGCAGGCCGGTCTCGCAGCTCATTTCACCTTCGAGGATCAGTTTGCCAATCAGTTTCAACTCGGTTTGCGAGGTATGTGCGCTCATGCTCTACTCGTTGTAGGCCACGATGGCCTCGAAAAGGTCCTTGAACCGCTCGTACCCGCGGTTGTCGTTCTTGCGCGTCACCTGGAGGAGCAGCTTTTCGAGCTGGTCCAGGCTGCGAAGCCCGTGGCGGGCAATGGTATATGCGAGGCGCGCGCGCAGCATCACAAACTCGTGCTGCCGCTCGCCTTCCGGCGCCCGCACGGCGCGTCGGACCGCGCTGTAGAGACGCCGCAACTGGGTCTTGGTGCCCGAATCCATGTCGCGAATGCGGCTGACAATGGAATGGGCCTGGTTATCGAGATACAGGCTGTCGCCGATCAGTTTTTCCAGCTCGATTTCCGGAGGGCCTTCGGGCCGTCCACGGTCGCGGCGGTCGCCGCGGTCTCCCCGGTCCCCGCGATCTCCTCCCCGGTCGCCGCCGGGGCCCCCGCCCGGACGGTCTCCGCGCGGCGGCCCGCCGCCTGGTGGCCGGCCCTCCCGTGGCGGACGGGCTTCCTTTCGTTGCTCCTGCTCTTGTGCCATTTGCTAAACCTCTGTCACCAATCTGGCCCACTCGAGGGCCACCAGGCCCGCGGGCCGCAGTTTCACTTCGGCCGACTTGCGCCCCATCAACTCGCTGATCAGGTGCGTGCGCAGCTTCTGAAACTCGCGGTCGCGCGTGCCGCTGAGGATCCGGTTGAACCTTCGCTGAAACCGCCAGGTGCGCTGCGTCTCCCCCGCCGCGTCCGAGTACGCCTCGCGGCGGTAGAAACTGCGCAACTGGTAGAGGAACTGCCGCGACATCCGGAAATCGTGGATCAGCCGCGTGACCGTGTCCTTCAACTCCGCCGCATCCGCCAGGTGGCGCCATTCGAGGATCCGGCCCAGCAGGTAGATGCAGTCCTTGTCCGTCGACTTGGCGAGATCCAGATTGCGTCCCGCCTCTTCATAGACCGACGCCAGCGGATAATACGTCTCGGGCGCCAGGGCGATCGCCATCGAAATCGTCTTGCCTTCGGCCCCGGGGTAGTCCTTCAGATTCTCTTCGGTGAACCGGTGAAAAAGGCGCTGCACTTCGCGTCCCAGTGCGATGAGCGCGTCCCACGAACCGTAAACCGCAAAATCGTCGCCCCCGGAATAGATCATGCTCACCTTCCGCCAGAACTCGGGCATCGAGCAGAGCACCTCCAGTTCGCCCGCGAAGAACTGCTTGTACAGCACCGATAACGGAACGTGCTCCTCGATGCTGTTTACCCGGCGCAGGCGCAGCCCGAAGTTGTCCACGTCGCCGCGCAGCACGCCCCAGATCGAGCGCCCCTGCGAACGCCGCGCCAGCGTCTGCACCGGCGCCATCGACTTTCCGTCGTCCGAGGGTGCGGCATGGCGGGCCACCATGATGCCATCCGGAGAGAGGTTCGACGTGAGACTCCAGGTGTGCTTCCCCCCGCCCGGAGTGACTTTCCCGGGATTGTCTGGCGACCAGCCGATACGCGACACCTCCCGCACCTTGGCGCCGAGTTCCTTGGCGAAATACGCCTCGACCTCCACCCGATTCGCGCGCGCAAACGGCTCGAAAGCGCCCGCCGCGCAGTCCGCCAGAGGAGCATTGCGCTGCCCATCGATCTGATCGTTCAGCCGCTTGCGGATAATCGCCCAATCCCCCAGGTTGTCGGTAACGGCCCAGACCAGCCGGGCGATTCCTGCACTCAGTTCGGTAATCTGCCCTGCGGCGGCCGATAGAAAACTCTCCGCCGCGGCCAGCGCTTCGCCCGGCAGCACCAGCAGAAACTGGCCGCCGCCGCTGGATCCCAACAGGATGCGCGCCAGGCCCAACTCCGCCAGCAGAGCACGCGGCAACACTTCGCACAGCAGGGTGATCCACTGCGAGCGTCCGGCGATGATGTCTTCGCCGGCCGAGCGCGCAGACCGTCCCTCGGTGGAACCGGCCAGCAGGAACTCTTCTGTCCCCAGGATTTTTCCTTGCAGCAGGATCTGTTCGGGCATCGAAAGCTGTTTAGCCTTGAGAACCCCTAACTTTAGCACACATTCTTGAGAACAAACGCGCCGCCGCCGGACTGTATATCGAATGCGAACCGTGAGCACAATGGTACTGGCGGGGTGGATTGCCTCCCTTCTGTGGGCTGCCGAGCCCCGTGTGCCGCCGAGTCATACAGCCAACGGTGCGGCGCCCGCCAAAAGCGCGGCGAAACGTCCGGCGCCGGCGATGTCCGACGCGCAACTCGAAGCGGCCATTCGCGCCAAACTCGCCAAGTCCAAACTGGCTCCCGAGAAGATCCAGGTACATGCGCAAGGCGGCGTGGTCACACTCGAAGGGCGCACCGACGTCATCCAGCACAAGGGCACGGCCACTCGCATGGCGAAGACCGCGGGCGCGGTTGCCGTGAATAATCACATCCAAGTGAGCGATGCGGCCAAACAGAAATCAGCGGCGAACCTGGCACAGGGACGCCGGCGCGTGCAGGTAAAGCGCGGCGACGCGCGTTCGGACGCAAGGCCGGAGGCAGCTCCTGCGCAAAAGCCCGCGCGCTGAGTTTGTGGCGCGGACTCTCCTGTCTGCCGCGCCTCGCCTTGCGAGCACGAGACTCGTCCCGGCGCTTTTTTTTAGGCTGCTACGAGGCTCGGTGCCCGCGAGGGCTTGCGAGGCTGCCGTGTCCCGACTCATCGGGCGATTTTTCGGGCGCCCAAACTGTTGCAGTCCGTGACGAGCGAGCTGTCTTTTTGGAGGATTTCGCGATGGAACCGATATCGGCCTCACGTTTTGTTTATGCCCTACGGCGGATCCAGCCAAAGGCCAAGCAATTGCAGTTCTTGCGCGAGCACTTCCGAGCAAAGGGCCGCGCTCTTACTGCGCGTAGGCTGGCTGGACGGGTAGGTTATAAGACCCATGGAGGTGTCAACCTCTGGTACGGAAGATTAGCCAGACAGATTGCAGAAGAACTGTCGATCAAAACCGGGGGCGCGAGCCCAACATGGATCTCGCTCTTGGTCGATTTGGTTGGACGAGGTGAGGTAACGAATCGGGAGTATGTTCTCGTCATGCGGCCCGAGTTCGCGGATGCATTGAAGCGGTCAAAGTGGGTGTGACCGCGGAGCCAGGATAAGCGCCGGCCTTGACGTCAAGACGCGGCACCCCCCGCGGCGTTTATCCCCGGACCGCCCAGCGCATCATCTCCGGAAGGGTGGGCGTCTTCCCCTGCAGCAGAATCCCGATCCGGAAAATCCTCGCCGCCGCCCAAGCCACCACTACCGTCCAGGCGACCGTTCCCACCAGCCCAGCGATCGGCTGCCACGTGGGAATCCCCCCCGGCATCGCCTGGCGCATCATCATCAGGACCGGCGTGAACGGCGGAAATAGCGACAACGCAACGGCCAGCCCGCCGTTCGGCTGCTGCATAATCGGCGTCAACAGGAACATCGGGATCAACACCGGAGCGAACAGCAGCATGGCCAGGTGTTGCGCTTCGCTGGGACTGGCGCAAGCCGCGCCCAACGCCGCCGCGAGCGCGCACAGCACCATCACTTCCGCCGTCACGTACACCACGAACCACGGCAGAAGCCACAGCGGCGCCAGCCCCATGATCGCCATCCCTTCGAGCACGAACAGTCCGCCCACCACGTAGACCGCCGAACTCGTCAGCGAGAGCCCCACCGCCGCAATTACCTTTCCCATGATGAGTTGGAACGGAGTCGCCGACGCCAACAGCATCTCGAACACCCGCTGCATCTTGTCTTCGGCCACCGCGCCCAGCACCGGCCCCACCGCGAAGAGCGTGATCATCACCAGCAGCATGACGAAGACAAACGGCACCACGAAGCCTTCCATCTCGCCCTTCTTGCGCGCTGCCTGGATGCCGCCGGTGCGCTCATCTCTCGCCATCAGGCTCATGGTCTGGATCTTCGTCGTTCCGAGCACGTCCGAAAACACGCTCCGGTCCACTCCCAATTGCGCCAGGCGGGCGCGCCGCAGTCCATTGTTCACCGCCGCGGAGATCCACGACTGCGACTCGTCGATCCCGCCCGCGTTGGAATAGTAGTCCACGCGGCTCGACTCGGGTATCTCGTCTTTGCCGGCCGGCTTCACCGGATGCAGTACATCGTGCCCGATTTCGAGAAACGCAAACAACTCCCGCCGCCGCACCCGGTCCGACAGCGACAGCCGCACCGCGTCGGGGTTCTCCTGGTTGGAAGCCACCGTTTCGAACACGTAGCGCGGCGTCATCTGGCGCCCGGTGATCTTGTCGATGAGGTCGTCTTCGTTCTTCTCCCTGGCCGCCTCGATCACCGCCTCCGCGGCCACTCCCGTGCGGTCCACAATCGCCACCCGGCGCTCCTGGATATCCGGCTTGGCCTTCATGATCGCCACGCCCAGGAATGAGCCGCCGCCGAGCACCGGCGCAATAATCAGCCCGAACAGAAACGCCCGCGAACGGATCGCGGCCAGGTAGTCCCGCCTGGCCACCAGCAGGATTTTATGCATTCTGCACCTCCTCGGCCTCGTTGCCGGCGATCCGGATGAAGATATCGTGCAGCGAAGGCCTGGTCACCGAGAAGTTCGTCACCCGCGTGCGTGCCACCAGCGCGCGCAGCACCTCCTGCGGATCGCAGCCGCGCGCCATTCGCAGTTCCTGCACATGGCCCAGGTCGCGGATCGTCTCCACCCCGGGCAAGTTCCCCACCACATCCGAACCACCCGCGGCCGAGACGCGAATCGTATCGTTGCCGTACTGCTCCTGGATGGACTCCAGAGTTCCATCCAGCACCTTCCGCCCGCGATAGATCATCAGGATGTAGTCGCAGAGGCTCTCCGCGGTATTCATGTCGTGCGTGCTGAGGATCACGGTCGTGCCGCGCTTCCGCAGCTCCAGGATCGCGGTTCGCACCCGCTCGGCGCTGACCGGATCGAGCCCGCTGAAGGGCTCGTCGAGGATCAGCAGCTTCGGCTCCGGCACCACCGCCGCGATGAACTGCACCTTCTGGCTCATGCCCTTGCTGAGAGTTTCCACTTTCCGTTTCGCGCAGTGCATCAGATCGAAACGCTCCAGCCAGCCGTTCACTTCCGCGGTGACATTGTGGCCGCCGCGCAGCTCGCCGTGGAACTCCAGCAGCGAGCGCACCTCCATCCGCCGGTAAAGGCCCCGCTCTTCGGGCAGGTATCCGATCTGCTTCGAACGGCCCCCGCCGGCGTCTTCGCCCAATACCCGGATGGTGCCGCGGTCCGGATAGAAGATATTCACGATCATCCGCATGGTCGTGGTTTTTCCCGAGCCGTTCGGCCCGATGAATCCATATACCGATCCGGCGGGCACCGCAAGCGTCAGCTCATCCACCGCAGTCACATTCCCGAACGTCTTGGTTACATCCCGGACTTCAATCGCATCCATCGGCAAAATGTTATCAAAATCGCGCAGCCGCCCCGGGCACCCCATCGGAAGCATACACTGTGAGGGAAAACCCATAAACACACCATTGACGTGGTGCATAAAATGGGATTATCATTCGGGTCGTAGACATAGATCCATTTGGAGTCTGGAACTCCGAATTAGAGGTTTGCCATGTTAGCAACCGAAACCACGACAATTGTCAAAAACGCATATGAAGTCGCACTGGAGAACTTCGACCTGGCGGCGAACGCGCTGGACCTCGATAACAATGTGCGGGCAATGATCAAATACCCCGAGCGCGAGCTGAAGGTGAGCGTTCCGGTACGCATGGATTCCGGAAAGATCGTCCGGTTCGAAGGCTATCGCGTACAGCACAGCACGCAACGCGGTCCGGCCAAGGGTGGAATCCGCTTCCACCCGAACGTGACCATCGATGAGGTCCGCGCCCTGGCCACGTGGATGACCTGGAAATGCGCCGTGGTCAACATCCCCTACGGCGGCGGCAAGGGTGGGGTCACCTGCAACCCCAAACAGATGTCGCAAACCGAGTTGGAGCGCCTGACGCGCCGCTATGCCAGTTCCATCCTGCCGATCATCGGGCCGGAGAAGGATATTCCCGCCCCCGACGTCTATACCACGCCGCAAATCATGGCCTGGATTATGGACACCTACAGCATGAACAAGGGCTATCCGGTTACGGGCGTCGTGACGGGCAAGCCGGTCGACCTGGGCGGCTCGCTGGGCCGCAACGAAGCCACCGGGCGCGGCGTGTTCTACACCATTCGCAGCAGTTGCCGGAACCTGGCGATCCCGCTCGAAGGGGCGCGGACCGTTGTTCAAGGATTCGGCAACGCCGGATCGATCGCTGCCACCCTGATGTGCCAGGCCGGCGCCAAAGTGATCGCGGTCAGCGACACTCGCGGCTGCATCTTCAATCCGAGGGGCCTGGACATCCCCGCGGTGGTGGTGTTCAAGAACCGCACCGGCAGCGTGGTGGGATTCCCCGGGTCTGAGAAAATCACACCGGAAGAACTGATCGCCATGGAGTGCGAAGTGCTCATCCCGGCCGCTCTCGAAAATTCCATCACGGCCGAAAATGCACACACCGTTCGCGCCCGCATCGTCGCCGAAGCGGCCAACGGGCCGGTGACGCCCGAGGCGGACAGGGTCTTCGACCAGAACGCCATCTTCCTGATCCCCGACATCCTGTGCAATGCCGGCGGCGTGACCGTGTCCTACTTCGAGTGGGTGCAGGACGAAAACCACCTCTTCTGGGACGAGAACGACGTCAACGCCAAACTGGAGAAGATCATGGTGCGGTCCTTCAACGATGTCTTCAACATCCACGTGGATCGCAAGGTGAACATGCGGCTGGCGGCCAATATGTTGGGCGTGGGCCGGGTGGCCGAAGCGGCCAAAGTCCGCGGACTGTATCCGTAAGGTCAGAAACGCAGTAAAAGCGTTCTTTCCAGGGTTGACTCCGGGGACGGCATCGCCGTCCCCTTTTTTCTGCGTGACGGTCTTTATTTTCCCGCCGCGTGTGGCCGCACCGGCCGTATCTTCTGTTGCACTTCCGCCATGTAACGCATGGCGTCGGCGCGGGTTTGCAGGCCGCGAACCCGGGCGATGATCGCCTGCCGCGCTGCGGGAGGCGACAGTGCCAGGTCTTGCTGCATGGCCGAGTGGACCACTGCCGGTAAGTTGCCGTGGTCGATCGTCTCGTCCGGCGCCGCCACGGAAGCGGCTGCGGATAGCTCCGCAGGAGCTGCCCGCACCGTGGGGCTGCCCGCCACCGGGTTTGGCAGCGTCGCCGGCGTATCGGTTCGCGGTGCCGCCAGTGTGCAGAGCGGGTTGAGTGGGATCGCATTTCGGTCGCGCTCCGTCAGCGGCGCGATCCCGAACAGCGACTCGAGCGTAGCCGGAATCGAAGCGTGATCGTACACCCGGTGGTCCACCAGGTTCCTGGGAATCCACGGAGAAACCACCACCGCCGGCACCCGCACACCATACAGATCGAATGGGAATGCGCTCTGGTTGAAGGTGGCTGGAGCGCCGTCCGCCGGCGGCGGCGCCGGGGCGGGATGGACGTGGTCGTAGAATCCCCCGTGCTCGTCCCACGTGATGATCAGCAGGCTGCTGTTCCAGACCGGCGAGTTGCGGATAGCCTCATACGTCTGCTTGATGAGCGCTTCGCCTCGCGTCACATCGCCCAAAGGATGCTGCGACGTCCCGTTCCGGTACTTGTTCAGCACGTCGTAACTGGGTTCGATGAAGATGTAACGGTCCGCGTACCCCGCTTGCTGCAGGTCGCTGGCGAACAGGCTGTAGTGGCGGATATCCCCAAGGCCGATGCCCTTGAGCGCCGCTACCATCGGAAAATCATCACCCCCATACAGTCTCCGCCGGATCGAGGCCGCATTGAGCCGGTCAAATATCGTCCCTTTCGGGAACGGAAATCCATTGATGGTCTCCCAATCGGCGATCTCCACCACCGTTGGGCTGTGATCCAGCCCGCCGGAAGACGCCGCATGCACGAACATCCGGTTGGGCCAGGTGGGGCCCGGCATCGAGGCGTGCCAGTTATCGCACACCACGAACTCGCGAGCGAGCGCGTTCAGCACCGGCAGTTGCCCGGCCGTGTAACTCTTCATGATCTCGGCGGGTGCCTTTCCGCCGCTGGCCACATAGGACGCCACGAATCCGCTGTTCGTAATTGGCGGATAGGGGCCGCCGTGCGGATACGTCGCGCCCTGCCCACAGAGTTGTTCCACGACCGCCGGGAATTCGTGGGACGGATCCGTCGGCATGACGAGGTCCGCCCCCGCGGTCGCCGGAAATACCGTGCCGTTGAACGTGTTGGAAGCTCCCGCCGGCAGACCGTTGACCGTTGTGGGCTGGCCCGTCACCGCATCGGTGCCGGTAATTCCCGAGAATCCCAGCATGTGGTCGAACGAACGGTTCTCCAACATGAGTACATAAACGTGCTCGATGGCCATCTCACCTCCTCCGTCTTCCTAATTTACCTGTCATGGCAGTTCCGCCAACATCCGATCGATGTCTTCGGGGCTGATATAGAAATGCGGGGAGGTGCGCACCCATCCCGCGCGGGGCGCTGCCGAAATGCCCGCAGCCCGCAATCGCCGGACAATCTCGCGGTCCTCGAATCCGGCCTTCCGAAAGCTCACGATTCCCGCCCCGTTCTCGGGTGTGCGATTTCCCAACACCTCGTAGCCCTTGGCCGCGACCCCGGCTGCGATCCGATCGCCGAGATTTTGGACAACCGGGGCGATTTCTCTGGCCCCGACCTCAAGCAGAAACTCGATCGCCGCCCGTAACCCGAAGCAGCCAATAGTATTTAGCGTACCGCATTCATACCGGCCCGCATCTTCCCGCAGGGCCATGTCCCGCGATCCGTAGTCGTTGTACCCGGCAACGTTCGTCCAGCCGAATTCGACTGGTCTCACGTGCGATTGAAGTCCCTGACTTATGTATAAGATACCGCAGCCCTCGGGCCCCAGCAGCCACTTATGGCCGTCGGCCGCCAGGGCGTCGATCCCAGACTCCCGCACATCGATCGGAAAGGCGCCCAGACCCTGTATGGCATCCACCATATATATGCAGGAATTACGGCAACAGATCTCACCAATCGCTTGAATGGGTGCGCGGTATCCGCTTAAAAACTGCACGAAGCTGATGGAGAGCAGCCGGGCGCCCCGGCAGGCCTCGTCTATCCGCTCCAGAGGATCCTCCACGGACAGCCAGGTGACCGCTACCCCCTGCTTTTCCAAGAGCTTCCAAGGGTAGTAGTTGGCCGGGAACTCTTCCTGGAAGGCCACGATCCGGTCTCCGGGCCGCCAATCCAGCCCGGCGGCCACGGTCGCGATCCCTTCCGACGTGTTCTTCACCAACGCGATCTCCGAGCGGTCCGCCCCGATCATCTTCGCGGCCGCCACCCGCACCCCCTCGTAGGCTGCCAGCCACGTGTCGTAGTGCAGGCTGCCAAACTGCGTGCAATCGTCGGCCAGGTGCTTCATGGCGTCGGCAGCGGGCTTCACCAGTGGCGCCACCGCGGCGTGATTCAAATACACCAGGCGCTCGCGGACCGGAAACTGATCGGCGTATCGTTCCCACAGCGCCGGTTCGCTCAAAGATTTTGCATTCCCATGCAGGACCATTCCCTTACAATACGATAAGAGCCCAGGAGGCACCCATGCGATCTCTGTCTGCCGTCATCCTGACCATGGCGCTGGCCGCGGCCGGGGCGTTTGCGGCCGATGACCAGAAGCCCAAAAACCAGAAGGACGACCCCAACCAGATCGGTAACCGCGACACCGGCAAGTGCCTGAACTTCTACTCCATCGACAAGGAGATCGCGATGGGGAAGCAGTTGGCCGAAGAGGTCATGCGGCAGGTGAAAGCCGTTGACGATCCGCTCCTGGGCGAGTTCGTCAATCGCGTTGGCCAAAACCTGGTGCGCAATTCCGACGCCAAGATGCCCTTCACCTTCCGGGTGGTGGAAGACGAGACCCCCAACGCTTTCGCCCTTCCCGGCGGGTTCATTTTCCTCAATACCGGCCTGATCAAGATCGCCTCCGAAGAGGACGAGTTTGCGGGGGCGGTGGCCCATGAGATCGCGCATGTTGCCGCCCGCCACCTGACCTGCCGCGCTACCAAAGGCCAACTCGCCAACATTTTGAGCCTGCCGCTTGGCATGGTCCTGGGCGGATGGACCGGATACGCGGTCCGGCAAGGGGCGGGCATCGGGATGCAGACGATCTTCGCCGGTTTCAGCCGCGCCGACGAGACCGAGGCCGATTACCTGGGCGTTCAGTATATGTACGCCACGGGGTACGATCCCAACGGCGCGGTCAGTATTTTCGAAAAGCTCATGTCCTTGCAGCGCACCAAGCCAGGCGCGGTGTCCCGCGTCCTGGCCTCCCACCCCTTGGACTCCCAGCGCATCGACAATACTCAGAAAGAGATCCAGCGCATCCTGCCGGCCAAGCCGGAATATGTGGTGAGCACTTCGGAGTATCACGACATGCGCGAGCGCCTGATCCAGTCGCAGAACCGGCGCAAGTCGGACGAAAATGGCAACCGCCCGCGCCTCCGCGCCGCGCCCGGCACGGGACAGTCCGGAGATTCCGCCCAGGACGACCGCCCGACCATTCGCCGCCGCGAACTGATGGAAGAGTAGGCTTCGGGGCTCATCGAGGTTAACAGATCCACGCGGCTGACCGGCCCATAATAGACGCGCCGGTGTTGATGTACAATCCAGAGAATCATGACCACCTCGCATGTGGCGCTTTGGTTGTTAGGGGCGGCAACCATAGCTTCCGCGGCACCACCCGACGGCTCCGATCTGTACGCCAAACACTGCGCCATGTGCCATGAAACACTGGCCGTGATCCAGAATCACGTGGCGCTCAAGTCCATGCCGGCCGAATACATCGTGCGCGTCCTCACCACCGGCGCGATGCGCACTCAGGCGGGGCGCCTGACCGGCGAGGAACGTGCGGCCATTGCCACTTTCCTCGCGGGCCAGCCGCTCAATCCGCCGGGAAATCGCGAGATCGGCCGCTGTTCGGGCAGCGCGCCCGCCGGCGCCGGGGAGCGTGAATGGAACGGCTGGAGCGCCGACCTCGAGAACACCCGCTTTCAGCCGTCGGATGCGGCCGGGCTGACCGCCGAGCAGGTCCCGCAGCTCAAGCTGAAATGGGCTTTCGGTTTTCCCGAAGGCTTCTCGGCATTCGCCCAGCCCTCCCTCGTGCGCGGGCGCGTGTTTGTGGGCAGCGCCGCCGGGACGGTCTACTCCCTGAATGCCTCGACCGGCTGCACATACTGGACGTTCGAAGCGAATGGCGGCGTGCGCGGCGCGATCACCATCGGCCCCGGCAACGTGGCTTATTTTGGCGATTTGCATGCGACCGTATACGCAGTCAATGCCAATACCGGCAGCCTGGTCTGGAAGACGTCCATCGACAATCACCCGGCGGCCCGCGTTACGGGTTCCCTCAAGCTCTACCAGGGGCGCCTGTATGTGCCGGTAGCGTCGCGCGAGGAGTGGCTTTCCGCGAGCGCCGGATACGAGTGCTGCACATTTCGCGGAAGCGTGGCCGCCCTCGACGCGGGCACCGGCAAACAGATCTGGAAGACTTACACGATCACCCAAGCGGCCAAACCAACCGCGAAGAGCAAGGCGGGGACGCAGCTCTGGGGCCCTTCGGGAGTTGGTGTCTGGACGTCGCCGACGATCGATACCAGGCGCGGCGTCCTGTACGTCGGCACCGGCGACGGATATTCGAACCCGCCAACGCCCTACAGCGATTCGATTCTGGCCTTCGACCTGAACAGCGGCAAGGTCGCCTGGTCCCGCCAGATCACGGAAGGAGATGTCTTCAACGGGAACTGCATCCAAGGCAAACCCACCACCTGTCCGGACAAGGTCGGGCCTGATGCCGATTTCGGATCGTCACCCATTTTGCGGACGCTCGCGAGCGGCCGCCGCGTACTCATCGCCGGGCAGAAGTCCGGTGTGGTATATGCGCTCGACCCGGACAACCAGGGCGAAGTTCTGTGGCGGACGCGCGTGGGAAAGGGTGGTATGCTCGGCGGCATCCAATGGGGACCGGCGGCCGACACCGCGGCAGCTTACGTGGCCTTGTCCGATCTGGGGCTCATCCCCGCGCCCGACGGTCTCGGAATCATGCCCGACCCGAAGGCCGGCGGCGGTCTGTTCGCGCTCCAGCTCGCCACCGGCGAGATGCTGTGGACGGCGCCGCCCGCCGAGGGCGGCTGTCATACGCCACGCTGCAGCCCGGCGCAATCGGCGGCCGTGACCGCCATTCCGGGAGTGATTTTCTCGGGCTCGCTGGATGGCCATCTGCGCGCCTACTCCGCCAGGGACGGCAAGGTGGTGTGGGACTTCGACACCGTCCGGGACTTCGACACCGTGAATCGTGTCCACGCCAAGGGTGGCTCGCTGGACGGGCCGGGACCGGCGGTCGCCGGCGGCATTCTGGTCTCCACCTCCGGCTACGCATACTTCAACGGGATTCCCGGCAATGTATTGCTGGCGTTCGGCCTGGAATAGTCGGCCCGCAACCCGCTCGCCGGGCGATGTGCGCGGGCACTCGTGGCTGCCGCGTCCCGACTCTTCGGGACGCTTTTTCGGGCATTTACTGTTGCTTCCGGCGAAGAGGTTTTCGAGGCTGCCGCGAGTCGAACCAGAACGCCGACAGGTCGCACGGATTCGAGCCGCCGGCGGCGGACGCCTCGACACGCCAGAGGTAGGCCCCGCGTACCACGTTCCGCTGTTATAATGAGCGCGAAAAGGAGCTATTCGTGTCTCAAACTACTTCCCGCAGGTTTTTCCTTGGGGCCACTACGGCGTTGGCTGCGACGCGCGTCTGGGGGGCGAACGACAAGGTGAACGTCGGCATCGTCGGGCTCGGAGGCCGCGGCTCGAATCACCTGGACATCTATTCGAAAATGCCCGGCGCCCGGGTCGTGGGGCTCTGCGATATCGACCAGGCTGCGCGCGAGAAGGCCCAGGCGACCCTGCTGAAGAACACCGGCGAGAAGGCCAAGGAGTTTGAAGACATGCGCCAGGCGTATGCGGAGCACGGCATCGACGCGGTCTCCATCGCCACTCCCAACCACTGGCATGCCTTGGCGGCCATCTGGGCGATGCAGGCCGGCAAGGACGTGTATGGCGAAAAGCCCGCCTGCTACAACATCCACGAAGGCCAGCAGATGATCAAGGTCGCGCGCGAGACCAGGCGAATGCTCCAGATCGGCTCCCAGCACCGCAGCAATCCAATGAAGATCAAGGCCTTCGAGGCGCTGCGAGGCGGCCTGATCGGCCAAATCTATCTGGCCAAGGGCCTGTGCTTCAAACGCCGCGTTTCCATCGGCCACGCCGAAGACAGCCCGGTGCCGAAGGGCGTGAATTGGGACCTGTTCCTCGGACCGGCGCCCCTCCGCCCGTTCAATGAGAAGCGCTTCAAATACAACTGGCACTGGTTCTGGGACACCGGCAACGGAGATATCGGCAACCAGGGAGTCCACGAGATGGGGCTGTGCCGGTGGGGCTTGGGCGATCCCGAGTGGCCCAAGTCGGCGGTGGCGATGGGCGGCAAGTACGCGTACATCGACGATCAGGAGACGCCCAACACGCTGCTGGCCAGTTACGATTACGGCGGGCGCGAGATTGTGTTCGAAGTGCGGGGGCTGCTGACCGGCGGCGAAGGTTCGCCGCAGACCCGCCGGCCCCGGCCTGCGGCGGGATCGGCGGTTGCTCCCGAAACTCCGGCGCCCACCGCGACCGCTCCCCGCAATGCGCAGCCGTTGAACGTGATGATCGGCAACCTGTTCTACGGCACCGAGGGCTGGGCCGCCATGAGCGACGAAGGTTTCCAGGCATTCAAAGGGGAGAGCAGCGAGTTGATCATGGAGGAGCGCCCGCCCGCCCGCGGCACTGCTCCCGATCCCACGGTCTACCACATGGAGAACTTCCTGGCCGCGTGCCGTTCCCGCAATTACAAGGAACTGCACGACGAAATCGGCAACGCGTACCTCAGCGCCTCGTTGTGCCATCTGGCCAACATCAGCTATCGGGTGGGGCGCAAGCTGACCATCGAGGCCGGCCCGCGATTCGCCAACGATGCCGACGCCAACGCGCTGATCACGCGCAACTATCGTCAGCCGTACGTGGTGTGAACTCAGGCGAGCGGAAACAGCTCCCCCTGCTCCTCTCCGGCCCACAACTCCGGCCGGTATTCGATCGGTCCCGAGGCCAGACCGTAGCGGTCGCGAATGCGGCGGACGCGCTGCTGGAGCGCCTCCTTGTAGTCGCGCCCGAGGTATGCGCCTTTCTCGAACAATCCCCGATAGCGCGCGGCGAGCCGCGGAAACTCTTTCTCCAGAAACGGGAAGAACACCTTCTGCGCGCTCGGCATGAGGAACAGCGGCCCGCCTCCGAACGACAGCGCCCCGGCGTCGCGCGCCGCTTTCGCCAGGCGGTCCAGTTGCCGTTCGCCATCGGTCAGGCCTGGCATGATGGGGTTCGGGAACACGCTCACACAGATTCCCGCCCGGCTGAGGCGCCGCGCGGCATCGAGGCGCAGTTCGGGACGCGGCGCTCGCGGCTCCAGCATTCGCGCGAGCTTCTCGTTCAAGGTCGTGATGGTCAGGTTGATGCCGAGCACGTTGGCGCGCGCAACCTCCTGCAACAGCTCCAGGTCTCGCAGCACCAGGTCCGACTTCGTGGTGATTCCCAGGAAACGGCCGCGTTCCCGGGCAAATACCTCCAGGATTGCCCGCGTACGGCCGAAACGGCGCTCGGCGGGTTGATAGGGGTCGGTCGCGGTTCCGATGGCGATGTGGTCCTTGCGGCTGATGCGCCCGAGTTCCTGGCGCAGCAGGTGGTCGGACGCGGATTTGGCGTAGATGCGGTCCTCGAACTCGAATGCGTCCATCTCCATGAACTCGTGGGTGTATCGCGCATAGCAGTATTTGCAGCCAAACTCGCATCCGCGATACGGATTAATGGTCCACTGAAACGGCATGCCCGGCCTGGTGCGGTTCAGGATGCTGCGGGCCGGGATCTCAAAGTACTGCACGGAGCGTTTGGCTTCCAGCAATTCGCTCTGGGATGCCAGGCGCGCGATGCCCACGAGAGCCATACGGGCATTTTCGCTTTTTATTCGCCTTTTGGCAAGTGGGAATTTCGGCTTATGGAAGGTTGCTTTCTTTCAGTCCTCCCACACGAGCCAGTGGCGGTAGGCGGCTATCCATTCCGCGCCCTGCGGCAGGGGGGAGGGAAGAGGCAGGTCCTTCAGGGAGATTCGCTGGCGTTTTGTTCCTCGCCTGCAGACCGCACAGAGACGATTGTCGCCGACGAAATCGATCGCTTCTACCGTGACAGGCACGCCGAGCACTTCGGTCTCAAACGGCAGCTCGAGATCGTTCTCCATCATCGTGTAAAACCCGGTGGCTTGCTCGCCCTCATCGTGGGCATCGACGGTGGCTTCCGCCACCAGTTCATCGAGCTGCGCCTTGGAGAAGCCGAGTGTGAGACTGGCCTTCGCCTTGCGCCCTTTAGGCGTTTTCGGGGGGGTCATAACGGCACCTTCTTTCCTTGTAATATACTCTTCCCTTAGGACCTTCCCTCGATGAACGATAATCCGACCCATTCCCGGCGAGGTTTTCTGCGGACTGCCGCCGCGCTCGTCCCGACGATCCTGCACGCAGACGACAAGGCGGGGAGCAAACTCCCGGTCGTCGGCAGCGGCGCCCACACTTTCGAGGTACACCACGATTGGGGAGAACTGCCCGCCAACATCCGTTACGGCAACACCCACGGCGTGATCGAGGATTCGCAGGGCCGCATCTACGTGCACCACACCGTGAACGCCTCGAGCGAAAGCTCGGATTCCATGGTGGTCTTCGACGACAAGGGGAAGTTCATCAAATCGTGGGGCAAGGAATTCAAGGGTGGAGCGCATGGCCTGCATATTCAGAAAGAGGGCTCGACGGAATTCCTGTACCTGTGCGATACACGCCGCGGCGTGGTGGTGAAAGCCACCCTCGATGGCGAGGAGGTGTTCTCCCTCGGGTACCCCGACGTGTCGGAGGCTTACAAGCCGGGCGCCGACGGCAAAAAGCCCAAGTACAGCCCGACCAATCTCGCCATCGCTCCCAACGGCGACCTCTACGTGGGCGACGGCTACGGATCGAGCTACATCAATCAGTACGACCACAAAGGCGAGTACATCCGCACCTTCGGAGGAAAGGGCAAGGAGCCCGGGAAGCTGGACTGCCCGCACGGCATCGCAGTAGACATGCGGAGCGGTCAGCCGATCCTGACGGTGGCGGACCGGGCCAACGCGCGCATTCAGCGGTTCACCCTGGACGGCCAGCACCGGGACTTCATCGCCGGCACCAACCTGCCGTGTCACTTCCACTACTACAAGAACGGCGACGTCGTGGTTCCCGACCTCGGCGCGCGCGTCACCCTAATGGATCGCCACAACGAAGTGGTTGCCCAGTTGGGTGATGATTCGTCCAGCAAATGGCGCGAAACCCGCACCATGGCACGCGATCACTTCACGCCGGGCAAGTTCGTCTGCCCCCACGGAGCCTGTTTCGACCACGCCGGCAATATCTTCGTGGTGGAGTGGGTGGAAGTGGGGCGCGTCACAAAACTCCGCAAAGTGGCGTAATCCGTTCGGCGTTTCGATTCGGGACGACTGGCGACACTGTGCCAGCCGCGAAGAGTTTTCGAGATTGGCGCTTCACCACGCCCGTACTACTCCGAGCGTACCGCGGCGTTCACATCCACCATGCCGGCACGGCGGGCAGCGATCCCGCGAACTCCCGAGCCCACCGTCATGCTGGGCGGAGAAATCGTGTGCGCCGATTCTACTATGCTGCGTCTCGTCGCCACGCTAGGCCAGCGCCGCTTTCACTTTCGCGGCCAGCGTTCGGATGTTGTAAGGCTTCTGAATGAATCCGGCCAGTTTTTGCCCCGTAAACTGCTGGATCACGTCGGTTTCATGGTATCCGCTGGACAGAATGACGCGGACGCCCGGCCGGATGCTTTGCAGGCGGTTGAGAGCTTCCTCGCCGCCCATCTCGGGCATGGTCAGATCCATCAGCACCAGTTTGATGTCGTCGGCGCGGTCTTCGAACAGTTCCACGGCACTGAGCCCATCGCGCGCCACCAGCACGTCGTAGCCGTAGCGCTCCAGCGCCATCTTGGCGGTCCGGCGGATCGTGGCTTCATCGTCCACCACCAGGATCAAACCGTGTCCGGTCAGATCGGCGTCTTCCAATTCCTCGGGCTCCGGCACTTCCACGACGCCAGCGCCCATCGCGGGAAAGACCACGGTAAAGGTGCTTCCTTCTCCGAGGTGGCTTTCCACCCGCAAAGCGCCGTGGTGCGCCCGGACAATTCCCAGGACCGCCGAAAGTCCCAGCCCGCGGCCCATGAACTTCGTGGTAAAGAAGGGATCGAACATCCGCTGCCGCGTGCCCTCATCGATTCCCGCTCCGGTGTCCTGCACCTCGAGGCTCACGTACTTGCCCGGCCGGAGATCGACGCCGAAATTCGCCCTGGCATTTTCCGCATCGATCTCTTCTTCACGGGTACTGACGACTACCACACCGGGTGTGTTCCGCGGGATGGATTCCGCGCCGTTGATCACCAGGTTCATGATCACCTGCTGGATCTGCCCGGCATCTGCCAGGATGAAAGGCGCGCTCTCGTCGAGGTCAAGCCGTAAATACACGGTTTTGGGAATCGAGGCGTGGATCAGGGCATTAATCTCTTTGACGAGCGCGGAGAGATTCAGCGGCCTCATGTCGAAGCGGGCCTTGCCGGCGTATGCCAGCAACTGCCGGGTGAGGTCGGCGGCGCGCTGGCTCGCCTTCAGGATCTCGGCCACGGTGTCGCGATAGACTTCGGCGAGGGGCGCAATCTGCAGCAGGCTGGCGTTGCCCATGATCCCCACCAGGAGATTGTTGAAGTCGTGTGCAATGCCGCCCGCCAGCACCCCCAGGCTCTCGAGCTTCTGGCTCTCCAGCAAGGCGCTTTCGGATCGTTTGCGCTCGGTGATGTCCGAGACAAAGGCCAACGCCCGTAGTCCGTCGCGCTCTTCGACGAAGCTGAGCCCCATCTCCACCGGGAATTCGTGCCCGTCTTTGTGGCGCGCCATCACCTCCAGACCTGCGCCCATGGGCCACGTCTTGGGAGCGCGGAAGAGCCCCGCGATGTGCTTGGCGTACGATTTGCGCAGTTCCTCCGCCACCAGGATTGTCACGTCCTGGCCGATCAGTTCTTCGCGGCTGTAGCCGCACAGTTCCAGCAGCCTGGCGTTGAGCTCCTCGATGCGCCCCTGCTCGTTAACACGAATGATCCCCTGCGACGCAGTCTCGAAGTAGGCCCGAAGCTTCGCGGAACTCACGGCTATGGCGTTTTCGGCAACTTTCTGTTCGGTTACATCGGCGAACGTGCCCACCCATTCGCGAAACGACCCGTCGGCGTTCAACACCGGGATTCCGCGGACGGTAAAGCTCCGGTAAGAGCCCTGCCGGGTGCGAACCCGGTAGTCGCTCTTGAGTGTGCTTTTGGTCTCGACCGCTTCCTTCCATTGGCGCTGGACGCGCTGCCGGTCGTCCGGATGCACCGCATCGAGCCAATTCCATCCGGCACTCTCGTCGCGCGATTGTCCGGTGATTTCCGACCACCACAGCCGGCTCGTCTCATCCCGCCGGCCGGAACTGTCGGCGGTCCAGACTACCTGGCCGGATGCCTCGATCAACGCCCGGTAGCGCGCCTCGCTCATCGACAGCTCGCGCTCGGCCCTCTTCCTCGCCGTGATGTCACGGCAGGAGAAGAAATAAAAACCCGGGAGGTGGCGCGACGAGGAACTCCACTCCAGATCGATCAGCCGGCCATCGGCGGATGTCACGGCAAACTCCACGGGGGCCGAGGGAGGCGCTTTGAGCCTGGCCAGGGCGCTCACGGTTTCAGCCAGGCTTCCCGGTGGAACGAAATCCAGGAATCGCGCACCGATCAGGCGCTCGCGGGGAGCCCCCAGGAGGTGGCAAAAGCTCTCGTTGACATCAACGAACTTTCCACCATCGTCGACGATCAGGATGCCATCCTGGGTGGCCTCGAAAAGCGCGCGGTAGCGTTCTTCGCTGGCGCCCAGCGACTCTAGCAGCTCGGGCACTAGCATCCATGATAAAGACTGGCAAGGCTTGCCGACAACCCCCATCCCGCGGTGTACGGAATCGGACCATTCCGTCGCATCGGCAAGCTGATAGAATTGACCACAACATGCGGCGCCCGACCCCGGTCTGTCTCGCCACGCTCCTGATCGTACCCACCGGACTCTGCGCGCAGGAGGGTGCCTGGCGGATCGATTCCAATCACAGCGCCGCTTATTTCAGTGTCCGTCACCTGATGATCTCCACCGTGCGCGGCGAGTTCAGCGGCATCAACGGCGTGATGCGTTTCAATCCCAAACGCCCCACCGAGGCGCGCGTGGAAGCCACCATCGATTGCTCGACGCTGAATAGCGGTGTGGCGGCACGTGACGCGCAGATGAAAGGTCCGGACTTCTTCGACGTGAAGAAGTATCCCGTCATGAAATTCGTCAGCACCCGCGTGGAGGAAGCCGGGCAGGGCAAACTCCGGGTCGCCGGCGATCTCACCATCAACGCCACCACCAGGCCGGTAGTTCTGGAGGTGGAGGGTCCCTCCGAGGTGGTGAAAGACGCACGCGGCCGGGAAAAGGTCGGGCTCAGCGCCGCCACGAAAATCAACCGCAAGGAATGGGGCATCGTCTGGAACGAAGTCCTCGAGACCGGCGGCCTGGCGGTGGCCGATGAAGTCTCGATCTCGCTCGACATCGAGTTTATCCGCGAGTGATGGGGCGGTACCAATTGCACCTCGCTGTCAAGCGCGGCAATCTCCCGCGTGTCCGCGAACTGCTGGCAGCGGGTGCGGACATCAACGCAGCCGATCGCACCGGCTTCACGCCGCTGATGTACGCGCTCCAGAGCCCGGCGGCTACCGTCGAATTAGTGGCACTGCTCCTCGATCGCGGCGGTGCAGTGGCCGGGAGCATGCCTTTCGAAGGCATGCCGCACAACCTTGCAGGCGTATGTCTGCGCGGCGGGGACCCTCTCAAACTGGCGCTCGTGCTGGAGCGGGGCGCGGACATCCACTATGCGGACCAGCACGGCTACGATGCGCTCATGGATGCGGTTTTCACCCGCCATGCCGGACGCGATCCGCGGCTCCTCGACGTTCTGCGAATGTTGATTTCGCGCGGCGTGGCGCTCAACGGCACCAGCAGCTACCAGGAGTCGGCTCTGCGGGTCCTCTACCGCATCGGCCGTTTCGACGGTGTCCGCCTGCTGCTGGAGGCCGGCGCCGACGAGTCGCAACTCGCCTGGACTCCGCTCCACCGCGCCGTGGCGCTCGGCACGCCAGCGGAGGTAAGAGCTCTCGTCGAAGATGGTGAGTACCTCGAGCCCCTCGACTGGTGGCAGCGCACCCCCTGGCTGGTAGCCGTCAAGACCGGCGACGTCGAGAAGGCGCGCTACCTCGTCGATTGCGGCGCCGATTTCACGGTCACCGGAAGGGGCGGCGTAACGCCGCTCGAACTCGCCATCGATAGCTTCCACACTCCGATGCTCGAATGGCTTCTCGCACTGGGCATGAGCCCCGATCCCGACACCGACTGCAACACCCCTCTCATGACTGCGGTGAAGGCCGGAAATGCCGAAGCGGTGGACCTGCTGATCGCGGCAGGCGCGGATGTCAACAGGCAAACCGCGTGCGGCACCGCGCTGGGCAGCGTCGAGAGTCGCGAGATCGCCATCCGCCTGCTGGACGCGGGCGCCGATCCAGCCCAACTTTCTTTCGAAGGCCGCCGCGCGATTCTGGGCCTCGAGCCGCAGCCCGACGACCTGCTGTTCGAGGCGACGCCGGAAGATTTTCGCCGGGCACCATCCGCCTGCTGGGGTGATCGGAATCCCGAACGGATGGATGAGCCCTTCTGGCAGGCCATGATCCGGTCGGGGATCAACGCCTACGCCGGCGCGCAACTGGTGGGCGGAAGCCGCGACGACTGTCCGGTTTGGTGCGCCCAGCGGTTCGGCCAGTCTCTGACGCTGCTCCCCGATGGCCGCGCGATTCAGATCGGCGGCGAGCACGAGGACTCTTACGACCCCGACTTCTGCATCTACAACGACGTTTTCGTGCACTACCCCGACGGTCGAATCGAGATCTTCTGCTACCCCGAAGAGGTCTTTCCGCCCACCGACTTTCACACTGCGACACTCATTGGGGATGCGATCCACATCATCGGCAGTCTTGGGTATCAGGGCGAGCGCCGTTTCGGGGAAACACCGGTCTACTGCCTCGATACCAGGACCTTCGAGATCCACCTTTTGGAGACTACGGGAGATTCGCCTGGTTGGATCTCGCGCCATCGCGCCCGGCTGAACGGCCCGAACGAGATCTTCGTCTGGGCGGGCAAGATTGCGGCGGAAGCCGGGGATGCGGAGGCTTATGAGGACAACCAGCGGGCGTGGGTCCTCGACGTGGCCCGCGGGCAATGGCGGCTGGATGCCTGACTCGGGACGCTTGGCCGGGCGGACAATAGTGGCCGCCGCCGGTGAGGAAGTCCGGGCCGCTTACTTTTGCGGCTGTTTCTCTGGCTGTGGTTGGTGCGCCTGCTGCTGCTCGACAACATCCGGCGCCCGCGACTCGCGATTCACCTTTCCGGCCAATCCCTCCTCGAGCGTGATGTTGTACCGGTCGAGGCTATCCCCCAAGCCTTGATCCAGCGCCGCGCGGGCATGCTGGTAGGAGGTGCGGGCGCTCACTTCGGCAAGCTGCGCGGTGATCAGTTGGCGTTGATCCGCCATGATCGCGTTGAAGGTCTGGGGGCCCGAAGAGCGTTTCTTCTCCGCTTCCAGGAGCTGCTCCTGCAGAACCCGCGTGTCGCGGGCCACCTGGTATCGAGAGTGGGCCTGACGGACCGCATTGATGCGGCTGGCCAGATCTACCACGATCTGGTTCGTGTCGCGTTGCCCGCTGACCTGCGACTGCCGGAACTGCAACTGGTCGATGCCGTAGTCGGCTTGCGCCTGGCGGTTGTGAAATGGAACGGAGAAGTTCGCCACCATCGTTTCACTCGGAAAATCGCGCCGCAGGATCTGTTCGACCGCCGAGCCATACCCGCCTTTGAAGTAGGGATTCGCTCCCTCGCCAGCCGGTGTCCCCGCAGTTCCACGGTCGTACATTCTGCCGGTGACCGTGAGCGACGGAAGAAGCGGGTTGGTGGTGCCGGGAAGATTCATCTCCGTGGTCTGGTCCCGGAAATTCGATACCGCCACGTCGGGCCGCTTGGCGAGCGCGGTCGTGACCGCCTGCCGGAGGGCAGGCAGTTCCACAGTTTCGGGGATCTCGATACGGTCCAGGGGAATCACTTCCGCGGCGTCCAGCTCGGGGACATCGGTATGGGTCAGGGCGTCCTTCAACAGGATGGCTCGCTGCCGCACGTCGGCTTCGGCCACCGCCAGATCCTGGCGGCGTGTTCCGTACTCGGATTCGGCCCGCGGCATCTCCACCCCGGCGATCGCGCCGACCGAGATTTCGTACTTGGTGTCCGCCACGAACTGCCGGGTGATCTCGAGGGCATATTGGCGGGCCTTCAACTCCTCGCGGGCGCTGACCAGGTCCCAGTACAGATTCACCACCTGGGTGACCAGGTTGAACAGGGTCAGCCGGAACACTTCGCGCGACGCCGTTGTATTGACCTGCGCAATGCGGATACCGCGGTTGTTGAGGCCCATTCCGAAGCCCTGCAGCAGGTTGTGCTGCAGATAAAGATCCATGTGAGGGCCGACGGCGGGATTGAACAGGTCTCCGGGCGAGTTTTCGTGCAGGTATTGCTCGTAGTTGGTGTACTGGACGAGCCCCCCGCTGATGAGCCGCTGGACGAGCGTGGTGTTGTAGGTGTGGAAGGTGGAGACCAGCGAGGTGACGCCGCTGTACACGGTATTTGCCTGCGGAGAAGTCTGGTGGCTGAAGACCGTGGTGTCCTGAAGGTACGGATCGAGAACAGGAGTGATCGCGCCGATCTGTTGAATCGCAGCTCCACCGTTGCCACCCCCGCCTCCGCCTCCTCCTCCGCCGCCGAAGCCGGCGCTGAGAAGACCGCCGGCCACACCCAGACCGGCATCCGCGCTGGTAATCACCGAGTTTACGTTGGGAACGCCGCGCAACGGTCCGCCCGCTTTGGCGCGTTCCAATGCGCTGTCCGCGAGCATCGGTCCGTAGCGGGCAATCTCCAGGTTCAAATTGTTCTCGATGGCCAAGGCGAGCGCGTCTTCCAGTGTCAGGTACAGGCTGCCGGCCCGGATCAGACTCGTGAGGCGATTGGTATTCGTCAAACGGATCGGCGGGATGTGAGGAGCAACGTACGGACGAATCGTCGCGGGCAGGTTCGAGCGGCTGATCGTGTAGGGTTGGTCCTGGCCAGGCGCGGGGACCACGAGGCAGGCGCAGGCAATCCAGCAGACGACAGTTTGCGTTCTCATTTGCTGGCTCCCGGCATTCTCGCGGGCGGAATGTTCGCGGGAAGTACCGATTCCCTGGCGACGTGGCCCGACTTCGCCTCTTCCATGGAAATGTGGTTAACCTCCAGCGCCCGGCCGAGCGCCAGGTCGAAGGCGATCTTGTTGTGGGTGTAGTTGGCCATGGCCTGCACTTCGCTGTCCTGTGTGCCGGAGAGGGCCTGTTGCGCCTGAATCACCAGCGCGACGCTTCCGACGCCGGCCTGGAAGCGCTTCTGCTCGGCTTCCAGTGTCTGCTCGGCCAGCACACGTCCCGCCACGGCCGTCTCGTAGCGCGATCGAGCCTGCTGCAGGCCGATGACGTTGGTCTTCACGTCTACCCGAACCTGGTTGATGGCCCTCTGCAATTGCAGTTGCGCCTGGCGGACCTGCAGTTCGTCGGTAACGTAGTCCGCCTGGGCTGCCCGGTTGCGGAACGGGATGCTTAGGGAGAAGCCGGCGGAATAGTTGGGAAATGCCCGCCCCAACAGTTGCGCGAACACGCTGGTGTTGCCTCCCAGAAAATAGGGATTGGGAGGACCGCAGTTATCCGCCGGATTGGTATCGCCGGCGCATCGTGACACATAGAGCGGGTTGATGGGCCCGCCCAATCCGTTGTTGGTGAATTCGGCGAAGGCCGACAAGCTGGGCAGGAGTCCGTTCCTGTCCCCCTTGAGCAGGATTTGCTGGCTCACGAGGTTGATCTTGTCGCGCTGCAACTCCAGGCGGTTCGTCAGAGCCTCTTCAATCAGGTCCTGGATCGGCCGGATTTCTTCGGTCTTGGGAACTTCGATCCGGTCGAGGGGGATGATGTGAACGTCATCCAGCCAGGTGTTCGCGATGCCATTACGGTTGAGCATGTTCTTGAGAACGATCTCCTGCTGCGCCACATTGGTCTGCGCGATGAGCAGGTCCGCTTTGCTCACCGAGACGGCCGCCGCGGCGCGGGTGATTTCGATGCCCGCCATCGCGCCGATCGCCACCTGCTTCTTGTTGCCTTCGTACAAGTCCTGCGCAACTTCGAGCGCCCGCTCCTTGATGCGCACGGCTTCGTTGAAGCTGACCAGGTCCCAATAGAGGTTCAGCGCTGACGAGACGGTGGTGGCCACCTGCAGCTTCATGAGCAGGTCGCTGATTTTCATGTTGTTCTTGGCGACGCGGATATCGCGGTTATTGACCGCGATGCTCATTCCCTGCAACAACGGCTGGTTGATCGTCAGATCGAAATATCCGCTCAACGTCGGATTGAACAGCACCGACGAGCTGTTCACCAGGCTGCGGCTGTTGACGAAGGTGACGGCGAAGTTGGTTCCGGTAATGAATGTCTGGGCGTACTGAGTGGCGAAACTTCGATAGGTGTTGGTATAGGCTTCTGTCCCAAGCAGCAGGGTGTTGGTCTGCGGGGTGGTGGTATGACCCGCCTGAACTTGGAGGAAGAGGCCGGGGTCGAGGCTGGGAGGAGTCGGTCCGATCTGGGTGACGATGCCGCCGCCGCCGGCCAGCGCCCCCGTTCCCAATCCGGTGGCATTGCTGCTGATTCCGGCGGTGCTGACGCTGGTCGGGCCGGCGACTACCGGGGTGTCCACACCGCGCAAAAAGCCGCCGCCCTCGGTCCGGCGCAGAACTTCCCGGGCCAGAAACGGGCCATAGCGCTGGACGGCTATATCGAGATTGTTCTCCAAGGTGAGAGCGATGACGTCCTGTACGGACAGGTAGAGGCTGCCTCCGCGAACCAGCGATTCGAGGCGCGGAGTATTGGTCAGTTTCGCCGGCGCCACGATGCGCTTTTCGAAGTGGAAAGGCCGTAGAAACCGGCCGACTACGGGCTTCTCCGGCGGATTGGTGACGGAAACCTCGGACTCCTGGGCGAAGAGCGGGACGCCCCAGACCATCAGCAGAACGGGGAAAAGGCCTGGCACGCAACTCTTTCTCCCACGGGGACTTCCGAGCGGTAACGGCCCCGGATGCTGAGGGCTGACATTTATTGGCGTAGGCACACGATTCTCTTTCCTCAAGATTTGGCTTTCAGGCTCTTGGACTACGGCTAGTGATGAGCGGTTTGCAATTCCAATTCCAGAGGCGGCTGTCGAAACAGGGCAGTTTGCCCAATACTGCGGCTGTGGGCGGAGACGGATCGTCAAAGTGCGGCGCGGGCTTCCCGAAGTGAGGTGTCCGATATTGAGACAGGCTGTTCGGATTCGGCCTTGGCCTATCGATCAGTAGCCTATAACGCGCTCGATCCTTCGAAACATCTGGAACCAGGCACCCAACAGCGCCAACAGGGCGGCCAGCAGCAGGTAGCCGGCAGTCCTGGCTTCACCGGCGGCAAAGTGATAGCCGCTGAAAATATAGCCCCTCGCCAGGAGCACCGCCACTGCCAGCGCCCAGAGGAAGAACAAAATCCGCAGTCTGCCGCGAAAGGCGAGAACCAGCGTCAGCAATCCGAATAGCGAACCGAAAAACACCACCAGCGTCAGAGTGGAGCCCGTCCACGGGAGCATACCGAGGTGCAGGTTTTGTCCTCCCGACACGAGAGTCAGACCCGAGACGGCCAACAGGAACAACACCAAAAGGAAGTGGAACAGATAACTGAAAAAGCGCAGCAGCGTCTTCACTACCCCCACACCGGCACCTCCTGATCCGAATCGAATCGCTATTCTAACAAGTCGCTGACAGAGAGGTGTCCGGATGTGGAATCGCGATAGATCAGTCCCGCTTGCCGTTAGGGACCGTCGCGCAGGCAACCGTTCCGTCGCGGTGGCGGCTCAGAAGCCCCATTCAGCGGCCCAAAGCGGGATCCTCAGGAAGCGGGCTGCCGGCGTTGGATGACCCATAGCGCTGCGAGCGCGAGCGTGGGAAGCACGAGAAATCCGGTGCGGGGCTCCGGGGCGATGTCGAAGGTTCCGCTTCCCGCTGCCAGTCCGTCTCCATACGTGTAGGTGCCGGTAAACCGGGTCATTCCCACAAAATCGGGAAGCAGCGCGTTAATGGCGGCCTGCTGCCCGGCAATCGTGCATCCGGTGCAATAGGCAGCGTCCGCATTGCCGGATCCTCGGCCCACGATCTCATCGACCAACTGGCTGCTGGGTCCGCTGGTGACATACGTCGGCCCGCCGGGCCCGTTGATAATGCCCACATAATTACTGGAGTAAGTGTAGCTGCCTTGCGCAAAGCTGAAGCCGAGAAGATTCCCCGGGTCGTTGCTGAATGCCGTGAACGAGAGCTGATCGATGCTGATTTTTTGCCCGTCCCCGGTAATCACAACGCCGAACAGCGGACGGTTCCCGAGTTCGTTGGCGTAAGCCGGGCCAAAAACGGTGCCGGGATCTGCCTGGCCTTCCCAACTGGGAAAACCCGTTACGATCATGTCGCTGGTTTCGAGGACCGGCGTTTGTTGGTAATAACTCGGCGTCCCGGGGGTTCCGTAGGACGCCAGTCCATTTTCGAGGGCGGTGGTGGCGTTGCTGACGTAGTCAGCGTAACTTGGCGACCCATACGCATTCGGCGCCACGGACGGAAAGACGATGATGGTAAGGGCGCTCGCGACGCACGGACA
Source organism: Bryobacteraceae bacterium (assembly GCA_035501495.1). Lineage (GTDB taxonomy): Bacteria > Acidobacteriota > Terriglobia > Bryobacterales > Bryobacteraceae > JAIQFL01. The sequence goes on along the minus strand of DATJWB010000061.1, from coordinate 21,081 downwards.
TCCCGCTGCGCAAGCGAGCAACAAAACGATATTTTTCATGGCGGAAAGTCGCGGCGGAAGCTCCAGAAGCCTTCCGGTATTTCGGCGGTTTGGGTCGCGCAGGATCCGGCTGACGGCGGATTCGGGCGGCAGGAGTGGCCGGCAGCGTGCCTGCAAATCGACAACCGTGCCAGCCGAGGCTCCTTACCTCAACCCCGGCAAACTGCAAAGATACGCCAGGAGGCTAACACGCTTCTAAGCGCCCGGCCATAATTGCTTCCGATATCGTGGTTCTATTAGTCCCACTGGCGCCCGGTTCACGCGGGTTTGTGCAACAGGTCCACGATCTCCTGAAAGAGCTTGGACTTTACGGCATTACGCTGAGGCGCCCGGGTAATGTATCGAACCACCACCTCGAGCCCGTTGATCCCGGGACGGAGATTGACGGCCGGGCCCGCTGAGAAATCGCCCGCCGCGTGCTGATAGGTGGCGCGATGCCAGTCCTTGGCCGCCTCGGCGGCATCCGCCTGGGTTTCGCGCTCGACCATCCGGCGGATCTGGTCTGTCGTCCCGTAGGGGTCGCCGGAAACCGGCAGTGTCACGACCAGCTCGTCCCACAACCACTGCCCGGAGGTCGAGAAGTTAAAGTAGTGGCCTTCCATGGCGAAACTGTTCGAGAAGGCCACCCGGCGCCCGGTCGGGTGGCCGGTCTCCGTCCAGTTCCCCAGCTCCAGTAGCACCGTTTTGAGCAGCCCGATCTCGATGACCGTGCCGGACACACCTTCGATCTCCACCCAATCTCCCACGCTGAGGCCGTTCTTTCCCATCAGAGTGAACCAGCCGAAGAACGCCACGATGAAATCTTTCATGACCACTGTGAGACCCGCCGTGATGAGGCCGATCAGGGTGGAGATCTGCGTAGGCGGTCCGAAGACGATCAGCAGAATGGCCAACACCGCGGCCACCTGCAGCGTGATGCGGGAGATCACTCGAATTTGATGGGCCCTGCGCCGGTCCGCCACGACGAACGCCCGGCGTACCGCACTGTTCAGCAGGACCGCCGCCAGCAAGATGCCCACGATTGCCGCCAGAGAGCCCAGAATCCCATGCAGGGCGCCGTGCTGCCGGGCCCTGACCAGCTCGCTCCAGCGCTGATATACGGCCGCCAGTTGGATGGTATCTTCCGCGCGTTGGTCGAGGCCGGTAAGCGTCTTCTGTTGCGCGGCCATCTGCCGCAACCGCGCCGTGGAGGTGGAAGCCGCCTGCTCTTCGGGTGTCTGGCGCTGGAGCGCGTTATGTTGATCGAGCAGAGCCAGGCTTTGCGCGGCAGCCGACTGCCCGGCGGCTTCGAGCTGGCGTTGGTATTCACGAAGCGAGAGCGCCGCGCGGATCTGTTCGCTCATGGTTCGCGTGGGCTCTGGCGTGCCAAACTTGAGCGCCTGATCGGCAACTTTGTCGGAAGCTTCGTGCTCCTGCAGCAAACGCTGCAGTGCGGCGCGTTTGTCGCCTCCCTGCCGCGCCAGATCCTGCTGCGCATCGTCCAATTCGTCCTGGTCGAGATCGAGCTGGGCTTGCGCCTGGTCCAGCGCCCCCGCGGTGTCATTTGCGAGTTCACCGACGCGCTTCTTGTCCGCCTCGACGCGCGCCTGCCGCTGTGCGATCCGGGCGCTGAGCTGCAGGAGCGGACCGGTGGCGGGCAGGGCCGCTTGCGCTTCGGCCTGGCGTATGGCTGCGGCAAACCTCACGTCGAGTTCGTGGTCCGCCAGCCTCCAGGCCTCGCGGGACTGTGCCTGCTCGCCGGGCGTGGCGGCCAAAGCGGAAAGCCGGACGGCAGTCTCCAGAAGGTTTGTGTCCACCAGAGGCTGCCGTGCGCCCGGCACGGACGCGGGCGCCTCGGAGTTGCGTGTGAAGAAATAGGCAAACAGGCAAGCCAGCAGCAGGGTTCCCAGAACAACGGCGGGCAGGTTCTCGAGCGCCTTCATGAGACGTGTCTCATTCCAGAGTACGCGGCTCCGGCAGGTGCGCGGCTGGAAGCTTCGTGAAAGGAATCACGAAACCGGCGGCACGTTCACCAGGCGTGCCACCCCTCACGTGCCGCAGGCCGTCTTCACGTACTTTTTACATTCTGCCAACACACGGCGCCCGCGGGGTATCGGATCCTGGTGTTAGCATGACCAAAATGCCCAGGAAGAAAATCGTCTTCTTTTTCCCCGCATTTTCGAGTCAGGAGGCGACGGCGCCGCTGGGCATTCTCGCGGTGTCCACGCCACTCGAGCGGGCCGGATATGAGATCAAGCTGATCGATTCCACCATCACCCCCAATTTCCAGCGCCGGGTGATTGAGGAATTGAAGGACGCGCTCTGCCTGGCAGTCTCGCTGGTGACCGGGCCGATGATTCGCGAAACCGTGCAGGTGGCTCGCGAGGTGAAGCGGCTCTATCCTCGCTTGCCGGTGATTCTGGGCGGATGGCATACTTCTCTACTCCCGGATCAGACGTTGGCGACCGACTGCGTCGATGTGGTGGTGGTCGGGCAGGGCGAAGACGCCTTGCTCGAAGTGGTGCAGCACATCGAGGCCGGCGAATCGCTGCGCGGCATTCCCGGAGTCGGATACAAGGAAGACGGCCGGATCCGGTTCAATCCCACGCGGCCGTTGCGGCCCTTGAAGGAGATGCCGCCGAAGGCGTATCATCTGGCGGATTTCGACGCATACGAGCGGGTGTGCGGCCGCCGCTGGGCGATGTACACGTCGAGCCTGGCGTGCCCATACAACTGCGGCTACTGCACCAACGACGGTGTCTATGGCCGCAAATGGAATGCGCTCGATCCCGAGCAGGTGGTGGCGGAGACCACCGACCTGGTGAGCCGCTATCGCCTCGAGCTGCTGTGGATCGTGGATGACAATTTTCTGATCGACCGCGAGCGCGCGCTGGGGATCGCGGAGGGTTTGGTGCGGCGCGGCGTGAAATTCGACTGGAGCATCCAGGCGTCCACCAACCTGGTGAACCGGCTCAGCGTGGAAGAGTGGAAGCTCTTGAAGCGGTCGGGGCTGTCGCAGGTCTCGCAGGGCGCCGACACCGGCTCGCTCAAAATGATGAGCCTGATGAACAAGGATTTCCAGGACCTGGACTGCATTTACGGCGCGGCCGAGAAGCTCACCGCCGCGGGTGTCCGGCCCAGCTTCAACCTGATCTTCGGATACCCGGGCGAGGGCGAGAAGGAGCGGCGGGAATCCGTGGCGCTGATGATGAACATTTGCCGGCGCTATCCGGGCGCGGAGTTCTGGACGAACATTTTCACTCCGTATCCCGGCTCGCCGATCATGAAACGGGCTTTCGAGTTGGGCATCGAAGTCCCGAAAACGCTGGAGGGCTGGGCGGATTTCTTCCCGCGCTACACGGTGCTGCCATGGCTCAAGGGGAAGCAGCACGTGCGCGTGCAGAATATGCGGGAATATATGCGGGTGGCGTTTCACCGGGTGCCGATCGGCAAGTATCGCGTTCGGGCGCTGAATCAGTTGATCTACAGCCTGATCAGCATCCCGGCGCGATGGCGGCTGGATCATCACGTGTACGCGTTTCCGGTGGATTTGTGGCTGCGCAATGCCGCGCAAAAGATGATCGCTCCGCCCAAGCCGAAGGTGGATGCCCACCAGCTTTCCGCGGAGCCGGTAACGTGCTGATGAGAAGACGTTGCGGGTGCCAGACTGGCGTGGCGCGGGCACTCGTGCCGGCCGCGTCCTGGCTCATCGGGGTGCTTGTCGGGCGTGCACATTGCCGCTGGCGGCCGACAAGCGCCGAGATGAGTCCCGGCGCGGCAGGCTGGAGTGCCTGCGCCACGGTTGTAGAGGAGGCCGATCATGGTTGATGTTCTGCTGACGCATTCTAACCACCTCTACAACGACCGGAAACAGGTGCGGAAGATGCAGCCATATCCTCCGCTGCAGACCCTGATGGCAGCGGCCTGTCTGCGGCGGTCGGGGTATTCCGTAGCGCTGTTCGATCCCACTCTGGAAGCGCCCGAACCTGGGTTCGAGCGCGCCTTGGCGTGCCATCGCCCGCGGCTGGTGGCCGTCATCGAGGACAACTTCAACTACCTGACCAAAATGTGCCTGCTGCGGAATCGCGAGCTGGCGTGGTGGATGGCGGGACAGGCGAACCGCGCGGGGATTCCTGCCATTGTGAACGGCTCCGATGCGAGCGATCACGCCGCGGGCTACCTGCAAGCCGGGTTCGAATACGTCCTGGCGGGCGAGGTGGAAGAGCTGATCGTGGAGGTCACGCGGCGAGCGTTGGACGAGCCAGGGGCGGGGGACGGCTTTATCAGGGGCGTGGCCTTCCTGGAGTCCGGCCAGGTGCGCTTCCCGCCGCGGCGCCCTCCGATCACCGATCTCGATGCGCTGCCGGCGCCGGCGTGGGACCTGATCGATCCCGAGCCATACCGAAAGGCCTGGACCGCGGCGCACGGATACTTCTCGCTGAACATGGTCTCCAGCCGCGGCTGTCCGTATCGGTGCAACTGGTGCTCCAAGCCGATCTGGGGTGACAACTACCACTGCCGCGCGGCGCGGCTGATCGCCGCCGAGATGCTGGAAATCAAGAACCGCTTTCGCCCCGACCATCTCTGGTTTGCCGACGATATCTTCGCTCTCTCGCAGCAGTGGACCTGCGAGTTCGCGGAGGCGGTAGAGGCGAACGGCGCGCGGATTCCCTTCAGGATGCAATCGCGCTGCGACCTGATGACGCGGCCTGTGGTGGAGGCGCTTGGGCGCTCGGGCTGCGTCGAGGTCTGGATGGGGGTCGAGTCGGGCTCGCAGGAAGTGCTGGACGCCATGGACAAGGGGACGCGCCTCTGGCAGATCTTTGAGGCGCGCGAGAATCTGCGGCGGCACGAAATCCGGGCGTGCTATTTTTTGCAATTCGGGTACCCGGGCGAGACCTGGACGGAGATCGAGAAGACCATCGCGGTGGTTCGCGACACGCGGCCGGACGATATCGGCGTATCGGTGTCCTATCCGCTGCCCGGTACGGCGTTCTATCGCACCGTCTCCAGCCAGCTCGGGCCGAAGGAGAACTGGGCGGACAGCGACGATCTGGATATGATGTTCCAGGGCGCCTTCACCACCGATTTCTACCGGGCGCTCGCCGACGCACTGCACGTGGAGGTGCGGTCCGGACGCGGGGCGGCCGAGGCGGCCTGGCAGCACGTGATGGAGCTGAGAGCGACCTGCGAGCGCAAGGTCCCGTTATGGATCTCCTGCTGACCCACGGCTACTTCCTGCACGAGGATCCCAAAGAGCTTCAGATCATGAAGCCTTACGCGCCGCTGGGGCTCATGTATCTTTCGTCGTATCTGCGGGCCAAAGGGTTCGGCGTGGAGATCTACGATTCGACCTTCGGCTCGCGCGAAGATCTGTTTGGCATCCTGGAGAGCGGTCGGCCCGCCACGCTGGGGATCTACGTGAACCTGATGACCCGCGCCAACGCGATTGCGATCCTCGAGCGCGCGCGGGCGTCCGGCTGGACGGTGATCGTGGGCGGTCCGGAGCCTGCCAACTATCCGGACGAATATCTGGCCGCAGGCGCACAAGTGGTGGTCTCCGGCGAAGGCGAGATGGCGCTCGAAGCCCTGCTGCGTGGTGTGCCGCCTGCGCGGGTGGCGGGCGTCTGCTGGCGATCCGAGGATGGCCGGGCGGTCAGCACCGGGCCGGCGCGATTGTTGGACGATCTCGACGCCCAGCCTTGGCCCGACCGCGAACGGGTGGATATCGAGCAGTACCTGCTGGCGTGGCGGGAGCGCCATGGAGCGGGTTCGGTGTCGCTCATCAGCGCGCGCGGCTGCCCGTACCATTGCCGCTGGTGCAGCCATTCGACTTTCGGCAAGACGCACCGCCGCCGGTCGGCGATCGGCTTCGTGGACGAGGTGGAGTGGGTGCTCGATCGCTATCTCCCGGATCAGCTTTGGCTGGCCGACGACGTCTTCACGATCCACCACGGCTGGCTCGATCAGTATGCCGCCGAGATGCGGCGCCGCGGGTTGCGAATTCCCTTCGAGTGCATCACGCGGGCCGACCGCATGAATGCGCGGGTGGCCGGGCAACTGGCGGAACTCGGCTGTTACCGGGTCTGGATCGGGTCGGAGAGCGGCTCGCAGCGGATCCTGGATGCGATGGAGCGCGGCGTGAGTGTTGCACAGGTCCGCGACGCGGTGAGGCAATTGAAGGAGAATGGCATTCAGACGGGCATGTTCCTGATGTGGGGTTACGAAGGCGAGGAGATCGCCGACATCGAAGCGACCTACGAGCATGTGAAGGCATGCCGGCCGGACGTTTTCTTTACGACGGTCTCGTACCCGATCAAGGGCACGCCTTACTACGACGAGGTGCGTCCGAAGCTGGTGCAGTTGGGGACGTGGGCAAACTGTACCGATCGGGACGTGAAGATTCGGGGGCGGCATTCGCGGCGGTTTTATCAACTGGCCGATCAGCTTCTGAGGAGCCGGACGGCGGATGAGGCGGAGATGGTGCGCGAGAGTCTGGCGGCGGCGGCGAGCGAGGTGGAGGCATGATCGAGGGTCGTGGCGCGGACACTCGTGTCTGCCGTGCCGAGACTCGTTTCGGCACTTTGCGCAAACAGACGGACTCCGACTGGGAAGAGCAAAAGCGTCGAGATGAGTCTCGACGCGGCAGGCAGGAGTGCCTGCGCCACAGCGCCAGTTTTGATGGCATCGCCTCCGAATACGACCGGCAGTGGACTGACACACCAATCGGGCGGGCGCAACGCGAACTGGTGTGGCGGCACATCGACCCCTTGTTCCAGCCCGGCGACCGCATCCTCGACGTCGGGTGCGGCACCGGCGCGGATGCCGCGCACTTCGCGGCACGCGGGGTGGCGGTGCATGCAACGGATGCCTCGCCGGCGATGATCGAGGTCGCGCGACGGCGTGGCGTTTTCACCACCGAGGTCCTGCCTGCCGAAGAGATCGGATCCGTCCACGGAACCTTCGATGGTGCAATCTCCAATTTCGGCGCGCTGAACTGCGTGGCCGACCTGACCGCGGTGGCGCGCGGGCTGGCCACGGCCGTGCGCCCGGGCGGGCGGGCCGCCATCTGCTGGATCGGACGATTCTCTGCCTGGGAACTGCTCTACTACCTGGCACACGGACAATTCGCGAAGGCATTCCGCCGCTTTCGGGGCAGCGCTCCGTCTTCGTTCGGGGTGACGGTCCGCTACCCATCGGTGCGCGAAGTCTGCCAGGCGTTTACCGGGTTCGAATGCGAGCGATGGATGGGTATCGGGCTCCTCGTCCCGCCGTCCTACGTGCACCTGCCGGCGAGCCTGGTGCTCATGGCGAGCCTTTTAGACCGCGCTCTCGCCGCCATTCCCCTCCTGCGCGCGGCGGCCGACCATCGCCTGTTCATCCTGGTGAGGAAGTAACGATGCTCGCCAGCACGCGCCAGCGCTTCCTCGACGATTACGTCAAGATCCGGCACGCGGAAGGCCGCGGGTCGCGCGAATCCGCTTATTACCTCGCACTGCCCTATCAGGACCTCTCGGGCCGTCTGGAGGGCCAATGGACCATTCGCGCCAGGAGCTACCGCTACCTGGAAGCCCACGTCCTGCCGGCCATCGAAAAACAGTTCGCCCGTCCGCTGCGCATCGCCGACCTGGGCGCCGGGAATTGCTGGATGTCCTACCGCCTGGCGCTGCGCGGACACCATCCGCTGGCGATCGACATCCTGGACGACGGTCTCGACGGTCTCATCGCGGGCCGCCATTACCAGGAGAAGACGCCCTTCCCGCGCATCAACGGCGAATTCGATGACCTGCCGCTGGCGGACCATAGCGTCGATCTCGCCATCTACAACGCGTCGATCCACTACTCCACCGACTACCGGCGAACGTTGTCGGAGGCCCGCCGGTGCCTTCGCTCCGAGGGGTGTTTCCTGATCGTCGATTCTCCGATCTACCGCCGGCACGAGCACGGGGAAATGATGCGCCGCGAGCGTCACCAGATGTTCCAGTCGGTCTACGGCTTCGCCTCCGATTCGCTCAACAGCCTGGAATTCTTCGACGAGCCCCTGCTCGACGAATTGGCACGCGACCTCGGCATCCGGTGGCGGATCTATCGTCCCTGGTACGGCTGGCAATGGGCGATGCGGCCGTGGAAGGCGCGCTGGAATCGCAAGCGCCCGCCCTCGCGCTTCTGGATTCTCTCCGGCAGGTTTGCGTCATGATCATCCTCTTCCATCCGCGCAGCACCAAGCCGAAGAACCGGCGCCTTCCGCTGTCCGTCCTCTATCTCGGCGCGGTGCTCGAAGGGCGTGAAGAGTACGAGATCGTGGATGGCAATGCAGACCCCGATCCGTGGGCGACCATCGACGCGCTGATGGACGCTGCCGCCGCGCGTGGCAGGCCGGTGGAACTGCTGGGCGTCTCGGTCATGCCCGGGCCGCAGTTGCGGAGCGCGATCCCGGTGTGCCGCCGGTTCCGCGAGAAGTATCCGCGAGTGCCCATCGTGTGGGGAGGGTACTTCGCGTCGCTCTATACGCAGGCCACGCTCAACGCGCACTACGTGGACTTCGTGGCGAAGGGCCAGGGCGAAGACACGCTCCTCGAACTGCTCGAGGCGCTCCGCGGCGGCCGCGATTTTTCGCGCATTCGCGGCCTGGCGTACAAGGATCAGTTCGGGCTGCACGTGCACACGGCCGAGCGACCGCTGAAAGCCCCGGACGAATTCCCGTGGCCGCCCTACCACCGGCTGGATGCCTCGAAGTACATCGCCAACACCTTTTTAGGGTCGCGCACGGCCGTTCACCAGGCGAGTATCGGCTGCCCCTTTCGCTGCAACTTCTGCGGAGTCGTGCCGGTGTACGATCGCGAGAAGATGGAATCGCCCGCGCGCACGGTGGCCATCCTCGACCACCTCCAGACAACGTACGGCGTGAACGCCGTGCAGTTCTACGACAACAACTTCTTCCTGCGCGAAGACCACGCGCGCGAACTGGCCGGCCGAATCGCTCCCCTGAATCTGCGCTGGTGGTGCGAAGCGCGGGTGGACATCGTCCTGGGCTATTCGGACGACACGCTGCGCATGCTGCGTGCCGCGGGCTGCGTGATGATTTTCTTCGGAGTGGAGTCGGGCTCCGACGCCGCACTGCGCGAGATGAAAAAACAACTCACCGTCGGACAGACGGTGGAGTTGGCGCGGCGCATCCGCGAGTTCGGCATCGTCCCCGAGTATTCGATGATCTTCGGCAATCCCGCGGACGCGGAGCGCGACGTGGCGGAGAATATCGCCTTCGCGCGCCGTGTGAAGAAAGTGAATCCGGACGTGGAGATCGTAGTCCAGACGTATGTGCCGACGCCGCAAAAGTCGGGCGCATATGGTGATGTGGAGGTGCAATTTCCATCGACGCCGGACGAGTGGATTACGGACCGCTGGTACCCCTACCTGATTCGGACCGATCCGGAACTGCCCTGGCTGCCGGCGCACGTGAAACGGCGGATCCGCGATTTTGAAACGGTGATGAATTCGCGCTGGCCGACGATGCAGGACTTGCGGCTGCCGGGGTGGGGCCGGGCGCTGCTGAAGTTGCTGAGCGGCTGGCGCTACGCGCTGGGCGCCTACAGTTTTCCGGCGGAGCTGCGATTTGCCCAGAAGCTGGTGCGCTTGCGCCAGCCGCGGCTGGAGAGCCTCTGATGGGTGGCCGTGGCGCGGAGCCTCGCGGGCAGGCCGAAAAGCGTCCCGATGAGTCGGGACGCGGCGGGCAGGAGTGCCTGCGCCACATCTCCGCCGCAGATGCCTATGCGCTTTGGGCCCCAACCTGGGACTCCACTCCTTCTCCCATCGTGGCGCTGGAACATCGCGCGCTGCTGCCGTGGATCGAACACCTCCATCCCCGCCGCGCGGTTGATGTGGGGTGCGGCACGGGACGATGGACGTCACGGCTGGCCGCCATTGGCATCGATATCTCGCCGGCCATGCTGGCGGCAGCCGCGGAGAAGCCGGGATTGCGTGGCCGGCTGCTGGCCGCCGATGCCACCGCGCTTCCCCTCCGCACCGCTTCCGCCGACCTGGTGCTCTGCACCTTGACCCTCGGACACGTCCGCATTCCGCTGGCCGCCTTGCACGAGCTTTCCCGCATCCTGGAACCGGGCGGCACGTTGATCCTCACCGACTTTCATCCCGGCGCGGCAGCGCAAGGTTGGCGGCGCACATTTCGCGCTGCCGGCCAAACCTACGAAATCGAGAATCATCCCTACACTCTCGAGCAATTGCGTTCCGGCGCAGTGGGGCTGGCACTTCGCCAGTGGGCCGAGGCGACGATCGGCGAACCCGAGCGTGAGATCTTCGAACGGGCGGGGCGTTTCGAACTGTTCGAGGCATCCTCGCGCACGCCAGCGGTTCTGCTGACGCGATGGTCGCGCCTGTGACCCTGGCCGGTGCTACCACAATCACGAGTCCCAACGGCGTTGCGGCTCGCGAGGTTCGCATCCTCGGCCCGCGCAAGGTGCTCGACCTGGCGGGCCACATGCTTCTTCCCGGCCTGATCAACGCCCACGACCACCTGGAGTTCAACCTCTTTCCGCGGTTGGGCTCGCGCCGCTATGGCAACGCCGGCGAATGGGCGCGAGACATCTACCACCCCAGCCGCAGCCCCGTTCGCGAGCAGTTGCGCGTACCCAAGCCCGTCCGCCTGTGGTGGGGCGGCCTCAAGAACCTGCTGAGCGGCGTCACCACGGTGTGCCACCACAATCCGTACGAGCCGGCGGTCTTCGATTCGAGCTATCCGGTCCGTGTGGTGCGGCGTTTCGCCTGGGCGCACTCTCTGGAGTTCGAGCCGGACGTGGCGGCGCGCTACCGCGGGACGCCGCCTGATTATCCGTTCCTGGTGCACTGCGGCGAGGGCACAGATGCGCACGCTCGCGAGGAGATCCGCACTCTGGACTCGATCGGCGCCCTCGGCCGGCGGACCGTCATCATCCACGGGGTGGGGCTCGACCATCAACTGGAACTGATGCGCCGGTGCGGTGCGGCGCTGGTCTGGTGCCCCACCTCGAATCTGCTGATGCTCGGCCGCACAGTGGCGCGCGACATCCTTCGCTCCGGTATTCCGATCGCCTTGGGCACCGACTCGGCCGTCAGCGCGCCTGTTGATCTGCTGGACGAACTGATGGTGGCGCGACGGTACCTGCCAACCGAGCGGCTCTTCGAGATGGTAACGACCGCTCCCGCCAAGATTCTGCGCCTCGGGCCGCGGCACTTGGCGAGCGATTGGGTGGCGGTGCGGTCGGAGGAGCGGACGCCCATCAAGGCACTGGTAAAAGGGAGCGTCGCTCTGGTGGTGTCTCGCGGACGCATTCGCCTGATCGCGCCATCTCTCGCGCGGCAGCTTCCCGTGGATCTCGTCCGCGGATTCCAGCCCCTTACTCTCGAGGGCCGCGAGACAGTGCTGGTGGATGCCGACGTGCGCGGGCTGACGCGTTCGGCGGCGAAACGCCTGGGAAGCATCTTGCGGCTGGCAGGCAAACGGATCCTGGGATGAAGGCGCGAATCGAACGTCTGGCCATCCTGGTGCTTGAGCCGCACAGCCGGTGCAATTGCCGCTGCGTGATGTGCGACATCTGGAAGCGCACCGACGCGCGTGAAATTACCGCCGCGGAGTTGGAACGCCACCTCGCGGACATCGAGAAGCTCGGCGTGGAGTGGGTGGTGTTCACGGGAGGCGAGCCGCTCATGCATTCCGACCTGTTTCGCCTAACCGCCCTGTTGCGCGCGCGTGGCATTCGGACCACGATCCTCAGTACCGGCCTTCTGCTGGAGCGGCATGCCTCGCGCATCGTGGAGAGCACCGACGAGGTGATGGTCTCGCTGGACGGACCGGCGGCCCTTCACGACGAGATCCGCCGCGTGCCGGGAGCCTTTGAACGCCTCGCCGCAGGCGTTCGGGCGATTCATCGGCTCTCGGACGCCTACCCCATCGCCGCGCGCTGCACGGTGCAGTCGCGAAACGCCGCCCACCTTCGCGAAACAGTCGCCGCTGCCAGGGAATTGCGTCTGCGCTCCATTTCCTTTCTGGCTGCCGACCTGACTTCCACCGCTTTTAACCGGCCGCTGGTTTGGCTGGAGGAGCGGCAATCCGCTGTAGCTCCCGACCTGCGGGAGTTGGAGCGCGAGATGGAGTCGCTGATCGCGGCGTATCCGCAGGACGGATTCATTCTCGAACGCCCGGACAAGCTGCGGCGCATCATTGCGCACTTCCGTGCGCACTTCGGACTCGAAGCGTACGTGGCCCCGCGCTGCAACGCGCCCTGGGTGTCGGCGGTGCTGGAGGCGAACGGCGACGTTCGTCCGTGCTTCTTTCACTCACCGATCGGCAACACAGCCAACACCACCCTCGAAGAGGTGCTGAACGGGGAGCGGGCAGCGGCGTTTCGAAAGCAGCTGAACGTGGCGGAGAATCCGACTTGTCAAAGGTGCGTCTGTTCGCTGTGGCTGGAATAAGCCGGTGTGGGCGGGATATTTACAGCGTGAGTTGCAGCAACTCCTCTTCGATGGTCAGGGGCGGCTCGGGTTGGGGGTGCATCGAATCCAGCGATTCGAGGATCCGCTCCAGAACCCGGTCGGTCTGGGAGACGGTGGTTTTCAGAATCTCGATCGACCGCCCTTGCGAACTGAGGCGGTCGTTCAGGGCGCCCATGGTCTTTACCAGCAGAAGCTCCATGGCCGCTACGATCTGCGTGGTGGACGGGACTTCCGCCAACCTGGCGGCGTGTTCATCGAGGCGGGATTCCAATTGCAGGAAGCGCTCCGCGGCGGCGGTTTCCTGCGCCAGGAGGCGGGCTTCCAGTTCGGCGGCAGCCTTCCGCAGTTCTTCGATCGCTTTGGGATCCGGCCGGGCGCCCTTCTTACGGGCAAGGCACCAGGCGCCGGCCGCAACTCCGGCCAGGAAAAGCGCGATTCGGGGCGCTATGCTGACTGCGTTCTGGGTCGGCGAGCCGTTTTTCATACCAGTTTGAAGTCCCTCCCACGAGGATATGCGCGGCAGAACTTCAGTCGCAATAGGTAATTCGATATTGTGGTACGGGTTTGCTTCTGTTTATGGCTGCGGCCACCCGGCATGGTCCGGCTGGTGTTTCTGACCTCGGCTTTCGAGCCAGTGCGACATGGGCGGCCCGGGGCATGCCGCCGGTTGCGCCGGCTCGCCGTCATGCCTGTACCCACGGGCCCGGCCGGCCCACGGAATCTCATGAAAACCCGTTCGCAGGACGATGTGGCGCGGGCACTCGTGCCAGCCGCGTCCCGACTCATGGGGACGCTTGTCGGGCGTATACAGTGCCACTGCAGGCGAAGGGGTTTCGAGGCTGCAGGACACGGTCCGCCTCTTGGAGGAGCGGCAGTTCGTCGGATGAGTTCGGCGCCGTCAGGTCGCAAGCGTTGATCTGTTCGCAGGCGGCGAGGGGGCGAAACCCACCCTATCCGCTGTCCGCTTGAAAGCGCGCCTCCGGTGTGGCACAATCAGGCAATTCTGACCGATGCGGATGTTGTTCTCAACGGCCGTCTGGATGCTCTCAAGGCCCTCGTTGCCGAAACCACCCAATTCTGCCGTGAGAATTCGCTCGGCGACGATGCTGTTGCGGAGTTGAACCTCGTCCTGGAAGAGTTGTTCACCAATTCGATCAGGCACGGAGGCTGTGCCGGCATGCAAAATGCCGTCCGCATCCGGTTGCAACTTCAGGACGACGGCGTCCACCTCGAGTATTCCGACCGCGGTGTGCCTTACGACCCTTTGCGCGCGCCTCCACCCCAACTCGCAACTCCGCTGGAGCAGCGCCGCCTGGGCGGACTCGGACTCCATCTGGTGCGCCAACTGGTCTGCGACCTGGAATACCGCCGCGACGGCAATTGGAATCGAATTACCATGCGGCGGCCAACTGAAAGCAGGAGATCCGTATGATCCAATTGACTCAGGAAACAAAATCCGGCTGGTGCGTAGTGGGCGTCCGCGGCCGCGCCGATGCCGAAGCCGCGGACGAACTGGAAAATGCGCTGCGGGCCGCACTCGAATCGCATCCCAAAGTGGCTGCCGACCTTGCCCTGCTCGACTACATTTCGAGCGCTGGCTTGCGCGCGGTCCTGCAGGCGGCGCGCGCCGCGCAGGCGAAGAACGCCGAGTTCGCGGTTTGTTCCCTCAGCCCGCCCGTCAAGAAGGTTTTCGACATGAGCGGTCTGCACCAGATTCTGCGCATTCAGGGAGAGTTGCCATGCTGACCATGCTGGAAGAAGTCGTGTTGCTCGCGGTGGACGAAAAGACCGGACAACTGCGCTCCACACGTGAATTCGGAACTGCCTACGCTTTGGTCGGAGCCGTCTTCTTCGATCTCGCCCTGGCCCGCAAGATCGATACCGATACCGACTCGATCCGCGTTGTGGACACCACGCCGACCGGGAGTACGATGCTCGACCGGGTTCTCGCGGAAATGGCAGCCCGGCCCGAGTTGACTACGGTGCGCGCCTGGATCGAGGAGTTGTTCCTGCGACGGCAGGACCTCGAGGGCGAGGCCCTCGCCTCTCTGATCGAGCGCGGCATCCTCCGCCACGAAGTCTCGAAGCGGCTCTGGGTGATCGATGTGGAGCGCTTTCCCATGATCAACAACCGTCATCAGCAGCACGTCAAACTGCGGCTCGCGCAGGCGATCCTCACCGACGAAATTCCGGACACCCGGGACATCATGCTGGTCAGCATCGCGGAGCAGTGCGGACTGCTCGATTACGTCCTGAGCTCCGCCGAGTTAGCCAACCGTAAGCCGCGCATCGAGACGCTGTGCAATCTGGAGACGATCAGCCGCAAGGTCAACGCCGCCATTCTGAATCTCGATGGCGGCTTGCGGCAGGGCATCACCAGAGTCGTCTGAGCGGCCAGGCACGCTATACTCGGATAGTTACCCTCGTTCGGCGGGATGGCCGGTGGCGCTCATTCCCGCAGCTTCTCACGTTCCGCTCCAGCGATCGCAATCTCGCACCTACCCCCGTTCAGTGCTCCGACAGGTAACCGCCGCGAACCAAAGTAAACGTAGATCGCATCAGCGGGCCTACGTAAGTTAGGTAACAGCAGCGTTCACTTTTTGCCGATGACGGAGGATGTATGCGGAGAACTTTATTGATAGTGGCTGCGATGGCGCTGGGTGCAGGTACCCTCCCGGCGCAAAACGGGACGTGCGCCGGCATGACTCCGGGACAACTCACCAGTCTGAACGGCTTTGTCCCGTTCCCGTCCACGAATTTATGGAATACCGACATTTCCACGGCGCCGGTCGATCCCAATTCGGCGAACCTGATTAACTTCATCGGCGCGTCAAAGACCCTCCACGCCGACTTCGGATCGGGCCTCTATAGCGGCCAGAGTATCGGAATTCCTTACCAGGTGGTCGCCGGCACGCAGGCGAAAGTTCCGATCAAGCTCGGAGCGTATGCCAGTGAGGATGACCCTGGGCCGATGCCCATACCTTCGAACGCTCTGATCGAGGGCTATCCCAAGCCGGGGACCGGCGACCGCCATGTCCTGGTACTCGAAAAGGACGGCTGCTGGCTGTATGAGTTGGGGTCGGCAACCTTGAAGAATGGCGTCTGGAACGCCGCTGCCGCATCGGTATTCGATATGACGATCAATGAGCAGCGGCCGTATACCTGGACTTCGGCCGATGCCGCAGGCCTCTCGATTTTCGCGGGCCTGGCGCGCTACGATGAAGTCGCCGCCGGCGCCATCCATCATGCGCTGCGCTTCACGGTGCCGCAGACCCGCCAGGCGTTCACCCCGCCGGCATCGCATTGGGCATCGTCCCTGACCGCGTCCAACGTCCCACCCATGGGCATGCGGATGCGCCTCAAGGCTAACTTCGACATTTCCAAATTCTCGGCGCAGAACCAGGTGATTCTGACTGCCCTCAAGAAGTACGGCATGATCCTTGCCGATAACGGGAGCGCGGTGTACATCAGCGGCGCGCCGGACCCGCGCTGGAACAACAGCGACCTCCACAATCTGGGGTCGATCACGGCGTCGGATTTCGACGTGATCGCCATGAACCCGGTGTACACGCCCGGCAATGTGCCTGTGGGCGCCGCGCCTTCGATCGGAAGCTTCGGCGCCAATCCGGCTGCTCCCGCGGCGGGACAGCCCGTCACGCTGAGCTGGTCGGTGGCCAACGGGGAGTACAACATCATCACTCCGCTGGTGGGGCCGGTGCGCGGTACGAGTGTCATGGTGATCGTTCCTTCCGGCACCACCACGTTCACGCTGGAGGCTGCCAACCAATTCGGCAGGACCACGAAAAAGGTCACGGTGACAGCGCCGTAGTGTGGCGCCTGGCGAGGCGAGGCTACCGTCCCGCCTGCTCTTCGAGAATGTCGAGAATGCGGGCGCTCGCTCGTCCGTCCCACAGTTCCGGCGCTTTGGGCTCACGCCGCGGTGCGTCGAGCGCCTCGCGCGCGGCCTGCAACACGTGTACAGGATTGGTGCCCACCAGCCGGTTCGTGCCCTGCTCGATGGTCACCGGACGCTCGGTGTTCTCCCGCAAAGTCAGGCAAGGAACGTTCAGGATGGTGGTCTCCTCCTGAATCCCTCCGGAGTCCGTCAAGACCAGGCGGGCCTCGCCGGTAAGGTGCAGAAACTCCAGGTATCCCAGCGGAGGCGTAAGCATCAGCGCCTCCGTTGCCACACCCGCGGCCGCCAGACGTTCGCGGGTACGCGGATGGACCGGAAAAACCACCGGAAGCTCCCGTGAAAGCTCGCAAAGCATCCTCACCAGGTCTCCCAGGTGCCCGATGTCGTCCACATTCGAGGGGCGATGTAACGTCGCCACAAGGTACGACCCGCAGTGCAGGCCCAATCGATCGAGCACGTCCGTCCGGGCGGCCTTGGCCCGGAACCGCAGCAGCGTGTCGATCATGACGTTGCCGGTAAGGAAGATCTTTTCCTTCGCTACGCCCTCAGCCAGCAGATTCGTCACGCCGCTCGGCTCGCTGGCGAACAGGTAATCGGAGAGCGCGTCGGTGACCAGACGGTTGATCTCCTCCGGCATGGAGCGGTCGAAGCTGCGCAACCCGGCTTCGATGTGTGCTACCCGAATCCCCAACTTCGCCGCCACCAACGCCGCGGCCATGGTCGAGTTGACGTCTCCCACCACTACCACGAAGTCCGGCCGGTCCTGAAACTCCGCCTCCAGGCGGAGCATCACGTTCGCGGTCTGCACCGTGTGGCTTCCGCTGCCGACCTCCAGGTTCACATCTGGTGCAGGGATTTCCAGCTCGTCGAAAAACATGGCGGACATCTCCGGCGAATAGTGCTGGCCGGTGTGAATGAGCCGCGCTTGAAACTGCGGACGGCGCCTGACCTCTTGTAGTATCGCGGCCATCTTCACGAAGTTTGGCCTGGCTCCCACTACTGCGGTGATCCTGATCATGAGCCTCCCATTGTAGCGAGGGTTCGGGTTTTTGGGGTCGGGGCCTTTTCAATCGAGCGGCCGGATTCGGATGTTCCGGAACCAGGCCGGAGACGAGTGGTTCTGCAGGCTGATGGGGCTGTCGCGGCGAATCGGAAGGTCCGATCCTCCGTTCGGGCGAAGACTGAGCAGATGCTTGTTGACTTCCGGTTGCGCGATCCCGAACTCCAGCACCTGGATCCCGTTCAGCCAGTGTTCCACATGATCGGCATGAACCAGAATCCGCGAATGATTGAATGCCCCAATCGTGAATTCGACCCGGCGCGCCGGCGCGAAAACCGAATACAGGGAGGCCGTCACACGGGTAGGATCGGAAGAAGCGTCGGAGTTGTGATCATCCGCCAACTGGTACTCCAGCCCGCGCGCCCGCGCCTGCCGGCCCTGCTGATTCACCCATTCGTCGGTTCGCTGGATCAGATACTTCACGCCGGAGTTTCCGTCCCGCAGGAGCTTCCAGTCGAATTCGAGATCGAAGGAGCGAAACGTATCGGCCGTCCGGATGTCCTGGAATCCGTCCGTTCGCACCAGGGCCTTCAGACAGCCGTCTTCGACGGTCCACGAGTGCGTTGGAAACGCCTCTCCCGTGATTTCGAGCCAGCCGTCGGCAGACTTGCCGTCAAAGAGCAGCCGCCAACCCTGTCGACGATCGGCATCGGTGAGGCGATTGTTTTGGGCGGCGGCCGGAAGCGCGGAGCATAAAGCCACCACCACTCCGATTTGGCAGATCGGGCGCGACATTCGACTGGACTCTCCAGATGATAGCGCGGCGGCGGGCCATGGCCGGGTGCGGCTATCTCTGCGCCGGCCGAAGCGAGCGCGCCGCTTTCACTATTCGTTGAATCGCCTCAATCACTCGCCGGCGATTTGATCCGCGGTCCGAGGCTGCTTTCCCGGGGTGCTCCATCCGAAGCCTGCGCGATCATAACTGCAGACTTGGTCACCTTCGCCAATTCCGGCTGGACCAAAACCCAATCCAGGGAAACACCCTGAGGTCCCCTCTAGAATCACGGTTGGCGAGCCCGAGCCCGTGCAGTTGATGTGGAGTTTCGTTCCGCCGATATCGACAATTCTTCCGGGTGCGGAAGGAAGATCGGCTGCGGAGCAGACCGCAATCCAAAAGAGCATCCCGATCGACGTGAGGGCTGGGTGGATCTGGAGGCGCGTGTTAACGGGGCGCAGGCATGGTAAGGAGTCCACACTGAACCTGCGTCAGCCCGCCGACCCGGCGCAGCGTTCTTCGAGCGCAAACGCGCATCTGAGCGCTCCCGCGGCGTCCGCAAACGCCTCCCTGCCTGCTGACAACGCCGCTGCGAAGCTGAAGAACCCGTGCGGCATGCCGGCATACCGTTTCACTGCGACCGCCACGCCTGCCTCCCGCAGCCGCTGCGCATATGCTTCGCCTTCATCCCGAATCGGATCGCACTCGGCGGTCAGGACAAACGCCGCGGGCAGATCGTTCAGACTCGCGGCGAGCAGCGGAGACGCCAGCGGGTTGTCCTTGTCCTCCTCGCTTCTCAGGTAGTGATCCAGGAACCAAACCATCGCGGGTTTGGTCAACAGCGGTCCACCGGCATTCTCCTCGACCGAAGGCCAGTTCATCCGCATGTCCGTTCCCGGATAGATCAGGAGCTGGTAAATCAAGCGCGGACCATTCCGGTCCCGCGCGAGTTGGGCGACCACAGCTGACAGATTTCCGCCCGCGCTGTCGCCGCCGACCGCAATACGGCAAGGATCGATTCCCAGTTCGGCCGCATGCGCCGCAATCCACTCCGCCGCCGCATAGCTGTCGTCCACCGCCGCTGGGAACTTGGCTTCAGGACCCAGACGGTAATCGACCGACAGGACCACGCAAGGCACCCGGTTGGCCAGCGACCGGCACACGTGATCGTGGCTTTCGAGGTCGCCGAGCACCCACCCACCGCCGTGGAAATAGATCAGGGCAGGCGCCGGCACCGCGCTGTCCGGAGTGTAGACGCGTAGCGCTATCTCGCCGGCTGGTCCGGGGATCCGGATGTCCCGAACCTGGTGTACCGCTTCGACTCCCATCTGCCGTCGCGCCGCCACCATTACCTTTCCGAGCTCGCGCGCCGCCTGTGGTGTCATGTTTTCGAGCTTCCGGTCGGTCAGGCCCATGAGGTCGAAAAGTGCCTTGGCTTCGGGGTCGAGGGGCATGGCTCGACATCTTATCACAGGTCATCTCGTGGTCTTCGACGCTGAATCGATCGCTGAATCGAGCGCGAAGAGAAGTTTCGGGGAAAGGTAGTACGGCACATCTGATGCCGTTGCGGCCCGACCGGTGGACGCCGTCCTTAACCGCCGGTTTGGGGCTATCGATGATCTCGGTTCTCTGGGCGTACAAGGGCCGTCAAGTCGCTGGAAGCTGCCGCTCCATATGAGCCCGGGCGTGCCACTCAGTCGGTTTGCTGCTGAGTTTGGATCTCTCTATCCCATCTACATGCGCGGCGAGGCCTATCTGGACGCGAAGCGAGGCTCCGAAGCCGCGCGGAGTTTCAGAAGATTCTCGACAACCGCGGGATCGTCGTCAGAGATCCCATCGGGGTCCTCGCGCACCTTCAGCTAGGCCGCGCATGGCATGCGGTGGGAAACGAGGACGAGGACAAGGCCAAGGCCGCCTACCGCGATTTCCTTGCGCTTGGGAAAGATGCCGACGCCAGTCCGCTCCTGAGGCAAGCCACCGCGGAATACGCAACGCTGCAGTAGCTCCTGGCTGGAACCTCACAGACTGCCGCATTGGACTCGTTTAGCAGTGACTCCTGCATTGGGTTTTTGGGCTGAGTTAAGTGGACTTTCCGTCAAGTTGACCGTCGGCGTAATTGCCCCAGCCCGCACATTCCTTAAACTCGAGATGGCCTCTCTGCACGATCGGTGTCGATCAGGAGACCGGCTAGAATGAACATAGAGATGGACAAACTTGCCTGCTTGGTCCTTTTCTGGATGCTGCCTTTGCCGTTTGTGTTCGCGGCCGACGACGTCGTGTTTCCGAGCGGGGACATCACCCTTCACGGAGTCGTGTACAGGCCGGAAGGAAAAGGGCCCTTTCCCGCTGTGGTTTATAACCACGGCAGTGCGGCTGGCATGATAAGCAAAACCGGATTCGACGCACTCGGTCCAGTGTTCGCGAGCCATGGATGGGTGTTCTTTGGGCCCTACCGGCGTGGACAAGGCTTGAGCGCATCCGCCGGCCCATATATTGGTGACCAAATCGCGGCAGCCGAAAAGAACGGGGGTATCTCGGCAGCCGCCGAAACCATGGTGCGGTTGCTCGAGACGGATCACCTGAACGATCAGTTGGCCGCGCTGGCGTGGCTGCGAAAGCAAAGTTTCGTTCAAGCGAGTCGTATTGCCGTGGCCGGGACTTCGTTCGGAGGCATCGAGGCCGTCTTGGGTGCGGAACGCGGAGCTTATTGTGCAGCCGTCGATTCAGCCGGAGGTGCCCAAAGCTGGGCGGAGGCGCCGGCGCTGCAAGCGTTGATGACTGCTTCGGTTCGAAATGCACAGGTGCCAATTTTCTTCTTCCAAGCGGAGAATGATTTTGACCTGTCGCCGAGCAAGGTTCTATCCGCGGCGATGAAGGACGCGA